>JBBRQH010000009.1:0-106553 GCA_038226705.1 Chthoniobacterales bacterium | reverse complement strand
GCAACGCGATTGTGGGGATCGCGGAGGTTGCCATTTTACGCTATCGAGGCCCTTTCTATGCGCCTGCGCCGCCTCGCCCCCCTGCTCGCCACGTCGGTTGCGCTCCTTCTCGGAGCCTGCACGACCGATCCGAAAGCGGTCGTCCCCATTCCCGCACGGGCGAGCCGTGTCGCCGGGCGCTCCGAGGAAGGCATCGCCTCCTGGCACGGACCCGGACGGTTCAGTCGGCAATCGCGCACCGCCAGCGGCCGCAAGTGGATCAACTCCGAGTCGATCGCCGCGCACAAGACTTGGCCGCTCGGGACCATGGTGCGCGTGACGAACAAACGGAATGGTCGCAATACCACGGTTCAGATCATCGACCGCGGACCTTACGTCCGCGGCCGCGTCATCGATCTCAGCCCCCGTGCCGCGGAAGATCTGGGTTTCAAGCCCCATGGAATCGCCTATGTCCGGATCGAAGCGATGGCCAAGGAGTAAGCGCCCTAGTTTCTCTCTACAACTTCTGAACCGGCCGCTGGCTGTCGAGCAACTTCGCAAAACGCGGTTCGGCTCGGAGTGAGTCCCAAACCGGGTCGTGCAGGAGCGGGCCATAGGCCAGATCTCCCGGAATTTTCAGCAGCGATTCGAGCGCCTCCAGCGCCCGGTCGGTCTCACCGACCTGGGCGCAGACCCGGGCCAGCGCATCCAGGAGTTCCGGGCCGTCGATGGCGTCCTTTGCCAGGGGAACCATGGCCACGGCGCGCTCGGCCCCCCGCAGCGCCTCCTCTTTTCGTCCCAGCGTCGCATCGATCTGCGCGAGAACCGCGATCGGTTTGGGAGCGGTGGGCTCGGTCCGAATCATCTCTTCGGCCGCCTCCCTTGCCGCCAGCAAGGCAATCTCCGCGCGCGTTTGGCCGCCCAGGACGCGGGCGAGCCGGCCTTCGAACCACGCCCGTGGATAGACGAACAAGTTCGGATCGCTGATTTCCTTTGCGGGAAAGGCTTCGAGCACGCGCGTCGCCTCGACGTAGTCCCGCTTTTGCCAGGCAAGCAGCCAACGATTCAGGGAGACATGAAAGCTGGGATCGTAGTTGGGCGGCAGCGACTGCAACGTCTGCTCCAGCGTTTCCCGATCGCCCCGGGATTGATACGCGAGAT
The DNA here is from genome assembly GCA_038226705.1 of Chthoniobacterales bacterium. Classification (GTDB taxonomy): domain Bacteria; phylum Verrucomicrobiota; class Verrucomicrobiia; order Chthoniobacterales; family SZAS-18; genus SZAS-18. The sequence goes on along the minus strand of JBBRQH010000009.1, from coordinate 105,413 downwards.
CGGCCTGATCCAGGGCCAGCGATTCCGCCGTGAGCTTGGCCGTGCTGGCGCGTTCGAGCACGCGACGTGCATCGTCCCAGCGGCGGCAAAACCGATAGGTGAGAAACAGATCGCGCACGACCCGGAGATTGCGCGGATCGAGCACCGCAGCTTTCTCGAGGTTTCGGATGGCCTCGTCCCACCGGCCCTGCCGCCGGTCGATCAGCCCGAGTCGCTGAAAGAGCGGTGCGCTGTTCGGCAGGGTTTCCGCCGCCAGCAGCAACTCGGCGCGGGAGGCGGCGAATTCGCGCGGCCCCAGGTAGAGATGCGTGGCGCGGGCCAGGTGCACGTCACCCAGTTCCGGCCGGAGGCGCGTGGCGGAATCAATCGCTGCCTCCGCCAAAGCGAGCCGCGCGGGAGTACGGTCCGCGCCGGTCCAGTGCAGCATGTCGTGCATCTCGGCCAGCCGGCAATACGCGAGGACAAAATTCGGATCCCGCTCCACGGCTTCGTTGAGGAATCGCACCGTTTGGAGCAGCGTTTCGCGGGGTTCGGTGGCCACAAAAAAAGTGCCGAAGAGTTCCTTCGCGCGCAGATAGAGATCGTAAGCGGCGAGATCGGTGGTCGGCTGTTCCGAGATGGCGGCCTTCTCCGCCGGCAAGAGCTTCGCCTTCAGCTGGGAGACAATTTGCGCCGCGATCTCATCCTGAATGCTAAAGACATCGGCGAGTCCCCGCTCGTAGCGCTCAGCCCAGATTTGCCGATTTTGCCCGACATCGATGACGTCCACGCTGATTACCACGCGATCCCCCCAGCGACGCACGCTTCCTTCCACAAGATGCGTAACGCCAAGGGCGCGTCCGATCTCGCGCAGATCGAGCTGGCTGTGCGCACCTGCGCGATAGGCCTGGACGGAGGCGCGGCCGATCACTTTCAAGTCGCCGATCTTCGCCAGGCGGGTCTGCACGTCGTCTTGCACGCCCTCGGCAAAGAACGTGTTTTCCTTCTCGTCGCTCAGATTCTGGAAGGGCAGGACCGCGACGGATTTTTCCGCGGGATTCAAGTTGGGCCCAGCAACGCGCGGATGCGTGGAAAGCCACCCGGCCAATCCCCCGATGGCCGCCAGGATCAGCCCAACGGCAATGAAACGGTCCCTGCGACGTTTCTGGCGCGGCCGCCAGCGCCGCCAGCGTCTGGGCTTGCGGCCCAAATCTGCCCGGCAGCTTTCCAGGGCGACGAGGAGCTCCCGCGCAGTTTGAGGGCGATCTTCCGGACTGGGTGCGAGCATTGCTCCCAACAGCTCGAGCACAGATTCCGAAATCCCGGATTCGGCAAGCTGCTCGACAGGCAGGGGGTCATGCAACTGGCGGCGGCAGATTTCGGCTAGATTAAGCCCGGCGAACGGCAGCTTCGCGCTCAGCATGAACCAAAGCGTCACCCCGAGGGCGTAGATATCGGACCGCACATCCAGCCGTCCGCCTCCCACCTGCTCGGGGCTTGCGAAAGCAGGGGTGCCGGAAAACAGGCCCTCCTGCGTTTCCGAGAGATCGATCGGCCGGCCGCTCGTCGCCTTGGCGAGCCCGAAATCGATCACTTTCACGGCGAGTTCATCTTCGTCCCCGGCGTGCCCCGGGGCTTTGACGAGCATGAGGTTTGCGGGCTTGAGATCGCGGTGCACCAGCCCGCTCGCTTCCGCCGCCACGAGGGCGCGTGCGACCTGGACGGCAATCGAAAGCGCGAGCGGGAGCAGCAGAGGGCCGTGCTCACGCATTTTGGTCTCGAGCGTTTCGCCGTCGACCAACTCCATCGCATAGAAACACTCGCCGTCCTCGGGGCGAACGCCGTAGTGATAGATCGCGGCGACGTTGGCGTGACGCAGTTGCGCCGCGGCACGGGCCTCCCGCAAAAATCGCTCGCGCGTGCCTGGCTCGATGGCAACGCCCCGCGCGATGACCTTCAGCGCCACGGCGCGATCCAGCACCGTGTCGTGCGCACGATACGTCACGCCCATGGCGCCACGACCGAGCTCGTGCACCGAGCCGTCTTCGCGCCGGCAGACTTCGTAATCCCCAAATCGCCCCAAGGAATCCGGCGGATGCGCGTTGCCGGCATGGGACCCGGCAGGAGTCGTCGCGCGGGAATCGTCGGGCGTCATGACAACGGTGGGATAGCAGGCAAGCGCCGCAATGGCAGGCTTCCCCCGCCGGCACAACCCGGAATAAGTGTCTGCACCCCAGTCGATGACGTCTCCCAGACGCAGTTCTCTGCGCGACAAGAGTGGGTCGCCGATGGGCGATGGGCGATGGGCCTGTTCCCTTCGGCAATTGGCGATCGGCGATCGGCTATTCCACGGGCGCCGTGCGTCGACAGAACGAACCACAACGAAAAGTTTGACACTGGGCGCTTCCTCCCTAGCTTCGCACTCCCTTTTTCCCGACCCCACTTTCGGCCATGTCCAAGCATACCTCGAACAAGACGTTTTCCGCCAAGGCGCACGAAGTGGCCCGCAAATGGTACCTGATTGATGCGGAAGGCAAGACGCTCGGTCGCGTCGCCGTGAAGGCCGCCAATCTGCTCCGGGGCAAGGAAAAGGCCATCTGGACGCCCCACGCCGACACCGGTGATTTTGTCGTCGTCGTGAATTGCGAAAAGGTCGTGCTGACCGGGAAGAAGGAAACGCAGAAGATTTACACCTCGTTCTCCGGCTATGTAGGCGGTCACAAGAGTGAGACCGTGAAGGCGCGCCGCGCCCGCCACCCGGAATTGCTCGTGGAGAACGCCGTAAAGGGAATGATCCCGCACAATCGCCTCGGCCGCTCGCTCCACCCGAAGCTCAAGGTTTACGCCGGTTCGAGCCATCCGCACGAGGCGCAGCAGCCTGAGGCCGTCACCGTTTAGTTTTCCCGCACCCGACCCCCTGATTTTTCCATGAGCACCGACACGCAGTTCGCCGCCACAGGCCGTCGCAAGACCGCCGTTGCCCGCGTCACCCTTACGACGCCCGGCGAAGGAAAGATCGTGATCAACAAGCGCGCGTTCGAGGATTATCTCCCGACGATGCCGCTCCAGAACACGGTACTGAAGCCGCTGGAAGTGGCCAACTGCGTGAAGACCTACGACGTCAGCGTAAAGACTGCCGGCGGCGGAGTTGGCGGACAAGCCGGCGCGATTCGCCTGGGCATCGCCCGCGCGCTTCTCCTCGCCAATGCCGAACTCCGTCCCGCTCTCAAGGCCGAGGGTCTCCTCACGCGCGATTCGCGCGAAAAGGAACGCAAAAAGAGCGGCCAGCCCGGCGCCCGCAAGCGCTTCCAGTTCTCGAAGCGTTAAGCCGCCTTCTCCAGATTTTCCGAAAAGCCGCGCCGCCCGCGCGGCTTTTTCGTGTCCCGCAATGCGGGTTTTGCACCAGAGTTGCTCGACCTCGTCTTCCTCGCCGACGCTCAGGCTCAATTCCCAGTCATGGCCACTCGCGTGCCCACCACCATGATCCGCCCGATAGATCCGCAGTCGGACGCGGAGATCGCGCTGGTCGCCGCGCGGATGCGGGAAACTCTGATCGAAGTCCTCGGCGAAGAACGCGGGATAGCGCTCTACCCGCTGGATTGGTTGAATGCGCGCGTCCGCTTCCACCTTGATCCGGGGGCGAGCACAGCCGCCGTTTTTGTGTCCGTGACCGTCGATGGCGACATCAGCGGACACACGATCGTCCGCATCGAGCAGGACGAATCCGGGCGGGCCTTCGGGTTATTCTCCACCACCTTTGTCGATCCCCGGTTTCGCCGAACCGGAGTCGCGAGCGCACTATTGGCGCACGGCGAGGACTGGATGCGGGGCCAGTTCCTGCGTGAGTCCGCAACCTACACGGCGACCGGTAATTCCAAACTCATCCAGCATTACACCAAGGCCGGCTACGGAATGGCGCCGGCCGGTCCCGAGATGGTGCGCCTCTCGAAGTCGCTGGTGGATTGATCCGCCGGCGGCCTGAGCCGGTTCGTCAGCCGTAGCTTTTCGTAAAGCGCACTTTGCGATCTTCCGCCGTGGGGTCGCCTTGGGAAGCGGCGGCCGGGGCGGACTTGGGCGCGGGCGCCGCTTTCGCCGCGGGCGCAGGTGAAGCCGCAGGCGCCTGCGGTTCAGGTGGCGACGCGAGGGAATCGAGGTCGTCGGCTGGCACCGCACTGGTGTCGTAGGCCGTGATATCGCCGCTGATTCGGACATACTCGAACTGGAGGTCGCCGAGCATCTTGTTCAGAATGCGCGACTCCTCCGCGCTAAGATTGCCGCGGGTTTTCTCGCGCAGCATCTCGAGCTGGTCGATGAACATGCGCGCGGCCTTGAGATTGCGCATGGTCTGGCCGGTCGCCGGGTGCGGCTGCAAGCCGAGCGTGAGCACGGCGTTTTCCGCCTGCATCATCACGAATTCGATGAACCGCTGCGCTGTCTCGGCGGAATTGGTGGTGCTGCGTTGTACTTCGGCCATGGCGGAAAAGGGGGTTGCGGGTGGAGGAGAGTGTCGGCGGCTGCGACAAGCTGGCAAGGCGCGGCGCGCGGCATCTCGGAAGAGTTGCGTGGCACCTGCGCGCTTACCCCGGTCGCACGATCGCCGTCACATGGGGACGCTCATGGAGATACTTGCGCGCCACTTCGAGGACCTGCTCGCGGGTGAGCGCGTCGAGTTCCGCCCGAAGCTGCCGATGATGGTCGTAACCCCGGCCGTAAAGCTCATCGAGCGCGCTATGATGCGCGAGGGTCGAGACGTTCTGGAGCGATATCGCCTGCTTGCCGAGCAACTTTTTCTTCGCGCGCGCGAATTCGTCCGCGCCCAGGCCTTCACGCCCGAGAGCCGTAATCTCCGCATCGAAGACCGCCCGCACCTGCGCGAGCTTGGCGGGATCCGTGCCGAGATAAAAAATCAACGCGCCCGGCGCCAGGCCGGAGAGTTGCATCGAGCCCACAAAATACGCGAGGCCGAGTTCCTCCCGGATTCGAATGAAAAAGCGCGATCCGAGATCGCCGCTGGCTTCATCGATCACGTCGAGCGCGAGACGGTCGGGGTGATGCAGATCGCAGGTCTGGAAGCCTGTCATGATCACGCCTTGCTCCTTGTCCTTCATCACCTCTTCCGCGCTCAGCGCAGCCGCGAGCGCGACCGGCTGCGGCGGATGCGTCAATGCGGCCTCGCCAGCCGGCAGAGCGGCCAGGAGTTTCTCCACCCGCGCGCGGACATCGTCGGCATCCACGTTGCCAAAGACACTCAGGACTCCGTTTCGCCCCACCAGATGGGCATCGCGATACGCCACCATTTGTTCACGCGTGAGCGCCGCAACCGATTCGGGCGTGCCTGCACCGCGCAACGCGTAGGGATGACCGGGAAAAAGTTTCTCGCGAAGGAGGCGCGAAGCGATGGTGGTGGGCCGCTCGTCCTCATTCTTGATGGCCGCGAGCTGCACCGTCCGCTCGCGTTCGATCTGTTCCGGCGGGAAGCTGGCGTGGCGCACGAGGTCGGCCAGCAAGTCGAGACCGAGCGGCAGATCGGGCTGCAGAACTTCAATCGAAATTCCGATGCTGTTGTTGCCGGCGTCGCACCCAACGCTGCCGCCGACGGATTCAATCTCATCGGCAATCCGCTCCGCGCTGCGGCTGGCCGTGCCCTTCGGCAGCACGCGGGCGACGAGTTTTCCGAGCCCGGCGGTGGCGGGTGTCTCGACCAGGAGTCCGGCTTTGAAGCACGCGTGCATTGAGACCAGCGGCAGACGCGGGTCCTCCTTCACCAGCAGCCGGAGTCCGTTCGCGAGCGTGAATTTCTGGATGGGCCGATCGGCCGTCCGGACACTCGCAACCGGCGCTTTGCGCGAGCCACGCGGATTCACCGAGACGACGGAGAGATTCGCCTCATGCAAATGCCGGCGAGCGGCCGCGACGACAGCCTCATTTGTCACCGCGTCGATGGCGCGCAGAAAATCCCGCGTGAAGTCCAGGTTGCCGGTGAGGAACCAGTTCGCGCCGAGGTCACCGGCCTGACCGCGCATGGTCGAGAGTTGATGAAACTGGTTGCTCAGGATGACCTTTTTCGCCTTGGCGATTTCGTGTGGCTCGAGGCCCCGCTCGCAGACTTCGTTGACGACCTCGAGCGCGACGCGCAGCGCTTCTTCACGCCGCGCGGGATCGGTGGTCAGATCGAGGCCGAAGAGCCCTGGCTGGCTGGGCACATAACTCCAGGCTGAGGCGCCATGGGCGAGACCCGTCTCCCGCACCCGGCGGTACATGCGGGCACTGCGCCCATCGCCCAGCGCCGTGGCAAGTAGTTCGAGCGCGGGAATGTCGGGATCGGTCAACGCCGGCACATGCCAGGCGCCAATGGTGCGGCTGAGTTCCGTCGCAAATTCGAGCTGCGCCTCGCGGCGACCGAGCTGAAGCGGCTCGGCCGGCAGGAAAACGGGGGGCAGCGCGCGCGCCTCCTGCGAGGCAAACAGATCGCCGAGCCGCTTGATGACGTCGTCCGCATCGACATCGCCCACGATCACAAACGTCAGGTTGTTCGGGACGTAACGCGCTTTGTAGTAGGCCATCGTCTCGTCACGCGTGAGACGGTTGAAAAGGGAGAGGTGGCCGATGATCGGATGCCGGTAGGGGTGCTCGCGATAGGCCGTGGCGAAGAGCTGGTGGCTGTTTACCCGGTCCGGATCATCCGCCAGCATGGCAAACTCCCGCCGGATGACTTCCTGTTCCTTGACGAATTCATCCGCCGGCAGGGTCGAATTCATCGCCGCATCCGTGAGGATTTCGAGCGCGGTGGCGACTCCCTGCGCGGGAACATCGATCCAGTAAACAGTGCGATCGAAGGACGTGTAGGCGTTGATGTAGCCGCCCTCATTCTGGACCGCCTGCGCAATGGCATTTCCCCCGCGGGTGGTCGTGCCCTTGAAGGCCATGTGCTCGAGCAAATGCGAAATCCCCGCACCGAGGTGCCGATCCTCGTGAATGCTGCCGGTGCCGATCCACGCTTGCACGCTGGCCACCGGCGCGCTCCGATCCTCGAGCACGAGAATATTCAGCCCGTTGGGCAGAGTCTCGCGCCTCGCCGCCAGGGCGGGAAAGGCGAGAGTCGAGGGCGGGACGGGCTGGGAAGCGGACAAATAGGATGTTTTCACAGTAAGAAGAGAGCGGCCGGGGCTCCCCGTGGCGGAGGAGCCGGCGGAAAAACGACTGGCAGCCGATGACATGCCGCCCGAAGAGCTGCGGCCGTCTTCGTCCGCGAGAAGCAGATCAGACCTGGGCGCCGGCCGAGACAGCCGTATCCACCGATTCCGTGCAGGCGGATTCAGACTGTGCCGCACGGATCCGGCCCTGGGGAAGGCCAGGACGGAAAGGCTGGACGAACGCCTCGGCAAAATCGAACCCGTCGCGAAAATCCTCAATCGAATCCCGCTCGGTCTTCCCGAAAACGCCGGCACCGATGAGATTGAAAACGATGCAGCCGACGTCATACGTCGTGCGGATCCCCCAATGCTCGAAGACGGTCGGAACCATCGGGCCGAACTGTTCCAGGGCATAAGCCCGGAGCCCGCCAAGAAGTTCCGGGCCGCAGACGTGCTCACGCTCCTCGCTCTGGCCATGCCCCTTTCGCTTTACGGTGAAATCGAGCGCGTCGCGCACGAATCCATAAGCGCCGCTCCCATAGCGGTCGTCTTGCTGGAGAATCACTTCCACCGTCTGATTGAAAGAGGAATGCATGGGGAGGAGGCGGGTTACTTCATGTCCGTCGCGCTGGCCGGGGCGGATGCCTGCGCGAGGGCGCGGGCTTGTTCTGAATCGCGCCAATGCTTTATCCCCGCGCCCACCAGGAGCGCGACTGCTGCGAAAACGATTAACATCCGTTCACGCGAGGTGAGAGAAAACATAGGAGGTCCGAGTCCGAAAAGAAACGAGCGCGCGCGATTACCGCGCAACATCGCGATTGTCAACGCCCACGATGCTCGAACAGGCGAGAAAGCCCGGTCCGCCGCGGTTTTTGGCAGGTTTCGGGCGGACCGCGTTTGTCCTTCCGCCGGCCTCCGCATCAGGGCCAATTGACGACTCGAACCTTCCGGACAATCCTCTCCCTCCTCATGGTGAGGTTCCTTTTCCACCCCCAACCTCATCGCGCCTCGTGAACGGAATTGTCTCCGCCTCCCTTGCCCTGCCCCTGCTGGTTGCTGTGGTCGGGCGCTGCTGACAGCGCCCTCTCGTCATAAACGAGTTTCGCTAGCCGCCCGCGTGGGCGGCCTTTTTTTTGCCTTTCCGCGACGCGCCTGCCGCGCCGTGCCCCGTTTTTCCGACTCATCGTTTTTCATTTCTTCCAATGACTCTCCTTTCCCTCGGATGGGATTCCACCTTCGACGTGGCATTCCGTTCGCTCTTGATACCCGACCTCATCCCCGCTCGCGTTGCGCGGGTGGATCGAGGCTTGTGCCGCGTTTTCACCGAACGCGGCGAATTCTCGGCCGAATGCACCGGCCGTCTCCTCCACCATTCCGAAAACACAGCCGCTTTGCCAGCCGTGGGCGATTGGGCGGCCGTGCGCATCCGTGGCAACGACCTCCAGGCCGATATTCATGCGGTGCTCCCGCGCCGCACCTGTTTTTCGCGCACGGCCGCCGGTGCGGCGGAAACGGAACAGGCGGTTGCCGCCAATGTGGACACCGTGTTTCTCGTCAGCGCGCTCGACGCCAACTACAACCTGCGCCGCATCGAGCGGTATCTCGCGGTCGCGTGGAGCAGCGGCGCTCAGCCGGTGGTGCTGCTGAATAAAGCGGATCTGCACGAGCACCCCGAACGCGCGCGCTGCGAGGTCGCCACGATCGCGCCAGGAGCGGAGGTGGTCGTCCTCAGCGCCGCCCGCGGCGAGGGGCTCGGCGCCCTCGCCCCCTGGCTGCAACCCGGCCGCACAGTCGCATTCCTCGGCTCCTCCGGCGTGGGCAAGTCCACGCTCATCAACCTGCTCCTGGGCGAGGATACACTCGCCACGGCGGAGACCAGTCGTGCCCACGGCAAGGGCCGGCACACGACCACCTGGCGGGAGCTGCTTGTGGCCCCGGGAGGAACTCTCCTGATCGACACGCCCGGCATGCGCGAGCTGCAGCTCTGGGACGTGGGGGACGAGGCGCTGGACGCTTCCTTTGGAGAGGTCGCTGCCCTCGCGCCGCGCTGCCGATTCGCGGACTGCACTCACCGAGCCGAGCCCGGGTGTGCCGTCCAGGAGGCGCTGGAGGACGGCTCACTTTCCCTCGAGCGCTGGCAGAGCTGGCAAAAACTCCAGCGCGAACAGGAATACGCCGCCCGCCGGGCCGACCCCGTCCGGGAACGCGCCACGAAGGCTGCCTGGAAAAAGATTCACCACGGAGCGCGCCAGCAGATGAAGCTCAAATACGGCGAGTGAGAATCGTGCGCCCTTACAAATCCCGATCCATATCGACGAGGATCTCCCGGCCCTTGGCGCCGTTTTCCGGTCCTAGGATTCCGCGCGCTTCGAGGATGTCCACCACCCTCGCGGCGCGCGTGTAGCCGAGACGGAGGCGGCGCTGCAACATGGAGGTGCTGGCTTTGCGTTCCTGCCGGATGATCTCGAGACATTTCTCCACCAGGATCTCGTCCTCCGGCGTGACGTCCTCGTCCGCATTTTCCGCGCTGGCGCTCAATTGCTGCTGGATGCTGCTCTCGAAGTGCGGCTTGGCCTGGTCGCTGCAGAACTTCACGAGGCGGTGAATCTCCTCGTCGTTCACGAAGACACCCTGCGCACGTGTCATCCGGCTCGTGCCCGGAGGGAGGTAAAGCATGTCGCCCTGTCCGAGCAGCCGCTCAGCACCGTTTTCGTCGAGGATGACCCGCGAATCGATCTTGGAGGCAACTTGAAACGCGATGCGCGACGGGATGTTTGCCTTGATGATCCCGGTGACGATGTCCGCCCGCGGGGTCTGGGTGGCGACGATCATGTGGATGCCGGCCGCGCGGGCCATTTGCGTGATGCGAGCGATCGCTCCCTCGACATCGGCCGGGGCGGTCTGCATCAAATCCGCGAGCTCGTCCACGATCACGACGATGAAAGGCATTTTCTCCGGGATTTCGAAATCCTCGTCGCGCACGTTGCGCTGCCCCTTGGGCGTAACCTGCGCCGGACGATCCAGCGCCATCAACTCGCGCGTGTTGTCGTCGTCATCTGTACCTTCCAGCTGCGGATCATCCGCCCGCGTCGGCCCTTCTTCCGCGTCGTGGAGCGAGACGTCCAGCTTCACGTAGTGCTTCTGCGATGTCACCGGCAGGGCCATCACGTCGTCGGCCGGGCGCCGGCCCGCGGCGGAAAGCGGCACCGGCTCGGTGCGTGAACCCGGAATGCGGCCCGCCGCGGCAGCGGCGGCGGCATCAAGTTCCTTTTGCGACTTGGGCTTCGGGCGCGCGTTGAAGCCCGTGATGTTGCGCACCCCGACCTTGGCAAATATCTGATAGCGTTTCTCCATTTCGCTGACGAGCCAGCTCAGGGCGAGAAGGACCTTTTTGGGATCGGTCACCACGGGCACCACCAAATGCGGCAGTTCGTTATAGTGCTGCATCTCGACCACCTTCGGGTCGATCATGATGAAGCGCAGATCCTCCGGGGAGAAGCGGTGCAGGATCGAGGCGACGATCGAATTGATGCAGACGCTCTTGCCGCTGCCCGTGGTGCCGGCCACGAGCAGATGCGGCATGGCGGCGAGATCGGCGATGATCGTCTTGCCGTAGACATCCTTGCCGAGGGCGAGCGGAATCTTCGCGGTTGTGGCCGCCCAATCCTCGCTCTCGAGCAGCTCGCGCAGCGCGACTTTCACCTTGCGCGAATTCGCGATCTCGATGCCGACCGTGTCCTTCCCGGGGATCGGCGCGAGGATGTTGATGCGCTCCGCGCGGGTGGCACGGGCGATATCGCGCTCGAGCGCGACGATCTTGTCCACTCGCACGCCTTTGGCGGGATAGACCTCGTAACGGGTGATGGTGGGGCCGCGCGTGATATCCCCCGGGCTCACCTTGATGCCGAAATGGTCGAGGCACTCGACGATCTGCGCCTGGATGCGGAGCAACTCGTCGGGATCGAGTTGCGGACGGCTCTGCAGGTCCGGCGCATCGAAAAGCTCGGCGGAGGGCAGCTGATAATTCGCGAAACGCATGTCACCGGCCCTTGCGCCCGAGAGCACCAGGTCGCGCGCCGGCTTGCCGCCCCGTCCCAGCACTTCCGAGAGACTGGGCTTGCGAATCGCCGGGATCGGCACATTCGAGTCGATGATCTGCGGCTTGGGATGGGGGAGGAGTTCCTCGCCCGGAGCCGGCGCTGGATCGAGGGAAACTTCTGCGGTGGGTTCGCCCCCGGCCCGTCGCAACTGCTTCTCGAGCCGGCGTTGCTCACGCTGGATCCGCATCCGCTCGAGTTCCATGCGCTCTGCATCCTCGGCGGCGGCGACCCGGGCGCGAAGGCGGCCCTCCCGCCATTCGCCGATCGCCGCGAGGGTGCGGCGCAGCACGGCGACCGGGTGCAAGCCGAAGAGCAGTACCACGCTGCAAAGATAAATCGCGGTGAGCACCATGGCCGAACCCACCGTGCCGAGCAGGCGGTCGCGCAGCAGCGCCTCGCCGATCCAGAACCCGGTAAAACCCCCGGCCCCGTGAATATTGAAACGGGTTTTCCAGTCGAGCAGCCCGAAAGGTTGCAGGTGGGCGAGGCACGCCGCCGCCACCACGGAGACGGCCATCCAGACCCAGCGCAGTGGCGTCAATTTGAGCTGCGTGGTGAAGACGCGCGCCACGCCAAAGACCATCCAGAAAACCGCGACGAGATAGCCCGCGGCGCCGACCAGGAAGTAACACGTGCCCGCGAAGACCGCACCGACCGGGCCGATGAAATTCATCGTCGGGGAGTTTGGCTTCGACGTCATGCTGAACGGCACCCAAGACGGCAAATCGCCCGGGTTGTAGGAGAGCAACGCGAGAAAGAGAACGAGCCCGGCGAAGAATAGCGCGATAGCCGGCGCCTCACTCCATGCGCTGGGCTCAGGTTCCCGACGGTTGTTTCGCTCGCTTGCTCTCGCCATTGGCCACTGACCCTAAAGGCGATGCCGCGACGTGGGAAGGGATTGAATTGAATCGCGCTGACGATTTCTCTTCGCCGTTGCCGTTAGGCGGTCCTCAGTCCTCAGTCCTCAGTCCTCAGTCCTCACTCCCCCGTCGCTCCATACCATGCGCTGCATCCTGCTCTTCGTGAAAAACCCCGTCGCAGGTCAGGTGAAAACGCGGCTTGGATCCGAAATCGGAATGGAGGAGGCAGCCGTCGCCTATCGACGACTCACGGAACAGGTTTTGCGGCAGCTTCCCCGGGATGTGCCACTGCGAGTCTGTTTCGCACCCGCCGAGGCGGAAGCGACCGTGCGGGCCTGGCTCGCTCGGCCGGATGCCACCTTTCAGCCGCAGGTCGGAGTGGACCTCGGCGCCCGTCTTGCACATGCGTTTCAGACCGCCTTTACCGCCGGCTGCACGCGCGCAGCCGTGATCGGCAGCGATTGCATCGATCTCTCGCCCGGGCTTTTCGCCGAGGCCTTCACTGCGCTCGATTCGCATGACGCGGTGCTCGGTCCCAGCCTCGATGGCGGGTACTACCTGCTCGCCTTGCGCCGGCCCGACCCGCAGGTTTTCGCCGGGATCGATTGGAGCACCGAGCGCGTCTGCGCGCAGACCCAGGCACGCCTGCACGAGCTGGGCTGGAGTTGCCACCTGCTCCCGTCGAAGACGGACGTGGACACACTCGCCGAATGGCGCGAGGCGGTGGCCAAGCTCGCGTGATGCGCCACATTGAGCGTCCGATGCCAGCGACTGTTTCGTCCGTTTCATTTTCCCAGCCGATCGCGTTTGAGCCGATCTTCATGGAACGGATTTGGGGTGGCCGGAAGCTCGCGGAACTCTTCCACAAGGCGCTCCCCGCCGATGTTCCCATCGGCGAATCCTGGGAGATCGTCGATCGCGCCGAGGCACAAAGCGTGGTCCGGGAAGGGCCGCTCGCGGGCCACAACCTGCATGAACTTTGGGAGTTTCAGCGCGAGTCTGTCTTCGGCGCGGGCTTGCCGGACGCGGAACGCTTTCCCCTTCTGTTCAAATTGCTGGACGCGCGGGAAACTCTTTCCCTGCAGGTGCATCCGACGGCCGAAGTGGCCGCCGCTTACGGGGGCGAACCGAAGACGGAAATGTGGTACGTGGCCCAAGCGGAGCCACGCTCCGAGATTTTTGCCGGGCTCAAGCGCGGGACGACCCGTGACGCCTTCGAGCGGGGAGTGCGCGAAGGCCATGCCGCGGATTACCCGCATTGTTTCCCTTCCCGCACCGGCGCTGCCGTTTTCATTCCCGGGGGAAGACTTCACGCCATCGGCGCAGGGAACGTGATCGTGGAGGTCATGCAGAACAGCGACACGACCTATCGGGTCTTCGACTGGAATCGCGTGGGGCTCGATGGGCGCCCGCGCCAGCTGCACCTCGAACAATCACTCCGCTCGATTCGATTCGATGACTTCGAGCCGACACTCGCGACCCCAGTGGGCGAAGTGCAGGCGGAATGCCCCTTTTTCCGCGTCGAACGCCTCCTGGTTTCCGCCCCCCGCCCCGCCCTGGCCGGCGACCGCTTTGCAATCTTCACGGTTTTGGCCGGGAATGTGGATTGCGGCGGCCGGATCTTTCGGGCAGGCGACTTCTTCCTCGTTCCGGCTGCGCTGAAGACAGCGGTCCTGCGCTCGACGCAAGACCAGGCGGACGTACTCCGCACGACCATTCCGCTATAGCATTTCGTCGGCCGAAACCTCCACGACGCGGACGTCGTGCACGTGCTCACCGGGAGCGATGCGCACCCACCCGCGAAATCGCTTTCCGGCGAGGAAGAGTGGCATCCAGTCGCGATCATCGTCCCACATCTCGCCATACGGCACCGCCTCGAGCGGCGCCCAAAGCGGGATGGCCTCGTCCGTCTCAATGAGTTCGCCGGTGAAGTCCGCGGCGCGAAACACGCCGCATTCCACCGGGATGCCGCCGAGAAAGTCGAAATGCAGCAAACCCAGTTGCTCAAGGGCAAGAGGCGTCACGCCGATTTCCTCGCGGGTCTCGCGCACGGCGGATTCCAGCATGGTTTCGCCCGGATCGACTTTTCCCCCCGGCCCGTTGATCTTCCCGGCACCAATGCCGCGCTTCTTGCGGATAAGCAGAATTTTTCCGTCGCGCACGACGAAGCAGAGCGAAGCGAGTTGAACGGTCGGGGAAAGCACGCGGCGCAGATACGCTGGAAAGACAAAACCCGAAACTCGCAGACGACCCAAATCCCCCATCTTCAGCCTTTCGCTTTCCTCGGGCTCCTTTGGGGAACGCCCCGGGCCGGCTGACATTTCGGGCACCAGCAGGTGGTTCGGCCGCCGATCGTCGCGCGCTCCAAGGCAAGGCCGCACCGTGGACAATCGCCCCCGGGTTTCCACCGATGTTGAAACAGCCACGAGTCCGGATAGCTCCAATCGGGGTCGATCTTCCGAAAACTCTCTCGGCAGACCCAGCGCACGTCCTTCCAGAGGCGCGTTCGCTCCAGCGCACTCAATCCGCCCGCAGTGCTCGCGGGAGGGAGACGCGCACGCCAAAGAATCTCGTCGGCCATCCAATTGCCGACGCCGGGAAAACGCTCCTGCATGAGCAGAATGGCCTTGAGAGGAGCCCGGGCGCGGCGCGTGAGAAAATCCTCCAGCAGACGTTTCGTAAAGGCAGGCGAAGTCAGTTCGGGCGGAAGCGCCTGCCACCACGCCGGCGGTTCGGAGCCAAGGTGGAGCAGGACACGGCCAAAGTGCCTGACATCGCGAAAGACCAAGGTGCGCTTCGGCTGCCGCAGAACGAAGTGATCGTGCTTCCCCGGCACGAACTTGGCCGATTCCACGTGCAAGCTTCCCGCCATGCCCAGGTGGATTCCGACCCACGCGTTTCCGCTGAAACGAAAGAGCATCTGCTTCCCGCGCGCCTCGGAGGATTCGAGCCTTGTCCCCGTGAGTGCCGGTCCGAGGGTCTCGGGGTCGAGGCCGCGAAAAATGCGGCAGCGGGGATGGAGTTCCACGCGGGAGATGCGCGCGCCGCGGCCGATGTCCCAGACGCGGCGGGTGAGTTCGACTTCGGCGAGTTCCGGCATGGCTCAGCCTAGCGCAAATCCGGTTGCGAGCGGAACGGATTGCACTACACTCCTCCTCCGCGAAAACGCCAGGGTAGCTCAGAGGTAGAGCAGGGGACTCATAAGCCCTTGGCCGGGAGTTCAATTCTCCCCCCTGGCACTTCGCTCGCCGGCATGGAAGTCGGCCCGCACGCCCGAGCCGGGACATTTGCGCCCTCTTTCCCGATCCGCGTGAGCCCCGCTCCAATCAATTTCCCTCTGTTCTGCGCAAATAA
The DNA here is from genome assembly GCA_038226705.1 of Chthoniobacterales bacterium. Classification (GTDB taxonomy): domain Bacteria; phylum Verrucomicrobiota; class Verrucomicrobiia; order Chthoniobacterales; family SZAS-18; genus SZAS-18. The sequence goes on along the minus strand of JBBRQH010000009.1, from coordinate 89,987 downwards.
ATAGAAAAAGTTTAGAATAGTTGTTGACGCGGTGCGTCTCTCCTCCTACGCTGCGATCACTTTCAATCCCACCCATGTACGCGAACCACTCCATTATCCCCGGCGGCGACGCCGCGATGCGCTCACGCGCTTCGCTGCGGGGTGGCTCGTTCTACCCCAAGGCGAGCGTCCGTTGTGGCGCGTTGTGGCTTGGCAAAGACGTCCTCGCGACGCTCCGCATACTCCCCGGCTTTCAGGTGTAATCCATTTAGGAACAAATCCTTCTGCACACCCTGTCAGCCTCCCGGCGACAGGGTTTTTTGTTTTCCACGCATTTCCGACCAACCCGTTTTCCACTTCCGCTCTCAACCAAGGACCAAAATGAAATAAGCTCCACGCATCCGGCGGGAACGAAAAGCCCCGGAATCAGCGTCAACTGATTCCGGGGTGATCGGCCCGCATCCAACGTCAGCCTCTCCAGCCTTCCTGTTTGCGATCCTGGGTTCAGGATCGGGTAAAAATGGGAAAAGTCAAGCCGCTCTATCATCGGGCGGACGACGGCATGTATTGCCATCTAACAAGGTGGGACGCTGGAGTCGGGCAAACCTGAGAGATGAACTTTTTCCAGCTTCAAGGGCTTCCTTCGGGAGGTGTGCCCCGTAAACACCGAAACATCCGCCGTGAAAAGCCTGCGGGTTGGTCCCCTCACCGGGAGCAAGGGTGTTCATTCATTGTTCTTTATCCAAAGCGCTGAAGGGCCCGCCGGTTAAAACCGGCGCCCTCTTTCCCCTCCGCCCCAAACGGGCGGAGCCAGCGCGATCTTTTGCGGTCGTGGTCCAACAGCACGACAACGCGCCGCCAGCGCGAAGACCCCGGGGCAGCACCGGGCGACCGCACCACACGGAGGGCACCAGCCGTGCCGCGAGGTCTCCAAATCCTTGCCGCGCCGGGGCAGCACCGGCACTCCGTGCCAATTTCCAGGGGCTTTAGCTTAGCCAGCAAAGCGGCCGGCTTGCACCCGGCAGACGGCGGGGCAGCACCGCCAGGCTCCAACACTCAACCGCGGGAATCCCCGGGGGATGGCCGGTCTCATAAGCCGCGCCTGGCACGGTTCGACTCCGTGTCCCGCAACCTTTCATTACCCGGCTTGCCCCTGCAGGCCGGACCTTCGGGTCTGTGGAGGAACAGATTCTCTCGCCGGTCTGTCGCACCGGAGAGACGGGGGCAGCACCCGTCAGACCCGCCAGTTTTCCCGCGAGTTGGGGAACGCACGCGAGGGAGACAGCAAACCCGCCTGACTTGGGATCAGGAGAAATTCGGGGCAGCACCGAGGCGTGCGACCATTTTGGGCCGCTGATGTAAGAGACAGCATGCGGGGCTTCGGACCCCGTCGTCAGGGTGCAAATCCTTGGCGACCTACCAATCAAGGGCCCGGCGCCGGACAAGCGCCGCAAACCCAACGCTCGCTGGCGTAACCGAAACGCGTCCGGCCCACATCCGGAAGTCGGGGGTGCGACTCCTCCGCGGGCGACCAACCCTTCTTAGCTCAAGAGCAGAGCACCCGGCCGATAACCGGGCGACCGCGGCGCAACCCCGCGAGAAGGGACCAATTTACCTGGAACTCATATCTGCGCTGCGTAGCTCATGGAGAAGAGCGGCGGGTTGAAACCCCGCAGGAGCACGTGCAACTCGTGCGGCAGCGGCCATTTCCGCCCAGCGGTGCTTTTCGCCGCATCGGCTTCGGACCAAGACCAGTCAACTCCCGTGTGGCAGAGCAGCATGATGCACCCGTCTCGTAAACGGGAGGACGCCGCTGCAAATCCGGCCGCGGGATCAATTTCAAACCCGGCGTAGCCCAACGCAGAGGCGCGCGTCTCAGAAACGCGTCAGTGCAGGTGCGACTCCTGCCGCCGGGACCAATCAACAGGGGCGGTGGTGTAGCAGTTCGCATTCGTCGCTGTGACCGACGCGGGGCCGGAGCATGTCCGGCACGCCCCTCCAAACCTCGTGCACGAGGAAGACCGCAATCCGCGCCGCTTGGGACGGCGAGATACCCGGGGCAGCACCGGGGTGCACGACCAATTTTCCCTGCAATTGTCTTGTAGTGTCAAAGCAGCACGGCCGGTTGTTACCCGGCGAGTGATGGTGCGAGTCCATCCGAGACAGCCAATTTTTCCGCTCCGTAGCTCAGCAGCCGAGCGCCGGCCTCAGAAGCCGCGGAACGGTGGTGCAATTCCACCCGGAGCGATGGTTTTTGTTTTTCGCCTGCTCGTCGAGCGGGATGCAGATTCTCGCGCCTGGGGGGCGCGATCGGATGCCGAAGCGGCCAAGCGCGCCGCCACCGTTTGCTAAACGGCGGGAGCTCTCCAGCGGAGGGCTTGTGGGGCGGGACCACCGGCATCCGCACATTTGGGTTCGGGGTGTCAGAAATACAACACACGCGGCTTTTACCCGCGATGATGCGGGTGCGACTCCCGCCGAACCCACCAATCTTGGGGAGTCAACCGGGCCAGCGTACCGGGACCGTTTCGAAAACGGATCGGACCTGCTCTCAGGTCTGGGGGGCAGGACCTCGGCTCTCCGCTCTTTTCAAATGCTCGCGTAGCCCAAGGCAGTGACACCGCGTCGAGAATCCCGGTAGTGCAGGTACAAATCCTACCGCGAGCACCAATTTATCCCCGAAGCGCAATTAGTGGGCATGCACGCATGAATCGATGGATCCGCCGCGAGGATTTTTGGCGGCTGGTCCCGCAGAACGGGACGCGAGCGAGCAGCCACGAGGAATGAACACCTCACCCGCGAAATCTCTTCCTTCCATGAACCCGCTCGAACTTCCCACCGTCCTGGTGCTCAACCGGCACTGGCAGGCCATCCACGCGAAAACGCCCCAGCAGGCATTTTGCATGATGGCTTCCGATGCCGCCACGGCCCTCGACATCGACGCCGATCGCCTCGCCCCCGTGCGCTGGTCGGACTGGATCCGCCTGCCCGTGCGCGCCGGCGATGCCTCCATCGGAACGGCGCGGGGTGCAGTCCGCGTGCCGACGGTGCTCGTGCTCGTCCGCTATGCCAAAATCCCTCGGCGCCGCCCACGCTTCTCGCTGCGGGGTGTCTGGGCCCGGGATGACGGACGCTGCCAATACACGGGCCGCGCGCTGGCGGTCGGCGAGGGCAACATCGATCACGTCGTACCGCGCTCGCGCGGCGGTCGAACGAACTGGGAGAACTGTGTGCTCGCGGCGCGCGACGTGAACTCGCGCAAAGCGGATCGTTTGCCCAGCGAGGCCGGACTCGTGCTCAAGCGCGCCCCGGCGGCGCCGCCGGACCTCCCGGCGACGGTGGCGCTCCGCAACACCCACGGCATTCCGGAATGGGAACTCTTCCTCCGGCGCCGTTAAGCAGTTCGTAGAGCCTGAAGGGCGACCCGACAGGCTCTACAACTCACGGGGCAGTGAGGGCCGCGCGTCGAGCCACAGTTCGGCGGCGGCAATCGAATTGAAAAGTTTCCCGTGAATGCCGCGATTCTTTGCCACCGTCTCCCCGAAGAGGTTCTCGGGGAGTTGGTCCAGCTCCGTATCCACGAAGGCGATCGTGATACCGCGCAGGCCGACTTCGCCGAGGTGTGACGCCACTTCGAACATCTCCATGGGCGTCGCCTTGCCTTTGAACGATTCGACCACCAGCACCCGCCGACGGCCTTGTTTTCGACACTCGATCGCCACCTCACGCCAATAGCCCAGCGAGATCGCAGCCGTATCCGCATCGCCATACACCCGGGCGAGAAGGAACTTGGGGCGCACTTCGAACTCCAGCCGATACGGGGGAGTCGGACCGGCCGTCGGCACGGAATCGCAGGACTCAGTCATGGGAGAGGGATGGACGCTCGGGATCTCCTCGCCCCGGGCCCGGCGCAGGGATCAATTCAGGAGGGGCGTTCCGATCGGCGGCGTGACATTGGGTGGCGCGGCATGGGCGGCCGGAAACTTCACCCAGAAGATGCTCCCCTTGCCGAGCTCGCTGATGGCCCCGATGCGGCCCCGCATGGCTTGCACAACGCGTTTGACGATCGCAAGGCCGAGGCCGGTGGAATCCTCGCCTGGAGAAGTCACGACGGGCGCAAGGCGCGCGAAATTCGTGAAGAGCTTTCGTTGGTCGCTCTCGCTCAAGCCCGGCCCTTCGTCCTGCACCTCGAAATGCGCCGTCCCCGGCTCGCGACGGAGGCGGATCCAGATGTTTCGCCCGGGGGGCGAATATTTGATCGCGTTGGAAAGGAGGTTGTCGAACACCTGGATTGAAAGATTGCGATCCACCGCGGTAAAGACGGACCCGTCCGGTCGCTCAAAATAAAGCGACTGCGACTTCACGGCGGCGCGGGCGCGGAAGCTTTCCGTCACGAACGCGGCGATCTCCGCGAGATCATGGGTGGCTATCTCCATGTTCAACTGCCCGCGTTCGATCGCGTTCGCATCGAGGAGATTTCGCACCATCATAATCATTCGCTGGGCGGACGTGCGGATCATGTTCAGATGCTCCGAGCGCTCGACCGGATCCATCTCCGGCTCATCGAGAAGAAGGTCGGCGAAACCCACCACGCCGCTGAGCGGATTCTTCAAGTCATGCGCGAGAATGCCGAGAAACTCGTTCTTTTCCTCATCCAGTTGCTGCAAGCGCTCGGCGTTCTGCCGGAGCATCTCCCGCGAATGCTTGAGATCCAGATGATTTCGGACCCGGGCCAGCAATTCGCTGCTTTTGAAGGGCTTCGTTACGTAGTCGACAGCTCCCTCGGCAAACCCCTTCACGAGCATGTCCGTGTCGGCCGCCGCAGTCAGGAAGACGACCGGCACTTCGCTCGTGGCGGGATCGTTGCGCAGCCGCCGGCAGACTTCGTAGCCATCCATCTCCGGCATCATGACGTCGAGCACCACCAAGTCGGCCGGGCGCTGCTGCATCGCGCGCAGCGCCGTGATGCCGCTCGTCGCCGCGGCCACCTGGTAACCGGCCTCGCGCAGGAGATTGCCCACGACCTGGATATTACGAGGCATGTCGTCCACCACGAGGACAAGCGATTCACCCGGCGGTCGCGTGCGGGTCACAAGGGAAGAAAGTGAGATCGGATTAGTCATGGAATGCGGCGGGAATGCGCGGGGTCACACGGGCAAGACGCGATCGGTGTCGCAAGCAGCCTCGAGGTCGGTGATGAGATGCGGGAAGCGGGCGAGCGTGCGGGGCAGTGCCTCCATATCGAATTCCTGCGCCTGGCGCAGCAAATCGCGGGCGTATCGATTCAAGGCGGGAGCGTGATAAGCGGCAGCACGCTCGCACAAGCGGCGCGCGAATGCTTCAACTTCATCAATATTCGGCGCCTCCCGGAACGAGGGCCAGATGTCGCGCTCTTCGATCCGCAGGCGTTCGATGAGGACCGGCCAATGCGCGCGGTCCTCGGCGATCGGGAGCACCGGATCGGGCTCGGACGAAAGGATCGTCGTCGCGGAAGTGACGTCGTACTGCGGGCGGGCGGAGAGGTAGTGCTTGAGCTCCGCCACCAGGTCGGCCTTGCTGATCGGCTTGCGCAGCAGCCCGTTCGCGAGCGCGCGCAGCCGCTTTTCCTCGGCGTCGCTCGTCGAGGCCGTGCAAATCACGATGGGAATGGCCCGGAGCGCCGCATCCTCGCGGATTTTGCGGGCGAGCGCGGGCGCATCCAAACCCGGGAGCCAGAGGTCCAGGAGAATCAAATCGGGGTTCGTCTCGGCGGCGAGGTTGAGCAGGCTCGCGACATCTTCGGCCATGACCAGTTGGTGACCTGAGTCCTCGAAATACCCGGCGAAGAGCAGGCGATTCACTTCGAAGTCTGCGCCCACCAGGATCGTGGCGGGCAGGAATTGCTCGAGGCCGGCGACGGCCAGAGGCGCGCCGTGGACTGTGCTGGAGCGGTCGTCCGCCAGCATCACCTCCGGCAGCACCACCCGAAAGGTGCTCCCGCGGCCGGGGGTGCTTTGCACGGAGATCTTTCCGCCCATGCGCTCGACGAGGCGCTTGGTGATGCTCAAGCCAAGACCGGTACCGCCGTATTTGCGCGTGCTCTGCCCGCTGGCCTGAGTGAAGGCCTCGAAAATGCGGTCGCGTTCCTCCGGTTGTACGCCGATGCCGCTATCGATCACCTCAAGCGTGAGATCGTGCCGCTCCGGACCGGTGAGCGAGTCACCGACCCGGGCGGAGGGCCTGGTTGAGCAGTTGATCCGAATTCCCCCGCGATCGGTGAACTTGGCGGCGTTGCCCACGAGGTTGAACAGGACCTGGCGCAAGCGGACCTCATCGAGGAGCAGGCGTTCCGGCACTTGCGGCGCCACGAGGAGCGAAATGGAAAGGCCCTTCTCGATCACCCGCGGCGAAAAAACATGCTGAATGTCGCCGAGCAGCGAACGCAACTGCACCGACTCGAAGTTCAACTCCATCTTGTTCGCCTCGATCTTGGAAAGGTCGAGAATGTCGTTGATCAGTTCGAGCAGGGCGCGCCCGCTCGATCCAATTGCCCCTAGATACGAGCGCGCCCGCGGGTCGGAGACGAGGCCGTCGAGGAGATCCGAAAACCCAAGGATGGCGTTCATCGGGGTGCGAATCTCGTGGCTCATGTTCGCCAGGAACTCGCTCTTGGCCCGATTGGCGTTGTCGGCGGAATCGCGGGCCTCGCGCAACGCGGCCTCCGCCCGCTTGCGCTCGGAAATATCGGCATTGAACCCGAGCGAGCGCGTGCGGATCGCGCCCGTGTCGTAGAAGTCCAGGCCGTTCGACTCGATCCAGACATAGTGCCCATCGCGGTGCCGCATCCGGAATTCCTGCGAGAAGCTGACCCGTTTCGAATCGTCGCCCGACCGCCGGCGAATCCCCTGGCTGAAGGCCTGCAGGTCATCGGGATGGAGCAGTTCCATCCAGACGACGAAGAGATCGGAGAGCTCGTCCACCTCGTAGCCGAGAATCTGTTTCCAGCGGGGGGAGAAATACGCTTCGCCGGTGAGCAGGTTGATATCGAAGAACCCGAGCGGCGAACTCTCGATGAGGAGGGCGAATCGCTCCTCCGATTTGACCAGCTCCTCGACAGCGGCCCGGCTCTCGCGCAAGTAGACCCCGCTCTCCACCCGCAGTTTGTCCCGCTCGAGCTTCTGATCGTGAATGTCGGTGCAGGTCGCGACCCACTGCACGATCTTGCCGGAGGTGTCGCGGCGGGGGAGCGCGAGGCCGAGATGCCAGCGGTATTGCGCATCGAGGGCGCCGCGAATACGAAACTCGAATTCGAAGGGCTCGCCGGTCTCGAGTGACACGTGCCAGGTCTCGTGGAAGCCCTGCCAGTCCTCGTCATGGATCACGCGCCGCATCGCATCCTTGCCGAGCAGCCGCATTTCCGAGGAAGTCAGGCCGGTGAAATTCACCCAGCTCGCATTCACGTCCTCGATCACGCCCGCCGGCGACGCGGTCCAGACGATGTGGGGCATCGCATCAGCGAGGAAATTGTACCGTTCCGCTGCCTGGGCGAGCGCTTCGGCGGCGCGCTTCTGGGCATCAATGTCGCTGGTGCTTCCCACCATGCGCACGACGTGCCCGTTTTGGTCGCGCACGCCCTGGCCCACGTTCAGCATCCAGCGGTAGCCGCCGTCGGCCATGCGCACGCGGCACTCCACGCGGTAGGGCGTGTCGTGCTTGAAGTGTTCGCGCAAGACCGCGCGCACCCGCTGCAGGTCGTCGGGATGTGCGCGCGCCTCCCAGGCGCGAAACCGATCCGCCGGCTCCTCCGCCTGGAAATTCATGATCTCGAAAAAGCGTGGGGAAAAAAACTGCTGGCCGGTCACGAGGTCGATGTCCCAGACCGCATCGCGCGAGGCGCCGATGACGAGTTGGTAGCGTTCCTCGCTGCGGCGCAGAGCCTCGGCGGTCTGCCGCAGCTCGTTCATGCGGGCCTGCAACTCGGTGTTCGCGTCGGTCAACTGGCGGGCATGAACTTCCACCCGGCGCTCGAGCCCGGCCCGGCGGCGCAAGCTGGCCGAGGTGCGCTCGAGCAAACGCGCCGCCCAGGCCAGGCCCGCACCCCAAAGCGCAAAGTTCAGCAAGGCCAGCGGCGAGAAATAGATCTCGACCCAGGCCAGGGCGCTCGAGCGTTCACCCGGCAGTTGCCGGCTCAGGTAAAGTCCAAGGCCGCCGAGCGCGAGGGCAAAGGCCAGCACCGCGACGACGCGCAGCACGCGCGCGAGGGGCGGCGTGTTCGCCGACCCGCGGGCAAGCACGACCGTATTGGTCCAGTCGGAGTGGGCGGACACGCGCGCATCTTCCCCGGCACGACGCAGCGTGCCAAGGATGAATCGCAAGCCGCGCGTCAATTGCGAATTGCGAACGGCTGCCCAGATGACGCTCCGGGGAGTGGCGTGCCGCGTTTTTCGCGGCGACTCTTCCCCGTTCGGCGTCCACACCGCCCACTTTATTCATGCGCTGGTCCATTCTGATTGCCCGCATCTCCGGGATCGAGGTGCGGATTCATGCCACTTTTTTTCTGCTTCTGGGCTATTTCGCGGCCCAGGCTTTTCCGGTCGGCGGCTGGCCCGCTGCGTGGATGACCGTGATCTTCGTCTGCCTCGTCTTCTTCTGTGTGCTGTTGCACGAGTTCGGCCACGCCTTCGCGGCCCTGGGCTACGGAATTCGCACCCCCGATATCACGCTCTGGCCCTTCGGTGGCATTGCGCGCCTGGAACGCATGCCCGAGAAGCCCCAGCAGGAGCTCTGGATCGCGATGGCGGGACCCCTGGTGAATATAGTCATTGCGCTCGGACTTTGGCTCGTGCTGGGAGGCAGTGCGTCGCTTTCGGGCGATGCGCTCAAGCATCCGCACCTCGCGCTCATTCCTTCGCTGCTGCGAGCGAATATCGTGCTCGTGCTCTTTAATCTCCTTCCGGCCTTCCCTATGGACGGCGGGCGCATGCTCCGGGCCTTGCTCGCGCTTTGGCTGCCGTTTGCGCGCGCCACGACGATTGCCGCGCTCATCGGGCAGGCGCTCGCCCTCGTCCTCGGCTGCATCGGGCTTTTCGGTGTGGGCGGCATGCCGCAAAACCCGATGCTCGTGCTAGTCGCCTTCTTCGTGTTCATGGCGGCCTCCGCGGAGACGCGCACAGCCCAACTACGCGACTTCACGCGGAGCGTCCGCTTGGAAGAAGCGATGATCACCGAGTTCAAGGCGCTCCCGCTGGACGCCCGCCTGGCCGACGCCGTGGAACTTCTCCTCCGGACCGCGCAGCACGAGTTTCCCATCGTGGAAACCGATGGACGGGTGCGCGGCATGCTCACCCGCGACGACCTCGTCGCCGCCCTCGCGCAGCATGGCCAGGATGCACCCGTGGCCGATCACATGCGCCGGGACGTTCCCACCGTGCCTTACTACGCGCCCTTCGAAGAGGCGTTTCAACTGATGCAAACAGCGCAATGCCCCGCTCTTCCCGTGGTCGATCGCGGCGGCCGGCTCGTCGGGTTGATCACGCCGGAAAATGTGGGCGAAATGCTCATGATTCACTCTCTGCTCAAACGCGATGGGCGCCTTTCGTGGAGGCCCTTGCGGGTCCCGGGCAACGCTTGAAAATCGAAAAAAGCGGATTGAAATCTGCGGGTTCTTCCTCAGGCTGGAGGCTGAATCCCGATCCACCCCACCCAGACCCTTCATGAAACGCTTCGTCCTCGCTCTCTGCACCCTCCTCGCCCTTCCCCTCGCCCTGCACGCTCAATCGCCGGTCGGCACCTGGACCAACGAAGCCAAGGAGGCAAATTTCGAAATCTACGAACAGGGCGGGAAGCTCTTTGGCAAGATCCTGTCGCTCAAGGAGCCGAACGACAAGGACGGCAAGCCCAAGTCGGACGTCAACAATCCCAACTCGGGGAAGCGCAGCGATCCGCTCATCGGCCTGGTCTTCTTGAAAAGCTTCACCAGCGCCGGCGGCGGGCGGTGGGAAAACGGCACCATTTACGACCCCAAGAACGGCAAGACCTATAAGTCCTACATGCAGATGACCGGCAACGGTAAGATCGAAGTGCGCGGCTACATCGGTTTCTCCCTCCTTGGGCGTTCCCAGAACTGGACGCGGCTCAACTGACCTAAGATTCAAGAATCACGAATCACGGGCCAAGTCGACCCAAGCAGGGTCAAGCATCGGCAGTCGAGACGGCGGGCGATTCCAGCAGCAGGCAGTGGGTCTGCTGCATCGCGCGCCGGTCCGGCGTGCTTTCTGCATCTTCGCACGATTTGGAATTGATTCCTGATTCCTGATTCTTTCTCGCATGGACAAATTCACGCAGATCACGCGCCAGCCCGAATACGCCCATCTGCTGCTGAATCATTTGCCGATCGTCGGCCTCGCCACGGCGCTGCTCTTCCTCGCCGGGGCTCTGTGCCTCCGGCATCGGCCGACCACGGTCTTCGCCCTGGGGCTGGTGGGGGCGTTCGCGCTCTCCTCGGTGCTCGTCGTCTTGACGGGCGAAGCGGCCTTGAACCGTGTGCTCGGATTCCAGCCCGCCGATCCGCTGGCCGATGTGCTCCTGAAGATTCATGCGGAGGAAGCGCGGCGCTGGGCCCCGCTGCTGTACGCCACCGGGGCGCTCGCCTGGGTCGCCGCGGGCGCCGCCTGGCGCTCGACGGTCGTGGCAACTTGGGGATCGCTGGGGATCTTTTTGCTGGGCTTGGTGTGCGTCTGGGCTGCGGCCCAGGTCGCCGAGGTGGGCGGACAGGTGAAACACCGCGAACTTCGCATCAATCTTCCCGCCGGCGTGGAGCGCCGATAGTCTCCCGTCCTGATGAAGAACAAGGCCGATATCGTCGCCAACTGGCTCCCGCGCTATACCGGCACCCCGGCGGGCGCATTCGCGAAGTACATCCTCCTCGTCAACTTCACGAACTACGTAAAGATGTTCGCCGACCTGCACGGAGTGCCGGTGCATGGACTTGATCGGCCGATGCCAAACGCCACGGCCAATGGGATGACGATCCTGAACTTCGGGATGGGCAGCGCGAGCGCCGCCACCGTGATGGACCTCCTCAGCACCATCAAACCAAAGGCGGTGCTCTTCCTCGGCAAATGCGGCGGGCTGAAGCGCAAGAACAAGCTCGGCGACCTGATTTTGCCGATCGCCGCGATCCGCGGGGAAGGCGCCTCAAACGATTACTTCCCTCCGGAGGTGCCGGCCCTGCCGGCGTTTTCCCTCCAAAAAGCGATCTCAACCACCATTCGCAACCATCAATGCGACTATTGGACCGGGACGGTCTACACGACCAATCGGCGCGTCTGGGAACACGACGAAGTCTTCAAAAAATATCTGCGCAAGGTCCGCTGCATGGGGATCGACATGGAAACGGCCACCATTTTCGTCACCGGTTTCCACAACGAGATTCCGACCGGCGCCCTGCTCCTCGTCTCCGATCAGCCCATGGTCCCGGAGGGCGTGAAGACCGCGACCAGCGACGATATTGTGACTTCCAAGTTCGCTTCGCTCCACTTGCGGATCGGCATCGATTCCCTCTCCGAACTCATCAACAACGGGCTGACGGTGAAGCACCTGAAGTTCTGAAAAGCCCGCCGGTCAGCGGGGAGCCGCATCGTCCGTCGGAGCCGTAAGCACCACGCGGAAGCCGATGTCAGACTTGCGGAGCGAGGGCATGGCGCCATCCCGATACGACGAAAGCATCTTCGCTGCGTCGTATTCAAACCACGCCGCGCCCCGCACCGTGCGGTGGGCCCCGTCATACCAGTCGTCGCACCATTCCCACACGTTGCCGCCCACGTCATGGAGGCCGAGCGCATTGGCCGGAAAGCTTCCCACCGGCGCTGTGCGGGGAAACCCATCGGCCGGACCTACTTTGCGCTCCGGGTTTTCCGGTTCGCGGCCAATGATTGCCTCTGCTCCGCGATAGTTTCCGTAGGCCTTCGTCGGCGGCCACTCGCGACCCCAGGGATATTCGCCTTTCATCTTGGAATCACGCTCGCGCGGCGTGTTGCCGGGCTCCGGCGGCAGTCCAACCGCACGACTCCACTCGGCATCCGTCGGCAACCGATAGCGCTGCGACGGCCGGATCGCGCCGGAGGCGCGTTCGCGCTTGGTCAGCCATTCGCAAAATGCGATCGCGTCGTCGTGATTCACACCCACAACCGGATGGCCATCGGACTGCGGAAATCCAGGGTCCCGCCAATCGAGACCATCGCGCGCCCGCCAGCCGACGCGATCGAGCACCAGCATCCCTCGCCAGCGGGAAGGACTCGCCTTCGTCTCGTTGGCGAAGGTCCGAAAGTCGATCACGCGGGTTTCGAAGACGCTAAATAAAACTTTCGTGCCCGGCACGGGCAGAAAGCGTTGCTCCAGTGAGTTGGTGAACGCCTCGCGCGCAGCCGCTGGTGTCCCCGCCTCCGTCGGGGCCAGGGCGGTACTGGTCTTTTCCGATTCGGAAACAGGCGCCGCCGGGGGCGGCGTCGCACCCAGGCTGCCTGGCACGGGCAAAGGCACCGGCGTGGCGACTGCCCCTGAAACCGGCGCCCCCCTCTCGGGAGGAACGTCTTTTTTGTCGGCGGTAATCCATCGAAAAGCGAAGAACGAACCCAAAAAGATGGCGAGTCCCCCCAACGAGAAAAGGATCCACGTGCGCAGGCCCGGTCGTCGGGGCTCGCGATCGGCCACGGACTGCGAGGAGGTCAGGAAAAGCTGGGGCGAAAAATCCCGCGCCGGACGCATCTTTTGCGCGACGGTCGTCTGCGCGCTCATCGAACGCAGCGCATCGGCCACTTTCAAGGCCTCGCTCGCGCGTGCAGGCTCGAGTTCCATCGGCATTGGCTGGGTCGCGCCAAATGACTTGGTCGTCGCCGACGACGGACTGAAGATGAGCGTGGTGGGACCGGAACCCAGGTCGTGCTCCGCTCCGTCGGGCGGAAGCATATCGAGAATGTCCGCGGCGGCGGCCTCGATTTTCGTCGGTTCCGCCGGTCGATCGGCGGGATCTTTCGCGAGCATCTGCGCCAGCAGATGCGTGACCGCTGGGGGCGTATGCGGCGGCAGCAACTCGAACGGGGGCGGCTGATGGATGTGATTATTGGTCACCTCCCAGAGCGACGCACCCGCAAACGGCGGCTTGCCGGTCAGCAAAAACCAGAAAGTGACCCCGAGGGAATAAATGTCGGAGCGAATGTCCACTTCCTTCGCCTGGATCTGCTCGGGACTGGCGTAGAAGACGCTCAAGCCCCCGGTCTCCCCGGTCTTGGTCACCTGCGTCACATCGGCCGCGCCCACATCCTTCGCGAGGCCGAAGTCGATGAGCTTCACCCGCAACCCGTGCGTTTCGTCCCGCAACGCCATGATATTCGCGGGTTTGATATCGCGATGCACCGAACTCGTGGCCCAAAGCGCGGTGAGGGCCGAGGCCACCTGCCGCAAAATGATCAGCGCATCGCGGGTGGAAAACGGACCGACCCGCCGCACGCGGGCGCCCAAATCCTCGCCATCGAGCAACTCCATGACGTAGAAATCGAGCCCGTCTTCCTCGTCGAAATCGAAGACGGTCGCGATATGCGGATGATCCCGCACTTGAGCGAGTTTGCGGGCCTCGCGGCGAAAGCGCGCCCGCGCCGCCTCATCGCCCTGCATCGCCTCACCCACCACCTTGAGCACCACGACGCACTCCAACTTGGGATCGCGCGCCCGGTAGGTGACGCCCATGCCGCCGCGGCCCAGCACGAGAGGCTTCCCGTTGGCGTCGCACTCAATCTCGTAGCGTTTGAAGCGGAGCGTGGGCGTGCGTTCGGGAGTCATGCACGAGAGAAATCGCGACCCTGCGCGGCGGGCTGGCTGGAGGTCAAAACTCGAAACCTTCCTTCATCCCGAAGACGCGCACCATCTGCGACTTCCCCTTGAGCTGTTGCTCCCCCAAATCGACGAAAATCGATTTGTCCGGCATGGCTTCGACGATCTTGTCGGAGAGCAGGAGCTTCTGGTTCAGCGCCTTCATGATGCTTTCGAGGCGAAAAGCCGTATTCACGGCGTCGCCGATGATCGTGGCATCGCGCTGCGCCACGAGGCCGATGTTCGAAAAGCTTACCTTGCCGTGGTGCACGGCCACGCCGACCTCAAACTGCTTCTCGTTCGGCCAGTGCATTTTTTTCGCGACGCGCAGCATCGCGCGGGCGGCTTCGAAGGCGGCGGAACATTCCGGCGCCGGCCCATCGGCCATCGTCTCGCTGGGCGAGGGCACGGCGGGCTGCCAGTAGGCGAGAATGGCGTCGCCGATGAACTTGTCGATGATGCCGCCACTCCGCTGGACGAGATTCCCGGTCTCGCGGAACCACTGCCCCAAAAGCTGGGAAAGCACCTCCGCCGGCATTTTTTCCGATTGCGTGCTGAAGCCGCGGATGTCGCAAACCAGAATGGCGGCGGCGCGCACGCTCTGCGCGTGGTGATCGGTGCTTGCGGCGAGCGTGGCCTCGATCGCCTCCTCGCCGACGGGTTCGGCCTCCTGCTCAAAAATGATTTCGTTGCTCGCAATCTTGATCTTTGAGCCGTGCGTGAGCGTAACGGGGAGCACGACCCGCTGATCGTTCACGTAGGTGCCGTTCCGGCTCCCGAGATCCATGATTTGGTACTCGTAGCCATTGTGGCAGCGGATGATCGCGTGCTGCCGGCTGATGTGCGCGCTCGTGTTCAGACAAACTGTGTTTTCACTGGTCCGACCGATCGTCGCCGTGTTTTGGATCGGTACCTCGTAGTTCTCTCCCGTGACCGTGTTGATTCGAAGCTTGGCGGCCATGAGGGGAAATACGAGCGGAAGGATATAGTCAACGGACGCAACGGGGCAATGGTTTGTTTCTTCGCGCCCCGAAAGCAACTCCGCACTGTTCGAAAAGGAAAACATGTGGCAGAGAAGTCGGCTCGACGCTGCACGACCCGCTGAACTCGCCAGAATGGCCGATACTGAAAAGTTTCAACATTACGAAGTTCTCCGTCGGGAGGACGGGTCGCTCTTCGAGCTGGGACGAGGCGCGATGGGGATCACCTACAAGGCGTTCGACACGAACTTGCGGGTCACGGTGGCGCTCAAGGTCATCAATGCGACTTACCTGAATTCGGAGGTCGCCCGCCAGCGGTTCGTGCGCGAGGCACGTGCCGCGGCCCGGCTCTCGCACCCGAATGTCGCCGGCGTCTTCCACCTCGGCGAGGACGTCGACGCGTTCTTCTACGCGATGGAGTTCATCCCCGGGCAAACCGTGGAAGACCGCGTCAAACGCGGCGGCCCGCTTCCCGCCGCCGCCGCCCTCGAAATCGTCCTCCAGGTGGCGAAGGCACTCCGCGCCGCGGAACGCGAAGGCCTGGTTCATCGCGACATCAAGCCCGCGAACCTCATGCTCGTGCAGGACGATGACGACAGCGGCGACGTCATCGTCAAGGTCATCGACTTCGGTCTCGCCAAGAGCGCGCACAAGGAAGCCGGCGATGCCACAGTCACGATCGCGGGATTCGTCGGCACCCCACATTTCGCGTCCCCCGAGATGCTCGAGGAGCGCGATCTGGATGTGCGGTCGGACATCTATGCGCTCGGCGTCACCCTCTGGTGGATGCTCAGTGGCAAGCCGCCATTCGCGGGCTCGCTGGCGACCATCATGCGGGATCACCTGCAAAAGGCGCCGCCCTTTGAAGCGCTCGCCGGTCAGCCCGTGGAAGTAACGGCGCTCCTGCGGCGGATGCTCGAAAAGGATCCAGCCCACCGGCCCCAGAACGCCACGGAGCTGCGGAAGGAAGTGGAGGCGGCAATGCGCGCCATCAACGCCGCGGACGCCACAGCCACGCATTTTGCCGGCGTCGGTCCCGCCAGCGACAGTTCCTTTGCGACGCAGGCCTTCACCACCCCGGGTGCCACCAGCGCGGCCTCCGCCACCACCGCGGGGACGATGAGCAGCGCTCCGCCGCCGGCGGTCGGAATGGTCCTTTCGCGCCGATACCGGTTGCTGCGCGATTGCGGCGAAGTCCCGGGCGGACGTCTCTTCCTCGCCCAGGATGTCGATCACAACCGCCCGGTCTCGGTGACGGTCCTGCACTTGGCGCTGCTCGCGACGCCCGATCAACAAGGCAAGGCGGAGCGCGCTTTCCAAGCCGCCAAGGCGGTCCCGCATCCCGGGCTCACGGAGTTGTACTCGCTCGAGCGCTCCGCCGAAGGTCATCCGCTCCTCGTCTCGGAGTGGATCAATGGCTTCACCCTGCTCGACTTGCTCCGTGGGCGGAGCCGGCTTTCGGCCGTGGACACCCTCCGGCTGCTCGAGCCGGTCGCAGCCGCCGCCGATCATGCGGCGCAACAGGGTCTCGATTCTCTCGCGCTCGGGCTTTCCGAAGTTCAGGTCGCATTCAATGCCGAGTACGAAATCGGGTCCAGGCCACCCTTTCTCGGTTCGCCGGTGGCGGAATGGCCGGAGTTTCACCCGAAGGTGATGCCCGTCTCCCTCGCCGAAGGCGCAAACACGGCGACCTTCGCCCCGGAGCAAACCCTGGTCCCGGGCACCCGCGGCGGAAACGGCGCCAATGCCCCAGCCGATTATCCGCGGGAAATTGCGGCGCTGGCTTTCGAGTTGTTGAGCGGCTCGCCCGCGCCGCGGGTCGTCCCCGGTCAGACCGCGCGGATCCAGCCGCTCCCCACGCTTTCGGAGGCAGGAAATACCGCGCTGCGCCGGGCACTGCACCCGGGCGGATTTGCGACCGCGTCGGAATTTATTGCCACACTGAAATCCGGCGGAGGCAGCGGCACCGGCGGCACCAGCGCGATGTCCGTCATTGCACCGCAGCCGGGGCCGCCGCCGGTTCTTCCCGGTCTTCCGCCGACCAAGACGCCCCCACCCCCCGAGGTCAAGAGCAGCAGTCCGGTGGTGCCCATCATCGCCGTGGTTGCGGTGATCGCACTCGGCGCGGGAGCCTACTTTTTCTTCGGCAAGAAGCCCATCGATCCGCCGCTGAATCCGACTCCCACCCCCGGCCCGGTCGTGGTGGCCACGCCCGTACCTACGCGCGCCCCGGAACTCACCCCCACTCCGGCGATCGCTCGCGTGCCTACGCCCACCCCGGGACCGGTGGTGGAACCGAAGAGCCGTCGTGAACTCTTCCAGATCGCCTTGGAGGAAGCCCGGAAGACCGAGTCATCGGGCATTCCGACCGAGCAGTTGCGCGCCTATCTCGACCTGGCGGGGAAGTTCCCCGAAGAGGAACAGGCGGTAAGCCGGCTCGATCGCGTCATCGCCACCATTACCGAGCGCGCCACCACCCCGGCCTTGCGCACGCAGCGCTTCGCGCAGCTCCGCTCCATGCTCGAGAGTGCGGCCGATTTGGGCTCCGAATCCGCCCTCATGTTCCTCGGTGAACAGCTCGCGGAGAACAATTCCGCGAAGTCTTACGATTATTACATTCGCGCAGCGGAAAAGGGAAACACCGGCGCAATGATCGCGGTGGGGCAGCTCGTCTTCAAGGGCGGACCTGGACTCTCGTCGCGCCAGACCGAAGCCGCGCGCTGGTACCAAAGAGCGAGCGACAAGGGGGACGCCCGCGCCAAAGTCTACCTCGCGGAATGCTATCGCGAGGGGAAAGGCGGGGTGGCGGTGGATTTCTTCCAGTCGGCCGCGCTGCTCAACGAGGCGCTCGCCACTCGTCCGGACGACCCCCGCGCGCTCGAGGGTCTGGCGATCGCCTTCGAGAAGGGCCAGGGAGTAAAGGTCGATACGCGCAAAGCCTTCGAGCTGATGGAGCGCGCGTCGGATCTCGGGAACAACAACGCGATCGGCAACCTGGGCACGTACTACATGCGCGGGCTGGGTCTACCGCGGAAGGACGAACGCAAGGGCGCAGAACTTTTCAAACGGGGCGCCGATCAGGACAGCGGTCTGTGCATGTTCTTTTACGCGCAATGCCTCGAGGGTGGACTGGGGGTGCCAAAGAACCCGGCCGAGGCGCAATCGTATTACCGCGCTGCCGCGGAGCGCGGCATCGTCCCCGCCCGCGAGTGGTGCGATCGGAATCGGGTGCCTTATACGCGCCGCTGACGCGCTGCCTCTGCCGCGCTGCCTTGCATGGGGGTCCGGGCGCCCTACGGTGACCCAAAAATGCGGGAAGACGATTTCGACTACGCCCTCGAGAACACGCGTGTGCTCCTCGCCCCGCAGCGGCGTATCCAGACCTTTGGGACGACGACCTTCAATTTTCATCTCCTGACCGAGTCGATGGATCGGATCGATTCGATCCGGATCCGGCGCGGCACTGTCGAAGCGGAGAAGCCCGCCATCTTCACCCCGCAATCGGCTGCGCGCCTGCTCCTGGAAGGATTCGGTGAACGAGCCGAAGCTTTTGCCGAGGCCTTGCGGAGCCTGCGGGAATCGAATCATCCGCAGGTCGCGCTCTTGAAATATGGCTTTCAAGTGCGGCGCTCCCACGTGGTGGAGGATCTCGCGACAGGTTCGCTGCAGGCGCTTTCAGATCGCGTCTGTGCCGATGTGCAAAATTCCGCAGACCCGCTCGCGGCCGTGCTCGTGGGGGTGGAAGACGGCTGGGAGGTGGGGCTGATCAAGTTCACGCTCGATCTCGTGGCCCAATCGGGTCCGGGAAATTTCGACGATTTCCGCCGCGGCGGTCTGGCTTGAGCGACCACCCCGATTTCCCATGAAGCTGTTCAAGACGTTTTTCCTCGTTGTCCTCGTGCTCGGCGTTTTTGGCGGGGGCGGGTATGCCGCCTACGTTTTCCTCGTCAAGCCGGCGCGGCCCGCCTCGGCGGAACGGGCCGGCCCCCCGCCGATGCCGGCCCCCACCCCCGATCCGGCCGGGCCGGAGCTGGCGAAGGCGGAGGCGCTCAAGAAGGAACGCAAGCTCCCGGAAGCCCGCGACCAGCTTGAGGCCATCGTCATGAATTTCCCGACTTCGCCGCGTCTGGACGATGCGCGCAACCTCCTCGGCGAGATCAACGCCGATCTCGCGCTTTCCACCCTGCCGGCGCCCGACAAGGCGGACTACGTCGTAAAGGCCGGGGATTCGCTGGATAAGATCGCGCGGCAGTTCAAGACCAGCGGCGAGTTGATCATGCGCTCGAACAACCTCGCCAACACGATCATCCAGCCGGGCCAGCGCCTCTCCATCTTCCAGCCAGACTTCTCGCTCGAGATTCATCTCGGGGAGAAGCGCGTGGTGCTGCAAAACAAAGGTAAGTTCTTCAAGCAATATGCGGTGAAAGCCTCGATGCTCCCCGGCGCGTCCCGACCGGGCGAAATCAAAACCCGGGTCGTTGAGAAAGTTGCCTACCGCGACGGTAAGCGCGTCACCTTCGGCACCAAGGAATATCCCGGCAGCACTCGCTGGATCATCCTCGCCCAGCCCGGCTACACCCTCTATCCCGAGACCCCCGCCGGCCCAGCCGCCACCGCCGCAGCCAAGCCGCCCACCGGGCTTGGTCTCGATCCGGCCGACCTCGAAGAACTGCACACGCTCGTCAGTCCCGGAATCGCGGCGACCATCCTGCCTTGAGCCGCCGCGGCGGAAGAACTAAGGGCCGCCGCGGCGGAAGAATCAAGATTCAGGAATCAAGGATCAAGGAGAGCAAAAGCACAAGGCCGCCGGAGGCGGAAGAATCAAGAGGTAAGAATCAAGTGCAAGGGGAGCAAAAACGTAAGAAAGAAAGAGGGTAGCCAGGCGAACCGCTTTCGGGCCGCAATCCGCTGGCGTGTTCTTCCATCTTGTCCCCGCTTGGATCCCCTTGACCCTTGCTTCCTGAATCTTGATTCTTCCGCCGCCGCGGCGGCCCTCGCTTCCTGACACTTGCGTCTTCCCCCTTTTCCTTTCGCTCTCCACTCCGCTAACGTCGCGTTCCCCATGACCATTGCCCCGCTGGAATTCGAGAAGCCGATCGTCGAGTTGGAGAAGAAACTCGAGGACTTGAAGAAGCATTTGCGGGGGCAGGACGTGGATGTCGATCCCGAGGTCCGGCGCATCTCCGCCCGCATCGCGCAACTGCGCACCGATATCTACCTAAACCTCACGCCTTGGCAGCGCGTCCAGATCGCGCGCCATGTCCAGCGGCCCTACGCGCTCGACTACCTGGGCATGTGCTTCGAGGATTTTATCGAATTGCGCGGCGACCGGCTCTTTGGCGAGGATCGCGCCATGCCGGGCGGATTTGCGACCATCGATGGCCGTCGTTGCGTCGTCCTCGGCCACCAGAAAGGGCGCGACACGAAGGACAACATCCTGCGGAATTTCGGCAGCGCGAACCCCGAAGGCTACCGCAAGGCGCTTCGCCTCATGAAGATGGCCGAGAAGTTCAAGCTGCCGGTGATCACCTTTATCGACACGCCCGGCGCGTATCCGGGGGTGGGCGCGGAGGAACGGCACATTGCCGAAGCGATCGCCGTCAACTTGCGGGAAATGATGGTGCTGGAAACTCCCATCATCGCGTGCGTCATCGGCGAGGGCGGGAGCGGCGGCGCGCTCGGCATCGGCGTGGCGGACCGCGTGCTCATTCTCGAGAATGCCTACTATTCCGTCATCAGCCCGGAGGGCTGCGCCGCGATTCTCTGGAAGCACCGCAGCCACGCGCCCGAGGCGGCGGCCGCCCTCAAGCTGAGCGCCCCGGATTTGCTTGAGCACGGCATGGTCGATGAGGTCGTTCCCGAGCCGCCCGGTGGCGCGCATCACGATCCCGCGGCAGCGGCTGCAGCGCTCCGGGTCGTCCTGCTCGAACAGCTCGACCAACTCTCCGGCCTCAGCGTGAAAAAGCTGCTGGCGGCGCGTTACGCGAAGTTTCGCCGGCACGGGGTGTACGCGGAAGCGTAGCGGGCGACAGCTTCCTCGAGAGCATGGTTGGCCACATCGGTCCTATCCGACCTATCGGACCGATCGCAGCAGTGGGGGCCCGGCTCTCCTAAACCCGGAACAGCGCCCCCATTTTCTTCCCGAGCGTAAGGCTCGCGATAAAGATGGTGAAGCCGAGAAAGACCATCGACCACACGCCCAATGCGGCCGCGACGGCGCGCCCATCGCCGAGGAGTTGGAAGAGTTCGAAGATCGCTTTCGTGATCGGGTAATCGGCTTGGCGCTGGGCGAGGACAAGCGAGTCGCTCACCTCCAGCATCGCGAAGGAAAACGTGAGCAGACCTCCGGCGATGAGGTTGGCCGCGATCAGGGGAACCGTGATGCGGCGAACGGTTCGTAGCGGCGGGCAGCCGAGGCATTGCGCCGCTTCCTCCAGCGTGTGCGAGGTCTGCTGGAACCCCGCCACCGCGCTTCGCACCATGTACGGAAGCCGTCGCACGGCATACGCAATGACCAGCAGGGGCAACGGATTCCGGGTCGGGTTCAGGAAGGCAAAGAACTTTCCCTCCTGCGTCATGGCCAGGTACCCAAAGGCAATGACGAGACCGGGAACCGCCAGCGGCAACATGGCCACCGTATCCAGGATTTTGCGCCCTGGCAGCTCGGTGCGCACGATGAGGTACCCGATGGCGATACCGAGGAAGACATCGATGATCGTGGCGATCCCCGCGTACTTCAAACTGTTGCCGATCGAGGGAACGGTCAGGTTGTGGCCGAGCGCGGTGCGGAAGTTGTCGAGCGTGAAGGAATCCGGCAGGACCGTCCCGTACCAGTCGCGGGAAAAGGCAAATAGCGTAACGCCGAAATGCGGGAGGAGCGCGAGA
This sequence comes from Chthoniobacterales bacterium, assembly GCA_038226705.1. Lineage (GTDB taxonomy): Bacteria > Verrucomicrobiota > Verrucomicrobiia > Chthoniobacterales > SZAS-18 > SZAS-18. The sequence goes on along the minus strand of JBBRQH010000009.1, from coordinate 68,298 downwards.
AAAGCGACGAGTGCAAACGCTCCCAGGCAGAGCGCCCCGCCGAATGGGCCGAGGCGCTGCGGCCCTCCCTGCGTGTTGGCCTTGGGCATCATGGCATGTCCGCCCCGGCCCAGCACCAGGCGGCTGAGCGAGTACAACAATACGGTGGTGCAAAGCATCACCACCACGAGGGCGTAGGGGAAGGGGCTGCCGCCGATATCCTTCAAGCCGTAGAAAATCTGCACCGAGGTCACCCGCTCGAATTCGAAAATCAGCGGCACCCCGAGTTCGGTGAAGGCCCAGATAAAGACGATCGTCCCCCCTGCGAAGAGCCCGGGCAGAATGAGCGGAAGAGTCACGCGATAAAATTTGCGCAGCCCGGTGCAGCCCAGATTCTCGGCCGCTTCTTCCATCGCGGGATCGATGTTGGCCAGGGCCGCCGCGAGATTGAGGTAGAGCACCGGATAAAGATTCAGGCCCATAAGGGCCACGCAGCCCCAAAATCTCCCGGCGCCCAGCCAATCGATGGGCGTGTCGCGCAGGCCAAGCTCCAACAGCGCCGAGTTGAGCGCACCGGACTGCCCGAAGACGCGCTTGATCCCGATCGCACCGACGAATGGCGGCAGGATCATCGGGGCAAGAACCAAGGCGGAGAAAATCTTCTTCCCGGTAAAGTCGTAGCGATCCGCGAGCCACGCCAGCGGCAGGGCGATCGCCAGGGCGGCCAGCGTGCTGCACAGCCCCAGCGCGAGGGAATTCCGCAGGCCCTCGAGATAAAGCGGGTTGCGAAAAACCTCGAGGACGAATTGAAACGTGAACTCCCCGTTCATGAAGAAGGCGCCGCCGATCGTCTGCGAGATCGGATAGAAAAAGAAACAGCCGAAGAGCGCGGCGGTGAATGCGTAAACCGTGAGGGCGAGGGCGCGGGACATGCGATCAACGAGTCTCTACCACGCGCGGCGGCGGGGGGGAAGCACCAGGCGCATTCGGCGCCGGGTCCGGGCTTGGCGCCGTTGGCACCGCCCGGTTGCCGTCGTCCGGCGGATCGTCGCGGAAAGGCACGGGAGGATCGACGAAATGATCGAAAGCGAGGAAATAGGACTTCGCGTGCCGGGCAAAAAGCACCGAAGTAAAGAGCAGCGGCAACGTGGTGGCCAGCAGCAGCGTGGTGATGGCCACGGTGAAATAGGTTTCGAGTACCAGGTAAATGGCGATGCCGAGCAGCGCATTCGCCCCGTAGCCCACCCCCCAGATGGCGAGCAGGAAGTAGCCCACCTCCCGCTCGTAGGCGTATCCACAACGCGGGCACCCATCCAAGGGCGTGAGCCAATCGCGCAGTGAGCGCGTCCGGCGCAGCGGGATGAAAATCGGGGACTGCCCGCAATCCGGACAGCGCAGCCGGGTGGCACGCAGAAAAAATTTCCCGGCGCGCCGCAGGTTGGACGGCGCGGGAGGAACGGCTTCCGGGGCAAGGGGCATGGGAGGAACTCTTCCGGCACCCGTCCGGGTGCGAAACTATTTGATTTCGATCTGCTCGAGCGATTGCACCACGATCTCCGTCTTGTTCTTGAAGAGGGAAAGCACGCCCGTCACGGCGACGTCCTTCCCATTGTATTTCTCCTTCAAGTCGACGCCAGCCGCCTTGGCGGCGCTGCCCTTGATCATGACCACGAACCCACTGTCGCGGTCGCGGGAGAAGTTCAGGAAAACATTACCCGACTTGGCGTCCAGACCGACGCCCACCACGTGCCCGGTAGCGGTCACTTCCTTGCCGATGGCGTCCTTGAGCTTCTGCGCCTCGAGCACATCGATGGTTTCCCGGGCGGCGTTTCCGCTCGGTGCCGCCGGCTTGGTGGGGGCAGCGGTCTGTCCGTAAAGCGGGGCTCCAAACGCGAAAATGCTCAGGGAGCACACCGAGGCGATACGGAAGAGACAGGAAAGGGTCACGGGGAAGGGGGATTTGCCCCGACATCGCGGGGGAATTCTCGCTACGCAAGGATTTTAGAGGTGTCCTAAACCTCACTGAGAGGGTCGTTTTCAGAGATTTCCGCCTGTGTGGAGCGTTCGAGGGCGAATCGCGACAAAATGTCCCAATCAAGAAGGCAGATGGTGGCGGTCTCTGCCCACGCAGGTTGCGTTCCCGAAAGGGGGCGCCGCGTGAAATTTTCCCACGTCCGTGACGTCCCAAAAACTTGTGGCGCATGGGTCCGACACGTACCGTGAAGGTCCGGGCGTGAACCGCCTCGATCCCATGCCCGCCAAGAAGAAGACCACCAAGCGCAAACTCGCCCATCAAGGCGCGCTGCCGATGCAGCGTCAGTTTCGGTTTCCGCACGAGGGTGAGTATTTCGATTTGCGGGAGATTTTCGACCGACTGAACGAACTCTATTTCAACCGTGCGCTGAAGCGCTATCGCATTGTTTGGGGCCGGCGCCGCAAGGAAGCGCCGCGGGAGTATTTCGTCTTCGGTACGATCCAGGAAGAGGACCGTATCATTCGAATTCATCCGTTGTTGGACCAGCGTTTCGTCCCGATGTGGTTCATGGAGTACGTGCTCTTCCACGAGATGCTGCATGCCATTGTCCCCGATCGGCCCATGCCGAGCGGACGCCGTAAAGTGCACACCGAGGAGTTTCTCCGCCGCGAACGCCAGTTCCCCCATTACCGGAAGGCCCGGCGCTGGGAGGAGGAAAACCTCGGGCGGTTCTTGCGGTAAGCGGAGCCGAGCATTCAAGCGTCGCTCCGCGACGCCTGCGCTTCGTGTTTGGAACCGTGGGTTGAAACCCACGGCTACCTTCAGCGGTCGCTCCGCGACCCACGAGCGCGCGTCCACCGCGTCCACCGCGTCCACCGCGTCCACCGCGTCCACCGCGTCCACCGCGTCCACCGCGTCCACCGCGTCCACCGCGTCCACCTTGCGGGCGCGGCTCAGCTTACTGCTTCCGTGCAACGATCGCAGAGTTCCGGGTGCGCGACGCTCAAGCCCACGCTCCGCAGATGGCGCCAGCAACGCGCGCATTTTTTCGTCTCGCTGGTCTGGAGCGCGGCGCGCGTTTCCCGCCCTGCGCTGAGCACCAGCGAGCTCACCAGAAAGAACTCCTCGAGCTCGGACTCGCGTCCGCGCAACTCCGCGAGCAACGCCTCGTCCGCGATTTCCAGCGCGATCTCCGCTTCGAGCGTATTGCCGATCTGCTTTGCCTGCCGCGCCGGCTCGATGGCTTGTGCGATTTTTTCGCGGAGTGGCAGCAACTTCTCGATGAAGGCGGCGCTCTCGGCGCCCTGCGGCGCACAGTAGTCCTCCGCCGCCGGGAACAGCTCGACATGCACGGAACCTGCCGGCTGGGCATAACCCCACGCCTCATCGGCACTGAAGACGAGGATGGGCGCGAGCAGGCGGCAGAGCGCACCGTAGACCTGGTGCATCACGGTCTGTGTCGCGCGTCGGCGCGGGGAATCCGCGCGGTCGCAGTACATCCGATCCTTCGTGATATCGACGTAGAGCGAACTCAAGTCGACGGCGCAGAAATGATTGATGGTGTGATAAACGCGATGGAATTCGTACGCTGCATAGGCCGCGCGGCAGGTCGAGATCACCTCTCCGAGGCGATGCGCGATCCAGGCGTCGATCACGGTGTAGTGCTCCGCCGTCACAGTATCTTTCGCCGCGTCGAAACCGTGCAGGTTGCCGTGCAGAATGCGCAACGTGTTCCGGATTCGGCGATAAGTGTCGGTGAGACGGGCGAACGACTCTTCGCCGAACGGCACTTCATTCGTGTAGTCGACACTGCTGACCCAGAGGCGCACGATATCGGCGCCGTACTTGCCGTAGAAGTACGAGGCCTCCGTTGGCTTTTTGTATTTTCCCTGCTCGGACTTCGAGACCTTCTTGCCGGTGTCGACGTCCACGACGAAGCCGTGGGTCAGGCACTGGCGATACGGCGCGCGGTCACGGAGCGCGGTGCTCGTGATCAACGAAGATTGAAACCAGCCGCGATGCTGGTCGGTCGCCTCGAGATACATATCGGCTGGAGCCAGGTGGTGCAGGCGTTTCTCCACCACGGCGAGCCAGCTCACGCCGGAATCGATCCAGACATCGAGCGTGTCATGCCGCCGCGTGTAGCCGGCCGGGAGTTCGAGCACCTTGGCGAGCGTGTCGTCGTTCGGGTCGAACCAAACGTTGGTGCCCTTTTCGGCCACCACTTGAGCGATCTTCTCGATCCAATCCGGCCGCAGCACCGGCACTCCCGCTTCGTTATAAAAGACCGGCAACGGGACGCCCCAGCTCCGCTGGCGCGAGATGCACCAATCCGGCCGCGATTCGACCGTGCCGTAGATGCGGTTTTTGCCCCATGCGGGGATCCATTCCACTTCGTCGATCGCCGCCAGCGCCCGTGCGCGGATGGCGTCGATCCGAATGAAAAACTGCTCCACGGCGCGGAAAATGATCGGCACCTTCGAACGCCAGCAATGCGGGTAGGTGTGAGGATGGTCCAGCTTCTCGCCGGCGAGCGCGCCGCGTTCCTTGAGCATTTCCACAATGCGCGGATTCGCGTCGAAGACATACTTTCCCACCAGCTCCGGCACCTCGCACTCATCCGTGAATCGCCCCAGTTCGTCGACCGGTGACAGGATCGCGAAGCCGTACTTCTGCCCCACGATGTAGTCGTCCACGCCGTGTCCCGGCGCGGTGTGCACGCAGCCAGTTCCAGCATCGAGCGTGACGTGATCGCCCACGATGAGGAGCGAGGCCCGCTCGAGGAACGGATGCTTCGCTTTGTCGTTCTCGACGTCCTTCCCGGTAAACTTCCAGACGGCTTCGCCGGCGGGCCCAAGCTGAGTCTCGTGGCAAAACGATTCCACCAGCGCATCGGCGACAACGAGGGTCTCGATCGTGCCGGCCGCATCGCGATAAGGCCGCGCGGAATAAGCGGCATCGGGCTTGAGCGCGATCGCCAGGTTGGCGGGCAGCGTCCAGGGCGTAGTGGTCCAGATGACGACCTTGGCGCCGAGATCGGCGAGTTTGCCGTTCATCGCGGCGAACTTCACGTAGATCGCGGGCGAGATGCGATCCTGGTACTCTACCTCCGCCTCGGCCAGCGCAGTCAGCGCACCGGTACTCCAATAGACGGGCTTCTTCGACTGGTAGACCAATCCCTTTTCCACCCATTGGCCAAAGGCGCGGATGATCTCGGCCTCGTAGGCGGGCTCGAGGGTGAGGTAAGGGTGGTCCCAATCGCCGAAAACGCCGAGCCGCTCGAACTGCTCGCGCTGGATGGCCACATACTTACGCGCCATTTCCTCCGAACGCCGGCGAATCTCCACCGGGCTGAGCCCGCGCGCCTCCTTGACGACTTTGAATTCGATCGGAAGCCCGTGGCAGTCCCAGCCGGGCAAATAGGGCGCATCGTGTCCCAGCATCGACTGCGACTTCACGACCAGATCCTTGAGCACCTTGTTGAGCGCCGTGCCCATGTGGACATCGCCATTCGCAAACGGCGGACCGTCGTGAAGGATGTAGGTCTTCCCGCCCGCCCGGGCCGCGCGGATCTGGGCGTAGATATCCGCCTTTTGCCAGCGCGCGAGAATCTCCGGTTCCCGCTTGACCAGATCCGCCTTCATCGGGAAGTCGGTCTTGGGGAGAAGCAGGGTGTCTTTGTAATTCATGGAACGAGAAACTGAGGACTGAGGACTGAGGACTGAGGACTGAGGACGGAGGACGGAGGACTGAGGACTGAGGACTGAGGACTGAGGACTGAGGACGGAGGACGGAGGACCGAGGACCGAGGACCGAGGACGGAGGACCGAGGACCGAGGACGGAGGACCGAGGACGGAGGACGGAGGACCGAGGACCGAGGACCGAGGACGGAGGACGGAGTTATAGACGCAGGAGAAAGGAATGGGGGTTCTTGATCATGGCACCGAGCATGCGACCAATCTCGCGATTTTCTTCCAGAATATGGCTCGCCACGTCGGGATGGAGGTAGCCGCAGTCGCGTGCGAATAAAAGCGAAGTCCCAGTTTCGTTGTTTTCCCCATCACAGTCGGTGAGTTTGCTGACGAAATGGAGTTCGTAGCGCCGCTTCGCCCAAGCTTCTCCAAGATTCATACAGACAGAGCGAGAGGAGCGACGAATCTGGCCGGTCAACGCAAAACGCTCCTCTGGTGGAAATGATTTCGAGATCTCGAAGATCTCCATAGCGAACTTGTAGGCGAGCTGGAAGACACGAAGGTCGCGTTCGGAGCGGATTTCCATTCCGTTCCTTGTCTCGGAATTTCGGTCCCCGTCTACTGCGATCCTCCCGCGTAACGAAAGGCGCGTTCGGTTACGTCCGTCCGTCCTCAGTCCTCCGTCCTCCGTCCTCTGTCCTCCGTCCTCCGTTCTCGGTCCTCCGTCCTCTGTCACGGTTTCACTTCCGCCGGCTTCTCCACCACCTGCAGGTCCGTGTTGTACACGGTCACAGGCGCGATCTTCTCGAGCATGGGCTTCACTTCTTTCGATTCGCCCACCACGATGATCGTCAGGTCCTCGTCGCGGAGATACTTCCGGGCAAGTTCCTGCGCTCTCTCCGGCGTCACGCTCGTCACGCGCTTGGCGTACGTGCGGTAGTAATCGGCCGGCAGCCCGTAGAATTCCATTTCCTGCACGCGCACGGCCGTCTGCGCCGGGGACTCGAGGCTGAGGAGGTAATTCCCGGCCAGATACTCGCGCTGCATCTTCAATTCCGGCTCTGGAATCGGAGTCTCGCGGATGCGATGCAATTCGTTCACGATCTCGCGCACCGCCGGCTCCGTCACGGCATTGCGCACATCGCTGGAGGCACTGAAAACGCCGCCAAGGAGCTGCGGCGAAAAGCGCGAACCGGCCCCATACGTGTAACCATTCTTCTCCCGCAGGTTTTGGAAAAGCCGTCCCGAGAACCCGCCGCCGAGCGTCGAATTCAGCACGCCCAACTCCGGGAAATCCGGATTGTTCCGCGGCACCCCGGGCGCGGCCACGATAACGGTGGATTGCACGGAGCCGGGCCGATCGATCAGCGAGATCGCCGTCTTTTCCTGCTTCGGGAATTCCGGCAGCGCGAGCGGCGGCGGCGTCCCTTGCTTCCAGGATCCAAACGCTTTCTCGACCAAGGGCATCACGTCGGCCGCCTTGATATCGCCCACGATCGCGAGCGTCGCGCGGTTCGGGAGAAAATGCGCGACATGAAAGGCGGCGACATCGTCCCGCGTGATCGCTCCCACGGAAGTCTCGGTCGGCGACGCCCCATACGGATGCGACCCAAAAAGCAGCTTGTCGCGCAGCTTGGGGGCGAGCGCGGCGGGACGCTGCTTCTCCGCCACCAGGGCGGAAATCGCTTTCTTCTTTTCCTTTGCGAGTTCCGCGTCGGGAAACGCCGGCTGGAAGACGGCATCGGCAAAAAGGTCGACCAGCTTTGGCAGGAATTTCGTCAGTCCGGAGATCGACACCGAAGTCGCATCGCTTTCCGCGCCCGCCGAAAAACGCGCACCCAGGAAATCGATTTCCTGCGCGAATTGGGCGGCGGTGCGTTTCTGAGTGCCCCGGTCGAGCAGCGTCGACATCATCCCAGCCAGCCCGGACTTCTCGCCGTCGTAAATATCCCCCGACTTGATGAGAAGGCGGAACGTGACCGTGGGCTGCCGCTTGCTCTCCACGATGAAGACCTTGAGTCCGTTCGGCAGCGTTTTCTCGATGAAGTCGGGGAACCCCGCCGCCGGGGCCGGACCCGGCTCCGGCCGCTTCGTGCGGTCGATCTCCGCCAGGGCAGTGGAAGCAAGCGCGAGGGTTAAAAGTGCGGGCAGGATCTTCATAAAAAGGGAAAAGACAGAGGAGGAACCACGAATTTTACACGAATTAACACGAATTATTGGAAGGACTTGGGGCGGGTGCACGGTCAGCTATTCCAGCGGAAGAATGTGCGCCAACTTCCGGGCCGAGGACGTAGCGCCGGTGCTGAAGGGACTTGGCACCAAAATTGATGAGCACGCCACGGCGGTGCTCGGTGATTCGCAAATAGTTCAGGATCTGAGCTTCCTCGACCGATGTGATCGACTGCAGCGCTTTAAGTTCCACCACCACGTCTCCAAAACAGACGAAATCGGGTCGGTACGTGCTGCGCAGAGGTCGACCCTTGTAAAAGGTCGTCACCTGCTCCTCGCGCACGAAGGGAATCCCACGAAGTCCCAATTCGATCTCAAGCGCATCTTGGTACGGCGGCTCAAGCAATCCATTGCGCAACTCGCGGTGCACCTCCATCGCTGCCCCTGCGATTCGGTAGATCTCGTCAGTTTGATCCATAACGTGAGAATGGCATTTCGAAGTCGGACCACCCTCCAAATAATTCGTGTTAATTCGTGTGAAATTCGTGGTTCCTTATTCTTCTCCCCCTTCCCCTACCGACCGCCTCATTTCGCGTCTGGCACGGGGTAGTGCAGCACGTTGCGGCCGGTCGGGACGAAATACTTTTTCGCCACGCGTTGGATGTCCGCGCGGCTGACTTTCAGGTAATTGTTGATCTCGGTGTTCACGAGGCTCGCGTCGCCGTAGAAAAGGCGGTAACGCGCCAGGCCCCGCGCCCGGCTGGCCATTGAGCCATAGGAGCTCGCGAGCTGCGCTTCCTTCGCGTTGCGCGCTTTTTGCAGCTCTTCATCGGTCACACCTTCCGCGATGACGAGATCGACTTCCTCGGTGATCAACTGATCGAGCTTTTCGAGCGTAATGCCGCGATTGCCGACCGCGAAAACGCCCACCATGCCGGCTTTTTCCGCCAGGAATGGGAAGGCCTGCGCCTGCACGGCCGCCTGTTCCTTGTCCACCAGCCGGCGATAGAGGCGGGAACTCTTTCCGCTCGCCATGATGTCCGCCAGCATTTCGACCGCGTAGGCATCCGGATCCGTCTCCTTCGGCGCCTGCCAGGCGTGCAACGACGCGGGCAGCGGCGTGTTTTGCTTTTTCACTTCCACCGTGCGCGGCTCGGTCTGCGGCTTTACTTCGATTTTCGGACGCGGCGGCGCGTCGCGCTTGGGAATCGGTCCGAAATATTCCGCCACCAGCTTCTTGGTTTCCTCGAGGTCGAAATCCCCCGCGATCGAAAGGACCGCGTTGTTCGGCACGTAGAAAGTTCGGTAAAAATCGCGAAACTCCTCGATCTTCGCCTCGTCGATGTACTGGGTCGATCCAATCGGCGTCCACGAGTAGTTCGTGCCGTCGAAAACCAGCTTGGCCAGCTCTTCGAAGAGGCTGCCGTAGGGCTGGTTGTCGTAGCGCAGGCGGCGCTCCTCTTTCACGACCTGGCGCTGCGTTTCCACGCCGTCCGTGTCGACTTTCCCGTGCAGCAGCCGCTCGCTTTCGATCCAGAGCGCCAGCTTGAGCTGATTCGCCGGCAGGTTGATGTAGTAATCGGTCTGGTCGAACGACGTCGAGGCGTTCAAGTTTCCGCCCGCGCCCGAGATCAGCTTGTCGATCTGGCCACGCGCAATGTTGTCGGAGCCCTCGAACATCAGGTGTTCGAAAAAGTGCGCGAAGCCCGTGCGATCGGCGCGCTCGTCCTTGCTGCCCACGTGGTAGAGCACATAGCTCGCGATCACCGGGAGCGAGCGATCTTGGTGCAGAATGACATGCAGGCCGTTGGGCAGGTCGTATTCGACGAACTTGATCTGCACCGTGCTGGTCGGCGCAGCGGTCGGCGCAGCCGGGGCAGCCTTGGGCTCCTTGGCAGCGAGCGGGAGCGCGAGAGCGACGAGTGCGGCGGCAGCGCAGGGCGCCAGCCGAAGGGCGGAGGGAAGCATCCGCGCAGATACGCGCGCGGCCCGCGCCGCGCAATCTGCCTCTCTTGCTCGGTCTCTCGAGGACCAGACTCGCCCGGACCTTCTTCTTCCTCCCCGTTTTCCTCCTCGAATCGAAGGGCAATCGCCGCAGGCGCAAATCTCTGCAGAATTTTGCACCGACCCGTCGTCCCGCGATCGTCCAGCCATCCGGCCTGCCCCGTCCATCCCATCCCTTCTCCCACCGAACTGCCTCAGGCGCGCGGGTTTCAGGATTTTCCCCGCCGAGCGGCGCCCGCGACAACGCAAACGACAATCCGTTCACTTTTTCTTACTTGCTGCCGCACTTTTTCCCGCTATGGCACCCACTTCGGGCGGCGGATCCGCCCCAAACACCGAACCACCACCACCATCTCCATGAGGAACCCATTCCGCTTGCTCGCGACCGCGGCCGTCGCCGCCCTCGCCCTGCTCGCCCCTGACGCCGCGCTCGCCCAAGGCGTTACCACTGCCGGTATCGAAGGCCGCGTTACCGATTCGTCGGGCGCTCCAGTTGTCGGAGCCGAAGTCTCGGGCGTTCATACGCCTTCCGGCACCAGCTATCGCACCACCACCCGCACGGGGGGCGTTTACAACCTGACGAACGTGCGCATTGGCGGCCCTTACTCGGTCACGGTTGCCGGTCCGGGCGGCGCCGCCAAGCGCATCAACGGCGTTAACGCGGAACTACAGCAGTCGACGCGTGTCGACATCGTTCTCCCGGCTGCAGCCCCGGCCGTGCTCGGCACGGTCATCGCTCAGGAAGCGGGCGGTCCGGCGCGCGTCGTGGTGGAAGCCACTGCGATCGACGATGAACTCTTCAGTCCCACCCGACAAGGCGCGGTGACGAATGTCGGCCGCGACAAGATCGATACGCTCCCCACGATCAGCCGCAGCTTGCAAGATTTTACCCGCCTCACGCCCCAAGCCAGCGGCGGCTCGGTCGCGGGCGGGAACAACAGGTTCAATAACATTTCAATCGACGGCGCCACAATCAACGACTCGTTCGGTCTTTCCGCGAGCGGCCTGCTCACGGATCGCGCCGAGCCGATCAGCCTCGACGTCATCGACCAAGTTCGAATCTCGATCAGCCCCTACGATGTCCGCCAAAGCAATTTCACGGGTGGCGCGATCGATGCAGTCACGAAGAGCGGCACCAATACTTTTCACGGATCCATTTACGGCTTCTATCGCGATGGCTCGCTGGTCGGCCGGGATACCTTCACGGTCAACGGTCTCAAGCACGCGCCGCTCAACGACTTCGAGGAATACACCTACGGGCTGACCTTCGGCGGTCCCATCATCAAGGATCGGCTCTTCTTCTTCTTCGGCGCGGAAAGCAAGCGCCGGCGCGAACCCCAACTTGGCGCGATCGGCGGTGCCGGATCATCGATTTTCGGTGATCCCAACGGCCCGGCGGCTCTCAACACCGCCGCCGTGATCAACACTTCAATTACGCGCTACAACTACAATCCCGGTGGCACCGGGGTCGTTCTCGACCGGGTGAAGGACGACAAGATCTTCGCGCGCATCGACTGGAACATTACCAAGGACCAGAAACTCACGCTCCGCTACAACCACATTGACGCGGTCTTTACGGACGGAATCTCGCGCGACAACAGCAGCTTCTCCCTTTCGGGACGCCAGTTTCAGCGTCCTTCGGAGTCGAACTCGTTTGTCGGACAGTTGATCAGCACTTGGTCGTCGAAGTTCACGACCGAAGCACGAGTCGCCTACAACCGTCTGCGCACCGAAAGAACCGTCAGCATTCCGTTCCCCGCCGTTTCGGTCCTGATTGGCTCGGGACAGTCAGTCAACTTTGGGGTGGAACGCAGCAGCCAGCAAAACGCCCTTGACCAGGATATCATCGAATCGGTTATCAACGGCAGCTACTACCTCGGCAACCACACCATCACGGGCGGCGTGAATGTGGACCATTTCCAGTTCCGCAACCTGTTCATTCAGGACGTCTTTGGGAACTACGCGTTCAACTCCCCCGCGGACTACGCGATTGGGCGCCCGCAGAGCTATCAAGTCAGCTACCTGCAGCCCGGCGGGAGCCCCGTCGTTGACTGGGGCTACTACAACATCGGGCTCTACCTGCAGGACGAGTGGAAGATCACCCCGAAATTGACCGCGACATTCGGGCTTCGCGCCGATCTCCCGGTGTTTCCCGACTCGCCGCGCTCAAATGCCCAATTCGCCACTGATTTTGGAGGCCGCGATACGGGCAAACTTCCCGAGGGAAACTGGTCAATCTCGCCGCGCTTCGGGTTCAATTGGAATATCTTCGGCGATCTGAACGCTCCGACCGAAACGGAAGCCGTGGCCGATGCCAAAGGCGTTGTCCCAACCAGCCGCACCCGCAGTTGGCGCGATGAGTTTGCCACTGTGGTTCGCGGCGGGATCGGGCTCTTTAACGGCCGCACGCCTTCCGTGTACATTTCGAATCAGTACAGCAATACGGGCCTCGATTTCGCCCGCATTGCCCGAACCTACGGGTCGGCGACTTTTGGGGGCGCCACTGCTGGTTCCCAGAATTTCTTCACGCCGAATCCGTTCAACCAGCCGCAAGCTGGCGCAAATTCGAGCCTCCCGAGCGCCGCGCAGACGACCACTGCGATCGCGCTAACCAGTTCCGATTTCAAGTTTCCGTCGATCTTGCGGACGAATCTGGCTATCGATCAAAAGCTGCCGTTTGGTTTGGTCTTTACGGTGGAGGGTCTCTACTCGCGCGATATTGATGCGGTCTTCTTCAAGAACCTAGCCCAGTCGGATATCGGTCTCACCTCGTTCCCGGTTGCCACAGGTACAGTGGCTACGCTCCTCGGCTATACAGTTCCGGCTGGTACGCTTTCTCCGTTACCGGCTGGGACCCTGCCGGATGGACGACCCATTTATCGGAGCAACCCCGCACTCAATTCCAACTACAATCCGCTTCCTGCCACTGATCCTCGCGCTCGGTACACGAACGTCATCGAGTTCGGGAACGTGAGCAAAGGAGACTCTTACTTCGCCACTGTTTCGCTGGAGCGTCCGCTCCAGAAGGACGGCTGGTCGGCGAAGATCGCCTACACGCGGAGCAAGGTGCGGACTGCCACCGACTCGACCTCGAGCGTCGCGTTTTCGAACTTCCAAAATCGCCCCATCAGCTTCGATGCCAACAATTCCGCGGTGGGCCGCTCCTTCTTCGAGATCAAAGATCGCATCATTGCGAATCTCAACTATTCGATCAATGTCGGGAAGCCTTGGCAGACCACCCTGGGACTGATCTACGACGGCCACTCTGGGACGCCGTATTCGTTTATCTTCTCCAACGATGCCAACAACGATGGGGTCTCGGGCAACGACCTATTCTTCGTTCCTTCCGATCCCAGTCAGGTGCGGATCATCTCCTCTTCGGCAAACACCGGCAACTCGGCGGCAACCAACGCTGCCCTCAATGCCCAGGCCACGGCGACCTTCTTCGACTTCATTAATTCGAATGAGTACCTCAAGGCGAACAGAGGCAAGATCCTCCCGCGCAACGGGGGCACCAATCCTTGGGTCAACCGTCTCGACTTCCGACTCTCCCAGCAAATCCCCACGCCATCGTTCGGCAACTTTAAGGGCAAGCTGGAAGTGTATTTTGATGTCTTGAACGTTTTGAACCTTTTCGGGAAGAACCTCGGTGGCATCAAGACTTATGGCGGCACGCTGTTCAACACCGTGAGTATTGCGACCTTCAGCGGGATCGACCCGCAAGGTCGCTACATCTACACCTACAACCCAACCACGTCCGCCCTTCGGTCCCCCGCGGGAACGAGCGTCAGCTACAATTCGGGCGGCGCTGGTCAAGCCAACATCGATTCGCGCTGGCAGATCCAGTTTGGCGCGCGCTACACGTTCTAAGCGCGTTGCAGTCACTCAATCCAGCCGCCGGGCGCCATGCGCTCGGCGGCTTTTTTGTCGGCGGGACGAGGGCTTCCGCGGGCCGAATTAGTACGGCGGAAGCCCAGGCGATGATCCTGTTCCTCGTCCCGAAGGGACCGCGGCGAATAGCCGGTGGGCGCGAGCCACCGGTTATGGAAACCATGCAAAACCCAAGTGCCGAAGGCACGGAGGGGACCGTTTTTGTCGCCTTCAAAATCCGCGACACTGCGCGGTATTCTTCAACACGAAAGGTGTTGCGGCCCAAAGCCCAGGGTCGCGAGGCACGAGCCACCCTGGATTCGCCGACACATGGGATCCAACCCCGACTGGGTTGCGTCGGAGACGCACCGGGCCGGGACGCAACCCCCTTGGGGTTGGAACGTTGGCCCTCGAGACCCAGGGTAGCTCGTCCCGAGCAACCCGTGGGCTTTGGAACAGAATCCCTGTGGGATTCCCGCAGATCTTTTCAGAATCGTACGCCTCCTCCTGCCCTCGCTCTTCGTCTCCGATTTTCTGCGCCGCACGACGAAGTATTCTGTCTCACGCGCCTGCATCGTCACCGGCTGGCGTCATCGCCCGAATTCACGTATATTTGGGTTGCCCGTGCATGTTCCCGATCCCTCCGATCCGCGCCTCGAAGACGGCACCTGGGACCAGCGTTCGTCGAAGAATCTGAGCAGAGGCACGCGCGGAATCCTTCTCGCGGTCGCTGTCCTTCTCATCTGCGGGGGCATGCTGCTGAAAAACACCGAGGAATCCATTGCGACAGAGAAGTTCGTCCTCTCGCATCCCCGGATCATTGCCTGGTTCGGAGAACCCTTTCCCTCAGCCACACGCGCCGCGGAGACAGCATTTCCTTCTGGCGCGGGACGCGCCAGGGAAGCATCAAATTCGAGGTCAAAGGCAGCAAGCACACTGGCCTCGTCACGGCGGAATGGAACCGCGAGAACAGTTCCGCCCCGCTGCAACTGACCTTGCTGCGCGCCGAGACCGACTCCGGCGAACTGTTGCCAACTTGGCGAGAATGACTTCTCCACGGCGCCAGGCCTGAACCTACGCGGCGCCGACCTAAAACCGCTCGGCTCTGGGCACGTTCCTACTCGGCACCGTACGAGTCATTCACAGAGGAATGCAGCGCTTTTCGAGCTCAACAGGGCGGAAATGGTCTCGAGCTTGCCATCGCCGCAGGTTGAAAAGGTGCGAATGAGGTCAGCTTGCCGTCGCTGCAGGCTTAAAGTGTGCAGCCGAGGTCACCTTGCCTTCTCCGCAGGTTGAAAGTGTGCGCCGAAGTCAGCTTGCCTTCTCCGCAGGTTGAAAGTGTGCGGCCGAAGTCAGATTGCCTTCTCCGCAGATTGAAAGTGTGCGGCCGAAGTCAGCTTGCCATTGCCGCAGGTTCAAAAGGCGGGGCCGAGGTCTGCCTGCCGTCGCTGAAGGTTCAAAAGGTGCTGCGGAGGCAAGCTTGCCTCCGCAGCACCTTCGCGAACGGACGCGCGGATTTAGAATCGCCCGACGATGACAACGAAGTCACCCGGAAGGACGGGAGGGTTGAGGAGTGGCTTCAAAAGCACCCCATGACGCCCGCGCATTTCGGAGCGTTGCCGATGAATCTTTGACGGTGTTGGTGACGGTGTGGAACCAACCTTGAGGACTGCGAAAATGCGTGCGGCGACGGTCAGCGTCGCCCCCGGACGTCGGTGAATCCGTCGCGAGGAGGCTTCATCCCGGAGCCATGGAGCGCCATCTCGCGGGCGGGATGAAACGCATCGCGAGGCGAGCAAAACCACGCGTTGCGCCGTCGGCCTTTTGCGATTCAGCCGCACGCCCTACCCAGGCTTGAGCTCGAAATCGTCCGTGGGGTCAAATGTGAGATCTCTTGCGCCTCTTGCGCCTTTTCGTGGCCTCCCTCTGAACCCTGCAGCCCGGGCGCTTTTTGGCCACAAAAAGGCACAAAAAACGCAAAAGGATCCACGGATCTCGACCGGCCACTTCGACAGAATCTCGCGCGACGGAGCTCGTTCTCGAGGACGTGGGACCGATAATTTGAGGCTGAGCAAGGCTAAAGCGTCAAGCCTTGCGCGAACCGATGCCAGTAGGCCGCGTTCGCCGAAGTTTCTTTAAGCACCGCGTCCGCCGCTGACGGGCCTGGCCAAAAAATGAGGTGGTAGAAATCCACGGGATCTTTTCTCACGTGAGTGTCGGCGCAGGCGCCTCGATCCATGCCCGAAGCACAGTAGCGAACCCGGTACGTTGCTCCAGGCGCGAGGGGCACGCGACAGATCTGCTCGCCGCCCCATTCGTGGAGGGCAAATTCGCCGTCTTCGCTCCCCGGAGCTTGGAAAGAAACTTCCACGATTTCCTGCCACGTGTCATCCACGCCAGGATCGAAGTCGTGCACCTCCAAGCTGAAACCGACCTCGCCCGTGTGCAAACCGGTCAAAAGAAACAGCTGACCGGCAACCGCCCCTCCACACAGTCCATTCGTCTGCCCGCGAAAAGCCTCGTCGAGGGAAAGCTCGCCGAGCTTGTCGTCACAAATGAGGTAGGCCTGTCCGTAGTGGACGTGAAGGGGACCTCTGAAGATTTGATTCACCGCGGTAAGGGGGCGCACGAAAGTCCAAGTGAAGCAACTTCACAGCGGAATGCAGCGCTTTCCGAGGCTCAAATATGCCCTACCCGGGCGGGAGCTCGAAATCGTCGGGGAGCTAAATGTGAGAATGGGGAAAGGCTCGGCGCGGGCGGATTCGACGCCGTGGACTGCGTCGCAGCTTGCTGCCGCTGTCGGCCAGGCAGCTTGCTGCCGGGTGAGTCGAGCAAGCCGTCCCCTTGGAAGAAATGTGCCTTCGGCGGGTAGGCGCAGCAAGCTGCTTGGAGAACGGCGGCAGCAAGCTGCGGCGCAGTCCACGGCGTCACATTCCGTGTTTGCCAAGCACAGGAGGCAGTCTTCCACGCCCCGCCGTTAACACACCGCTCCCAATTGCGCTTTGACGCCGTGAGGCAATCCGACCGCGCAGACCAACGTCCCGCTCACTTCTCACCCCCGGGCGCCGCCGGCCGTTCCACGCTCGCAGCCGATGCTTCTACGCGCGCAGCGGAACGATCTCCGGTCGCAGCGAGGTGATCCTCGCGCCTTCCGGCGTCCGCGCGCTGCGAAGCGATCTTCGCGCGCCTAGAATCGATGCATGCATGCATCGAGGCGAAGCACGCCCCTAACGAATCGATCCGCCCGGCTAACGTTTCTTTTTGAGCGCGCAAGCATTCCAGGCGCGCGCGCAAGAATACGTTGCGATCGTCTAAGGTTTCGTTGCGGTCGCCGTAGGTTTCGTTGCGATCGCGCAAGGATTCGATGCGTGTGCATAAGGATTCACATCGCGCGGGGGTCGCGGCGTTGCGCTCATGCATCGCTTCCATGCATGCACGCATCGCATTTCTGGGTTAGCAGGGGATTCCGTTGCGATCGGGCAAGGTTCGGAGCATGCGCCTAGGGTTTGCCTGCGTGTGCTGAAGGATTCCTTGCGACCGGGGATGGCCAGACTGAAGTTGTTCGACGTCGGCGCGAACTTGCCCGAACGATCAGGCCTCGATGCGGAAACTGATCCTGCTCGGAATCCTCCCATCGCTCTGTTGGGCGGCTTTTCTTTTGCTCGACTACTTGGACGGTCGGCGCGGGACGCCCTTGGAGGTGCTGTTCTTTCCCGTTGTTGGATTCCCACTCTTCCTCATCCCGATCGCCTTCGGCCGTCTCCTGCTCGAAGCCGTCAAAGCGGTAGGGAATCACCTCGTGCGGCGCGCTCCGGCCATCTGTGTTGTGCTGGCGGCATTTCTCGCCCTCGCAGCGACTTGGTGGGTCTCACGGCAGTTCCCCAGGCCGTTTCTCCTCGGGCTGAGCGGACGCGTGTTTGCGGCAGGAAGCGCAGCCGAGTTTCACGCCGCCGTAATCGTGATCGAGCAAACTCTCAAAGAGGGCGAGTCCGTCAGCGGCCCGGAAAGGCTCGGATTGGGCGACAAGCGGGACACTTGGGATAAACTCGCGCAAGTGCCGTGCCTCGCCCGACTCGGGGAAGGGACCACGATCTCCCGCCGGGAGTCTTCCGTCGTTTTCCTGTGGGGCGGCGCCCTCGTGGGTTACTACGGCTTTGAGATTGGGGATGGATTACCGCGTCGGGGTCCGCGTCGGGGCACGACTTACACCGAAGGCGGCCTCGTCTTTTTCCAGTTCAACTGAGGCGCGCGCAGACTGACGATGATTGGTACCGCCAGCGCGTTTCGGGGGATCGAGAAGGGACGGCGTTTCGGTGTCGGAATATTTTCCCGAGCGCGACGCAAAAAACTTGTGCTTGTGCGGTGTCACCTTACGATTCGCCCTTCTCGGGGAATTTGGGTTGAACGCTTTGCACTAATTTATGAAAAGAACGCTCCTTATCGTGGCTTGCGCGGCAGTTGTTACCACCAGCGCCCAAGCGCAGACGCTTTTAGCGGGCTGGACATTTGAAACCAGCCTGCCCGCAACCGCTGGACCATTCGCACCTGAGCAAGGCGCACAGACGACCGGGGCTTTCGCATCGGGTCTGCATGCGAGCGGGGCTACCGTCTACTCAACGCCGGCCGGAAACGGAAGTACCCATTCGTTCAGCGCAAATAATTGGGCAGTGGGAGACTACTTTCAGTTCGCGATCAGCACGGTGAGCTTTTCGAATATTTTTGTTTCGTACGCACAGGGGGCCAGCAGCACGGGACCAGCCAATTTCGCCTTGGCTTACAGTAGCGATGGGGGCACGAATTTCACGCAATTGTCGTCTTATACGTTGGCGAATGCGAATTTTTCGGCGGCCAGCTTAAACGGAAACTTCGAGCGCACGTTCGACCTCAGTTCGGTCGCTGCGCTGAATAACAATGCCAACGTGGTGTTTCGCGTGATCGACCTCACGACTTTGTCTGCGGGAGGTGGCACGGTGGCCGCAACGGGAACTGGCCGGCTGGACGACTTCGATGTCAGCAGCGGCGGATTTGTGTTCACCGGCGCGAATCCCGTCCCCGAGCCCTCCGCCATCGCCCTTGGCACGGTCGGCCTGGTCGGCCTGATGGCGCTGCGCCGCCGTCGCCGCTGATTATCGGCCGGGAGTCTTTCGAGAAGCCGCCCTCGGCCGAGGCGGCTTTTTTGTTGGCTTCGTTCGGCCTCCTGCACCATGGAGGTTTGCCGCTAAATGCTTCGCATTCTCCCTAATCGTCCGCGCACGAATGTCGTGGGCGCGAAGTACCAATTCGCGTTGGTCGCGAGCCAGTACAACCCGGAATATGTGCAGGGGCTCGTGAACGCTGCCGCCTCCGAAATCAACGACGCCATGCCGACGGCGACCTTGCTTCTCCACCAGGTGCCGGGGGCCTTTGAGATTCCGCTCACGGTCCAGGAGATCGCGCGCGCCAAGACGGATCCCTGCTGCGCAGTCATCGCCTTCGGCGTCATTTTCCAAGGCAAGACCCCGCACGCCGATCTCGTGGCACACTCGGTCACCGATGCCTTGATGCGCATTCAGCTCGAGTCCCATATTCCGGTGGCCCACTGCGTCCTGCACTGCGAGAACGAGGAGCAGGCCCGCATCCGCTGCCTCGAGCCGCTCACGAATCGTGGCGCGGAGGCGGCGCGCGCCGCGATGCAGATGGTGCAGGTGCTGGAAGAATTGCGCGGGGTGTAGGCTGTCCGCGGCGACCATACGCCTTAGGCGCAAACTATTCGTCGTCGTTGCCTTCGTTCGGCGCCCGCCTCACTCATCGCTACCCTCGCGATGCCCCGGCTGTCTCGGCGCTCCCAGCGCCTCGGCTGTCCTCGAAGCGACCGTACGCCGCAGGCGCAATCCCCGCCTTTTCAGTTCCGTCCGTCATCACGGCCTGACGCGTTTTCCGGCTTCCCGTCCCTCTCCCTCTGCGGTGACATCGCGCCGTAAAATCCGTTGTGAAAGCGGCTATTCCGGACTATCGTTTCAGGTTCCCGGAAATCCGCGCTCCAGCCTGCATTCAAGCGGCTCCGCGCTTCTTTTACCCCATGTCCGATTCTCCCGCACGCGAAGACCTTTCCCCCGACTCGGACGCCATCGCCAACGACCAGGGTAACGTCTCGCGCGAGCAGAAGTACGACGCGGCTCAAATCGACAAGCTCGAGGGCCTCGCGGGGGTACGCCAGCGGCCCGGCATGTACATCGGTCATACCGATGAACGCGGCCTGCATCACTGCGTTTTCGAGGTACTCGATAATTCGATCGACGAGCATCTCGCAGGCTACTGCTCGCGCATCGAGGTCACCATCCACGTCGATGGCTCCTGCTCCATTCGCGACAACGGGCGGGGCATCCCGGTCGATATCCATCCGAAGTTTGGCATTCCCGCGGTGGAGCTGGTCCTGACGAACCTGCACGCGGGTGGCAAGTTCGGGCAGGGCGCCTACAAATATTCCGGCGGCTTGCACGGCGTGGGCGCGAAATGCGTGAATGCGCTCTCGGACTGGTTCAAGGTCGAGGTGCAGCGCGACGGCAAGGTCTATCACATGGCCTTCGAGCGCGGCGTGACGAAGCAAAAGCTCATCGTCATCGGCGAACTCCGGGACGCCCAGCAGACCGGAACGCTGATTTCTTTTCAGCCCGACCCGACGATCTTCAACATTACGACGGAGTTCCAATATCCGCGTCTGGCCAGCCGGCTGCGCGAGCTGGCCTTCCTCAATCCGGGGCTGGCCATCGTCCTCACCGACGAGCGCGGGGCGGCGGAGAGATCCGAGACCTTCCTGTACAAGGACGGGATCGTGGAGTTCGTGCGCCAGCTCGGCGAGAACAAGCAGGTGCTGCATCCCAAGCCGGTCGTGCTGGCGGGCCGGCGAACGGTCTCGTTCCTGAACAAGGACCAGGTGCGGGTGGAGGACCTGATGTTCATGGATTGCGTGCTGCAATACAACGACAGCTACGTGGACCAGATGCTGTTCTTCACGAACGCCATCCCGAATGCGGATGGCGGCGTGCATTCGGTGGGCTTCCGCAGCGCGCTGACCCGCGCGATCAACCAGTACGCGAAGGCGAGCAATCTGCTGAAGGAGAAGGATCCCGCCATCACCGGCGACGACGTGCGCGAAGGTCTCGTGGTCGTGCTCGCCATCAAGCATCCGAGCCCGAGCTTCGAGTCCCAGACCAAGTCCAAGCTTGTCACGCCCGAGATCGAAGGCATCACAGCGTCGCTTGTCTACGACGGGCTGATGCAGCATTTCGAAGAGAATCCCGCGGTCGCCAAGCGCGTGATCGAAAAGGGGCTGAATGCCGCGGTCGCCCGCGAGGCGGCCCGGCGGGCGCGGGAAACGGTGCGGAAGAACGCCCTGAACGGCGGCGGTCTGCCGGGCAAGCTGGCGGACTGTTCCGAAAGCGATCCGGACAAGACCGAGCTCTACATCGTCGAGGGCGACTCAGCCGGCGGCTCGGCCAAGCAGGGTCGCGATCGCAAGACGCAGGCGATTCTCCCGATCCGCGGCAAGCTGATCAACGTGGAGAAGGCGCGGCTCGACAAGGTGCTCGAGAACAAGGAAATCCGCACCATGATCACGGCCATCGGGACTGGGATCGGCGCGGGCGAGCAGGAAGGCGCCTTCAATCTCGAGAAGCTGCGCTACGGCCGCATCATCATCATGACGGACGCCGACGTGGACGGCTCCCACATTCGCACCCTGCTGCTGACCTTTTTCTACCGGCAGATGCCCGACTTGATTCGCAAGGGGCACGTCTACGTAGCCCAGCCGCCGCTCTACCAGGTGAAGCGCAAAAAGCGCGAGGAGTACATCGACGACGATGTGCAGCTCAATCGCATCCTGATCGATCTCGGCACCGAGGATATCCGGTTGAAGCAGCTCGCGGACGGCCGCGAATTCAGCGCGGAAGAACTCAAGGACATGCTCATCCTGCTGGAGCGACTGGATAAGTTTCGCGCCGCGGTTGAACGCCACGGCGGCGGCTTCGAATCGTATCTCGATGCCCGCGAGGCGGCGACCGGGCGCCTCCCGGCGTTCCTGGTCGTCGTGCGCGAAGGCAACGACGAGCGACCGGTCTATTTCATGGACGAGGAAGGCGTGCGCGCCTTTGCGGAGGCGAACCGCGATTTGCGCCTCTTCGACCGCGACGCTCTCCCCGCTCCCGCTGGCACTCCGGCCGCGAGTGGTCCGCGGCGGCGGGCTCGACTCGTGGAACTCTACGAGTCAAACGCTCTGCAAAAACTCATTGGCGAACTCGACGGACGCGGTCTGCACATCGATCACTACGCGACCCAGGACGAGCCGCTCTTCGAGTTGATTGAGGGCGCCGGCGACAAAGTTCACTCCATCAAGTCGATCCCGGGGGTCCTCGCGAAAGTGATGGAAATCGGCCGCCGCGGCGTGCAGATCAAACGCTTCAAGGGCTTGGGCGAAATGAACGCGAAGGAACTCTTCGAGACCACGATGAATCCGGTGCGCCGCAAACTGCTCAAGGTCGAGTTGAACGAGCAGAACGCACTCGAGGCCGACAAGATGTTCACGATCCTGATGGGCGACGCCGTCGAACCGCGCCGCCAGTTCATCGAGGACAATGCGCTGAACGTGCGGAATTTGGACGTTTAGGCAGCACAAGCGGCCAGAACGTCCGCGCGAATGTGAGTCTGGCTTGACCGCGCCGCGGTTGCGCGTGCTCATTCATACCCGTGAGCTTTCTGCGCTTCCTCCCCTGGTTGGCCCCACTCGTGGTCGGTGCGCTCGCAGGCGTCGCGATCGACCGTACGCTCCGCAGCGATCCGGATTTTCCGCCCGCTGCCACCGGCACCGGCACCGCGTCAAATCCGGGCGCCAGCGCCGCTCCGGCGAGGGCCAACGGGAAGACGGATGCCGCCGTCTCCTTCGCTGCCGCCCTGGAGGAAAAGAAGGCGTACCGCCGCCGCGAACTCGTGGGTGAGCTCCTCCCGGCGATGACCGTGCGGCAATTGATCGAAGCCGCCGAAAGCCTGCGGAAGAAGAGCAACATCAAGCGCTGGACCGATCCGGCCGCGGCCGCGCTCGTGCTCGGCCGGCTGGCGCAACTCGATCCCGGGATGGCGCTGGCGCTGGCGTCGGTCGGGGCCGCGCAAGGGGATGTCGATATGTCGGTGCTCTCGCGGGTGCTCGATGTCCTGGCCGAGACGCAACCGGCCACCGCGGAAGCCTGGATCCGCTCGCTTCCGCCGGGTTCGGCCCGGCGCAACATCACCGGGATGTGGGCGGCTTTGATGGCCAAGATCGATCCCGAAGCGGCTCTGCGCTGGATTGCGGCCGATCGGCCCAGCACGTGGAGCTATCGCAATATTTTTGAGCAGATGGCGGAGACCGATCCGCTCGGGGCGGTCAATCGCGCCGCCAGCCTGCCCGCCGGCGACCAGCGCCAGCGTGCCCTCGAAGGCGCGCTCTCCGCCTGGGCCCGCACCGATCCCGGCTCCGCTCTTTCCTGGATTCGGAATCGTCCGCTCGACGGCACCCGGAGCGCGCTCCTGGCCCAGGCGATGGCGAGTTATGCGGAATCCAACCCGGCGGCCGCGGCCTCCTATGCGCTCGGGGCGCTCGACGGACAGGAGCGATTGAAGGCGTGCGAGGAAGTCGCGCAAAAATGGTTCAAGGCCGACTTCGCCGCCGCCCGCGCCTGGCTGCAGGGCTTGCCGCCGGAGATCGTGCGCGCCTGCGCGCCCAACGTCGCCGCCGCGTGGGGAGAACACGATCCGGCGGGCGCCGCCGCTTTCGCCTGGGAGATGGAACCCGATAACCGCTGGAACCGCGGCCTGCGCCAGGTGATGTCCGAATGGGCTTCGCGCGATTTCACGGCGGCAAAGCAGTGGGTGGCCGGGCTTCCGCCGGGAGCAATGCGCGACACGGCGCTGTCCATCATGCTCGACGATCGGTCGTGGGGCGGCACGAATGCCCCGGAACCCCGCGTCGCCCTCGACCTCGCCATGACGATGGGCGCCGGCCAGACCGATCTGCAGCGCGAAACGATCAACCGAAATATGCAGCGCTGGGCGCGCGACGACTTCGATGCCGCCGCCGCGTGGGCGCGGGGTCTGCCGAACCAGGCGCTGGGCGCCGATCTGCTGAAGACCGCCCTGGCCGAAATGGCCGGATACGATCCCAAGCGAGCCATCCTGAATATCGGTCTGCTCCCCGCGGACGCGCGCGCGGATGCGACCACGCGCGTCGCTTCGGCTTGGGCTTTTCGCGACCCGGCGGCCGCGGCGCAGTGGGTGAATAGCTGGCCCAGCGGCACGGATGCCGCCGAGGTCCGCCGCACGATCACGGGGACGTGGCTGCGTACGAATCCGGCCGCCGCCGTGGCCTGGATCCAGTCTCTGCCGAACGACGTGCTCGCGGCGGCGATCAGCCCGCAGACCATTCGCCAGCTTGTGTCCTTCGATCCAAACGCCGCGCTCGCCGTGGCCACACGTCTTCCCGATGGGGAAGCCCGGGCGCAGGCGCTCGATTCATTTGCGCGCAGTTGGTATCAACGCGATCCGACTTCTGCGGGGCTCTGGATCTCCCAAACCGGCGATCTCAACGCCGAACAAAAGCAGCGCGCAGTGCAGCCCCGCACGGGCGGCGGCGGGCGGCGGTAGCGGCTAGCCAAGAGCCAAGAGCCAAGAGCCGAGAGCCGAGAGCCGAGAGCGATCGGCCGTACCGGCAATCGGTCGGCTCTCGGAGCTGCCGATTGCCGCCAAAGAAAAAGCGACAGCCATCGACTGTCGCTTCCTCTTCGAAATGTCCGGGCGGATTACACCGTCCGCAGAAATTCTTCCAGCCGGTCGAGACCCTTCTTGATCACGTCGAGGCTGGTCGCGTAGCTGAGGCGGACCGTCTTGTCATTGCCAAAGGCAATTCCAGGCACGACCGCCACCTTTTGCTTGCTCAGGAGACGATCGGCAAAGTTCGTCGAGCTCAGGGCGGTGCGCTCGATGTTGATGAGCACATAGAAGGCGCCCTTCGGTTTGGCACACGTCACGTTCGGCATCTTCTGGATGCGGTCGATGACGTAGTCGCGGCGCACGGAAAATTCGTCGCGCATATCGCTGACGCACTGCTGGTCGCCGGTAAGGGCGGCGAGCGCACCCTTCTGGGCAAAGGAGCAGGGATTCGAGGTGATATGGCTCTGGATCGAATCGACCGCCCGCGCGATCGCTTCCGGGGCGGCGAGATAGCCGAGGCGCCAGCCGGTCATGGCGTAGCCCTTGCTGAACCCGTTCACTGTGATGGTGAGATCGTACGCCTGCTTCGACAGCGACGCGATGCTGACGTGCTCGACGTCATCGTACACGAGCTTCTCGTACATTTCGTCGCTGAGAATGATGATGCCTTCCTCGTCCGCCACCTCGACGATCGCCTCGAGTTCCTCGCGGGTGTAGATGGCGCCCGTGGGATTGTTCGGGGAATTGATGATCACCATCTTGGTCCGCGGCGTCATGGCATCGGCGAACTGTTCCGCCGTCATTTTCCAGCCATTCGCCTCTGTGGCCTGCACGATCACGGGCTCGGCTCCGGCGAGCTTCACCATCTCGGGATAGCTCACCCAGTAGGGCGAGGGAATGATGACCTCGTCGCCGGCCTGGCAGACGGCGAGAATCGCCTGCGCGCACGACTGCTTGGCGCCGGTGCTTACGATGACCTGGGTGGGCTTGTACTCGAGTCCATTGTCCTGGAAGAGTTTCTTGGCGATCGCCTCGCGCAGCTCCGGAATGCCGGCGCTGGGCGTGTACTTCGTGAAGCCTTCGCGCAGCGCGGTAATGGCCGCTTCTTTAATGTGCTCGGGCGTGTCGAAATCCGGCTCGCCCGTGCCGAAATTGCAGACGTCCTGCCCCTCGGCGCGCATCTGCTTGGCCTTCGTATCGATGGCGAGGGTGGGAGACGGGGTGAGAATCGTGGCGCGTTCAGCGAGGTCCATAGGGTCTTGTTCGGTCGGCGGGTTAAGGAAACGGAAAGGCGATCAGGAAAGGGAGCCGTAGGTCTCCTCGATCAGGGGGCGGAAATTATTCTTGTGGATGCCGACAATGGGCATCTCGCGCTCGGCGCTCTCCGGCGCGTCGGAGGCATGCGCGGCGTTCACCATGATGGTGTCGCCAAATTCTTTGCGAATCGTGCCGCTGGGAGCCTTGGAGGGATCGGTGGGCCCAAGCACTTCGCGAATCTTGCGCACGGCTTCCACGCCTTCGTAGACGATGGCGATGATCTTCTGCGAGCCCGGCGCATTCCGCTCCGCGGCCGGCGTCTGGCTGGGGCGGCGGCCCGACATGAATTCCACGATGGCCTCCCAATTGTGGCGGCCGAGATCCGGCCCAAGCAATTCGCCCAGCGCCTTTTCCTTCTCGGCGGAAACCGGCATGCCCAGGGCGTTTTCAATCGCCGTCTTTGCATCCTTGCCGGCCCGCTCCTTGAACTTTTCCTGGAGGAACGCGAGCACCGGCCCGTAAAACTCCTCCGCTTCCGCCACGCTCATGTGATGCACCTTGAAGCCGATGATCGACAGGCCGGTGCGCGAGAAAACGTCGATCACGCCACCGGGACGGGCATTCGGAAAGCGGAAGTTGTCGGGCTTGATCAGCACGAGCGTCTTCTCGATCTTTTCGCCGACGGGATGGCGCACGATGTTCTCGAGCAGCCCGCCGTCGGAGTCCGAATACTTGGCCCAGAGCTTGAGGTGACGGGCGACGCTCTCGGCATCCGGCGCGCTCAGCACCGCCGGCTCGAAATAGCTCGGCTTTCCACTGCCCTCGGCGACGTAGTCCCCGTAGGTGTCGCGGATGGTTTCCCCGCTGGTGCGCTCGTGCACGATGTGGCCCACGGCCGTCATCACCTTCTGGACCGCATCCGGGCCCTTGAAGACCAGGAGCATGACGCGGGCACGCTGGCCATCGGCGGCGGGCGCAAAATTCTTGAGGATGTAGTCGCGGATGAGTTCCTGGGTCGCGCGGTGCCGAGGATTGTCCGAATTGGTCGCCGTCATGGCCGCATAGGCCTCCGCCAATTCCTTGCTCGGGGCGAACATCCGCGAGCGCACGAGATCGAGCCCGGTGCGCTGGATCAGGCGCGCGATGATGCCGCCGGTGCGGGATTTGCGGATGGAATGCGGGGTGACGAGGACGTAGGAGAGCGCTTCAGCGGGCATAGGATTCGGGGACGGCCGGACCCCGCGGCCGCCTCCGCGAAAACGTCGGACTCGACCCCGGCGACCAGCCCGAGGGGGCATCGGTAACGAAAGGGACGCGTTCCCTACCGCAGGCGGCGGGAAGCGTCAAGGTTTTGGCGGGACACCCGGCGATTCGAGGTTGATGGGCGCACCTTGCTGGCCGATGTCGGTGCTCCGGGCTGGCCTGCCCGCAAGTCTCTTCCCACCATGTCTTCCCTTCTTCTCGAGCCCCTCCCCGTCGAGCACCACGATCCCATCAACACGCGCATTCTCGAGATCTCCGAGGATCGCATAGGGGGCTTTGTGCGCGAACCCTTCCGCGCAATCGCGGAGAAAAGCGGGGTCGACCTCGAAACGGTGCTGGCCCGCATCCGGGCCATGCTCGAAGGCGGCACGATCCGGCGGGTGCGCCAGACGCTCCTCGCCACCAATCTTGCCACGGGCGCGCTCGTGGCGTGGAAAGTGCCGGACGACCGGCTCGACGCCGCTTTCGATTTCCTCTTTCAGCGCGATCCCTTCAGCGGGCACGTGGTCCTGCGTTCCACCGATGCGCAGATCAGCGGCGCGCGGTACAAGCTCTGGACCACGCTCAAGGTCCCGACCGGCGTCTCGACCCTGGAGGACCATTGCCGTTTCGTCTCCCCGATGATCGGCGCGGAGGATTTCCGCCTCATGCCGGCGAAGGGCATCTTCGCGCTCGGCGTGGGCCATGTCCGCCGCAAGTCGATGGAAATCGGCGCGCTTTCCGAGCAGCCCGCCCGCATGATGCCGGTGACGACGGCGCAACTCGACGACCGCACGTGGCGCATTCTCGAGGCGCTCAAGCGCGAGTTCCGCCCGGACGAAATCGCCGACTCGCCCTGGGTGGCGCGCGCGGCTGAAGCCGGGGTGGAACTCGAGGAATTCTGCGCCACAGCCGAGGACCTGACGAAGCGCGG
Source organism: Chthoniobacterales bacterium (assembly GCA_038226705.1). Lineage (GTDB taxonomy): Bacteria > Verrucomicrobiota > Verrucomicrobiia > Chthoniobacterales > SZAS-18 > SZAS-18. The sequence continues at coordinate 40,459 of JBBRQH010000009.1, read as the reverse complement.
GCTCATCGGACGGTTCTCCACTTTCCTCGAGCATGTGAAACCCAGTGCGACGGGAGTGCGCGTGACGCGGTTCAACGCGCTCTTTCATTGGGCCGTGCCGCCGGGCCGCGAGATCGAGGCCGGATCGGAAGTCGGACGCTTCGAAATCCTCACGCACTGCTACTGGCGGGAAGGCGGACCGGAATTCGGCGACGTGAACATTATGGCCGTGGCGCACGGGACCGAGAAGCCGCGCGTGATGGAGCACAAGGCCGCCATCGACGCGCACCTGGAGAAAGTCGGGATGCCGGTCAGCTACACGAACGTTTTTTGGGGCGGTCGCAGCGAGATCAAGCCCTCGGAGATCTCCCCCTTCGCCTATCGCGCCTGGCGTGCCGGGATGGCCGACACCGCGCCCGCTTAGTCCCACCGCGAGCGGACCGACTCACGCGTATCTTTTCCGATGGAGAATCTTTTCCCTGCGGGTGGCTGGGTGGACCTGAGCGAACGGACGAAGCTGCGCCTGACGGGCGCGGATCGCGTGCGTTTTCTCAATGGCCAGGTCAGCAACGATGTGCGCCTCGCCCGGGCGGGCGAAGCCATGCTGGCGTGCGTCATGACGATCAAGGGAAAGATGTGCGCGGACATCTGGATCCACGTCACGCCCGACGCCTTGCTCATCGATGCGGAAGCGGAACTCCGCGAATCGCTCCCGCCGCGGCTGGAGCGTTACCTCATCGCCGACGATGTGACGCTGGAGGATGTGACCGAAACGCTCGCGCTCATCCACGTGGTCGCCCCACAGCTCCTTCCGTCGGGAAAGGCTGGGGACCGCGCCGCACGCTTCAATCGCGAGGGCACCGACATTTTCGCGCCCATGGCGGAACGTGCGGCCCTGCGCACGGCGCTCAACGGTGGCGAATGGGATGCGGGCGCGAGTGAAATAGTGCGCATCGGCGAAGGCATCCCGCGCTGGGGGAGCGAGCTGGGCGAAGACACGATTCCGGTGGAGGCCGGTCTCGAAACGAAAGCGATCAGCTACAGCAAGGGCTGCTACATCGGGCAGGAGGTAATCTCGCGGATCAAGAGCGTTGGGCATGTGAATCGCCATCTCGTGCGCCTCCGCTCGGCTTCTGCGCTCACCCCCGGGGCGCGCGTGCGCAGCGCGGAAGGAAAGGAGATCGGGACCATCACCAGTGCCGTCTCCACGTCGGCCGGGGCCTGGCTCGCCCTCGGCTACGTGCGCCGGGGAAACGAGCAGGCCGGCACCCAGCTTGGGCTCGAGAGCGGCGTCGCCGTCGAGGTTTGGTGAGACAGGCGAAGAGAGCGCGCTATTTTTGCGGCTCGAGCCACATCTGTTTGTAGCGGCGAATATCGCCGGCATTCGAAGGCCAGCCCTTGAGGCTGGGGCGCATCAGCATCGTGCGCGTGTAGTGGTAGAGCGGGATGACGGGCGATTCGCTTGCGACCAGCGCATCGAGTTTTTGCAGGAGCGGAAAGCGCACTTCGTTCGTCGCCGTGCCCTCGGATTCGGTCAGGATGCGATCGTATTCCGCGTTGCCCCAGCCGGTGAAGTTGTTCCCTCCGCCGGTGCGAAAAACGGCGAGGAATTCATGCGGGTCCGGGTAATTACCGACCCAGCCGGCGCGCGCGATGTCGTAATCGCCGACCTTGAGCGAGTTGAGGTAGACCTTCCATTCCTGGTTGGTGAGGGTGACGTCGATCCCGAGCTCCTGCTTCCACATTTCCTGCACCGCCTCACAGATCGGGCGATGCGCCTCGCTGGTGTTGAAGAGCAGCGCAAGCTTGGGAAAGCCGCGGCCCCCGGGGAAGCCGGCTTCGGCGAGAAGACGGCGTGCTTCGTTGCGATCCTCGACCAGGCCGGGCCCGGGCTGATACCCGCCGAGGCCGGGAGGCTCGAAAACGTAGGCGGGCGGCTGGCCGCCGCGGGAGACTTTCTCGACCAGGATCCTGCGACTGATCGCGAGCGAAAGCGCACGGCGCACCCGCGCATCCCCGAGCGCGCCGCGCCGCGTGTTGATGTCGAAGAAATACGCCCCATTGAAGGGCGCGATCCGCAACAGTTTCGGCTCGTTCGCGCGATACACGTCGAGCTTCGAAAGCGGCATGTTGGCGGTGACGTGGATCTGCCCGCCGCGAAACATGCGCTCCTCGGCGTCCTCGCTGTCGACCGCGTAGAACCGCAGCTCCTGCAACCGCACCACTCCGCGATCCCAGTAATGCGGGTTGGGCACCATGCTCACGTATTGGTTCGTCTTCCACTCCTTGAGCATAAAGGGACCATTTGAGACCATATTTCCCGCGCGGCTCCAAGGGGTGTCCTTTTTCGCAAAGGCCCCAAACTTCTCCAGCGTGGGCCGATGCACGGGCAGCATGTTCCAATCGCTCAACACGCTCAGAAAATAGGGCGTGGGCGAGTGGAGCCGAAACTCCACCGTGAGGGGATCGAGCGCGCGCACGCCGACCTGCCCGAAGTCGGTGATCTTCTTCCGCAGGTAATCCTCCGCCCCGGCGAGGTAGAAAGCCTTGTAGGAAAACTGGGCACCGAGTTCCGGAGTGATGAACCGCTGGATGGAATAAACCCAGTCCGCCGCGGTCACCGGATCCCCGTTCGACCATTTCGCGCTCGCGCGCAGATGGAGCCGGTAGACGAGTCCATCGGAGGAGATTTCCCAGCTCTCCGCGGCGCCGGGGACCGGGTGCAGATCCGTCGTGTCGAGCTGCACGAGCGGCTCGAAGAGAGCATGCAAAATATTCCCCTCGGGAATGCCGGTGACGATCTGCGGATCGAGATCGGAAGGCTCGACGCCATTGCCGACGAGCAGCGTCTGGCTCTGGTCGCCGGCCTCCACCGGAGTGCGCGAGCGCGAGCAGCCCACCGCGGCAAACAGGAGGAGGGCGAGAGCCGTGAAACGCGCGGTCATGCGCCGCAACAAGCCATAGGAGCGGCCAGAGCACAAAGGCCCGAACTCGCATGGGCTTCGGGATTTGCCGCCTCCGGCGGACTCACGGTTCCAGCCGAATCTGGTGAAACGTCTTGTAATTCTCCGCATTCGCGGGCCAGCCCTTCACCTCGGGACGAATCAAGGCGCTGTGGGTATTGTGATAGATGGGCACAAGCGGCATCTCGCGCTCGATGATGGCATCGAGTTGCTGCAGGAGCGGGTAGCGCTCGGCATCCGAGGGGGAACGCTCGGATTCGGCGAGGATTCGATCGTACTCGGGGCTGCTCCAACCGGTCCAGTTATTGCTTGAACCGGTGCGGAACTGCTCGGCAAAATCATGGGGATCGGGCACGACCGCCTCCCACGCGAGGCGCGCCAGCTGGTAGTCGCCACGATGCACGGCGGCGAGATAAACCTTCCATTCCTGGTTCGTCAGCCGCACCTCAATCCCGAGTTCTCGCTTCCACATGAATTGCACCGCCTCCGCCACGGCGCGATGCGTTTCGTTCGTGTTAAAGGAGAGCTCAAGGGTAGGAAAATTCGCTCCTCCCGGGAAACCCGCGGACGCGAGCAAGCGGCGCGCTTCCGCGGCATCCGGCTTGAGCTTCACCCCCACGGCGTAGCCGGCGATGCCCGGGGGCGTGAACGAGAGCGCAGGCGCTTCGTTTCCCCGCGTCACGTTCTTCACGATGGATTCCCGATCGATCGCCAGCGCGAGCGCCCGCCGCACGCGCACATCGTCGAGGGGCGGTTTTCGGATATTGAGGGCGTAGTAAAGCGTCCCGTAAATCGGGGTAATCAACAGCTCGCGCGGACGTTCCCGCCGATAGACTTCAAACTTCGACAGCGGCACCCGACTGGTCGCGTGGAGCTCGCCTGCCCGGTACATTCGCTCTTCCACTTCAGCATTCTCGACGGGATGGAATCGGATCTCGGCCAGGCGCACGGACGCACGGCTCCAGTAGTGCGGGTTGGGGATCACGCTGACGACTTTCCCAGGAGACCACTCCTTCAGGGTAAATGCGCCGTTCGAGACGAGATTGCCCGGCCGCGTCCAAGCCGTGCCGGCCCGCTCGAGCGCGCCGAATTTTTCAAGGGTGGCGCGATGCACCGGGTAGAACGCGAAGAAGCTCAGGACGCTCGGGAAATACGACGTGGCCTGGACAAGTTGAATCTCCAAGGTCAGCGAATCGCGCGCGCGAACGCCCACGTGCGCGAAGTCGGCGTTTCGTCCGCACTGGAAATCCTCCGCTCCCGCGATAAGGAACGCGTAGTTCACGAAAGGCGCGGCGAGTTTCGGGTTCAAGAGCCGGCGAAAACTGAAGACCCAATCGTCCGCCCGCACGGGATCGCCGTTTGACCAGCGAGCCTCCGGACGAAGATGGAGCGTATAGACGCAGCCATCCGGCGTGACCTCCCAATGCGTGGCGCCAGCCGGAGTAGGGCGCAAATCGACGGGGTCGAGCTGAACCAGCGGCTCGAAAAGCGCGGTCAGGATATCGCCTTCGATCGCACCCAAGTTTGTCTGGGGATCGAGATCGGCGGGCTCGGCGCCGTTGCCCACATGGAGAATCTTTTCGCGATTGCCCCTTTCGACCAGCGTTTCGCGGCGCGAACAACCCGCCAGCAGCGCGAGCAGAAGCGCGACCGGGACAAAACGGAGGAGGTTCACCTGTGCGCGGATTCGAGCGGCCGATTCGCCGTTGTCATTTCTTCCGACGAAACTTGAAGCCGAGCCACAGCACGAAGATCAGGATGAGCACGACCCACCACAAGAATCGCAGCTGGCGAGCCGCGCCCTCCACCAGGCGAAGGGAGGCGGGAAAGACGATGAAAAGCACAATCGCCAATGCGACGCCCACGTAGATGAAAACGGGCGCAAGGGAACGCGGCTTCGGGGTGGGCCGAAATTTCGGGTCGTCGTTCAGGCGGTGAGTTCGGGGATCGTTCATGTTCAAGCCGGCGCCGTGACACAGCGCACGAGATCACGACCGGCTCATTCCGCCAGTCGCAGCACACCGCTAAGCCTGAATTCGCGCGAGGATCGCATCGCCCATGGCACGGGTTCCCACCACGGCTGAGTCTGCGCCGCGGATGTCGGCGGTGCGGAAGCCAGCTTCAACCGCCGACTCCACGGCACGCTCGATGGCGCGGGCAGGTTCCTCCCGCGCAAAAGTGAACCGCAGCATAAGGGCAACAGAAAGAATTTGGGCGATCGGATTCGCGACACCTTTTCCCGTGATATCCGGGGCTGAGCCGCCGCTCGGCTCGTAGAGACCGAAGCGATAGCGACGCCCGGTCGATTCCCCGAGACTCGCGCTCGGCAGCATCCCCAGCGAGCCGGCGAGCATGGCCAGCTCGTCGCTGAGAATGTCGCCAAAGAGATTCTCGGCGAGCAGCACATCGAAATCGCGTGGGCGCCGGATCAACTGCATGGCGGCGTTATCCACGTAGAGATGCTCGACAGCGATTTCCGGATATTCGGAGGCGATCGCATTGACCGTCCGACGCCAGAGCACGCCGTTCTCGAGGACATTCGCCTTGTCGATCGAAGTCACCTTCCGGCGCCGGGTGCGGGCGGCTTCGAAGGCAATCCGCGCCACCCGTTCGATCTCGGAGCGGCGGTAGACCATCGTGTCGATTGCCACGGGCTCGCCATTTTCCTCGTGGATCCCCTTGGGCTGGCCAAAATACAAGCCGCCCGTGAGCTCGCGGACACAGAGAATATCGAAGCCGTCACCGACGATTTCCGACTTGAGCGGCGACGCGTGCGCCAGGGGCGCGAGGCAGCGCGTAGGGCGCAGATTCGCGAACAACCCAAAGCGGCGCCGGAGTGGGAGCAAGGCGGCGCGCTCGGGCTGCTGATCGGACGGCAACGTCTCCCATTTCGGCCCGCCGATCGAACCGAACAGGATCGCATCGCTCGCCTCACAAACGCGAAGCGTGGTGGCCGGCAGGGCGGCCCCGGTTGCGTCGATCGCCGCTCCGCCGACGAGCGCCTCCTTTAATTCGAGGTCGAGCTTGAAGCGCTCCGCGATGCGGCCCAGCACCCGGAGAGCTTCCGCCATCACCTCCGGCCCGATGCCGTCGCCGGGGAGTACGGCAATCTGAAACGATTCGCTCACGCCACGCGCAGGGTTTTTGCCGAGGGAAACACGGAGCCGGCGCGAACGACGCGACGGCTCCGAGCGGCAGCGTCAATTCACCTCGTAGACTTCCACCAGGGCGACACCGACCGTACCGAAGGCCCCACGCACGATTGCCGTGTAGTTGCCTTCCGCCAGATCGAGGTAGAGAGCGGATTCGTCAGGATTCGTCGGGGCCAGGCCGGCGCCGCGGAGGCTCGCAGCATTATCAGAGTCCGCCATCCAGCCGGTATTCGTCGCAACCGTCTGGCCACTTTGATTCACGATTTCGAGCGAGGGTCGCGCGAGGGGACCCGCCACGCCGTAAGCCTGGAGACTTGGACCGATGGCCCGCACGACCACCCGACGGGAACCGCTGCGGATGGCAAAGCCGCCAATCATGACGTTGTCGCCATTCTGCACCTTGGCGCGTGTGGAGATATTGATCATCCGGGGCGCCGCTTCGATGTCGATATCGTAGACCTCAATCAGGGCGACCCCACTGCCGCCATCGGCGCCTTTCACCACGGCCGTATACGAGCCGGGCGCGAGGGTCATGACTACGGCTGACTCCACATCAAATGCCGGCGCCAAACCCGCGGTGTTGATTTCCGCACTCTGTTCGGTTTTCCAGCCCACATTCTGTCCGACCTGCACGTTTTGGCCGTTGAAGATGCTGAGCTTGGGAGCCGCGAGCGTGCCGTTCACACCGAACCCGTTAAGCGTAGGCCCAAGCGCGCGAATCAGCACCCTCTTCGGTGTTTGTCCCGAGACCACGAAGCCGCCAATCATCACATCGTCGCCCGACTCCACACGGGAGCGCGTGGAAACGTTGACCAACTTCCCGGCGGGCACGACATTCTGGAGCCGCAAGATGTTGTTGAACGAGAAGGTTTGTGTCGCGGTGGGGTCTGTCGTGGTGGGCGCCGGGAGCACCAAGGTCCCCACGAACAATCCCCCTACCAGCAACTGGTCGTTTGGTTGCACGACGATGGACGTGAGGATGACAGAACTCCCCACTGCCTGGGTCGGACCCACGAAGGTGGTATCCAGCGTGCCGTTCGACAAGAGTCGAGCCGGGATGAACAAATTGGCATTTCCGTTGTAAGCGGTGTACTGACCGCCCACGAAGAGCTTGCCATCGCGCTCGAGCGCGAGTGCGAAGATGCTGCCTTCCGCCCCAACACCCGGATCGAAGGTGGTGTCGAGAGCTCCCGAAGTCAGGAGACGGGCCACGCGGCTGCGCCGAACCGTGTTGAAGGAGGTGAATGAACCACCCAGGTAAATTTTTCCATCCGGGCCGACGAGGAGCGCGAAGACCGTATTGTTGGCCCCGAAGCCCGCTGCAGAAGAGAAGGTACTGTCAACCGCGCCACCCGAGGAGAGACGAACGACGCGACCCGTTGTCTGCCCGTTGAAGGCGGTAAAAGTTCCGCCCGCCAGGATCTTTCCATCGCTCTGTACACCTACAGCGTAGACAGGCCCGTTGGCAGAGGCTCCCGGGTTAAAGGAAGAATCGAGGGTTCCATTGGAATTGAGACGCGCGAGGAAAGGACGCTGCGCGCCGTTCATGAAGACCAAAAAGGTTCCGCCTACGACGATTTTCCCGTCGGGCTGAACCGCGATCGCCAAGACCGTTCCGTTGGCTCCGCCGGAGCTGTCGAAAGTGCTGTCCACCGAGCCATTCGGATTCAACCGGGCGATTCCGTAGGCGGGAACGCCGTCGAACGCCGAAAAGCTGCCCCCGACCAGAATCTTGCCATCTGAGAGCACCTTGAGCGCGAAGACGAATCCGTTCGGTCCGGCGCCTGTCGCGAAGGAGAAATCGGTCGAGCCATCCGCGTTGGCGCGCGCCACCCGGAAGGCGGTCACATTATTGTACTTCGTGAACTGCCCGGCCAGGACCACCTTGCCATCCGATTGCAGAGCGATCGCATTAACCTTTGCATCGGTCCCCGGCGTGGAGAAAAAAGTGAAGTCCGCATTGCCTTGGACGAGGGTGCCACCGCCACCGCCGCCGCCACCACCACCACCGCCGCCGCCGCCGGACGATCCATCCAGCGTCCCATCTTGATTGAGGCGAACGAGTGCAAGTGTATTCGAGCCGGCATAGGAACTGAAACTTCCGCCCACCACGATCTTGTTGTCTGACTGCAACGAAACCGCGATCGCGCTTCCGCCGATAAACCCGAGTCCGGGGTCGAAATTTGGGTCCACGAGCCCGTTGGCCAACAGACGGGCAATGCCCCGGCGTTGCGAACCGTTCACGGCGGAGAACCCACCCACAATGATGTAAGTGCCGTCAGTTTGCTGAACAATCGATGAAACGGCGCCAGAGACGCCGACTGTGGGAGAGGTGTTTGCGTTGAAGGTCAAATCGAGGGAACCATTTGGCAGCACTCGCGCGATACCACGGCGTGGAACGCCATTCATAAGGAGAAAGGAGCCGGCGAGGACCACTTTGCCATCGGCCTGCAAGAGAATGGAACTCACAATCGCCCCACCCGAATTACCCGGATCATCGGTTGAAGGGCTGTTGTTCGTCGCGCCGAGTTCTGGATTGAAACCCAGGTCATGCGTGCCGTTGAAATTCACCCGCGCGAGATTGCGCCGGCCATTGATATCCCAGAAATCGAACTCACCGCCGGCCACGATTTTCCCATCAGGCTGAATCGCGATACTATTGACGGCCGCGACCAAAGGACCGGGCGCGGGAATGCCAAACCCGGCCCCCTGTCCGGTGTTGAAATTTGGGTCCTTCGCCCCATTCGGCTTGAGCCGGGTCATGCTGTTTACGACCTCGCCATTATAGGCCAGGAAACCGCCGCCAATGATAATGTCCCCATTCGACTGCAACGCGACCGCATTCACATGCGGGTAAGGGAGCGCGAAATTGCCATTGATATCGGACGGATGTCCTCCGTTCGCACCTGTTCCGGTTTGATTGAACGTGGGATCCAGGGTTCCATCCGGATTCAACCGAATGATGCCCCGAAACACAGTTGGAGGCAGGGGATTAAGGACATCCGTCTGGCCCGTATAGATGAAATTGCCGACTGCGATGATTTTGCCGTCTGTCTGCACGGCGAAGGCGTTGACCGTCGATCCATAATTCGCCCCGACTCCCGGATTAAAGTTGATGTCGAGCGAACCATCGGGATTGAGACGAGCGATCCCGTTGCGCGGCACGCCGTTGAAGGAAGTGAACCCTCCCCCGATGAGGATTTTCCCGTCTGGCTGGATGAAAGTCGCCGTGACGGAATTGAAAGGTCCACTCCCCGTGTTGAAGACAGCGGTAGCGGTTTGCGCCCCCAGCAGTAACGCCGTGCCGGCAAGCAGGGCGACTCCGTAGGAGCGGGAAAACAGGCGGCAAAGTCTCATAAACAATCGAGGTGGTTAGGGAGAGGGAAAGGTGGGGGCGTATGGGAGCGAGCGCGGCGAACCGCGCAAGGGACCTGCTGCTTTACTCTGCAGCGCGGGTGCCCCCGCGGCGGATCGCCGCCGTCATCACCGGGGCCGACTCCGGGCGGATTCACGGAAATCGACGCCCTTCGAATCGAGGCAATTCGAGCCGGGCTTCGGATACTCGCCCGCGATGGGCCGGGCGGGCGTGTCGATCAGGCGGATCGCGCCTTTCGCGTTGTTTCTCCAGCCGGAGGGATCGGCGAATTCGTCACCGCTATTGCGCAGGCCCGTGACCTGGTCTTCCAAGCCGGTGCCGTAAGGCTGCTTGATGATGGTGGGCGTGATGAAGACGAGCAGATTGCGCTTGGTGCGGGTATTCAGACGCTCCTGGAAGAGGTAGCCGATGATCGGGATATCGCCCAGCACGGGAACCTTGGTCCGGCCCTTCGATGTTTCATCCTGGAGCAGGCCGCCAATCGCGAGCGTGCATCCCGTCTTGATCAGGACGTTCGACTCGAGCGAACGGGTGTCGATAATCGGGCTGGAAACACTAGCTCCCCCGAACGTGAACGTCTGGTCGCCGATCCGGTTGCTGATTTCCGGCTTCACCGAAAGGGTCACGTAACCTTCCTTGTTGATCGTGGGCTTGACGATTAGCGTGTTGCCGAAGGTCTTATCCTCGAATCCGCTGAACACGGCCGTGGCGGTTTGCTCGTTGAAATTCAAACGCGGCACAGGCTGCTTGCGCACGATCTTGATGGTCGCCTCAAGATTGTTGGCCGTGACGATGCGTGGGTTCGCCAGGAACTCGGCGTCCTGGTCTTCATTCAGGAGCCGCAACGTCGCGCTCATCTGGGGAATGGTCAGGATCGCAAGCTGCCCAGCGAGAGCCGCACCGAATTGGTTGAACAGATTTCCGTTTCGCGCGAAATCATTGAGCCTAACCTGTCCGTTATTTGCATTGAAGGTGAGCGAACCAGGGCCGTTGGATTGGGCTGGCGTGCCATCCGCATTGAACACGGGGAGGGTCGTGGAAGTCGGCAGCCCGTTTGCATCCGGCTGACCGAAAAAGACCTGGCTGCGATTCACCAATCCACCCGGGGTCGAGCCGCCGTAACGGAACGTCTGCGGGTTGCCGGAACCGCCCACCACGCCTGACCAATTGATCCCGTAGCTTTGGCGGGGATTGGAGCTCACCTCCACGAGGCGCGCTTCGATCATCACCTGCTGGGTCGGACGGTCGAGACCGCGAATGAACACGCGGATCTTTTCGATGTTCGATTTGAACTCGCTGAAATAGACGGTGTTCGTGCGATCGTCGATCTGCGCCTTGGTGCGGGATTGGAGCTGGCTTTCGACGAGGGCAGCCGTCTTGGCCGCGCTTGCGTAGCTGAACGTGTAGAAATCGCTTTCCTGGGGTTCGGCCGCCTTCTCCGACTGATCCTTGACGTAATAGACGTTGTCGATCTGGGTGAAGAGGAGGTTCTTCGACCGGCAGATGATTTCGATGGCGTTCAGGGCGGTGACGTCTTCGAGACGGATGGTCACCGTGCTGGGAACGGAGAGCACCTTGTCGCTAATGACCAGATTGATCCGCGCCTGGCGAGCCAGGAGCCGCAGCACGGTGCCGAGTTCCGTGCCTTCAAACTCACGAGCCCGGGCGCCCGCCGCATTGGCATCGGTGGCCGCCGTAGGCTGGCTGGAGATGGTGGGAGGCTCGATGGGAGCAGGCCCGGACGAGGTGGGAGGCGGCGGTGCTTCCGTGGCCGGGGTGGGCGGCGGGACGGGGTTTTGCGCCAGGGTGGGAGGCGGAAGCGGCGCAGGCGAGTTCGACAGCGCAGGCGGAGAGCCGGGAGCCGGCTGCTGCGCAAGCGAGGGGATTGTGGCGAACGTCGCGATGAGCGCCGCCAAAAGGTGCTTGTTCGAGGTCTTCATCGCACTAGGTAGGTTAAGGTTGGGTGGGCTGGCACTTCAGCAGAAAGCACACCAGCGCGCCGTTTATCCAGCTAAATCGTACCGGAGTCACGCTTTTTTTGCAGTGACTGTGTAAAGAGTTTTGCGCGCGCTCTGCTTCACATCCCGCCTGCCCGCGCCGCGGCCACGAACGCGCGCATCATGGACCAGTCTTTGCGGCGGGGGTTTTTTGCGCTCTCCACGCCGCTTGCCACGTCCACGCCGCCTGGTAGCACTATCCCGCAAGCAGCAGTGACATTTGCAGCTGACAGACCTCCCGAAAGAATTATTACGCGGGCGGGATTTTCCTCGCGGAAAGCCCGGGCGAGTTCCCAGTCGAACGATTCCCCGGTTCCACCGCGCAGACCAACCCGGAAGCTATCCAGCAGAAGCGGAACCGTGGCGGGAAATCTTCGCGCCTCCTCCAACGACGCCGCGTTGCGCACGCGCACAGCTTTGATGACAGCGATGCCTTCCGCCAGCAGAGCGGCACAGAATTCCGGCGTCTCCTCTCCGTGTAATTGCACGGCGTCAAAGAGAGGCGAGCCTCCAATGCGAGACGCCTCGTCCAGACTTGGGTCGACGAGGACAGCGATGCGGATCACCGCATTCTTAAGTTCCGCCAGCCACGCCACGTCCGGGAGTGGGACGAATCGCTTGGAGTGCAGCCAGAGATTCACGCCAATCGCATCGGCCCCCGCCGCAATCGCGGCCCGGGCATCCTCGGCGTTGGTGATGCCACAGATCTTGACTCGAAACTTCATGGTTTTGGCGGGGCGGCCGTAAACAGGCACTGCGAAACCTTCTGCACGGCTCTCTCGATGGTGAAGGGTTTCGCCAGTTGCCCGCGGACACCGGGCTCACGCAGGATTTCCTGGGCCCTCGGGTGGTCTCCCACCCCGGTCAGCAGCAGCATGGGAGGCAGCGGCGGAATCGGGGGATCGGCACTTTCGTAAACCACGCGGATCAGACGATAGAGCAGCGCGCCATCGAGGTGCGGCATCGCCAGATCGAAGATGAACAGATCAAACCGCGTCTTCAGCGCCAGTTCGAAAGCGTATTCTGGATTCGGCGTGGCCTCGACGTGGCAGTCCGGCAGAAGCGAAGCGAGAGTTTCCCGGAGCAGACGCAACACCCCCACTTCGTCGTCAACGATAAGAACGCGGCGTTCCAGCGCGGCGTCTGGACTGGAGGATGCGGACACGGGCGGAATGATGCATCATCGTGGCATGGAAAAAACCGACGTCTACCGGGCCCTGGCCCTCGCCCTCCAGCATCGACTCGAAGCGATCGTCGCCACGCCCGCGAGAAAACTCGATCCGGCGGCCCACCTCGAAGAATTGAAGCAAGCTTCGCAGGCGATCGAAGACAGCGCCGCGCAGCTTCCCTCCCCGCGCGATCCGAACCTTGCGCACTACCTGCAGCGCTGCAGCTACGACAAGGCTCTCCAGTGGCTGGAGGATGAACTCGTGCGGGAGAAGACGCACCGCGCCGGCTAAGGAAGGTCGAGCCAGCGCGTCCTCATTGTCCTGGTCGTTTGCCCTCCAAGTTTTGCGAAACTCCCGCTCATGAGCGTCGCCACCTTCTCGTTCGCATTGAACGGGCAACCGGTGTCGATCGACTCCCTTTCTCCGAATGTGACACTGCTCGACTGGCTGCGCGCCACGGGGCGCGTGGGCAGCAAGCAGGGTTGCGCGGAAGGAGACTGTGGCGCGTGCACGGTGGCTTGGGTGGAACGGGACGGGGTGGGCGCGCCGACCTTTCGGTCGGTCAATTCCTGTCTCGTGCTGCTCCCCATGGTGGAGGGTCGCGAGGTGATCACCGTGGAGGGTCTGGCGGAGGGGGAACAACTGCACCCCGTGCAGAAGTGCCTGGTGCACTGCCACGGGTCGCAATGCGGCTACTGCACTCCGGGGTTCGTGATGGCAGCCTTTGAAGGCGCATATCGCAGCGACTTGAAAGCGCGCTGGCAAATTGACGATCAGCTCGCCGGCAACCTTTGCCGGTGCACCGGCTATCGGCCTATTCGCGATGCGGTTTCCCGCGCGCTGACCGGCAAGGGCGCCCGGGGCGGCGACGCCAAGCCGGATCGGTTCCGCGAAAAACTCGCGCACCCGCCCGCGGTCGTCCAAGCGCTGGACTACGCCGTCCAAGGCGAGATGTTTCTGCGCCCGAATTCCCTCGACACGCTTTTCGCTGCGATGGAGGAGCACCCCGGCGCGCGCCTGATTGCCGGCGCCACCGAACTTTCACTTTTCGTCACGAAGAAGTTCACGCCTTTCCCCGCGCTCATTTCTCTCGAGGCGGTGACCGAGTTGCAGGGTTCGGAGCTCGGCGAAGACGCCTGGGTTTTTGGGGCCGGGCTTACTTTGACGCGGCTCGAGGAACTGCTGCGTTCCGCTGCCGACCCGGTCGCGGAAGAAATCCTGAATATCCTGCGCTGGTTTGGCTCGCGCCAAATCCGGAATCGCGCGACGATCGGCGGCAACCTCTGCACCGCCTCCCCCATCGGCGACCTTGCGCCGGTCTTTCTCGCGCTCGACGCCGAAGTCACGCTCATCTCGCGCACGGGCGTGCGGACCGTGCCGCTTTCCGAATTCTTCCTCAGCTATCGCAAGACCGCGCTGGCGGCCGGCGAAGTGATGCAGGCGGTGAGAATTCCACGAAGAACGGGACGCAAATTTGAGACACTCAAGGTTTCCCGCCGCCGCGAGATGGACATCAGCACCGTTTCCGCCGCCCTTTGCGTGGAGCTCGACGCCTCGTCCCACGTGACGCAGGCACGGCTCGCCTACGGGGGCGTGGCCGAGTTGCCCAGGCGCGCGCGGCAGACAGAGGCCGCTTTGCTAGGGCTCGAATGGTCGCTCGCGACGATTCGGGAGTTGCGCCCGCTATTGGAATCCGAGTTCACCCCCATCGACGATGTGCGGGGCGGCGCGGCCTACCGGCGCGGGCTCATCGGGGATCTGCTCGAGAAGTATTTCCATCAAACCGCCCGGCCTGCGCTCGATCAGCGTCCCGTGGCGCGGGCCGAGCCGTGGCCGGACTGCGACGAGTGGCCGGTACCGCACGAAAGCGCCGTGGGTCATGTGACCGGCCGGGCCCGCTACGTCGACGACCAGACGGCGAAGCGCGGCATGCTCGAGGTGTGGCCCGTTTGCTCGCCCCACGCGCACGCCCGGATCTTACGCCGCGACGCGACCCGGGCGCGGACATTGCCAGGGATTCACGCGGTCCTACTCGCGGAGGACGTGCCAGGAAGAAACGATGTCGGCGCAGTGCGGCACGATGAGATCCTGCTCGCGGACCAGGAAGTCCACTTCCACGGACACCCGGTGGCTCTCGTGGTCGGGGAGACGCCCGCGCAATGCCGTGCCGCGGCGGCCGCGGTCGAGGTGGAATACGAGGAGTTACCCGCTCTGCTTTCTCTCCGCACCGCGCTGGCCGAAGCAAGTTTTCACACCGAGCTGCATCGCATCGCGCGCGGCGATGCCGCCCGCCTGCTGGCGGACCGAACCAGCCGCTCGCTCCAAGGAGAGTTCGAATTCGGCGGGCAGGATCATTTCTATCTCGAGACGCAATGCGCCTGGGCCGAACCGGGCGAGGAGCCGGGCGAAATGCTCGTGCATTCCTCCACCCAGCACCCGGCCGAGATTCAGACCGTGGTGAGCCATGTGCTCGGGATCCCGAAAAACCAGGTCATCGTGCAAAGCCCGCGCATGGGTGGCGGATTCGGCGGCAAGGAGACCCAGGGGAATACCTTCGCCGCACTCGCCGCGCTCGGCGCCCATCACACTGGGCGCGCCGTTCGGGTCTGGCTGAATCGCGATCAAGACATGATGCTCACGGGCAAGCGGCATCCTTTCCTGGCGCGCTGGGAGGCCGCTTTCGGGAGCGACGGCACCCTGGAAGCCGTGGGGGCCGAGCTTTTCGCGGACGGCGGTTGGTCGCTCGATCTTTCCGCCGCCATCTGCGATCGCGCGCTGCTTCATTTCGACAACGCGTACTACATCCCGCATCTGGAGGTCAGCGGACGTGTCGCGCGGACCAACGTGGCCTCGAACACCGCCTTCCGCGGGTTCGGCGGACCGCAGGGGATGCTGGTGATGGAGGAAATCATCGATCGCGTCGCGCGCACGCTGGGACTGCCGCCGGAGACCGTGCGCGCGCGCAATCTTTACCGGGGCGAGGGCGAGACGAATACGACGCACTACGGCCAGCCGGTGGGTGACAATCGCATCCCGCGAATCTGGGAGGAACTGCTGCTTACGAGCGAGTTCGCCTCCCGTCGCGCCCAATTGACGGAGTGGAACGCCGCCTCGCCGCATCTCAAACGCGGTCTCGCGATTACACCGGTGAAATTTGGCATCTCCTTCACGGTCAAGCACCTCAACCAGGCGGGGGCGCTCGTCCTCATCTACCAGGACGGCTCGGTGCAGTTGAATCACGGCGGCACCGAAATGGGGCAGGGCCTCCATACCAAAGTACGAGCAGTGGCCGAACGCGAACTGGGCGTCACTCGCGCGCATCTTCGGATCATGCCCACGCGCACCGACAAGATCCCCAACACCTCGGCGACCGCGGCCTCCAGTGGCAGCGATCTCAACGGTGCCGCCATGCGCGAAGCCTGCCGCGAATTGCGACGCCGCCTCGCCCCGATCGTGGAATCCCTGCTCGGTCCGGGTGAGGCCGTCTTCGCGCAGGGGCGGATCACGGTCGGCGACCGCCAGGCAAATTGGGAGGACGTGATCGGTCACGCCTATCTGCAGCGCGTGCCGCTTTCCGCGACGGGTTTCTACGCCACGCCCGGAATTGCCATGGATTGGAGCACGGGCACGGGGACTCCCTTCTATTACTACGCGTGCGGGGCGGCCGTGAGCGAAGTGGAGATCGACGGCCACACCGGCGGCATGCGAGTACTCCGCGTCGATATCCTTCACGATGTCGGGGAGTCGCTCGCGCCCGGCATCGATCGCGGACAGATCGAGGGCGGCTTCATCCAGGGGATGGGCTGGCTCACCGGCGAGGAGTTGAAATGGGACGCGCAGGGCCGGCTTCTCACCCACTCGCCCGATACGTACAAGATTCCCGCCATTGGTGACGTGCCGGCCGATTTTCGGGTCGCCCTCCTGCGCGACGCCCATCAAGCCGGGGTGGTCGGCGGCAGCAAGGCGGTGGGCGAACCACCGCTGATGCTCGCCCTCAGCGTGCGCGAAGCCATCCGCGACGCGGTCGCCGCGTTCGGGGCTCCCGGACCGGTGGATCTCGCGTCGCCCGCGACGGGCGAGGCCATCTGGCATGCGGTGAAACGCGTTTCGGCGCCCCGTTAAATCGATGCACCGCTCCCTGCGCGTCCCGGCCGGATGGCTTTTGGGCTTGCTCGCGCTCTTCGCCACCATTCCCGCTGGCGGAGTCTCGGCGCCCCGACGCATCCGCGTTTTCGTCGCGCTTTGCGACAACGCGACCCAAGGCATTCAGCCGGTCCCCGCCAAGATCGGCAACGGTGAAGATCCCGCGGCCAATTTGTATTGGGGCTGCACGGACGGATTGAAGAGCTGGTTTCGCGCGAGCCGACTCTGGCGTCTCGAGAAAACGGAGACCGACCTGTCACCGCGCGTGCTCGAGCGCCTCACCTTTCGGCATGTCGCAACCGGTGCCATCCTTGTGGCGGACGCTTATCGCGGCTCGCAGATGCGAGCCTGCCTGGAGGATTTCGAGCGAGCGCTGGCAAGCGGCGAAGACGATCTGGTCGCATTCATCGGACACAATGGGCTGATGGATGGATCGATCGAGTCGACCGCCCCCACCCCAGGGGCCAGGCGTCCCGACGCCGTGGTGCTCTGCTGCCGCAGCGCCGCGTATTTCCAACCTCGGCTGGGGGCGCTGGGCGCCCGGGCGGTTCTGCTTACCGAGCAGTTGATGTATCCCGGCGCGTTCATCCTGCATGATGTGATCGAGCGGTGGCTGCGGGGTGGCTCAACCGCGCAATTTCGCGACGCAGCGGCCACAGCCTACGCACGGAATCAACACATCAGCTTGCGAGCCGCCGCAGGCGTATTCACTCCCGCCGAGCGGTTGCCGCCCTGAGTCAGGAATTGGCGGAGAACCAAATAAAGTTCTTATCGAAGATGTGTGAGGTGCGCGCGATCGCCCACAAGCATCGCGTGGTGCTCCTGGCGAAACACCGGTTTCCCTTCGTGACCGCCGGCTCCGCTGCTTCAACGATCCCGTCGATACAGCCATCATTCTTTTCGAAGTGCGGCGGGAAGACCGCTCGGGAGTACATCGCGCGCGATGACCCTCCTGCTCCGAATTTTTTGGGCGTGCCTCCTGACGAGCCTGCTCCACGCCGCCCCGCTCCCTGCGGAGCGCGACGTCACCATCTATGTAAGCAGCAATGGCTGGCATTGCGGTTTGCATCTCCCCGTTCGGGCCTTGCGACGGCAAACGAGCCTGCCCGTGCCGGCGTGGGCCGCGCGGCAGGATTGGATCGAGATCGGGTGGGGCAACCGCGCGTTCTACATGGCCCGCAAGTTCGATCTCGGGCTCGCGGTGCGGGCCCTCTCGTCACCCACCCCCAGCGTGGTGCACCTCTGCGGTTACCGGGGAATCCCCGCGCAGATGTTCCCGGTTTCGCAGATGCTTCCACTGCGTCTGACTGCCGACCAGTTCCGGCGCCTCTGGGCGAGCATCGCACCCGTTTTTGAACGCGGACCACGCGGGGATCTGGTCGATCTCGGGCCCGGGCTCTACCTTGAGAGTCGTTTCTACGCCGCGCTCGGAGCGTACTATTTTCCCAAGACGTGCAACGTCTGGCTCGCCCGCCAACTGCGGAACGCAGGTCTGCCCTTTCAGCCCTGGCTCTCCACTGCGTCCGGCGCCGTGATGATGCAGGTGCGCAGTCTCGAGCGGGAACAAACCACGCGCCGCGAGCCGACCCAATTGCGGCAGCGGAAACTGGATTGAGCGGGGCATTCGCGCTACAAGCGCGGCATGCCTGCCGCGAAATCGCATCTCACTGTCGTCAATCACCCTCTCGTGCAGGCCAAGCTCTCGGTGCTGCGCGCCGCGGAGACCTCCATCGCCGATTTTCGCCGCCTGCTCCGGGAAATCGCCGCGTTGCTCGCCTACGCCGTGACGGCGGACATGGAAACCACCGCCATCACCGTGCAAACGCCGCTGGCGCCCTGTCCGGGAACAAAAATGGCCCGTCCGATCATCCTGGTGCCAATCCTCCGCGCGGGACTCGGGCTGCTGGAAGGAATGCTTCATCTTTTTCCGCGGGCCACGGTGGGGCACATCGGAATGTACCGCGACGAGTCGACGCTTCTGCCGCAGCACTATTACGCCAAGACGCCGCCCGGCCTCGCCGAGGCCGAAGTGATCCTCATCGATCCCATGCTCGCCACCGGGCAGAGCGCGGCTGCCGCCGTGAGCGAATTGAAACATCGCGGCGCGACTCGCATCCGCCTGCTTTGCCTCGTCTCCGCCCCGGCTGGCGTGGAAATCATGGCGGCGCGGCATCCGGATGTACCGGTCTACACGGCTGCCGTGGACGCGGGCTTGAATGAACGCGGTTTCATCGTCCCGGGCTTGGGCGACGCCGGGGACCGCTTCTTCGGCACGTGAAAACGCCGCACTCGCAGGAGTGCGGCGGATTCCGATAAACAGGCCTCCGTTTAGCGGCGGGAAAAACTGCGCGGACGTCCGCGAGGTTGGAAGCGGGAGGATGAAGCGTCGCGCTTCGGCGCCTGGCTGCCTTCGCGCGAAAGCACTCCGTTCATCACGCTGGGCGAATGCCAGGCGTGATCCGTGAGCACGGGAATTTCCTGGCGAATGACGCGCTGGATCTGATGCAACTCCGCGCGGTCTTCCGGATCACAAAAGGCGATGGCGAGACCGTCCGCTCCGGCCCGGGCCGTGCGGCCGATGCGATGCACGTATTGCTCCGGCTCCGGCGGCAGGTCGTAGTTCACCACGAGGCCCACGCCCTTGATATCGAGTCCGCGGGCCGCGATGTCGGTCGCGACCAGCACGCGGGTGCGCCCGGCGCGGAAGTCCTCCAACGCCCGGGTGCGGGCATTCTGCGACTTGTTGCCGTGGATGACGTCGGTCGCGAGACCGGCCTTTTCCAGCTGGAGCGCGAGGCGGTTGGCCCCGTGCTTCGTGCGGATGAAAACGAGGCTGAGCTGCTGGGCATGGCGATTGAGTAGCTCGACGAGCAACGGGATCTTGTTGCTGCGCTCCACGAAGCAAACCCGCTGGTCGACCTTTTCGACAGTGGTGGCCTGCGGGGCCACTTCCACCTTGGCGGGATCGCGCAGGAGAGAGCGGGAAAGTTCCTGGATCGGTGCGGGCAGGGTCGCCGAAAAGAAAAGCGACTGACGCTGGGCAGGCAGCATCGCGACCACCTTGCGGACGTCGTGGATGAATCCCATGTCGAGCATGCGATCGGCCTCATCGAGGACGAAGACCTCGAGGGCATCGAGGCGCAGATAGCGCTGTTGATGCAGATCGAGCAGGCGTCCGGGTGTGGCGACGAGAATATCGCAGCCGGCCCGGAGCGCGGCGACCTGCGGATGCTGGCCGACCCCGCCGAAGATGACGGTGTGGCGCAAGTTCAGGAACTTTCCGTACGTGGCAAAGCTCTGCGCGATCTGCGCCGCGAGTTCACGAGTCGGCGTGAGGATGAGCACGCGGGGCGTGAAAGGCGCGCGCGCTTTTGGCGCGGCGTGCAGGCGCTGCAAGATGGGCAGCGCGAACGCGGCAGTCTTGCCGGTGCCCGTCTGGGCGCAGCCGAGCAGATCGCGGCCGGCGAGGAGCGAAGGAATGGCCTGCTCCTGGATCGGCGAAGGCTCGGTGTAGCCGGCCTGGGCAAGAGCGCGCTGGAGCGGTTCGATGAGCCCGAGAGTGGCAAAGGGGTTCGCCGTGGTCGTAGCCGCGGCGGAGAGATCAACAACTGACATGTTTAATAAGATGGAAGGCACCGCAAAAGGCGAGTGCCGGAATGATTTCGATGAGACAAGTGGCCCGGGCTAATTTCTCACCGAAAAACCAGCGGGAGGACGCGTAACCCGAAGCGCCTAACGCGCACCTTGACCGCTTTTCCGTGCCGAGAGTATACCCACTTCCTGTCTTTGCACAATGCCCGGCACCGAATGAGGCGGCCTGAGGTCGCGCCCAGGCGGGCCGTCGTCCGGAATCGCCGTTGGTCGCGATTTATTGAAATCATCGCCAAAAAATCCCGTAGTACTCCTCAACACCTTCTAGCGCACCCGCCTTCGTGCGGATGGCTCTTGCCTTCGAGGAGCATTTTTCCCAGCCTCAATCCGCCAAAGTATGAATCGCATCTTTCTCCTCGCCGCCCTCGCATCGACGGCGGCAGCGACCTCCCTTTTCGCGGGTTCCCGCTCCAGCGCGAACTATACAATCGTCACCGAAGGCTTTGACTCCGGCGGCACCTCTGTCTCCAGCGCCAACTATTCGGTCAAAGGGTCCAGCACCGGCATGATTGGTGGCGTTGCCACCGGCGGGAACCCGCTGATCACCAATAAGTCGGGTTACGTGGGGCAGCTCTACGACCCCATCGGGCTCGTGTTGAGCGCCACCCCGACCACCGTGAATGAAGGAACGACCCGGCAACTCTCCGTTATTGTACAACTCGACGATCTTTCCACCCTCGCCCTTGCGTCGAACGCGCCGGCTTGGAACGTCGTTTCCGGACCTATCACCTCGGTTTCCGCCAGCGGCGTGGCGACGGCGGCGATCGTGTATCAGGACACGGGCGCGACCGTCAGCGCGACCTACCAGGGAAACTCCGGCCAGCTCGGCCTCACGGTCGTCAATGTGAACAACGATGACTTCGGCACCTACGCCGGCGATGGCATCGACGATGCCTGGCAGGTTCAATATTTCGGAATCGGCAATCCCAATGCCGGACCCAACATGGATCCCGATGGCGACGGGGTGACGAACCTCTTCGAATACGTGGCCGGAACCAACCCGACCGATCCTAACTCGAAGTTCTCGCTTCTCGTCAGTCCCGTCGTGGGCCAGCCGGGGCAGAAGAAACTCGATTTCAGTCCGCGTTTCCCCGACCGCACCTACGTCGTGGAGTCTATCCCGACGCTCATCACGGGCGGCGGGGCCGGCGTCTGGACCCCGCTGAGCGGTTCCACAACTTCAGACAACGGCGTGCTCCGCACGGTGATCGACACAGGCGCGGCGGGTCCGGATCGATTCTATCACGTCAAGATCACGAAGCCCTGATGGGACGAGTCAAGAATCAAGAATCAGGGGCCAAGAAAACCCCAAGGACCCCCTTTCAGCCCCATTCCTTATCCGCGTGGTCCGCGCCGTCCGCCGTCAAAGTTCAGGGTGACGAAAGGTGCGCTACACGTCGTAGGTTCGCCGAGGCTCGGGGATGATGACTTCCGCGCGCGGCAGGTCGCTCGCGACCGCGGCCGCGAACCAGTCGAGCGCGGGTCGGTCACCGTGCACAAGGAGAACGCGACTGGGCGCGAGACGGTGGATGTAGGCACGAATGGTCTCGCGCTGCGCATGGGCGCTGAAATCGAATTTCTCGATCTTGCAGCGGAGTTCCTGCGGCGGAAGATCGGGGCCAAACTCGACCATGCCACCCGGGGGCGTGGTCTTGAGACGGCCCGCGGCGGAGATCGGGTCGGCGTAGCCGACAAAGAAAATCGAGTGCCTCTCATTCCCGACCATCTTTCGCGCGAACGTATGCGACAGCGTGCCTTCGGTCATCATGCCGCTGGAAAGGGCATAGATGCAGCCTGCACGCGGCACGTGAGCCATCGCTTCTGCGCCCATCAGCTTTCCCGGCTGCAGGCGCCGGAGCAAGTCGCCATGCTTCACGTGAAACTCACCGGTGCCTGCAAAGGAATCGTGCAGTTCGGTGATGCGCGTGCTGAGACCGCCGATGAAAAGGGGCGTGCGCGGAGCCAGCAGGCCCAATTCGACGAAGCGCAGGAGCATCGCCAGCACTTCCTGGGACTTGCCCAGCGCAAAAACGGGGATGAGAACGGCGCCCCGCTCCAGGGCCGCCGCCAGCGCCGTACCGAAACGGAGTTCCTCGTCCACCCGCCGGAATTCCGGCGGCCGTTCATAGTCGCCCCGGGTGCACTCGATCACCAGCGTATCCACGCCCGATTCCGGAAAGCGCGCCGCGCGGGCGATCGTCTGATCCTCGAAATTGACGTCACCCGTGTAGAATAAGCGCCGGCCCGTCGTGCGCTCATGCAAGAGCACGCCCGCGGAACCAAGAATGTGTCCCGCGTGGGCGAGTTCGAAACTCACGGGCTCTTCGCCATGCTCGGCGAGACGTTCGCCTTCGATCGACCACGGCTGTCCGAGCGGCACCTCCTGCCAGACCCGCGCCGCCTGGTCTGCGTCGCGGTGCGTGTAGAGAGCGCGCGGCGTATTTGCGTTCGCCTCGTGCCGCCGGTGCATCACGTTCACGGAGTTGTGCAGCAGCACGTCGTTCAATCGCGCCGTCGGCGTGGTCAGGAAGACCCGGGCGGCCGGGTGCAACCTTCGCAGCACCGGCAGCGCACCCGCGTGATCGAGGTGCGAATGCGTGACGATGGCCGCCTCCAAATCCTCCGGCAGGATGGACAAGTCCGGGGTCGCCGCGACGCCTTCGAACCGCGGATGCATCCCGCAATCGAGCAGCACGTTCTTCCCGCCGATTTTCAGCAGGTAGGAGTTCGCTCCGATTTCGTTCGCGCGAGTAAGATTGGTGAAGCGCATTTCCGTTGGTCCAGCGGCACTCGCGGTGGTGAGAGTCCCGAAAATCTGGACCGCCAAGCGAAGCACCACCTCCTTAGCACTCGTGGGTGCCAATCTCATGCGGTTTGTTCCGTGTGCTTCGTCGGAAACGGCAAACCTGAGTTGTGGCCCGGCAAGGCAATGGGTCCGCGAGGCCCGACTTGTTTCCGCGGTTCGTCCCCTCTCCGTTATTTGGACAGATGGCCAGGCACCTCTTCGATCAGGCACGGGTTTCCCGCCCGTGGACATGTTACTTCGCGCTCTTCTGGTATTTCGGCTGGTAGAGCTGGACCTCGACACCGCCTGGCATGAGGAAGTGCGTGCGAAACCCATACCCGGCATCCGTTACCTCTTCGGTGAACTCGACGCCCTTCGCCTTTAGTTCGCTCACGGTTTCTTGAATGTTGTCGCAGTAAAAAGAGATGTCGTGCTTGCCCGGTTCCGCCCCGTCTTCGGAATCGGATGGATGACATCCCATGTCGGCTTCGGGGAGTTCAAAAACCAGCCACCCACCTCCCACATCGGTGAATGGAAAACCCAGCTTGTCGCGGATGAAGGCACGCAACTCTTCCGCCTTCGCGGAGTAAAACATGGTGTGAACCCCGGTGATCATGGCGGTCGATCGTAACGCGTAAACTGCGCGCCAGAAAAGCAGATTCACCGGGAGGCGGTCATTTCACCCCCCGACGGTGGTAAAAGACCAGCGTCCCGCACTTCACCACGTGCGACAGATACAGGGCCGAAAAGAGCGCGTGAAAGACCGTAAAGGGCGCCCCACTCACCGTCGGACCGACGAGCACGAAAAGGAGAATCACGTAGACCGCCCCGAAGCAGAAGACATACGCGTTGCGATAGCCTTTCGCTTCGATCTGCCGGTCCCTTTCTCCTGCCACCGCTCCGGTCCGTTTTTCCTGCCAAAAAAGGAGAAGTGACCCGGCCGTTTCCACGGCGATACCGATGATGGTGACCGAGACAAAGATCGCGATCATGGTCTCTGCCGCCGCCTCATTGCCGACCGGCACCTGGACCACCCGCGTGAGGTAGTAAGACAGCAATCCCAAGGCAAAGATCAATGAGCCCCAGGCGGATTTTTCCCGGTAAGTCATTTGGGCTGCGAGCGGTGGAATCGGGTTGAGGGCTGAGCAAGTCAACTCAATCGCGAGAGCGCGACCGGTGGCCCACCGGGACAGGCATCGGGCGAACTCGTCGAGATTTGATGGATCTGCCTGTCGCCGCAAGCACATCTGCCCAAACGTCCGCCATGCTTCCTCCGCGGGGTAGCTGCGGCGCCGTTTATTCGGTCCCAAGAATCTGTTCCGGCGGATACTGCTTGAG
This sequence comes from Chthoniobacterales bacterium, assembly GCA_038226705.1. Classification (GTDB taxonomy): domain Bacteria; phylum Verrucomicrobiota; class Verrucomicrobiia; order Chthoniobacterales; family SZAS-18; genus SZAS-18. Next base: position 15,906 of record JBBRQH010000009.1, on the reverse strand, counting down.
CAATTGTTCCGGCTCGGCGCGGGCGTCCTGCAATTCACGGTCGTAGTACAAGCGCACGATGTATCCCGCATAGACGCGCGAGCCGCCGCTCGGCGCGGTCGCCGAAATCTCAGGCTGGGGTGGCTCGTTGGAGGGTTGACCCTTGCGCGGTTTGCGCCCCCTCGGAGCGGGCGCCGCCACGAGCGGCGTGGCCTTGGGCCGAAAATAAGTGGCCTCCAGCGTTTGCGAGGTGGCCTCATCCCACTGCTGCGGATTCGTCAGCCATTGGAAGGACGTCTCGGCATTCGTTATCACCACCATCTGGTTCTCCACCAGGTCGTAGAAATACGCCTGAATGCTTACCTTGTTCGAGTCGATGTAACGGCCGGGGCGGTTCTTGACCGTGACCTTGAGGCTGTAGCGCTTCTCGGCGGTTTCGTCCGGTTCCTCCTTCAGCACCACCTCCACGATGCCGATCTTGGTCTCGCGCTCGCCGCCGCCGGCGGGCGCGACGCCTTCGCGCTGCTCGCGGACGGCCGGAGAAGGGCCGGAGACCCCCGTGCGCAGTTTCAACTCAGCCAGATTCCAGACGGCTCCGGCCTTTTCGGGCCCAAGTTCGTAAACGCGCTGCCACTGCTCCATGGCGCGTTCGAGCAGGCTCATCTGCTCGTACGTCACCGCCATCTCGGAAATGATCTCGGCGTTATCGGCCGCGAATTGCTGCGCCTCGCGCAGCCGGGCGAGCGCGGTCCGCGTATCGCCCCGCTGGCGCAGGAGCCGCGCCTGCAGGAGGAGCTCATTGGGATTCGGGAGCGGACGCGGGACGGGAGTAGTGAAAACAACCGGCGCAGGCGATGGACCGGTCGCGCTGGCGGAAGGAACCGCCGCGGCAGTGAGCGGCTGGGGCGGACGCGAAACCGCCGTGGGGGTGGAATCGCCGCGCAGCAGCGAGTCGATATCGCGACTGACAAAGGCGGGCGTTTCGGCGGGGCGTGGACGCGGACTCGCGGAAGTGAGATGCCAGCCGAGGGCGATCAACTGCGCCAGACCCGCCACGCCGAGGAGAGACGCCGCGACGAGAAAAGTGCGTCCGCTGCGATTTTGCGGCAGGAGCGTGGGCTGGGCGGACATCGCGTAAGGCTAGCGCGGAACCCAAAGAAGCAAACACCGAGCCACCGGTGGAAAAAGTGGCGACCCCTACGGGAATCGAACCCGTGCACCAGCCTTGAGAGGGCTGTGACCTAACCGCTAGTCGAAGGGGCCGAGCGGAAGGGGATCATCGCGTCGGGAGCAGAATGTGCAATTGGAAAGTGAGGTGGCGGACAAGGCAGCCGAAATGCGGGAGGTGCCATTTTCTCCTCGGTTGGGCTTGCTCCAGCTCATCCGGCAGCAAGCTGCCTGGCCGACAGCGGTCCACGACATCCAAATCGCAAAGCGAGCATGATCCCTATTCCACTCCGATGGGGACTCATTTTGGCACGCATAAGCGGAGCGCCGTGGACTGCGCCGCAGCTTGCTGCCGCCGTCTCCTGCGCAGCTTGCTGTGCCGACGTGCCGAAGGCACATTTTTTCCGAGAGCACGGATCGAGCCCACTCACCCGGCAGCGAACTGGCTGGCCGACAGCGACAGCAAGCTGCACGCAGTCCACGGCGTTCAGACCGTTCAGCCAGCTTTCTCCTTGCACCAGTCACGCCGCCTCGCTGTCCTACGCCGATGGAATCGGTTCCAGATTCTGCGGAATCCGACGCGGGCACTCGCCACTGGCCGCACGCGCCGCCGCATCGGCTGGCAACGAGCGGAGTTTATTTTGTGACGGCGCGCTGCAAGGATGGGAATCACTTGCTTCGGAGCGACGATCGGAAGGATTGGTTCCAAGACACGCTCCTGGCACTCGCCCCGCAGTATGGTTGGCAACTCGAAGCATGGTGCGTTCTCTCCAATCACTACCACTTTGTCGCGCACGGTGAGGGTTTCGGGGCCGAAAGCCTTTCGCAATTCATCCGCCACCTCCATGGCTCAGCCACCCGGGAGTGGAATCGTCTCGATGAGGCGGCCGGAAGAAGCAGGCTTTGGCAAAATTTCCGCGAAACCAAGCTGACTCTCCAACGCGGCTACCTCGCCCGGCTCAGCTATGTGCACCGGAACGCTCAGCATCATAGTCTCGTGACGGAGCCTGCGCAGTGGAAATGGGGAAGTGCATCCGCCTTCGAGAAGGAGGTCACACCGGCCTGGGCCAAGACGATCTACAGTTTCCGTTTCGACGACATCGTAGCCAGCGACGGGGACTCGCCTTAAGCAAACATTTTCGCGTCTGACATTTCGCGGACTCACGTTGCACTGGCAATGGCGTCAGGCACGCCGTGGACTGGGCCGCAGCTTGCTGCCGCCGTTTCCTGCGCAGCTTGCTGCGCCTACCTGCCGAAGGCACATTTCTTCCGAGAGGACGGCTTGTTCCACTCACCCGGCAGCAAGCTGCCTGGCCAACAGCGGCAGCAAGCTGCACGCAGTCCACGGCATCCCAATCGCAAAGCCGGCAGAATCCCTATTCCGCGTGCTGCGGAATCACCGTGGACTGGCATTCGCTGCCATGGCGCCGTGGACTGCGCCGCAGCTTGCTGCCGCCGTCCCCTGCGCAGCTTGCTGCGCCTGCCTGCCGAAGCACATTTCTTCCGAGAGGACGGCTTGTTCCACTCACCCGGCAGCAAGCTGCCTGGCCGACAGCGGCAGCAAGCTGCACGCAGTCCACGGCATCCCAATCGCACAGCCAGCGGTATCCCCGGTCCGCATCCAGTCCACGGCATCAAGAAGCCACCGCCAACTGGCGCAACGTCCGAACCGCCTGGGCGGCCGCAGCCACGTTATGGACTCGAAAAATCTGCGCGCCGCGCCGCATCCCCGCTGCCAGGCAGGCGATCGTTCCGGCGTCGCGCTCGACGGGTTCGGGCAGACCCAGCACATCGCCAATCACCGTCTTGCGCGAAATCGGCAGCAAGATGGGGCGTTCGAAACGCGCGAGCCTGGCAAGATCGCGAAAGATGACCAGGTTGTCGTCGCGCTGCTTGGCAAAATCGATGCCAGGATCGAGCACGATCGCCCCGCGTGACACCCCGGCCGCGAGAGCGAGAGCGATCTTCTCCGCGAAGAAGTCATCGAGCTCCCCCATGACATCGTCATACCGCACGTGGGTGTGCGCGACTTTCGGCGCGCCCCGGCTGTGCATGATGAGCAAGGCTGCCCGGTGCCGCGCGGCAATACGCGCATTCTCTTCCGTCGGAAGCGCGCTCAGATCGTTCAGCAGTTCCCCGCCCGCCGCGAGCGCCGCCGCGGCGACGAGCGGACGCCACGTGTTGATCGAAAGAATGGGGTGCTGCAGCGCGCGGTCGTCCCGCACTGTCTCCGTCTGCGGAACGCCAAAATGAGCGCGAAACTGCTCTAGAAACGGCAACACGCGATCGATCTCCTCCTGCTCGCTGATCGCGACGCGATTCGTGCGCGCACTTTCTCCGCCGACATCGATCAAATCCGCCCCTGACGCATGCAGCGCGAGCGCCTGCGTAAACGCCGCCGCGGGATCCAGCGTGCCATCGCCGGAGAACGAATCCGCGTTGATGTTCACAATTCCCATCACGAGCGGCCGGGCGCCGCCGAGATCGAGCGTACGCTGGGGCAGGGCGAGCAGCATGGCGCAGCGCGAAAACTAGCCCAAAGCGACCCGGCGCCGTTGCCGTTTCTCAAAGCGCAAGGTGTGGGTGAACCCCGCACGCTTCGCCGCAGCGACTGCCTCCTCGAATCCGAGACCGACCTCCTCCGGCGCGTGCGCATCGGAGTTGATCAGGAGCTCGAGCCCGGCTTCGCACGCGAGCTGGAGGAATTCGTCGCTCGGGTACAACCCGGCCACCGGCTTCCGCAACCCGGCGGTGTTGATTTCGATCGCCACCCCTGATTTCGCCGCGGCAGCAATGGCCGGTTCGTAAAAACGGCGCAGATCGCCGGACGGACGATGGCCGAATTTCTTCGGCAGATCGGGGTGTCCGAGAAAATCGAAGAGCCCGCTGCCGGCCATGGCAGCGAAGGCCTTCCAATAGGCGGCCCAGATTTCCTCGGTCGCCACGTCGGACGCGGTGTAGCGGCTGATGTATTGCGGGTTATCGACGTCCCAGCCGGGCGCAATGTAGTGGACGCTACCGATGAAATAATCCCAGTCCGCGAGCCCTGCGAGTTTCTCGATCCAGGGCTCGTGGCCCGCGATGAAATCGCACTCCAGGCCTAATCGCACCGGAATGGTCGCCGCAGCGCGCGCTTCCTCGACCATCGCGAAATAGACGGGCAAGTCCGCCCGCTGCATCCGCCAGGCATCGAACGGCTCGGGCCCATCCATCGGGCAGTGATCGGAGATGCCGATTTCGTCGAGACCCCGGGCGGCGGCGGCAGCCACGTATTCCCGGGGGTGACCCTCCGCGTGCAGGCAGAGAGGCGTGTGGGTGTGATAGTCAGAGAGCATGCGCGGGAACAGTCGCGAGCGGCGCGGCCCCCCGCCAGCAAATCCGACGGCGGATCCCGGGGCTTGATCGATCAGAACTGGCTGATGCGCTGGAATTCCGCGTAGCGCGCCTCAATCTCCGCCGGACGGAGTTTGCGCAGGCGCTCGAGACTGAATGCCTCGACGTTGTAGCTCGCCAGCACACTGCCGTAGACCACGGCCTGGCGGAGTTCGGCGAAGGTGACGCTGGGTTGTTCGCTGCGCGCAAGATGGCCCACCAGGCCACCCGCGAAGCAATCGCCGGCTCCCGTGGGATCCACCAGACCGCCCACGGGATAGGAGGGACACGAGAAGAATTCGTCCTCGCTCATGTTGCCGAAAAGCAGCGCGCCGTGCTCGCCCTTCTTGATGCAAACGTAGCGGGGCCCCATTTTCCGGATCATCTGCGCCGCCTTGATCAGATTGGGCTCATCGGTCAGGAGCCTGGCCTCGCTGTCATTGAGTACGATGAGGTCCACCCGGGGAAGCAGCTTGAGCAAGTCCTCCCGCGCGATGGTGATCCAGAGATCCATCGTGTCGGCCACGATGAACCGCGGCTTTTCCACCTGCTCAAGCACGCTGGCCTGCAGGGAAGGGGCAATGTTTCCGAGCAGGACGTAGTGCGTCTTGCGGTACGCCTCCGGCAGCGTCGGCTGAAAGTGCTCGAAAACATTGAGCGCCACGGACAGCGTCTGGCGCTGATTCATGTCCGCCATGTACTCGCCCGACCAGCGAAAGGTCGAGCCGGGCACCTGTTGGAGACCGGTGAGGTCGATCTTGCGAGTGCGAAAATAGTCGAGATGCGCCTTGGGAAAGTCATCGCCCACCACCGCCACGAGCTGCGGGGGCTCGAAGAAGCTGGCTGCCACGGAGGCGTAGGAGGCGGAGCCGCCTAGGAGATCGTGGTGCTCGACCGACTGCGTTTTGACGCTGTCGAGCGCCACGGAACCAACAATGAGGAGGGACATGAGGTGGGGTCAAGGAAACTGCGGGCGGTAATGAGCCGAGAAACGTCCGCGAGTCGAATGTCAGATTTGGACGGGAGGCAGATTCAACTTTCGGGGCCCAGCAACGCCCGGCAGGCCCGCGCATAGGCCGTGGGATCGGGCGCGAGCAGAATTCCCGACACGAGACAAACCCGGCGCGCCCCCGCGGCGAGAACTTGGGGAAGGTTCTCGAGCTTGATCCCCCCGATGCAAAAGATGGGCCGATCTGGCACCTCCGCGTGGGCCGCGGCGATATCGAGCAAGCCGATCGGCGGGTAATCGGGCTTGGTCGGTGTGCCGAAGAGAGGGCCGAACCCGAGGTAATCGGCGCCTTCGTCCCGCGCCGCGCGCGCCTGTTCCAGGCTGTGGGTGGAACGCCCGATCAAGGCACCCGGACCCGTCTGGATTCGCGCCGCCTCGATTGCGCCGTCCTCCTGCCCGATGTGGGTGCCATCCGCGCCGGCTTCCGCGACGAGCGAGGGGTGATCGTTGAGAATGAAAGGAACGCCCTGGTCGCGACAAATCGGCGCAAGCACCGCAGCGAGAGACGCGATGGCGGACGCCGTGAGTTTTTTCGCGCGCAATTGGAGAATATCCACCCCTCCCGCCATCAATTGCCGCGCCAGCCGCGGGGCGGCGCTGGCGTCGACGTAGCCCAGGTCGAGGATGCCGTAGAGGAAGCATTGGGAGATTGGCTTCATGGAGAGACGCGGCGGCGCAGCCGGGCGGGAGACTGTCGCAATTGGCCGCTCTTGGCCATCCTCATCGCACGGCCGCTTTTTCCGTCTGGACTTTCGCGCCAGCACCACCCCTCCCGCTGCCCGCCCCACCCGAAGCTCCGCCGACCGATTGCATGCAATCCGCGACGTTCCGCCAGCGGCCCCGGAAGCCCATAAATCCATCGGCGGCGAATTACAGTTTGACTTGCTCGGGCGAGGCACGTTCGATTGCATGCAATCTGCGAAGAGTTCCAAACTGTCCGCGCCATGGTCCTTGAAAAGCTCCGCGCCTTCGCCCCCCACCCCGCCCCGGAGTCGCCAGCCCTGATGGACGAGCAGCAGGAAGACAACGGCCAGATCACCTTGGAGCGCACGGGCGCCGTGGTGACGGTCAAGCTGCACAATCCGGGCAAGCTGAACGCCATTTCGCTGCGCATGTGGGACGCACTTCGCACCACTTTTGCGGCGCTTTCCGCCGATCTTTCCCTGCGTTGCATCGTCGTCCGGGGCGCGGACGGAAACTTCGCGGCCGGGGCCGACATCGCGCAGTTTCCCGCGCAGCGCGGCAACCTCGCGGAGGTCCGGCGTTATCACCTCGAGACGCTGGCGAATGCCCTGCGCGGAATCGCGGAATGCACCCACCCCACGGTTGCCCTGATCGAGGGGGTCTGCATCGGCGGGGGACTGGAGATTGCCGCGCTCTGCGATTTGCGGATTGCCGGGGAGAGCTGCCGTTTTGGCGCACCAATCAACAAGCTGGGTTTTCCCATGGCGCCGGACGAATTACGCGGCCTCCTTATCTTGGCCGGCTACGCCACGACCTTGGAGTTGCTCTTGGAAGGGCGCATTTTTAGCGCCCAGGAAGCCTGGCAGAAGCGCCTCCTCACCCGCCTCGTCCCCGATGCCAAAGTGGCGGAGGAAGCCTATGCGACGGCCGCGCGTATCGCCGCCGCCGCCCCGCTCGCGGCCCGCCTCAACAAGCGGATGATTCGCCGCTTCACTCCCGTGCCCGCCCCGCTCACGGAAGAGGAACTCGAGGAGTTCTTCGTCTTTGCGGAATCGCATGATCATCGCGAAGGAGTCCAGGCCTTCCTCGAGAAACGCCCGCCTCGATTCCGCGGGGAGTAGTCGCGCCGCCAACTTCTTTCGCCCCCCCCGAACGCGATGTCCGCAAACCTCTTTGCGCTAATCGAATCCCGTTTTCCGGCCGATGGTTCCGTGGCCTGCCTCGAGACGACGGACGGGCGCGTGCTCACGTGGGACGAACTGGATCGGCGTACGGCCCAGATTGCCCGCCTGCTCCTGAGCTTCGATCCGCCGGCCGGCGCGCGCGTGCTGGTGCAAGTCGACAAGTCGGTTACCGCCTTATTGGTTTATCTCGCGACGCTGCGCGCCGGATTGGTTTTCGTGCCGCTTAATCCGGCCTACCGCGAGGCGGAAGTGGAGTACTTCGTGGCGAACGCGGAGCCTTCCATCGTCGTCTGCGCGCCTTCCTCCGCGGCACAGATCGCGCGCTTCCAGGTTCCGACCGTCCTGACGCTCGACGCCAGCGGCGGGAGCGGAACGCTGGTGGAGCAGGCGGCAACGCAGCCGGCAACTTGTGCCACCGTCGCCCGGGCAGCCGACGATCTCGCGTGCATCCTCTACACCTCCGGCACCACCGGGCGGAGCAAGGGAGCGATGCTCTCCCATCGCAATCTCTCGTCGAATGCGCTGACCCTCCACACCTGCTGGGGCTGGCGGGGCGGAGACACCCTCTTGCACGCGCTGCCCATCTTTCATGTGCATGGCCTTTTCGTGGCCGTGCACGGCGCCTTGCTCGCGGGCGCGAAAATGATCTGGCTGCCGAAGTTCGAGGCCGCGGAAGTCCTCCGCCAGCTCCCGCGCAGCACGGTCTTCATGGGCGTGCCGACGATGTACACGCGCCTCCTGGCCGACGCCGGATTCGGGCGCGAAGCGTGTACTTCGATGCGGCTCTTCATTTCGGGATCGGCGCCACTGGCCAAGGAGACCTTCGACGAATTTCGCTCGCGCTCGGGCCACACCATCCTGGAGCGCTACGGCATGAGTGAGACGAGCATGCTTTGCTCGAATCCGTATCGGGCGGAAGAAGGCCCGCGCCTGGGCGGAACGGTCGGCCGCGCCCTGCCGGACGTCTCCTTGCGGCTGGTGGATGAAGCGGGCGAAGCGGGCGCGGAGGGAGGGGTCGGCAACGTGCAGGTCAAGGGGCCGAACATCTTCCAGGGGTATTGGCGCGCGCCGGAAAAGACGGCGGAGGATTTCTCCGCCGATGGCTGGTTCAAGACCGGAGACGTGGGGCGGCTGGGCGGGGAGGGAATTCCCGCGGACTACCTCACGATCGTGGGACGCAGCAAAGATCTCATCATTACGGGCGGGTACAACGTTTACCCCAAGGAAGTGGAGAGCTTTATCGACGAGCTGCCCGGTGTGGCGGAATGCGCGGTGTTTGGCGTGCCGGATGCCGATTTTGGCGAGGCCGTCGCGGCGGTTGTCGTGCCGCGCCCGGGCTCCCCGCTCGAGGAGGCGCAAATCATTGCCGCCCTGCGCGAACGCATCGCGCGCTTCAAGGTGCCCAAGCGCGTGCATATCGTCACCGAATTGCCTCGTAATGCGATGGGCAAAGTGCAGAAAAATATCCTGCGAAGTACCTATGCGGCTGCGCCTTGAGGTCTGCCCTTCGATTCCTTTCGTTTCTTCCCCACCCCAACCCTCCCCAGAACCATGCACCTTCGTACCTCCGCAGCGCTCGCGCTTTCCTTGGCCGCCCTGCTCCCTCTCACCGCTCGAGCCGAGAGCACCACGCTCAAGATCTCGCACCAGTTTCCTGGCGGCACGATCGACCAGGGCGACTTCCGCGACCGTCTCGTCCGTAAATTCGCGGAGGGAGTGGAGAAGAAGACCAAGGGCGCGCTCAAGTTCGAGATCTATCCGGGCTCGTCGTTGATGAAGACCAATGCCCAATTCAGCGCCATGCGGAAAGGCGCACTCGATCTCAGCCTTTTCCCGCTCCCGTATGCGGGTGGCGAAGTGCAGGAGCTCAACATCGGCCTCATCCCCGGGCTCGTGACCTCTTATGAACAAGGCGCCGCCTGGCGGAAGAATCCCGTCGGCAAGGAACTGGAGAAGATCCTGGCCGAAAAAGGGATCATCATCGTGACCTGGGTCTGGCAGGCAGGTGGCGTGGCCAGCCGGACGCAACAACTCGTGTCGCCGGACGACGCCAAAGGCATGAAGGTGCGCGGCGGCAGCCGCGAGATGGACATGGTCTTGAAGGCCGCGGGCGCCGCCGTACTTTCCCTGCCCTCGAACGAGACCTACGCCGCCATGCAGACGGGCGCCGCCGACGCCGTCATCACTTCCTCGACGAGCCTGATTTCCTTCCGGCTGGAAGAGGTCGCCAAGTCTCTTACCACCGGGCGCGGGCGCGCCTACTGGTTCATGCTCGAGCCGTTGCTCATGTCGAAAGCGATCTTCGACAAGCTTCCCAAGGATCAGCAGGAAGCCATCCTGAGCGCGGGGGAAGAGGTCGAAAAGTTCGGTACCGAAGCGGCCAAGGCGGACGATCAGGCGGTGGCGGACGTGTTCACCAAGGCGGGGGCCAAGGTCCTCGACCTCTCGGAGGAAGCACTGGCCAAATGGGTCGCGCTGGCGCGCGACACCGCGTGGAAGGATTACGCCGCACGCAACGAAACCTGCGCCCGCCTCATCAAACTTGCGAGCGAAACCAAATGAGTCACTCGGTCGAACTCTCCGAGCTTGGCCCGGTGGAGAAACCGCTGGTCTTGCGACCGGTGAACGGCTCCTGGCTCGACTGGCTGCTCTACGGCGTGAACCGCGCTGTAGCCGTCGTCTCCATGATCGCGCTCAGCATCTCCGCGCTGGTCCTCACCTACAGCGTGGTCGTGCGCTATCTCCTCAAAGTCCCCACCGACTGGCAGGATGAGGTCGCCGTCTTCCTGCTCGTGGGCGCGACTTTCTTGTGCGGAGCCATGGTGCAGGCCCACCGCGGGCATGTCGGCATCCAAGTGCTCGAGGCTATTCTCTCGCCGGCGGTCAACCGGGTGCGTTTGCTCCTTTGCGATTTCCTCTCCGGCGCATTTTGCGGGTTCTTTTCGTGGAAGTCCTGGTCACTTTGTCGCGAAGCGATTCACGAAGGGCAGACCACCTCCTCCACCTGGGGTCCACCGCTCTGGATTCCATATTCGTTGATGGCGGCAGGGATGACGCTGCTCACCCTGCAATATCTCGCGCAAATCCTGGCCTGGTTCCGGACGCCTCCCACTCCGGCAAAATCCGCATGAGCCCCACCACCGTTGGAATTCTTTACGCGCTGGCGACGCTGGCGCTCATGCTTTCCGGCATGCCGATCTCCTTTGCCTTGGGTTCGGTGGCTGTGATCTTCATGGTGTTTTTCATGCCGGCGGCGTCGTTGGATACCATCACGCAGAATGTCTACGAGGAGATGTCGAGCATCACCCTGCTCTCGATCCCGCTCTTCATCTTAAAAGGCGCCGCGCTCGGAAAATCGCCCGCGGCCAAGGACCTTTACTCCTCCCTCAATGCCTGGATGCGCCACGTCCCGGGCGGGCTCGGCATCGTAAACGTGTTTGCCTGCGCCCTTTTCGCGGCCATGGCGGGCTCGAGTCCGGCCACCTGCTCCGCCATCGGCACCGCCGGCATCCCCGAAATGCGACAGCGCGGGTATTCGCCCGGGTTTGCCGCTGGCATCATCGCCGCCGGCGGAACCCTCGGAATTTTGCTCCCGCCTTCGATCACGATGATCCTCTACGCGGTCGCCGCCGAACAATCCCTCGGCCGGCTTTTCCTGGCCGCGATCATCCCCGGGCTGCTGCTGGTGGTGCTTTTCTCGCTCTACGTGGGCTGGCGCTTCAAACGGGAATATGCCGGCGCCGTCGCGCATTTCCAAAAGACGCGCGAGGATTCGCCTCTGCTCCACCCCGACCAATCCTCGTTCAAGGAGCGCCTCAAGGGACTTCCCCGCGTCCTTCCCTTCATCGTCCTGCTCATGGGGGTAATGGTGGCGCTTTACGGCGGCTACGCCACGCCCTCGGAAACGGCCGGGCTTGGCGCGGTCCTTGCATTCGTCCTGATCGCGGTGGTCTACCGGATTTGGCGGCCAGGACAGCTCTCGCCCATTCTGGCCGCGACGATGCGCGAGTCGACCATGCTGATGTTCATCATCGGGATGTCGCTGCTCTACTCCTACGTGATGAGCTATCTGCACATCAGCCAGTCCGCGGCCGAATGGATCGTGGGCCTGCATCTTTCCCGGTGGGTGCTGCTCGGCGCGCTCGTGATTCTCGTCCTGATCCTGGGCTTTTTCCTGCCGCCGGTTTCGATCATCCTCATGACGGCGCCGATCATTTTGCCGCCGCTGCGCGCCGCCCAGTTCGATCTGGTCTGGTTTGGCGTCATCATGACCATCGTGATGGAGATGGGTCTGATCCACCCCCCGGTCGGCCTGAACATTTTCGTGATCAAGAACATCGCGCCCGACATCAGCCTCTCGCAAATCGTCTGGGGCGTGATGCCCTTCATCGTCCTAATGTTCATCGGGATGCTGCTGCTCTGCTTTTTCCCGCAGCTCGTCCTCTGGCTTCCAAACGCCCTGCTGAAGTCCACGGGCTGAAGCGTCGGGCTATTTCAACGTGCGGAGATAGGCCGTGATCGCCACGATGTCGGCGTCGTTGTGCTTCTTCTCGAAGCTCGGCATGTCGCCTTTGATTCCGCTCTTGATCAGCAGCGCGATGTGCGTGTCGCCGATGCGCAAGTTGTGCAGATCGGGCCCTTCGTCCCCGTGGGCGTCGTCGCCGTGGCAATGCGCGCAACTCATGACGAAGAGTTCGCGCCCGGTCGCCTTGCCCGGAGGCAAGGGCGTGTGGCGGGCACGAAGGACGACCGCGGTGCCGAAGGTAATGCCGAGCGCGAGTCCGGCCGCGAGCACCGCCGCCACCAGCGCCGCAGTTTGACGAGGAAGATTCACGGGAAGTCAGCGCACACCCGCCAATTCACCGCCATAGTAACCCGCGGCACCCATCAGCACGGCGGCGGCGCACATGCAGACGAAGTAAACCGCGAGTGCGCCGCGCGAAACGTCGTCTCCCGCCCGCACCCGCCAAACCGCCAGGCCGAGCAAAAGGCCGAAGGCTGGCCAGACGAAGGCGTGATGCCGCCATAGCAATCCGGTGCCTCCGATCTCCCCGCGCGTGAGCAGCAGGCCGGAGAAGACGGCCGGCAGCGCGCCCAACGCGCCCAGCGCGAGCATCCATTGGCTCGCCCCGCGCCATCGCTGACGCCGCTGCTCATTCCTTTGGATGAATCCGAGCGCCTCCACGACCGTCGCCGAAAGGAGCAGCGCGATCGGAAAATGCGTGCTCGCGCCGTGCAGATTGCGGGAGAGATCGGCCAGCATGATGGTCAACCGAGCGGTGAATTGACGACGGCGAGCGCGTGGCTGCTCTCTACGTACGAAACCGAATTCAAGCCGAGGAGGCTCCGGAGCTTGTCCGCGGGCACCACCATCGGACCGGGCTTCGGCGCCGAACCCGGGGCGGGCTGCACGAACGCCAGCGAGCAGGCGCTATGGAAGGTGATGTTGCCTTCGATCTTTTGCATCGCCTGGTGAATGTGACCGTTTAGGACGGTCACGGATCCGAAGCGCTTGAGCAGCGCGAGTGCCTGCCCGGCATCGTCGGTGCCCCAGCCCCACTCCGGATAGGCCGCGTAAAGCGGGATGTGCGCGAAGACGACGACCGGGGTGCTGTCGGAGAGCCCAGCCAGGTCTTTCTTCAGCCACTCGATCTGATCGCCCCCCAGGATGCCGAGGCCGCCGTCCTTGCGCTGGATCACGTTCACGAGACCAACGAAGTGGACGCCTTTGTGGTCGAAGCTGTGCCAGCCCTGGCCGCTCGTTTTCTTGCCGAAGCGGGCGAGGAACGCGGCGCCATTGTCGTTGGAGACGTCGTGCTCGCCCGGGACATAGAAGACCTCCTTCGTGCGGCATTCCTTGAGCAGTTGATCGAGCGTGTCGAACCCGGTCGGCTCGGCGGCATGCACGAGGTCGCCCGTGTGCAGGATGAAGTCGGCCGCCTTGGGCAGGGCATTGATCCGGGCGATGCCTTCGCGGCAGGTGCCGATCACATCGGTGTTCGCCGGCTTGTTGAAGCCAATGTGGCTGTCGCTGATCTGGACGAAGGAAAAGTCCGCCCCCGCGGCCGCCAGCGCGTTGCCGGCGCCGAGAATGGCCGAACTGAGAATGCCGCCGTTGATGGACCAAAGCACGCCGGTGCCAGCCCAGGCCATGCATTTGAGAAAACCCCGGCGGTCGATGCCATCGGCATCGGGCGTGTCGGAGGTGGAAGACGAATCGTGCGGGTGGTCGTGGTCGATCATGGGAGTGGAAAAGCGAAGGAGTGGAAGCGTGGAGGTTGGATCGGAGCGAGGCCGGCGTGCCGCGCCCCGCTCCTTCCAACCGCGCGACACGGGAAAATATTCCCGAATTGTTTCTGGAGTCCGGACGGCCGCGCCTTTCCGGGGAAAAGCTTTTTCCGCGCTGCCGGGAATAAATTCGCCGCCGGACCAGTAGTATTGCTACCCATGAGAACGTGCCTTTGACCGAACAAGATGACCTTGCCCGATTCGAGCTGGCCGTTCTCCCGCACATGGATGCCGCCTACAACCTTGCCCGCTGGATTCTGCGCGATGACCGCGATGCGCAGGACGCCACGCAGGATGCTTTTTTGCGCGCCTGGAAGTTCTTCCGGACCTTTCGGGGCGGCGACGGACGCGTCTGGTTGCTCGCCATCGTGCGCAACGCCTGCTTCACCTTCCTGGCGAAGCAGCGGCCGCACGAGGCGGCCCTGCCCTTCGACGATGAGATTCACCAGATTGAGGCCGAGGTCGCGGGTCCCGCGGCCGCCCTCCTCCAAAGTTCCGATGCCGACACGCTGCGCGCCGCCCTGGAAGAATTGCCCGCGGAATTCCGCGAAACCGTCGTTCTGCGCGAACTCGAAGAAATGAGCTACAAGGAGATCGCCGAGATCGCAGCCATTCCCATCGGCACGGTCATGTCGCGCCTCGCCCGCGGCCGCCGCCTGCTCCAACAAGCCATCGTGCGCCGCCTGCAGGAGGAGTCGCCATGAATTGCACTGTCGCGCAGCCGCTCCTGGGCGCTTTGGTCGACGGCGAACTCGCGCTGCGCGAGGGCCTGGAGATCGAAGAACACTTGCGCGCCTGCCCCGGCTGCGCCGCCGAGCGGAATCGCCTCATTGCGCTCCAGCAAACGCTGCGTCGCGCGCCGTTACGCTTCAGCGCGCCGGCAGGCCTCGAGGCCCAGATCCGCACTAAGCTCCCGGTGGTGGAGAAGCCTGCGGCGCTGGCCCCACGGAAGACGATGCCCTTCCGTCTGCCGCTGCCGTGGCTCGCCGCGGCGGCCGGGCTCGTGGCGGCCCTCTTCTTCAGCGTGGCCGTCTTTCGCCGCCCCAGCGCGGAGGCAGGCTTGGCGCGCGAGGCGGTGGACAATCACGTCCGGTCTTTGCTGGCGAACCACCTCGTCGACATCGCCACGTCCGACCGTCACACGGTGAAGCCCTGGTTTAACGGACGTCTCGATTTTTCGCCGCCGGTGGTGGATCTCGCCGGAGACGGCTATCCCCTCGCGGGGGGACGGCTGGATTTTCTGGGTGGACGCGTCGTCGCCGCGCTCGTCTATCACCGCGATCGGCACACCATCAACGTGTTCCTTTGGCCTGATGCCGGAATGCGGCAGAGCGCCGCGCCCCGTGCTTCCGAGCGCCAGGGATTTCACGTGATCCCCGATTCGGCTGCCGGCATGTCCTTCCTGGTGGTCTCCGATTTGAATGCGGAAGATCTGGTTCGTTTCACTACGATGTTTCGCGCCCGGGTCGGGTCGGCCACCGGACCTTAGTCCAGCCTGCGGAGCGCGGTCTGAAGCGCAGGCTTGCCAACGCGGAAAGCAGGCGCACTACTCGCGCTCCGCTCTGCGCCTATGCCCTTCCTCCGTCGCGTGGTCATCGCACTCGCGCTTGCCCTCCTCGCCCCCGCCCTGCTCCCGGCCGTGCAGACGCCGGCGCGGGTGAAGCTGTCCTTTTGGAACCTGGAATGGTTTCCTGGTCATAAGCCGGAACCCAGCGCCGCGGAGAGGGCAGCGCACATCGCGGAAATCCAGCCGGAGATCGCCAAGCTCAAGCCCGACATCATGGGCTTCAGCGAAGTGGAGGATTGGAAGGCGATCGAGGCTGCCACGGCGAAGGTGCCGGGCATGAAGGTCAATGTCGTCGGGCAGTTTGTGGACAAGGCGGGCAAAATCATTCGTCAGCAAACCGCGCTGGCGAGCAAACTCCCCTGCCTCGGAGCGTGGTGGGAGCAATGGAAGGTAAACGAGGCGGGATTCAGCCCGCGGCGTGGCTTTGCCTTTGCCGCCTATCAGCCGGTCCCCGGCAAAGTGCTGCTCGTCTATGCCCTGCACCTGAAGAGCAACCGCAGGCCGGAGAAAGGCGAACCCCCCAACGAGCGCATGCGGGAGGAATCGATGAAGCAGCTCATGCAGCATGTCACCGCGATGACGACCGCCTATGGCAGGATGGGGAAGGTGACAGTGATCATCGGCGGCGACTTGAACACCTCGCTCGACGATTCGCG
>JBBRQH010000008.1:0-111559 GCA_038226705.1 Chthoniobacterales bacterium | reverse complement strand
GGAGGCCGTTCCGGCGGTCAGGAGCGGATTGGGCGAGACGATCGTCGCGACGAACTGCCGAATTTGCACCGCGCCGCAGGCATCGGCCACCGTCACGCGAATGGTAACCGGCCCGAGTGTCGTGCCGCCGGTTGGCGTCAGGGTGACGACACCCGTGGATTGATTAATCGAGACCGTACCGGCACCCGGCAACGTCGTTGGGCTAACCGTCAGCGGGCTCGGCAAAAGATTGCCGTTGGCATCGGCCGGACCGGCCGAGGGAGAATTCGTCGCCGCGCCTCCATTTATCGCTACGTTGAGGTTGGCAAAAGTCCCGATCGTCGGCGCCGGGTTCGGCGTGATGACGAGATTCACCGTCCCGGAGGTCGTCGAGCCGATGCTGTCCATGACGGTCAGTGTGATCGGGTAAATACGGCTCGCCAGTGTCGTGACGATCGAGCAATTTGCGAGGACCGAGAGGGAAATATTCCCGCCCACGATACTGGGCGTCACCGTGACGTCGCCGGGCAGTTCCGAAACCGAAACGCTCAGCGGATCGCCGTTCGCATCTGCGGCCGTGGCGACCACTCCGACCGTCGCCGTGGGCGTGCCGCGCGCCACGCTGATGCTCCCCGGCGTCAAGGTCAGCGTGGGGGCCGCGTTCGTGGATGTGATGGTCAGGTTCGCGTCGGAGATATCGAAGAAAATGTTGCCGACGGCCTCCACCTTGATGCGCCCTTGGGTGGTCGCGACGTTCGCGGTGTTCGGCAGGGTCACGTTGGCGGTGCCGCTATTCGGGGTGCTCGCGAGCAGGACGAAGGGGAAGGTATGACCACCGTCGGTCGATAGGCTGATCTTCACGTTCGCGCAGTTGATCGGCGCAGCCGTCGTGTTCGCCACGTTCCACGTGACGACTTGGGCGCTGCCGCCGGCGAGGGTCGCCGCCGTGTTCGGGCTGGTGATGGCGAAAGGACCGGCGGCTGCGACGGAAGTTACGGTCATCGAGCCGTAATTCGAGCCGCCGCCCCCGACGCGATTGTCACGCACCGTCACGCGATACGTCATCACGCGGCTGGTCGTGGGCAGAAACTCGCCGCTCGCAAACGTTCCGCCCACGCCGGGAATCGAAATGGTGGGCGGCGGCACATTGGCATTGTTCAGGATGTACGTGAGCGACGGAAAGACGCGCGTCGGGCTCGGGGAAGGGTCGAATGACCGGAAAATCGGCGAAGCTCCGTTGTCGCGCGGGGCCGCGGTGGGATCCTGCGCCGCGCCTTTGTCGAACTCCTCCCAGCAATAGGTGAGCGTGTCGCCATTGGCATCCGTCGCGCTCGCCGTGAGCGCGAAGGGCGTCTGGCTCGGGATGGTAAAGCTGGTCAGCGCCGCGATGACCGGCGGGCTGTTCCCGGTGGCCGTAGAAACGCCACAATTCCCCGAGCCCGTGGTCGTGTAAGTATCGATTTCGTCGTAGTTGACCGTGTGAAAATAATCGTCGCTGTGCGGCGCCAGATCTTGCGGGGCGCAGATGCCGGCATAGGCCATGATCGAGGTGCCGCTGCCGACCTCGTAGGCCGTGGGACCATTCCGATTGCCGCCCGCACAACTTCCGCTCGTGGCGTTGAACGGGTGGTTCCCTCCGAATTGATGCCCCATTTCGTGCGCCACGAAATCGATATCGTAAGGGTCACCGACCGGATTGCCGATACCGGTGACGCCGCGCGCCTTGCTGCCATTGACGCAGACCACGCCCAAGCCGGCGATTCCGCCGCCATTGGTGCTGAAGACGTGGCCAATGTCGAAATTTGCATTGCCGATGACGGCCGGCACGTTGGTGTTGTTCTGGTTGAGCAGCGTGCTCGGGGTACCGTCCGCATCGGAGTATGGGTCGGTCGCGGCATTCGTGTAGATGAGCAAATCGTTGTTGGCGACGAGCACGAGGCGAATGGCGAGTTCGCGCTCGTAGACGGCGCTCACGCGGTTCATGCTCGTGATGACCGCGGCAATCGTCGGCAGGATGGTTCCAGGATTGGTTCCCGAAACCGCGGCAGAATATTCGCCCGTGGTGGCGACCGCAGCGCGATAGGTGCGCAGATTTGCGCCCGTGGGCCGCGCGGGAGCCTTCGGCGGAACGGTGGTGACATTCGAGGGGTCGAATTCCGACTTCCCATGCACGCCGCACTCAAATTTCTGCTTCTCCGGCGAAATGAAATTGCGCTTGTAGTACGAAATGTACGTCGTGTCGTCATCGCTCCAGTAAGGGTCGATGAAATACTGCCCGCGCGACGAAAGCACGATGGCCCGGAAGCCGCGCGGCGTGACGTCGATGCGCATCGTCGCCGTGGGATCGTCGATCCCCTGCCCCACGTAGGTTTTGATCTGGGGAAACTTCGCCGCGAGTTTTTCCTCCATGATGGGCGACTCCTGCACGCGGAACCTCGAAAAGTTCCCGTAGGGCAACGGCACGTCGATCTCCACCGCGGAAGACTCCATCGGCACCGTGAATTCGCGCGGCGCCACGCGCAGCAGCGCGTCCATCGCCGGCTTGTCCATCTGCAGAGTGCGGTACGCCAGCGGCACGATCTGGCGCTTCGCCGTAGTGGCCCGCGCCGCCGGGAGCGCCGCGGTCATGGCCCGCTCGTCCAAATCCCTCCAGACGGCGCTGTCGCGCGCGACGGCAGGTGCGGTCTGGGCAAAAGAACCCGCCGTGAGTCCGAGGGACACGACGGCGGCGAGAAGGCGAAATACGCCTTGGGGGATGGACATGTGTCATGAACCCATTTTTAGCGGGTATGGCAATTCGAAAGAATGGCGTGTTTTGGGGCCATTTATCCGTTCGGCGTGCGAGGTCGTCGGTTCAACCAAATCTTGGTAATTTAAGGTGAAAGCACCGCCGCCGACCCCGACTTACGGGAAACGAAGCAACAAACGCACCTTCTCTTATTTGCGCCGGCGCACCGTCGCGCGAAAGTGATGGGGGAGTTTCACCGAAAGGCACGAAGTCACGACGGGAAGAACGGGGTCCCGCGCTTACCGAAAAGATCGCCGAGAGTGATGCGGCGATTCTTCGCCGCGAAGAATGCCTGGGACTGCACGCCAAAAATCCTTCTTCGCACTCTGACGGAGCCACCGCGTGTGCAGAGAATCGATGCTCGCATGCATCGCCACGACCTCCGCGCCCAATGAGACGATCCCCGCGCCTACGGAAACGACCCCGCGCGCGGTGCGGCGATCCCCCGCCTCAATGAATCTTTGAGCGCGCGCAAACAATCCCCAATCGCACGCAAACAATCCCCAATCGCACGCAAACAATCCCATGGCGCACGCAGACAGTCTTTGCCGGCGCGCAGACTATCCTTAAACGCGGGCAGGCTATCCTTAAGCTCACGCGGACAATTCATAAGCGCACGCAGACAATTTCTATCCGCACGCAGACAAACCCTGAGCGCACGTAGGCAATCTCAAAGCGCACGCAGGCAACCTCAAAGCGCACGACACGACCCTAATGCGCGCGTTAGCAATCCTTAGCCGGACGCAGCAAAACCTTAAGCGCACATGGCGAAACGATGCCCGCGTGCAACGCCGCGCCCCCCTCGCGAAGACTATTTTTATTCCCGCGGAACGGATCCTTACGCGCGCGAAGGCAAACGCTAGCCACGCGCCACGATTTGCTGCGCGCGCGCATCGTAATGAAGCGTGCATGCATCATTCCTCAGCGCTCGGGCATCATTCTACAGCGCTCGGGCATTATTCTATAGCGCACGGGCATCAGTCCAAAGCGCGCGGAGATCATCCGACGTAGCGCGCTAGTCCTTCGGAAGGGCGGCAGGAACGATCGTCTCCATCGCACTGGGAATTCGATGCGCTCGGTTTGAGGACTCCTGCGTGCGTGGGAAAGGCTGGAACGCGGTCGGGGCGCCGGTCAGCGCGCGCGGCTCGCGGCTTTGGGCGCTCGGATCCCGGCGCTTCACGCGCGGCTGGCGCGCTGGCGGACGCGGCTCCAAGCGTTGCGCCGTGGGGGCGCCGGTCAGCGCGCGCGGCTCGCATGCCTGCGGACGCGACGCCACTCGCGGCGCGTTGGGATCGCCAGTCAGCGGGTGCGGTTTGCCGCTCTGAGCGCTCGGATCTCGGCGCTGTTCGCACGGCTCGCATGCCCGCAGACGCGACACCACGCGCTGCGCAGTGGGATCGCCAGCCAGCGCGGGTGGTTCGCCGCTCTGAACGCGCGGCACTCTGCCCTGCGCGCACGGCTGGCGTGCTTGCGGGCGCGGCTCCGAACGCCGCGCCGCACTCGATCGAGCTACCAGGTCTATTCGACCCCTCGTATGAGACGGCCGAGGAACCTCGCGAACAACCAAAGGAGGGCAGCAGCGGTTAAGACAACCGGGAGAAAGTGCGCGGGCGCAGAATCTTTCCTTCGGACCGAAGGGTCGAGATCCCTTGGCCCATGGCCAACGGCCTGGGTCGCAATCAGAGATTCGACGCGGCCTGAGGGGCCGCA
Organism: Chthoniobacterales bacterium; assembly: GCA_038226705.1. GTDB lineage: Bacteria > Verrucomicrobiota > Verrucomicrobiia > Chthoniobacterales > SZAS-18 > SZAS-18. The sequence goes on along the minus strand of JBBRQH010000008.1, from coordinate 107,082 downwards.
ATTCCTTTACAGGCCTGGGCGATTCGGACCGCGATTTAGGGGGCCGTCATCAGGTGCTTGTCCAGCCACGCAGCCGAGCGCTCCAGGTAGTCCACCAAATGCTTTTCTTCGCGGAGACCGTGCCCGGCGCGTGGATAGATCGCGAACTCGCATTTGCCGGGCAGATACCGCTTCAGCACGCGATAGAACTGCTGCCCCTGCCCCAACGGATCCACCTCGTCGCGCTCGCCGTGCAGGATCAGAGTGGGCGTGCGCACATTCTTCACGAAGGTGATGGGAGAACAACGTGTGTAGGCGGCGAGATTTTCGTAAGGGGTGCCAAAGAACCATTCGTCGTACGCCGGCGAATCCTCGGTCCCGAATTCCGCCGCGAGATCCGAGAGTCCCGCCCCCACGATCGAGGCCTTGAAGCGCTGCGTTTGGGTGACGGCCCACGCCGCCATATACCCGCCATACGACCTGCCGGCGATGGCGAGGCGATCCGCATCCGCAACGCCGCGCGCGATCACGGCATCAACGCATGCGAGGACATCCTTGAAATCGCGTCCGCCCCAATCCGCGCGGTTGGCCTCGACAAAGGCATGACCATAGCCAGTGGATCCGCGGATATTCGGCAGCAGCACTGCGTAGCCTCGCGCCACCAGGAATCGCGTCAGATTCCCCATCCCGGTCTGAGTCTCATTCAACCAAGCGCCGGTTGGACCCCCATGGATGAGCGTCACCAGCGGCAGCCGGCTTCCCGTCGGCGCATTGGGCGGATGGAGCAGCGCGCATTCGATCTCCAGTCCATCGAAACTCGGCACCCGAAAGAACTCGGGTGCGGCCAGGGGTAGTCTTTCCGTGGCGGCATTCACGCCCGTTACCCCGCGCGCTTCGCTCCCATCACCTTTCGCCAGCCAAATCTCCGGCGCACGGTGCAGTGAACTCGCGACGAAGGCGAGGCGCGAGCCGACAGGTGACACCGCAATCGCGCCGGGCGTCGGCGAATCGGCGAGGGTCAGCGGAGTCGCGACGCCTTCGGTCTACAGGCGCACCAGCCTGCGCCCAAAGCCCTCCTCGAAAGACACGAGCATCGTGCCATCGGCATTCCAAGTCAGGCCGTTCACCGGACGGTCCAACGTCGCGCCGGTCACTTTGCGCGCGTCGCCGCCGTCCAGCGGTGCGAGCCAGAGATCATGTGGATCGGGTCCATCCCCGCGTGGTCCGATCCAGGCGAGCCAGCGGCCATCGGGCGAGACGGAGAGTCCGCCGACTGGGCCGTGTGCGCCGCGCACGTCCGAGAGGGTGCCACTCTCAATCTCGACCAGGCAGATCCGCTCAGTCACTGCATCCTCATGCGGACGGTCGTTGGCGATGACGGCGAGCCGGCGGTTGTCGGCAAGCCAACGGATCTCGTTGAATTTCCAGGGCGACCCCGCGATTTTCCGGAACTTTTTCGAGCGCAGGTCCAGGATCCAGAGGGTGGCGCTGCGATCGTCGCGGTCGACGACGCGCACGTCACCGGTTTCGGCGCGGCGTTTCTTTTCCTCGTCGCTCAACGGCTCGTTGGCGACGAAGGCCATTCTGTTGCCATCGGGCGACCATTCAAACGCGTTGACCGCTTCCTTCCCGGTCTCGAGCGCGGTCGCCTTCCCGCCTTCCACGCCGACAACATGGATGCGGTTGCCTTTGCCCCCGCGATCGGAAAGGAAGGCGAGGCGTTTGCCGTCGGGCGACCACCGTGGGGCCGACTCCGATTTCTCCGAGGCGGCGAACCGTGCGCACGCGAGCGTCGCTACGTCGAGCATCCAAAGATGCCTACGCCGTTCCTTGTCTTTGGCTGGCTCGCGCACATTGAAAACGAGGCGCCGCCCATCGGGCGAAGCGCAACTCGTTCCCCACGCCGCGCCGGCCGAGGAATTGGGACGGCGTGACGGCTGCGGGAACCGTCGACTCGGCGCTTAGCTGCCCGGAATGGCCCAGCGACAAGATGACGGTGGCGACAATGACATGCGCGGGGATCGGCCAACGGACGAGTGTTCGGGAGGGATGAAGAAACTTTATACAGGAGAAGTGGCGAGGGACCGGCCAGGGGCAACGCAGGGCAGACCCGGACCAACGGAGCAGCGGGCGGAAGGGGCAAGGCGATCGGATGAGAAACGCAGCGTGCGCCTGTGGACCAGCGTCGGGGAAATTTGCCGCGGCTGGGAGAACGGACTTCGCCGCATCCGCGCAAACGACCGGGAGAAAGGCTCAACAGGCTCAAACAGCGCCGAAAAAAACCTTGACTCGGTATCCATAAACTCCAAATCTTGCGCGCTTTCCCGCTTCGAAGGCGCAATCATCCTCCAACCCCGTTATTCCTTGAAATCTCGCGCGCTCCTCTACTCCGCCGCTTTCCTTCTGACGGTCTCTTCCGCCCGCGCGGATGTGGTGATGGATCAAATCGGGAATCCGCTCACGTACGACACGAATACTTTTCTCCCAGGCAATACGGCGGGGCAGGTTTTCACCGATTTCCCGACCTTCACCGCCTTTTGTGCGGATGACTTCACGGTAACCGGCGGGCAGTTGAACGTTACGAGCGTGGCGGCCTTGTATCAGGCCGCGAATGGCTTCGTGAATTTTGCCTCGGTCGTGAGCTATCGGGTGAATTTCTATTCCTCGACGGCCATGGTGAACGCCAGCGAGTTTGGCGACGTGGGAAGTGTGAATATTCTGGCGGGGGCGGCGGCGGTCTCCGCAGTCGGTGCGACCAGTGGACTCGTCAGTTTGATCCTCAATTTCAACCTGCCCTCAGCCGGGACGTACTGGATTTCGATTTCTCCTGTTTCAAGCTTTGCGACGACGGGGCAATTCTTCACGGACAACAATGGCGGCACCGGTCCGAATACGCCGGGCAATTCCAACAGCTTCTGGGCGAATCCGGCCGGGGGCTTTGGCCAGGGACCCGGGGCCACGAATGCAAACTATGCGTTCATGGTGAATGCTGGCCCTTCGGCCGTGCCGGAGCCTGCGACGGTTTTCGCCGGGATCGGCGCGCTTCTGGCGGTCGGCGGTGCGGTCGTGCGTCGGCGGAAGATCTGAGTGCTGAGTTTGGTCGGATTCTGGTCCGTTCGACTCGAGTGCTTTTTCCCCAATCGGGGCTGCTAGCGGGTGAAGGTTCTTGCGGCTTAGCCGAGGATCGCAGCAAACTGCTCTGGGAAAAGGCGGCAGCAGGCCTCGCGCAGTCCACGGCGTGACGGGCGCTATAGCCCACGATTTGTCCGGCCGAAGCGGTCGACGCAGAATCTCGGCTCGAATCTTGAATAGCTTCGCGAGGGAAACAGATTCGTTGCAGCGGCTTTGAAAATCGGAATGCCGAAGGCTCTCGTGCGCCTCCGCGGCGCACGACTGCGGAAGCCTGCTGCCGCCTTCGCCCCACGCAGCCTGCTGCGCCGGTACAGCGCAGCCGCATATATCTGGTCAATTCGCGACGGCCAATCCGCATCCGAGCGTCACAGCGAGATCGATCGACATACTTTGCCTTTTTGCTCCTTCACGTGATCAATCCGATATCCGCAATTCCGCCCAAGGCCTACGGAAACACCGCCCAAATCTCCGCGACGCGCGTGCCGTTTCCGTCCTTTTTGCCACCGGTGGTGGCGTCGCCCATTCCGATGGCGTACATGGTGTTCGGCACGAAAGCCTGGTCGCGAATCGTCGTGAGCACATTCTCCGCCCGGTCGATCGAAAGCTTCTCCAAGACCGATTTGTCAGTGCCTTCATTGGCATAACCCAGGACGACCAGAACGAGCGACGGATCGTCCGTCAGCTTCTGGATGGCGGGCGAGCGAATGGCATTGACGAGGATCGCGCGTTCGGGCTCCGCGAGCGAGCGGCGGCCGTCCGCAAAAGGCACGACGAGCACGCAGCCCATTTCCCGCGCGCGCTCGACGGAGGTGTACAGTTTATTGCGCTGCCCAGTGGAGAGATTGGGCATCATATCGATGCGGTCGATGACATCCTGCCGAATCCGCGAGTTGACGGAATCGTTGAGGCTCCGGTTCGGATTATCGACCACGCGCGGCGCATCCGTCCGGCCCCCCGGCGACGGCGCGGGGTCCGCGGTTCGCGCCGTGGCGGGAGTCGGCGAAGGCACCGGCTTGTCGGCGATCCTCGGCTTTTTGGAATCCCAACAGGCTGTCCCGAAGCATGCGACGCCGAGGAATGCAGCCGCCAGCAAAGACAGCTCGAGAACACGATGCCCGAAAAGCGGGCGGCGGGATGGGCGGAGAACAGGATTATTCACGGGAACGAGGCAATCGGGCGACATTCTTTCGTTTTCCCATCCGGTGCGAAAGTGTCTTTTTTGTGGTTCTGCATCGGCTCAGGAATCGGCCCGGCCGGCGGCCTGCAGCGCGGCTGAGACGCGAATGGCCTCCTGCTCCAGGGCGCCGAGCGGATAGCCGGGATCGAAACATTCCCGCAGATACTCCCAGAGAAAGGCGCGCATCCCGCCCATTCGCTCGTATTGCGCAGTGTGCACGCATTCGTGCGCGATCAGAAATCGGTCTGCCCCGCAATCCTCCCGCACCAGGATACCATGGCGCAGGCTCAAGCCGGCGGTCTGGGGCGTGAGCAAATTCGTGATGCGCGAGGCCACGCGCGCAAAGGGTCCGGCCCAATCCGGAATCGATTTCACGTGCAGAACTCGGACGCGCCCGGGCTCTTTCACGCCGACCGTGCGCGCGTCAGCCAGACCCTCCTCCGAAAGCGGCTCGCCAAGGCGAAGCACGCGTGCTTCCACGCGGGCGCACCAGCGCGCGGCGAGCGGAACCAGGAGCGGCAGCGCGAGGGTGAGTGCTTTCATTCGCGCCGAACACAACCTCCCCTTTGCGTTGCTGCAAGTGCTCCGTGGGTCGAGCCCCGGCGAATCGAGAAGTGACAAATCCGGCGGCTCGAGCTACACCGAAGCCCATGGCGACGACTGACCCCCGGGTAGACGCTTACATTGCAAAATCGGCGGAATTTGCGCAGCCGATTCTGGCCCACATACGCAACCTCGTACACGACGCGTGTCCGGAGGTCGTGGAGACAATGAAGTGGAGCTTCCCGCACTTCGACTACAAGGGGATGATGTGCAGCATGGCTTCGTTCAAGCAGCACAGTGCGATGGGCTTTTGGAAATGGCAGCTCATGTCGGCCAGTAAAGGCGCCAAGGCCGATGAAGCGATGGGTTCATTCGGACGGATAACCAGTCTGGCCGATCTTCCGCCGGACAAGACGCTGCGGGCTCTCGTAAAGGAGGCAATGAAATTGAACGAGACCGGCGCGAAGACCCCGCGCCCCGAACCGAAGCCGCGCCCAAAGCTCGTCGTGCCGGAGTATCTGCGGGCTGCGCTGGGCAAGAACAAAGCCGCCAAAAAGGCTTTCGATCGCTTCAGCGACTCGAGCAAAAAGGAGTATGTGGAGTGGATCACGGAGGCAAAGACTGAAGCCACCCGGGAGCGACGCCTTCTGACCGCGATCGAGTGGATAGCGGAGGGGAAGACGCGGAACTGGAAATACGCGAACTGCTGAGCGGGGATGGACCACGAGGACGGGAACGCGTGAACGCCGCGCCCAAGGGCGGAGGGAAACACGCAGAAATTCGAAAATAGTGCGTAACACCCGTGCGCAGATGCCGTTTTCAATCGTACGGGGAATTCCGTGCGGCCTGCTTATCGAGATGGGGTGGGTTGGCACGCGGGAGTCCCTCTGAGGAACATGCACGGTGCCTTGGCGCAGTTTGCCGGGGTGCCAGCAGGGTGGTCGGTTCTTGGGGAACCGGCCACCCTGTGATGTTTCCGGACATCTGCCGGTGTGGCGATGACATCGGGGTTTGGAGGTGCGAAGGGCATCATCATGCCAGCGCGCTTCGTCCTCGTCACCGGCGCCTCGACGGGAATCGGGGAAGCGACGGCCCTCCGTCTTGCGCGCGCGGGTTATCGCGTTTTTGCGGGCACACGCCGCGTGGAAGACGGCCAGCGCCTCCATTCGGTCCACAGCGCCATTCATCCGCTGCAGCTTGACGTGACCAAACCGGCTGAGATTCTGGCAGCTCTCGAGGTCGTCCGAGAGACGCTCGGAGAGGGCTGCCTGGTCGGCCTTGTCAACAACGCTGGCATCCCTTCGCCCGGTCCCCTCGAGACCCTGCCGCTCGAGACGATCCGGGAAATGTTCGAGGTGAACTTCTTTGGGGTCGTGCAGGTAACCCGCGCTTTCCTGCCGCTGCTGCGCGCTGCTTCCGGGCGTGGGCAACGCTGCGCGATCGCGAATGTGAGCAGCATTGGCGGACGCGTCGCGTTCGCTTTTAGCGGCGGTTACGATGCGGCGAAGTTTGCGCTGACCGGCTGGAGCAATTCCCTCCGCCCGGAACTCCGCCCGTGGGGAATTCAGGTGGCCCTGATCGAACCGGGCACCACCACGACGCCCATCTGGGGCAAGGCGGCCTCGGCCCTCGCGGAGGCGAATGCACCGGACGTCCGGTTCCTTTATGGTGCCGCGCTGGACGCACAGGCGCGCGCCATCGCCAAACTGAGCCGCCTCGGCGTTCCCCCGGAGCGCGTCGCGAAGGTCATCGAACACGCTCTTTTCGCGCGCTGGCGCCGGACCCGTTACCTGGTGGGGAACGCCCGCATCCTGCGCGTGCTCGCCTGGCTGCCGGATCGGTGGCGGGACGCGCTGGTGGGACGGGTGCTCGGCCTGCCGGACAGAATCAAATCGGGCTGATCAAACGATTCGGGAGATCCGGCCGATTCGACCGATCCAAAAAGTCCCCTCACCGCGCCCACTGCCGGAGAAAATAGTCTTCCACGTGCGCGAGGTCTGCATCCACCAGCACCGCGACGTTTCGGCCGGCTGGATCGAGCATCGTCCGTCCCTCGCTTTGACCGCCGACGACGATCGAAACCCGTCGTTCCTCGACGCGATATAAATCCGGTCGGCCCAGGTAGGCGGCGGCGAGCACGTCCCAAAAATAGCAGTCCTGCACCGTCACGAGCGCGCACAGGATGCCGAGCAAATCGGAAACCGGGTGCTGCCGTTGCTGCGTGAGCCGCTTGATGAAGGATGCCCGCACCGGCATGCGATTCGTGAGATCCAGGGGACACATCGTCAGGGGAATTGCCGTGCGAAAGACTTGAGCCGCCGCAGCTGGATCCCAAAAAACGTTCCATTCCGCCGTGCCGTCCTGGTCGGCGATCAGCCCCTTCTCCACGTTCCCCGGCACTTCCAGGGCTCCACCCATCCAGACGAGGCGCTCGATCTTTTCCTCGAGTCGGGGTTCCACCGTGAGCACCGCGGCCACAGTGCTGAGGGGTCCGGTGACGAGAAGCGTAACCGGTTCAAGCGATTCGCGGAGCCGATCGCGCAGGAACCGCACGCCACTTTCGATCGCGTGCCGGGCGGCGATGACGTCGTTCGTGTTAAGGATCGGGAGATGATCGATGATGACGCTATCACGACGGTAGAGAGCCGGAAACGGGTTCACTCCCCGCACCTCGCTCTCCGCCACCGACACGTCGGCGCGGCCCATCAGATCGAGCAACTTGCGCGTAGCACTCACCGCCGGGCGCGCGTAACAATCGGCGGGCGTCACGACAATCCCCCGCACGTCGTAATCCGACATCGTGAGGCAGAGCGCAGTGGCGAGAAAGTCGTCCACGCCGCCGTCGTGATCGAGCAGGAGAGGCTTCATGAAGGGAGACGAAGTGCCGCCAGCCTACGGCCGGGCTTGCCGGGAAAGTGTTACCATGCGCTTTAGCAAATGCGGAAGCTCGATGCCCGCGGTCTTGGCGGCCTCGGGCAGCAGACTGCTTTCCGTCATCCCCGGAATCGTGTTTGCCTCCAATACGAATGGCTTGCCGGTCGCGGCCTCGAGCATCAAATCCACGCGGGAATAGGTGCGGCACCCGAGCGCGCGGTGCGCCGCGAGCGCCGCCTTCTGCACCCGCTGGGTCACCTCCGGGGGAAGCGGGGCCGGGCAAAGGTGCAGCGTCTCCACATGAGCCGCGCCGGCGGCCCGCGCCGCCTGGCCGGCGACCGACCACGGATACTTGTGCGCGTAGTCGTAATTGCCATCGATCTGAATGATGGGCAGCGCCTCATCGCCGAGAATGCCAACGGTCAGCTCGGCCCCGGCAATCAATTCCTCGACCAGGATGTCCTGACCAAAGCGGGCGACGTCCAGCAAAGCCGCGGTGATCTCTTGTTCGTTGTGGCAGAGGTGCACGCCCACGCTGGAGCCTTCCCGCGGGGGCTTGACGACGCAGGGAGCGCCCAGCGCCGGCCGTTCGCCGGGGTGGATGATCTCACTGCGCGGAGTCGGAACGCCGGCCGCGACAAACGCGTTCTTGCTGAGAATCTTGTCGAAGGCCAGCCGGCTGATTTCGACGCCTTCGCCGGTGTAGGCGACGCCGCGGCGCTCCAACTCCCGCGGCAGTGCGCCGTCCTCGCCGTAGGTGCCGTGGATGACGTTGAACGCGAGTTCCGTTCCGACTGGCAGAATGAAATCATCGCCGCGCACATCCACCTCGGTCACGAGCGCGCCCGCTGCGCGCAGGCCGGCAGCCACGTTGGCGGCGGAGCGAAGGGAAACTTCGCGTTCACTCCCGGGTCCGCCCATGAGGACGGCGATTCTCCGACCGAGAAGTTGATTCATGCCAGCGGGAAGCTCGGAGCCAGGTCCATCGGAGCGCTCTACACAACCCTGGCCGCGATTCAACCGGCCCGCAGAACCTGGATGAATGCTTCCTGGGGAATATTCACGGTGCCGATCGCTTTCATGCGCTTTTTGCCTTCTTTTTGCTTTTCGAGGAGCTTGCGTTTCCGGCTGATGTCGCCGCCGTAGCATTTCGCGGTCACGTTCTTCCGCATCGCGCTGACGTTCTCGCGCGCCACGATCTTGCCGCCGATCGCACCCTGAATCGAAACCTGGTAAAGTTGGACGGGAATCACTTCCTTGAGCTTGGCGGCGAGCAGGCGGCCGCGGTTCTCGGCCTTGTCGCGATGCACAATGCTCGAAAAGGCGTCGACCGGCTCTGCATTCACCAGCATATCGAGCTTCACGAGATCGGAGGCGCGATAACCGTCGTGCTCGTAATCCATGCTGCCATAGCCACGGGTGATCGACTTCATCTTGTCGTTGAAATCGACCAGGATTTCATTCAGCGGCAGGATGCAGGTGATCATGACGCGCCGGCTGTCGAGCGTCTCGGTGTGATCGAACGTGCCGCGCTTCTCCATGATGAGTTGCATCATGTCCCCGATGTTCTCGTTTGGGACGAGCAGGTACGCCTTCACGACCGGCTCGCGGATCTCCGCAATGAGGCTGGCATCCGGCAGATGGGTGGGATTGTCCACGTGCAGGAGTTCGCCGTTGTTCTTCAACACCTCATAAATCACCGAGGGATAAGTGGCGATGATATCCATGTCGAACTCCCGGCGGAGCCGTTCCTGGACGATTTCCATGTGCAACAGGCCGAGGAACCCGCAGCGAAAGCCGAACCCCAGCGCGACGCTGCTCTCCGACTGATAGACAAACGCGGAATCGTTGAGCTGGAGCTTCGACAAGGCAGCCTTGAGATGCTCGAAATCCGCCGTGTTGATCGAGTAGATGCCCGAATAGACCATCGGGTGAATTTCCTGGAAGCCCGGGAGGGGTTCCTTCGAGGCAAAGCGCGGATCGGTCAGGGTATCGCCGATCTTGATCTCGGCGGTGCTCTTGATGTTCGCGATCAGGTAGCCCACGTCCCCGGCTACGAGCTTGGCGTTCGGCTCCATCTTGGGCTTGAAGACGCCGGTCTCCTTCACATCGTAGGTATTCCCCGTGCTCATCATGCGGATGGGCATGCCGGATTTGATCTCACCGGAAAAAACCCGCACGTACGTGATCACGCCGCGGTAGATGTCGAAGACGCTGTCGAAAACCAGTCCGCGCACGATCTCCGGCTGCGGCAGCAGGGGTGGCGGGGGAATCCGGTGCACGACTGCTTCCAGGATCTCGTCGATGCCGATGCCCGCCTTGGCGCTCGCATGCAACGCCTCCTCGCTGGGAATCGCCAGAATGTCCTCGAGCTGCTTGTTGACCGTCGGAATGTCCGCGTTCGGCAGGTCGATCTTGTTGATGACCGGGACGATCGTGAGCCCCTGCTTCATTGCGAGATGGACATTCGCCACGGTCTGCGCTTCCACTCCCTGCGCGGCGTCGACAATTAACAAGGCGCCTTCGCATGCGGCCAGCGAGCGCGAGACTTCATAGGCGAAATCGACGTGCCCTGGCGTGTCAAGAAGGTTGAGCTTGTACTCGAGCCCGTCCTTGGCCGTGTAGAGCATCGCTACGGGATGCGCCTTGATGGTAATGCCGCGTTCCCGCTCGAGATCCATCGAGTCGAGATGCTGATCCTGCGCGTCGCGCACCGCGATGGTGGAAGTCCGGGCCAGGAGGCGATCCGACAGCGTCGTCTTGCCGTGATCGATATGCGCAATGATACAGAAATTGCGGGTGCGGGGCGCGGGGCTCATCGGAATACGCACGATGCCGAGCGAAGGTCCGGCGTCAACAATTGCGCCGGCCTCGCACGCGGTGCGAAGGCGCATGAAATCAGGGTTTGGAGGACCCGCGACGGCGCTTGTGCGGGCGCCCAGCCAAGGGCGCGGTAAATGATGGACGCTCGCTCTCGGCGGTCGCTTGCAAACGGGCGGACCCCTTGAGGTTTTGGTCAGGCAGCCGACCTAGCGGTCCGCTTGCGGCGCAAGCCGGCGCATCCCGCGATCGTCGCCGCCAATGCGCCTGTCAGCCATGTGCTGGCTTCCGGGACCGCCTGAATTCCGACGACATCGAAAAATGCCGTTTCGTCGGTGGCGCCCTGCCCCCCACCAAAGCCGGTGAAGATAAGCTGGTACGAATCCTGCGAGCCCAAAGGCACCGAAAATGAGGCTGACATCGGCGTAAACGCCTGACCGGACGTGGTACTATCTGTCAGCAGGGGCGTAAGAGTGGAAGTTGTGATGTCCAGCAGGGATACCGAATAAACCTGATCCCCACCCTGCCCCGTTCCGAAAGCGATTCGTCCTGCCACCTCGAAATTGAGGATGTAGCTCCCCGCGAGGGACAAATCCTGGGTAAATGAGCCTGCGTTTTGCAGAAATGCGACTTGGGTTCCGTCTGGCGTCCCAGTGACGTTGAACGCCGAACCATTCTGCGCAAGCCCGGAGCCAAGATTGAAGGTCCACCCAATCCCCGAATAGTTCGTCGGATTGAGCGGCGACTGCGTGGGACCGTCACCCGAGCCATCCGCGTAGATGTAAGTATGTCCAAGGGTCGGAAGTGAAGGCGTCTCGAAACTGCCGTTTGTCAGGATCTGGGCCGTGGCAGTAGCCGATAATAGTGCACTTGCGCAACCGAGAGCGGCGAGTCTTTGCATTGCAGCATTCACTGTATCCATCTGGGCATCGTACTGATGTTCAAGATCGAGACAACACAAATTCGAGGACGACCGCCGGATGAAAGCGCTATTCGATGTAATGCAAGGTATTGCGAGGGCGTCGGCATCGTCGACCAGGCACCTGTGGTGCTGAGTTTGTTGAAGCGCTTAACAGTGTCGCTGTCATCATCACGTCCATGCTTTCGATGAAAAACTCGCGGGCGGAAGAGAAGAATCGAGACACGTCCGTTGAACCGCCGCTGCTTCGCGATAGGCTGGGGCGCCCGAATGCCTGCCCAGCCCGATCCGCAGAAACCTTTCGATACCAGCGCGCTCCGCGAGTGGGCGGGCGACAAGACGTTTGCCCGGGGCGAGGAGTACTTTCGCGAAGGGCGGGTGCGCGGGTTGAAGGTCGAGTCGACCTCAGCGGCCGCGCGGGTGGTGGGCGAGCGTCCCTATAAGGCGAAACTCTGGTCCCAGCCCGGCGGTTCGGTGGAGTATTCCTGCGAATGCGTGACGGGACGTGACGGAAAATTCTGCAAACATTGCGTCGCGCTGGGCCTCGCGTGGCTCGCGGGGGACGAGCACGCCGGCCAGGCCGATCCGCTCCGGGCGCATCTGCGCGCGCTTCCGCGCGAACAGTTGCTCGACCTCGTTCTCGAAGCGGCCGATTACGATTCGATTCTGCGCCGGCGCCTCCTGCTCGAGAGCGAGGGAAACGCGCCGAATCTCGAGACGTGGCGCAAGCTGATTCGCGAGGCGATCGCAACCAAGGATTACATCGATTTCGACGCGCTGCCCGATTACGTGCAAGGCGTCGATGAAGTGATGCGCCCGCTGGCGGACGCAATCGCGTCCGGTCCCCGGGGGGCGGCGCTGGCGATCGAGCTCTGCGAGTTCGCTCTCGTGGAAATGGACAAGCATGTGGAGCTGGTCGATTTTGGCGATCCCGCTGCGGCCGACCTCTGGCAGCAGGTACAGGTCTGGCATCTGCAGGCCTGCCGCGTGGCGAAGCCGGATCCGGCGGCGCTGGCGCGGAGGCTGCTCGCGCTGGAGCTCGAGAGCGAGCTGGGAAGTTTTCGTGACGCGCTATCCCACTACGGCGAGGTGCTGGGCGAACGCGGCCTACGCGCTTACGCCGCCGCCCTGGACCAGGAATGGACGCGCATCCCTCCCCTGCAGCCAGGCGACAAGCCCGTCTCCGTCTCGAATCGACGCGCCCAGGTCACGGCCCTGCTGGAACGGGTCACTTCTGCGGTCGGAAACTGGGAGGCGGTCGTGGCGGTCAAATCCCGCGATCTCTCGACCCCGCACGATTTCGCCACCATTGCGGAGGGCTACCTCCGTCGCGGACGCACCCACGAGGCCGTGGCGTGGGCGGAACGTGGCTGGGCGGCATTCCGCGATCGTCCCGGCGCGGCCGACGATTTGCGCGAACTGCTGGCGGAACTTTATCACGTACTGGGACGCTCGCGGGAAGCGATGGCGATCGCCTGGGAACGCTTCATGGCGCGACCGTCCGCCGCCACCTTCGTCCAATTGAAGCGGCACGCCGAGCGCGCGGCCGACGCCGTCCCGGAAATCGTCGAGCGCGCCCTCGCCCACCTGCGCACGCAGCCGGCGGGCGGAGGCACCGATGGCACTCTCCTGGTCGAGTTGCTGCTCGCGGAACGCCGGCCGGAGGAAGCGTGGAATGAGGCGCAAAGCCGCGGCTGCGCCCCGCACGTCTGGCTGCGCCTGGCGGAACAGCGCGAGGATCGCGATCCGGTGGAGGCTTTGAGCATCTATCGCACGGCGACCGAAGCGTGCGTGGCGGCGGGCTCCGGCTCCTCGTATCGCGAGGCGGCCGAGCACCTCAAGAAAGTCCGCCGCCTGATGGAACAGCTCGGGCGCCGCGAAGCTTTCGAAGCCTACCGCGCCGAGCTTCGGGCGCGCAACCAGCACCGGCGGGTCTTCCTGCGCCTGCTCGATTCTCTCGGCTAATGGCTGCCGCACGCCTGACCGAACAAGAGCGCGCGGTGCTCTGCGAGTTCCTCGGCGAGGAACTACCGCTGCGCCGCTGGTTCCGGAGCAAGGCGCGCCAGATTGCGGGGCTGCGCATCGAACGCGACCTGCCGCTCGAGATCGAGCCCGGCCTGGTCGCCCATCTTTTGCTCGTGGGCGTGAGCTTCACCAGCGGGAGTGCGGAACGCTATTTCATGGCCCGCCGGGCCGGCTCCGCCACGGAGTTACTCGAGCATCCGGCGCTACACCGGATCTTCCTCCAACTCATCGCGAGCGGACAGCGCCTCGGGCATACCGACTCCTTGCTCGTGGGACTGCCCGGAGCGCGCGCCAGCGCGATCCCGGCGGACGTGCCGTCGCGCGCACTTGCGCTTGAGCAGAGCAACAGTGCCATCGCCTTTGGCGACTCCCATTTCCTGAAACTCTTTCGGGTGCCGGACGCGGGCGAGAGCCCTGACATCGAGTTGACGCGGTATCTGACGGAGCAAGCCGGATTTCCCAACATCGCCCCCTTTGTCGGCACCCTCGAATGGCACTTCGCCGGCGAAGCACCGCGCATCCTGGGGGTTCTCCAGGAGATGGTGCCAAACCGCGGCGATGCCTGGCCGGAAGCCATTCGGCTCGCCAACGAATTCATCAGCACCCGCGCGGACGAGCACCTGCGGGCCAGTCTTGCCCTGGCTGAACTTCTGGGGCGGCGCACGGCCGGAATGCACACCGCTTTCGCCTCCCCGGCCGCGCCGCGCGCGATTGCGCCGGAAGCCATGGTGCCCGCGGATTTACATGCGCTCGCCCGGCGTCGGGCCGATCTCGCGGGGAGAGTTGAAACGCTGCTCGCCACCCGCGTCGCCCCCTCCCAGGAGACCGAAGCCGTGCGGGCGTTCTTGCACGCTCTCGCGGTGCGCACAACCGCGGCGCACCCGATCCCGACCCAACTTGGATTGAAGACGCGCATCCACGGGGATTACCACCTCGGGCAGGTGTTGCTTCGGCATGACGGCGACGTCGCCATCATCGATTTTGAGGGCGAACCAGCGCGCTCCCTGGAGGAACGCCGGCGCAAGCAGACGCCGCTGGTCGACGTGGCGGGAATGACGCGTTCGTTCGACTATGCCGCCGCCACGGCCCTGCGCGTGGGGGGACGCCCGGATCGGGCACGCGAATGGGTGGAGGCGATGACGACTCGATTTATCGGCGCGTACCTCAAGGAAGCGCAAAGCCCGCGCTATCTCCCCCCGGAGCTGGCGGACTTCCGCGCGCTGCTCACGAGCCTGACGATCGAAAAGGCGATCTACGAGCTTGCCTACGAGCTAAATAACCGGCCCGAGTGGGTGCCCATTCCGCTCGGCGCCTTGCAGCGGCTGGCGTAAGTTGGCCGTCCGGCGTGAAGGGAACTGCGCAGTGACAGGAACGCCGACTAAGCTCGGTGCCGCCGCGCGCAATTCTTGCGCAAAGAGGGCTGCAGGCGGTGAAGTATTAAATAATTAGTTGACCGGTTCGATCGACTTTGCCAGCGTCGCCGGGAGTTTAACTAATTCTTTAATAGACATGGCCCGCCCGACCTCCGATACCCTGACCGAAGCCGAATTGCGCCCCATGCGCGTGCTCTGGGAGCGCCAGCGCGCCACCGTGCAGGAGATTGTCGATCAGCTTCGCGGCAAACACGACCTGAGCTACAGCACCGTGCTGACAACGCTCCGGATTCTCGAGCGCAAGGGCTACGTTGACCACGAGAAGGAAGGCGCGGCTTTTGTGTATCGGCCGATCGTCGACGAGGCCGAAGTCCGGCAGGGCGCGCTCCGGCTGATGATGCGCCGCTTTTTTGACAACCAGCCCGAGCTTTTGCTGCAAGGGCTGCTCGCCCACGACTCCGTGGACGCCGAGGAAATTCACCGTCTGCAAGAACTCATCGAACAACACCAAGAAGACGCCAAGGAGAACACAAAATGAAAATCTGGATTGTAGCATTCGAAGTGGCGGCCCAAAACGCCGCCGTGCTTTATGCCGGCGCGGCCTTGGTGGCCGCTTTTTTTGCGGCCGCGGTTTGGGTGCTGTTGCGGCTCCGTCCGGAATGGAACGCCGCCACGCGACACGTCCTCTGGCTCACCGCCTTCGCCGCCCCCGTGCTCTGGATGAGTTTCGCTTTTATCCATCCGCCGCGTCCGGCGGACTTGCGCAGGACCACGGCGCCAGCCGAAACCGTCCTGGTCGATCCGGCTGAAGACGAGGACGCGCCGAAAACGCTGCTCGCGGTTGCAGCTGTCGCCGTTCCCGCCGCGACCGCTCCCACGGTTCCCTCCGGCCGGTTGGCATTTTCATTTTTCGCCGTCACCGCGCTTATCGCCTGGGCCATCGGCTCCTTCGTTCTGCTGGCGCGGCTCGGCCAGCAATTGGCGGCTCTCCGACGCCTCAAGCGCAATGCATCCGCCCTGCCCGCGGAGCGGGCGGACCAATGGGTTCCGCGGCGGGAAAAGTCGGCCTCCCGGCGCCGCGTGCAGATTCTCTCCTCCGATGCGGTTGCCACCCCCGTGGCCGCGGGCCTCGGCGCTCCGAGTGTGTTGATTCCCCGCTCCTTCGCCGCCGAGCTGGGCGACGCGGATCTGACGCAAATCGTCCGGCATGAACTCGCTCATCTGCATCGGGGTGACGACTGGACGCAACTGCTGCAACGTCTGCTCGAAGCCGTTCTCTGGCCGCTGCCCACCACTCGTTTCCTGGGCGCGCGGCTCGATCTCACGCGGGAAATGGCGTGCGACGATTGGGTGCTGGCGGAGACCCAAGCGGCAAAGCCCTACGCGCGCTGCCTCGCCAAAGTTGCGGCCCTCCACCTGCATTCCGTGGCGCCGGTGCTTGCGCCGGGCATGGCGGCGGGTTCGAAGTCGCAGCTTTTCCAGCGAATCGAAGCGATCCTGGCGCGGAGGCGCCAAGGGGCATCGCCTCTGCTCCCCGCCGGGAGAGTCGCCGCCGTCTGCGTCGGCGCCTTGGTGACCACACTCGTTCTCTCACAAGCGTGGGCCGCAGCTCCCAGCTTGGAACTGAAACCGGTTTCCGAATCTCTGCTCGCGCAAAACGAGACGAACCCAGACCCCGGCCCAACCCCGAATTCCGCGCCGCGGATCGCGGGCGAGCGCGAAGCCGAACGCGAACTCGAGCGCGGGCTGCGCGAGAAGGCCCGGCGCCTGCGCGAAGAAGCACGCGGGATGAGCGAAGCCGTCCGCGAGCAGGTCCGCCAATCGCTGCTCGATGCCCGCGACGCCATGGTCGAGGGCGTGCAGGGCATGCCGTACAGTTTTGGCTCCGATGAGCCGCGTCCCCGGGCACTGACACCCGAGGTGCTCGCCCTCCTGACGCGCTCGGCCTCCGAGGATGCGGACGCGGAGGTGCGGGAAGAGTCGATCCAATCGCTCGCCCGCGCCTCGTCCCCTGAGGCCACGGACGCGCTGCTGAAGATCTACGACTACGCGAAGGATGAGCCTGGGCGCGAACTGGTCTTGGGTGCGCTGGCCCGCCGGCAAAAGGGAAATGCCAAGGTAACCGCGAAATTCCTCGAATTGGCCAAGTCGCCCAATGCCAGCGCCAAGATCCGCGAGGCGGCCTTCCGCGGGCTCTCGCGCAGCGCGGACGAACAGGGGATTCGCGCACTCGTGGAGATTTACGAATCGAATCCGCCCGTCCCGCTGAAGGAGTCCATCATCCGCTCGCTCGGACGCTGTGCGATCAAGTCCAAGACCGCATCCACGAAGCTTGCGGCGATCGCCAAGGACGACCCCGACGCGAAGATGCGGAAGCGGGCGATTCGCGAATTGAGTCGGAGCGATTCCGAGGGCGATTTCAGCTTCTCGTGGCCGCCGGTTGCGCCGGTCGCGCCGGTCGCGCCGGTTTCGCCGGTTTCGCCGATCGCGCCGATCGCTCCAGCCGCGCCCGTTGCTCCAGTCGCGATGTTTCCGCCTGACGTCTCGGCGATGCCTGTCGCGGTGCCGGGACCGATCGCCCGCGCCGCGTGCTCTCCCGCCCCGAGCCACACCGGTGAAAAAGCCGGGAGAGTGCCGGCATCGTTCAGCGGTTATTATCCGGCAGACGGAGACGGTGGTAATTTTCGTCCCGCCTCCACCTCCGCCGTGAGTTTCGGCAGCAGCGTGCGGAAACTCTAATAACTACTAACCGCCCCCGTCGCGGCTCGGGGTTCTTGCGACTTCGGCGGAGAGCAGGGACGTAGCGCTCAAGTCGTTACGCCGGCGCGCTCGCGCCGAGATACATCTTTCCGCAGGAAGGTCGATCCAGAACATGGGATCGACGACGGTCCGCGACACGACGCGGTTGCTCGCGGCTTGGCGGGAGGCGCCGGCCGATGGCTAGGCGCAAACCTTCTCGACTACCTCGGGCCGAATCCGACTCCGAATTCAGCGCCGTAAGCCGGGCGGGTCAGGACCAGTTGGGTGGAAACATCCACAAGCGGGGTTTCCCAACGAAGCTGTGCAGCGAGCGCGCGGTCCAGTTACCGAACCAGGCGCTCATCAGGAATAGAAGTCTGGGGATTTGGTTCATTGGTGATACCGAGGGCTTTGAGCCGGTTTTCGAGGGTGGGAATCGGATGGAAAATGTACTGCTTGGCCGGACTCAACGTGGGATCGCTCGCATTCAACTCCTGCACAGCAATCAACAAATCACGCACTTCCTCGGGCGGCGCGATGGTCAGAAGGAACTCATCGGCCTTCCGGGTCCATTTGCGGCTCAACGCGGGCCAGAGGAAAAGCGAAAGTACGCACCAAGTGCTGATGAGAGCCATCGCCCCAAGGGCCGAAACGAGCACCGAATCTCCGAGTGGCACCGTCCAGGCAAGGCCCAGCGCGCAAGCGAGCCAAAAGACGGAGAGGAGCAGCGCCGTGCGCCGGTAGCCCGACTCCAGGAAAAATAGTTCGCGCGCCACGAGCAGCGCCGCCTGCCGGGGCTGGAGATAACGCACCACGCTGGTGCTGAGCGCGACGGCGGGGATGATCATGCCGTTTTCCTCCCGGCTGGACATCATGACGGGGCTGGCGACGGCACCGTTGACGGCGAAATCGTCGGAATCGTCGATCCACCCGAGGTGGGCGGGCGGGATGTGGAGTTCGAGACACTCTTCGCGCAAGGATGCGGCAAAGGCGGGATCGGGCGATTCGACCGGCCGCCACGCCTTGGGGATGAGGCGGAAGAACTGCTCGGCCGTGATGAAGGCGGCGATGAGCAAGAGCGCGCCCACCGCCAGTTTCCACGGCCACCACAAGATGGAGCCGAACCCGAGTGCCATACCACCCAGCGTGGTGGCGATGGCGTAACGCGTCACACCGCGCCACCAATCTCCCAGCCAGGCCCGAAATTCCTGCGAGTTGCGCTCGACCATGCGCTCGACGCAGTGGCCCACCAAGATCTCGAGGGGAAGCAGGGCAAACATTCCTCCCAGGACGATCAGGAGGAGTTGCGCTGCCATCGGCCAGCCGACGAGCAGGCGTTCGATCCGGGGCGAAAGCAGGTAGAGGCCCCAGGCGAGGGCGAGATTGCTCCCTATGGCGGTAACGCCTGACCAGAGGCGGACGCGCTGATAGTTGGTCGCGAGCATGGTGCTTTATAGCGGGGGCGGAGAGTTCGGCAATGATTCTGCGGCGCAACCCACCCAAAGGGATTAGGCCGCCGCGCGAAGAAGAGAACAGTCGATGGAGGAAAGGATTTTTTCTGGCAGGTTCAGGACGAGTTCGAACCTACGCGCCACCTACTGCAGGAGGCCGTTAAGAAAAGCCCACATTTCGCGATAGGCCGCAATGGCAACATCGAGATTGTACGCGGTGGGTTGAGCGGGATCGTTTCCCGCCGCAGGGTTGGTGAAGGCGTGGACGGCATTGGGATAGGCAACGAGGCGGTACTCCGCCCCCACGGCGTTCATCTCGGTCATGAAAGCCGCGAGCTCGGCCGGGGGAACCAAGGGATCGCGCGCGCCGTGGAGAATCAACAGCTTCGCCTTTACGTTCTTTGTCGTTTCTGGCGCGGGATTCCCAAGTCCACCATGAAAGCTCACCACGCCGAGAATGTCCGCGCCGTCGCGCGCCAGCTCCAGCGCAGCGGTGCCACCAAAACAGAAACCCACCAGCGCGATGCGCTTCGGATCCACGTCTTCGCGTTTCAGCAACTCGGCCAGCGCCCCGCGCATCCGCGCGCGGAACAGGGATCGATCCTTATAGAAAGGCTCGGCCAGAGCCGCGGCTTCCGGGGCGTTTTTGGCCCGGCGTCCCTTGCCGTAGAGATCGACCGCCAGGGCGACGTAGCCGGATTGCGCGAGGGAAATCGCGCGCGCATTCGAGAATTCGCCATTCCCCATCCAGTCGTGCACGACCAGCACCCCGGGCACTTTGCCCTCGATTTTTTCGGGCCGCGCCAGGAAACCGTCGTAGTCACCGTCCCCAATCCGATAGGTGTGAAAGGTACTCACGATCGACTGGAGCCGCTCCGCGCCGCGCGGTCGCGAACGCGGAGCTGGCTCGGCAAGCACCGCGAGCGTGGACGCGAGGAAGAGAAGGACGGATGGAAGTTTTCGCATGCGGATCGCACGGTTTGTATTACCGACGCGGCTCAACCGCAATGCAGACGTATCTCGATCTTCTCCGCCACGTGCTGGAACACGGCAAGCCCCGGGCGGACCGTACCGGCGTCGGCACGCTCGCGCTCTTTGGCGCGCAGGCGCGCTTCGACCTCCGCGAATCCTTCCCGCTCCTGACGACGAAGCGGGTGCATTGGAAATCGGTCGTGCATGAATTGCTCTGGTTTCTGCGCGGCGAAACGAACGTGCGGTCCCTGCGCGAAAACGGCGTCACGATTTGGGACGAATGGGCGGACGCGGAGGGGAACCTTGGCCGCGTCTATGGCGCCCAGTGGCGGGACTGGCGTTCGCCGGAGGGCAATTCCATCGACCAGATCGCGCGGGTGGTGGAGTCGATTCGAAAAAATCCGGCGGGTCGCAGGCACCTCGTAACGGCGTGGAACCCGGCGGAGGTGGACGCCATGGCGCTCCCACCCTGCCACGCGCTGTTCCAGTTCTTCGTGCAGGACGACGAGCTCAGTTGTCAGTTGTACCAGCGCTCGGCTGACCTGTTCCTCGGCGTGCCTTTCAACCTCGCCTCATACGCGCTTCTCACTCTTTTAGTGGCGCGGGTTTGCGGCCTGCGAGCGGGCGAATTCGTCCATACCTTCGGGGATCTGCACCTCTATTCAAACCACGTCGATCAGGCCCGCGAACAACTGGCTCGCGAACCGCGGAAACTCCCGCAAGTGAGACTGCGCGGCGACGCGAAGAAGCTCGAGCAATTCCGTTTCGAGGATGTGGAACTCGTTTGTTACGACCCGCATCCATCGATCAAGGCGCCGATTGCAGTCTGAAAACTAGGGACGGTGTTTACGTCGGGTCGATTTGCCATTCGGGATTGCCCGCCTGGCGGGGCTTCGCCATTCTCGGTCGTCGATCGGTACTTTTTGAATGGACACCGCCTCACTTCATTTCGAGCACTATGAAGTGCCGAGGCGCCCGGACGGGACGCTCTGCGAAATGGGCCGGGGTGCGATGGGAGTGACCTACCGGGCCTACGACACCCGGCTCAAAGTTGAAGTGGTGCTCAAGGTCATAACGCCCGCGCTCCTCGACGAAACGACCACGCGCGAGCGCTTTCTGCGCGAGGCGCGTGCGGCGGCGAAGATCCGACATCCCAACGCCGCGGCCGTGATTCATCTGAATGACACCGACCCGGTGTTCTACACGATGGAACTCGTTTCCGGGCGATCGCTCAGCGAGGTGCTGCACGAGCGGGGTGCTCTCCCCGTGACCGAAGCCCTCGACTATGCCGATCAGGTCGCAGCCGCGCTGGGGGCTCTCGCCCGCGAACGCATCGTGCATCGGGATCTCAAGCCGACAAATCTGCTGCTCACGCCCGACGACGAGCGTCCCTTTGGAATGCTGGTCAAAGTCATTGATTTCGGTCTCGCAAAGTCCGCCCGGGGCGATGGGACAGCCGTGCTCGATGCGAGCTTGTCCCAATCCGGCGTCTTCACCGGCACACCGACCTACGCGAGCCCGGAGCAGTGCGCGACGGATCCCGATATCGACAGTCGTTCAGATCTCTACTCCCTCGGCATCGTGCTCTGGGAGATGATCTCCGGGAAACGCCCCTTTGTCGGCGCGCTCGGCCAGGTGATCGCGATGCATCAATTCAAGGCGCCGCCCTGGGAGCAACTCGAGCATGTGCCGGAACCGGTCGTGGCCATTCTCCAGCGCCTGCTCGCGAAAGATCGCGCGGCGCGCTTCCAGACGCCCCGGGAATTACGCGATGCCATCGCGCATGCGGTGGAGAACTTCGGCTCGACCGTCGTGCTCGATCCGCCCCGCGCCAGCGCGCCGCTGGCTCCGGCCGAAACGGTTCGGCTCGGTACCACGCTTTCGACGCGTTACCGGGTGGGAGCCGATCTCGGGATGGGAGACGGGGGCCGGCTTTTCCGTGCCTCGGACAATCTCAGCGGCGACGCGCCCGTGGCAGTGAAAATGCTGGCGGTCGAGCGCCTCACGGAGCCGGGATTTCTCACTCAGCTCGAGCGCGAACTCGGTGCATTGCGCGCCTCGCCACCCGCGGTGGTGCTTCTGCCACTGACCGGGGTGATACGCTCGGGTGAAGGCGCGTACTTCATCCGCGAATGGGCGGAAGGATTTTCCCTCCTAGAACTCTTGCGGGCGCGGGGCGAGATCTCTGCCTCCGAGACCTGGCGGCTGCTCGAACAGTTGCCGGTGGTGCTGGACATCGCGGCGGGCGAAAACCTGACGCTGGCCGAGCCGCTCTTACGAAAATTGTTCATCACGCCCGCCCCCGGGAATGCACCCGCGGATTGGGCCGCGCTGCGTGCTCAGCCGGTCAATGCCTGGCCCGATTTTCGCCTGCGTTGGAACCCCGTGAGTTTCCGTTCCCGCGCGGACGCCGGGAGAGGTGCCGCGGATGGTTCGACGACCATGCCGGATGTCGGGAGGGACGAGGTCAACGACGATCCGGTCGTGGCGCTCGCGCGCCTAGTGCGCGAACTTCTCGGCGGGCGGCCAGGCAGTCACACGCCGCTTAATACGTTGCGGAAGGAAGCGAACAACGCTCTCGGCCGCGCGCTTGCCCCCGGGGGCGGACGGCGGGCCTTTGGGAACGCGCGTGAATTCTGGACTTCGCTGCAACAGGCGAGCGCGGTGGAGCCAGCCCGCACCGCCATCCTTCCCACCGTGCAAGTTTCCGCAGCAGCCGCGGAAATCGTGATGTCGGCGGTTCCCACGGCCCCCCGGAAGCGGCGCGGCCGCTTAAGCGCGACCTTTGTAGTCCTCGCTCTCCTCGCGGTGGGAGCGGCGGGCGCCTACGTTGTCGTCACAAGAATCGTGCCAGAACGGGGGCGCGCCCGAACCCAGGAGGAGGCGGCCCGGCGTACGGCGGAAGAGCGCCGGGTCCAGGAACAAAAGGCGCTCGAGAACAAAAAGCGCGAGGCGGCGGACGAACAGCGCAAGCGGGAGGAACTCGCCGCCGCCGAGGCGAAGAAGCGCGAGGCGGAACGCGAACGCGTGGCCGAGCAGAAGCGGGCCGAGGAAAAGAAGAAACGCGACGACGACCACGCTGCGCTCGGGCGCGAGCAAAAGGCTGCAGAGCAGAAGAAACGCGAGGAAGCCGCCGCGACCGAGCGGGTGCGGCTGGAACAGCTCGAGAAAGAGCGCCTGGCCGCGTTGGAGCGCGAGCGCAACGCCACCCAGGAACGTGAGCGCCGTTTTGCCGAACTGCGGCGCAACGAAGCCCAGCAGCGCCGAAAGCGCATCGATGCCGTGGCGGCTGGCAAGGCACCCCAGTT
Source organism: Chthoniobacterales bacterium (assembly GCA_038226705.1). Lineage (GTDB taxonomy): Bacteria > Verrucomicrobiota > Verrucomicrobiia > Chthoniobacterales > SZAS-18 > SZAS-18. Next base: position 83,770 of record JBBRQH010000008.1, on the reverse strand, counting down.
GCTGGCGGTGCCCGGCACCTTCAAGACGATCCAGGCCGCTTTGAACGCCTCGCGCCCGGGAGACTCGATTGTGGTCTCGCCGGGCACCTATGCCGAATCCCTCGTGATCCGCACGAGTTTCGTTTCGCTCACCGGCGCCGATCGTGAGCGCTGCATCATCCGCGCGGATGCCAAGACGTCATCCTGCCTGCGCGTGGAAGGTGGCGTGGCGGCGCGCATCAGCGGATTTACATTTGAACATTCGGGGACGAACGACGCCCCCAATCGTCCCAGCCTCATTCAAATCACGGCCCGCGACACGGAGCTGGCCCAATGCACCCTCCGCCGCGGCGGCGGCAATGGCCTGACTCTCGTAGGCGGAAAGAAAGCGTCCGCCGTTATCGATGAATGCATGGTCGAAGATTGCGCCTGGAGCGGAATCTGGCTGCTGGAAGCCGGCTCGCTCATTACGGTGCGAGGCACGAGCGCGCGCAGCAACGGCCGGTATGGGATCCTGATCCAAGCGGGCAGCGCCGGAACGGTCGAAGGATGCACGGTCGAGCGCAATGGCTGGACCGGTGTCGCCAGTTTTGACGCGGACACGACGACCACGATTCGCGCCACGGTTTGTCGGCAAAATCAGCAGCATGGCATTGCGTTCGACAAGGGCGGCAGCGGCGCTGCCGAAGGGAACATCAGCGAAAGCAACACATTCAGCGGAATCCTGGTCTGGGGCGCGGGCGCGAATCCCTCGATTCGAGGAAATCGCTGCACCGATAACGGCAAGTGGGGAATCGATTCCGGCGAAGGCGCCAAGCCGACGCTCGCGAACGACAACATCGTGACCGGCAACAAAGCCGGCCAAGTTCACCAGTAGGACGGGCTAGGTCCGGAGCCGATCTTACCTGGGTGGCGGAGCACTCTGGCGCGCAGTGATCCAGGCATCGATATCGGGAACCGCGCGCAGTTTGAGATCAGCCCGGTAGCGGATTTCCGCCGCAATCCGTTCGGCCTCCTTGATCGGTTCATCGGGTCGCTTCGTCCGCATGTAATTCACTAACTCCTCCGCGATCGTCGCGTCATCCGCGTGGCGCATGGTTGCCGGCACATACTGATGCCGCCGAAAACCATCGACATCTGCGAGAAGCTTCGCGTCGTTCGCCAGGAAGAATTCCCAAACCAGGCGATTGTCATCCCGCGTCTCGGCCACGCGCGAGAGATTTCGATTCTTCTCCGGAGGCCGCATTTCGTTGGTCAGTGAGATCGCCATGGTGCGTCGCGCGAGTTCCGGGTCGAGCGCGCGCTGCATCGCCTCGTAGTAAATGCGTTTGTCCTCCGCCGTAACCGACTTCAGGGCGAGGGCATGGAATTTCTCCCAAGTCGCGGCATCGGCGTACCGACCGACGACCTTGGTCACCGGAAGACGCAGGTCCGGCGCCAGTGAACTCGGGTTTTCCAGGAATTTTCCGAAACGGGACCGCGCCTCCGCGATCGTGGCGCCGTCGCCACACACGCCCAGAAGTTCGATGATTTCGGCGCGTAACAAAACCGCCTCGTGGGCTTCATTCGGTTTACGATCCCAGCCGAGTTCGGCGAGCACCGGACGCAGGACGCTCACGATGAATTGGCGCAGCGCGGCACGGCCGGGGCGATCCCGTTCGAGCGCGTCCATTTCGACGAGCACCGCAAGCACTTGCTCCCAGATCGCCAGGGAACGCGCGCCCTTCAAAGCTTCCACCAAGAGAAGGTAATTCGAGGCTGGGCCCCGACCCGCACACGCTAGAGCCCAAGTATCTCCCAGGAGGTTGAGTTGGTCGGCTTCCGGAAGCGAAGGGATCTGCCGCGCGAGTGCGTCGAACATTTCCGGCGAGTACTGCGTCCGGTAGTAGGCGGCATCGCCCGCATTTGCGAAGATGGCCGTCGCACAGGCGCCAAATTCGAGGCGGAACGGCGCGTCTTCGAGCAGAACCTGGAAGTTCGCCTTCGCGTCGCCGGCCTGCCCGAATCGCACTGGCACCTTCCAGGTAAGGGACGCGGCCTCCGGATCGTGGAGAGTGAAGCGTTCCTGCGTGAGCGTGAGCGCGTGCTTTCCGTCTTTGCATTCCTCGCCCACACGCACCAGCGGCAAGCCCGGACGTTCCGTCCAGCCGGCCGCGAAGTCGCGCACGGGTTTGCCGGAACCCTCCTCGAGGGCCGCCCAGAGATCGGCCGTAGTCGTATTGCCGAGCCGGTGCCGCCGCATATACAGGCGCATGCCCGCCCGGAAGGCGTCCTCGCCCAGATATTGCTCGAGCATGCGCAGGAATTGCTCGCCCTTTATATAAGTGATGTCGTCGAAGGCCGCACCGGCCTCCTGCTCGGTACGAACGGACTGGAGGATCGGATGCGTGCCCTTGCGAGCGTCCTGGGGCATGACGCGTTCCTTATCGCGGTGTGCCCGCAACCAGACGTGCCACGTGGGATTGAAGTGATCGCAGACCTTTGTGCCCATCCACGAGGCGAAGCCCTCATTGAGCCAAAGATTGTCCCACCAGGCCATGGTCACGAGATCGCCGAACCACTGGTGCGCGATTTCGTGGGCGATAACGGCGTGCGTGCGCTCGCGATTCGCCTCCGGACTGCGGGCTGGATCGAAAAGCAGGCGCGCCTCGTTGTAGATGATCCCACCCCAATTCTCCATCGCGCCGCCGAATCCGCCGGGCGTGGCAAGCTGATCCAGCTTCGGCAGCGGATACTTTTCGCCGAAATAATCGTTGTAGTAACGCAGCACGTTTTTCGTCACCTCGAGGGCGTAACGCCCGCTCTCACGTTTCCCCTCGGTGCAAAGGATTCGGAGTTTAATGCCATCGACCTCGTCCTCGAGCGTCTCAAATTCGCCGGCCGCGAAGACCACGAGATAGCTCGGCATAGCCGGCGTGCGATCGAACCAGACTTCCTTGAGAGCGGCGTTTCCGGTGAGCAGTCGCTCCCGGGTGAGCGGCATGTTCGACATGGCGAGCCATTTCGCGGGCACCACCGCGCTGAGCGAGTAAGTCGCGCGAAAGACCGGTTCATCCCAGCAGGGGAACATGCGCCGCGCATCCACCGGCTCCATCTGGGTGGCGAGCAGCGTTTTCTCGCCGCTGGGCGTCTGGTAGCGATCCTGGTAAAGCCCCTGCGGCTGGGTGTTGATGCGGCCCCTGAACTCGAGGGCGAGTTCACATTTGCCGGGCTTCAATTCCAGGGGGAGCTCGAAGGCCACCGTCTGTTCCTTGGCGTCAACGATGGGCTTGAGCGTGCGATTCTCGCCGTAAAGCAAAAGCGCCTTCGTGATCTCGAGTTCGCGCGCATTCAAGACGATGCGCCGCGTGGGCTTCAGCACCTCGAGCTCGATCGTGACCGAACCCGTGTGGGTCAACGCCTTGTTATCAGGCACCAACCGCAACGCGTAATGCCGCGGCACGATTTCCTTCGGAAGTTTTCCCGGCGTCGTCTCGAATGCAAAAGGCGCTTCTGCGCAGGCGAAGCCGGCAGTCAGCCCCAAGCCGACGACTCTCGCCAAGAAGCGAGCAAATCCGGCACAAAGAATTCGCGGCAAGACGCTCAAGGGGCCGGAGCTTCGAGTTGGTCCTTGCCCTTGTAGACCCGCGCGATGAACACGAACAGGATCGTGGCAGAAGCCATCAACAGGGCGTAGAAGCGGAAGTAGTTCGACCCTTCCAGATTTAGTCCCATCTCTTTCAAACGGGTGATTTGGAAGGCGATCTGCCCGGCGAGCAGGTTGCCAAACGCCACGGTCAGGAGCCAGAGGGCCATGACCACGCTCTTTAGTCGCGGCGGCGCCTGGGCATACGAGAACTCCAGACCTGTCACAGAGACCATCACCTCTCCGGCGGTAAGGATCCCGTAGGCCAAAAGCTGCCACCCAACGTTTGGTTTCCCACCCGCTTCGATCGCGATTTCGATCTGCCAGATAACCACAAAGGAAAGCGCGGTCAGAACGAGTCCCATGCCCATCTTCCGCAGTGGCGTGACTTCGAAGACCCGATTCAAGGCGGGATAGAGGAGGTAGTTAAAGAGCGGAATGAAAGCGAGGACGTAGATTCCATTGACCACTTGCACCTGCTCCGGGAGCCAATCCTTGCCGAAGAAGTGCAGGTCCATTTTGGTCGCCTGCAAGGTCCACTCAATGCCGTTGCTCTGGTCCCAGAGCGCCCAAAAAATGATGATTACGAGGTACACGGAGGCGAGCCGCCCGATCAACGCCCCACCCTCCCGGCTGAACAAGCTGCCTAGAAATTCCTTCCCATCCGCTGGTGCGTGCACAAATTTCTTCCGCCCAAGCCAGAAGACCAAGGCGGCCACCGCCATGAGAATTCCGGGCAAACCAAATGCCCAATGCGGTCCGTAATTCGGGCTATTGAGGAGTTCCGGGCACACGTAAATGGAAACCGAAGAGCCGGCGTTTATGCCGAAATAAAACCAGCCGAAGGCCTTCGCGAGCAGGTGGCGGTTGCCCGCCCCGAACTGGTCGCCAACATTCGCTGAGACGCAGGGCTTGATGCCGCCCGCTCCGATCGCGATGAGGCTAAGCCCCACGGCCAGTCCGATCCGGGTATCGTTGAGCGCGAGGGAAAAGTGACCGAGAACGTAGACCAGTGAAAGCCAGAAGATGGTGCGGTATTTGCCCCAGAATCCGTCCGAGAGGACGGCGCCGGCGATCGGCAGGAAATAAACAGCGAACTTGAACATGTGCGCCCAACCGGTGGCGTCTTCGTTCGACATCACGGCGAGCTGTCCGGTGCTGTCCTTCAGAAACTTGGTCATGAAGATGACCAAAATCGCGTTCATGCCGTAGAAACTGAAGCGCTCGGCCGTTTCATTCCCAACGATGTATGGAATGCCTGACGGCATCTTCGTCAGCGTCGGATCGGGCGCGGTGCGATAGCCTTGCTCGTCAACCGGTATGGCGGCGCGCGCGCTGGCAGTGGCGGGGGAAGACATGGCGCGGATGATGGAGTCGATCTCCGCCGCAGGAAAGGGCGGAAATTGCCGGAGCAGTCGGAGCCTGCCTATTTGCGCAAGGCCCAAAGGGCGGGCGAACCGCCTGAAACTGCGCTGCGCCTAGCAGGCGCGGTCGCACGCACCCATGATGAGGTCGCGCTTCCAGCGCTCCGCGAGTGGTAGACTCGCCAGTCCGACTGTCCATTTTCCGTCCAACAGCGGACGAATAAACATTTCCGCTACGCCTTCAGCGGCGATCTGTCGCGCCCAGCGCACATGATCGTAGCTTACCCGCTGAATCGAAAGACACTCGCGCCGCCGCAGGTCGTCGCGCAGATCCACGATCGCGTAATGCACGGCCGGATCGCCATCGTGATCGGGCTTTCCGATCGCACCGCAATTGAGCGCGAAGCGATCCCGCCGCAGCGGTAATGTCCAAGGCAGCCCGGTGTGGGTACAAATCAGGCCCACCGCCCGCGACTCCTCGAGCCAGTTTTCAAGGTTAGCGTCCTCAACGGTCGACTCGTAGAGAAACTCATTCGTCTGCGCGGGACTACCGTGGCAGAGCAGGAGCCGTCCCATCCGCGTCTCCACGAGCGCAATCTCAGGCAGGGTCCCCAGCCAGGCCTGATTTTCCGCGTTCAGGCTGCGCAACGAATATGCGTGTGCGGCGCCGCTGCATTTACCATCGGCCGCATCCGTATAGTTGCAGGCGCAATCGGTTTCGCCTGCGTATGCCTGCTGTTCGAGATTCCCCGCGACCAGGATGGAGAAATTCGCCCGCACCAAAGCGATGATCTCGTCACTGTGTCCACAGCAGCCAGTCATGTCGCCCAAGAAGGCGAACGCATCGCACCCCGCGATGCAGGCGTGCGCGAGGCAAGCCTCGAGCGCGGGAACATTTCCATACGCTCCACCCACCAGGGCCAGACGCCGGGCCGATCTCAGATCGTGAAAGGCGCATTTCCCCAGCAGGGTGCACGTTTGCTCCATTACCCCACTCGAATCCAGCTCACGTAACATCTGACGCCAGGATAATCGCATCCGGCGCTTGCGAAAGCGTCGTCCGCGGCATCGCCTGGACTCCTCCCGCACGAGCGCGGCCGCACTCCGAATGTGAGCCGCCCTCAGCCAAACTTGATCCCCTGGGCGAGGGGCATCTCGGTGGAGTAATTCACGGTGTTGGTCTGCCGGCGCATGTAGTTCTTCCACGAGTCGGAGCCGCTCTCGCGGCCGCCGCCCGTGTCTTTTTCACCGCCGAAGGCTCCCCCGATTTCCGCGCCGCTGGTACCGGTGTTCACGTTCGCGATCCCGCAGTCGCTGCCGCGCGCGCAGAGAAATTCCTCCGCCTCCCGGAAATCGTTCGTGAAGATGGCCGAACTGAGACCCTGCGGCACCGCGTTCTGCAGTGCGAGTGCCTCGGTGAAATCGCGGTAGGTCATCAAGTGCAGCAGCGGCGCGAAAATCTCTTTGGCCACGAGCGGCATGGTTGGCTTCGAGGCCACCAGACAGGGCGTGACGTAACAGCCCCCGGGCAGATGCGGCAGTTCTTCGCCGCCGAAGAGAATCTTGCCGCCCTGCTTCTTCGCCTCCTGCTTCGCCTCGAGGAAACGTTCGACCGTGAGTCGGTCGATAAGCGGGCCCATGAGTGTTTCCGGTTCGAGCGGGCTGCCGATGCGCACCGACTTGTAGGCGCTCAACAACTTCTTGCGCAGGGCGGGTTCAATCGACTCATGGGCAAAAACGCGGCGTGTGGAGGTGCAACGCTGTCCGGCGGTGCCCACCGCGCCGAAGAAGATCGCGCGCACTGCCATGTCCAGATCGGCACTGGGTGTGACGATGACGGCATTGTTGCCCCCGAGTTCAAGCAGAGAGCGGCCAAGGCGGGCGGCGACAACTTGCGAAACGCGTCGTCCCATTCCGCACGAGCCGGTCGCGGAGATCAGCGGTACGCGGCGATCCGCGGCGAGACGCTCGCCGATCACCGGGCCGTCTCCCACCAGCAGGGTGAAGATGGCGGGATCGGCTCCAGCCTCCCGGCAGACGCGTTCCGCGATCTTCGCCACCGCGACGGCGGTCAGCGGCGTCTTTTCGCTCGGTTTCCAAATGCTCGCATCGCCGCACACCGCGGCCAGCGCAGCGTTCCAGGCCCAAACTGCCACGGGAAAATTAAAGGCGCTGATGATCCCGACGAGCCCAAGCGGATGCCACTGCTCCAACAAGCGGTGCGAGGGGCGCTCCGAGGCAATGGTCAGGCCGTAGAGCTGGCGCGAAAGACCGACCGCGAAATCGCAGATGTCGATCATCTCCTGAACTTCGCCCTCTCCTTCCGCCACGATCTTGCCGCACTCGAGGGAGACGAGCCGCCCGAGATCGGATTTCGCGGCGCGCAGCGCCATGCCCAGGCGGCGAATCGTTTCGCCCCGCGTGGGTGCCGGCACGGAACGCCATTTCAGAAACGCCGCCTGCGCGCGGTCGATCGCACGATCGTAATCGTCGACTGACGCGCTCCGAACCGAGGCGATCACGCGGCCATCGATCGGAGAAATCGAATCGATCGTCGGACCTCCGCCGCCCCATTCGCCGCCAAAAGCACCATCGTTCACCCTGGCCAGTCCGAGCCGGCGCAAAAGCGCACTAACCTCAGTTCCCTGGGCCCGTTTGCTCACTTTGCGCTTGGTCATACTGAGGCGAGGGCCGGGGCGATGGACGAACGCCGCATGGCGCGGCATTGATCGGCTATGATGGCGAGCGCCTCGCCCGCGGTCTCGGCGTCGAGATCGAGTGCCGAACGGAAACGCACGGAACGAGTTCCGCTCCGCACAGCCAGGACGCCCCGTTCGTACAGACCGCGATAGAACGTTTCGCGATCCTCATACGTCGGCAAATCAAAGGCGATGAAGAGGCCGCGTCCGCGCACGGCGGAGATGACGCCCTCTTCCCCGGCGATGCGGTCGAGTTCATCGACAATCAGCGAGCCGACCTTGGCGGCATTCTCGACGAGTTTCTCCTTCTCGATGACCACGAGATTGTACGTCGAACGAACCATATCGACCAAATTTCCTCCCCACGTCGAGTTGATGCGGCTGGGATAGCGGAAGCAGTTGTCTTTGACCTCGTCGAGGCGAGGACCTCCGATGATGCCGCAGGTCTGCACCTTTTTGCCGAAAGCGAGCACATCCGGACGCACGCCGAAATGCTCGCACGCCCACATCTTCCCCGTGACGCCGAGCCCGCACTGCACCTCGTCGAAGATCAGGAGGACGTCGAACTCATCGCAAAGCCGGCGCAGGGTCTGGAGCCAGGCCGCCCGAAAATGATTGTCGCCGCCTTCACCCTGGATTGTCTCGATGATGATCGCGGCGATGTCATCGGCCTGCTGCTCGAGAATCCCACGAATCTCGGCTTCGACCGCACGTTCCTTGGCGGCGGCATCGGCGTCCCGTGCGGCGGCCGGCAGAGAGTAGTCGATGAATGGCGTCTTCACCCGCGGCCACGGGAACTTCGCGAAGTACATCGTCTTCTTCGGGTCCGTATTCGTGAGGCTCATCGTGTAGCCGCTCCGGCCGTGAAACGCGTGCTCGAAATGCAGGATGCCGGTGCCGCGCTCTCCCTTCCCGGCCGCGAGATTCTTCCGCACTTTCCAGTCCATCGCGACCTTCAGGGCATTTTCCACCGCGAGCGCACCGCCATCGACAAGAAACCAGCGCTCCAACGGCGGGAGCGCAGCGACGCGGGTGAGCGTGTCGACGAACTGCGCGTAGAGCTGCGAATAAACATCCGAATTCGCCACCTTTACCCGCGAAGCCAGAGCCAGATCCCGACGTACTTCCGGTTCATCGAAGTACGGATGGTTGTATCCGATCGGCAGCGAGCCAAAGAATCCGTAGAGATCGATGAGATCGCGGCCGGCGGCCGCATCATGGAGGCGCGGGCCCTTGGATTTATCGAGGTCGATGACGATTTGGAACCCATCCACGAGGATGTGCTTTTCCAGCTCGGTCACCACGTCGCATGGGGGGATGCTGCGTACGGGAGGCATCTGCCGACCCTAGCCAAGGAGGCGGTCCAGGCAACGGGAAACGCGGCGCCGCGGTCGCCGGTTGCCCTGCCCGGACGGGCGACCTAAGTACCTGTTGCAATGATCATGCCCCCGCTTCGCGCGATTGTTTTCGACACCTTTGGCACAGTTGTCGACTTCCACGGCAGCATCGTGCGGGAAGGTGAAGAGTGGAACACCCGCAAAGGCTGGCACGCCGACTGGGCCCGCCTAGCCTTGGCGTGGCGCGCGCTCTACCGTCCGGCCCTCGACCGGATCATCGCCGGCAAGGAGCCATTTCGCACCGTGGACGAGCTGCACCGCGAGGCCATCGAGGAATTGATCCCGCGGTTCGGATTAGGCGGCCTGACGGAGACGGAAACGCGCGATCTCTCGCACATGTGGCACCGCCTGCATCCGTGGCCCGACGTCGTCCCAGGGCTGGAGAGTCTGGCGGAACGTTTCATCATTGCCCCGCTCTCGAACGGGAATCTCTCGCTCCTGACGGACCTTTCAAAATTCGCGACGCTGCCATGGACGGTGATTCTCGGGGCGGACCTTTTTCAAGCCTATAAGCCGGATCCGCGGGTCTATCACGGCGCGAAGCAAGTTCTCCGCTGCACCGACCGCAACATCATGCTCGTCTCCGCACACGCCTACGACCTGCGTGCCGCGCGCGAGTATCACTATCGGACCGCCTATGTGCGCCGCCCGCTGGAATTCGGCGCCGGGTCACCGGCCGAATTGGTGCGCGACGACGAATTCGACTTTGTCGTCAATGGCATCGACGAACTGGCAGAACGGCTGGCAACGGAGACGCCCGAATAAACGACAAACGCCGTCAGCGCATGCTGACGGCATTTGCGGAGTTTGCGAATGACGTTTGCTTAGCCGTGGAACTGCTCTTCCTCGGTCGAACCGACCAAGGCGAGGGTGGACGCTTTGCCCGCGGTGATGATCGTGCTCACGAGATCGAAGTAACCGGTGCCGACCTCACGTTGATGTTTCGTGGCGGTGTAGCCATCTTTCTCGCTCGAAAACTCGGCCTGCTGCAACTCGCTGTAGGCGGCCATCCCGCGATCGCGGTAGCCTTGGGCGAGCTGGAACATGCTGTAGTTCAGAGAGTGAAAGCCCGCGAGGGTGATGAACTGGAATTTGTAACCCAGCGCCCCAAGTTCCCGCTGGAACTTTGCGATGGTCGCGTCGTCGAGATGCTTCTTCCAGTTAAACGAAGGCGAGCAATTGTAGGCAAGCAGCTTGCCCGGAAATTGCGCGTGAATGGCATCGGCGAAGCGCTTGGCAAAGGCCAGGTCCGGCGTCCCGGTTTCGCACCAGATGAGATCCGCATGCGGGGCGTAAGCGAGTCCACGCGCGATGGCGAGTCCTTCGCCGTCCAAGAGGCGATAGAAGCCTTCCGGCGTGCGCTCGCCGGTGCAAAACTCCCGATCGCAGGCGTCGATGTCGCTGGTCAGGAGCTTCGCGCCGAGGGCATCGGTGCGCGCCACCACGATGGAAGGGACGTCGAGCACATCGGCCGCGAGCCGCGCGGCGGTGAGGGATCGGATGAATTGGCTCGTCGGCACGAGGACTTTTCCACCCATGTGCCCGCATTTCTTTTCGCTGGAGAGCTGATCCTCAAAGTGAACTCCGGCAGCGCCCGCTTCGATCATCCCCTTCATCAACTCATAGGCATTGAGCGGGCCGCCAAAGCCGGCTTCGGCGTCCGCCACGATCGGCGCGAACCATTGCACAGAATTGTCGCCTTCGCTATGCGTGATCTGATCCGCCCGGGTCAGGGCATTGTTGATCCTCTTCACCACCGCCGGCACACTGTCAGCCGGGTAAAGGCTCTGATCGGGATACATCTGGCCCGCCAGGTTTGCGTCGGCCGCGACCTGCCACCCGCTCAGATAGATTGCCTTCAAGCCAGCTTTGACCTGTTGCACAGCCTGGTTTCCTGTCAGCGCTCCCAAGGCGTGCACATAGTCCTCTGTGTGGAGGAGTTCCCACAAGCGATCCGCGCCGAGGTGAGCCAGCGTGTGCTCGACCTTGATCGAGCCGCGGAGCTTCAAGACATCCGCTCCCGAGTAATTACGCTGGATTCCGCTCCAGCGAGGGTGAGAGGTCCACGTTTCATCGAGGCGTTCAGCGGGGGTCATGGCAGTGCAATACATCGTCAAGGTTGATTCCGAGGGCGGCGGCAAATCCAATGAGCATTTGCCTTGTTAGCGAAATTACGCTGACACACTTCAAGCGCAAGCGAAAATTCGCTGAATCATGTAATTCGCTGGTTCGATCCTTGTGCCGCGGCGTGCGGAAACTTCGCGGCTAGCGAAATTTCCGCTGGTGTCACCGCGAGCAGGCTTTACGCTTCCCGAATGATCGTTACAGCACCCCGCGCTGACGTGGGATTGGTGGAACGGCCCGGCCCCTCGGCCACGGCCGGGGGGAAAGGCCAGAACCTTAAATTCATCCTGGGCTTGAAGCTCAGCCGGCTTCGTCGCGAACGGAATTTCCCCTTAAAGAAACTCGCTTCGCTCTCCGGCTTGTCGGTCTCCTATCTCAACGAGATCGAGAAAGGGAAAAAGTACCCGAAACCTGAGAAGATCTTCGCCCTCGCCGAGGCGCTTGAAGTCAAATACGAGGATCTCGTCTCGCTCAATCTTGGGGCCAACATGACCTCGTTGGAGCGCATGCTTAAAACGGGTGCCCTGCAGAATTTTCCACTCGAGATCTTCGGGGTCAATTCCTCCGGCCTGATGGAAATGATGTCCGGCGCGCCTGATCGCTTTAGTGCGCTCATCGATACGATCGAAAAAATCGTCCGGAGGTATGACATGCGCGTGGAGCACCTGCTGCTCACGGCGATGCGCTCCTACCTCGAGATGAACAACAACTACTTCGAGGACCTGGAACGCGCGGCCGAGCGCTTCCGCAAGGAACATCGCTGGCTCAAAGGCGCGGGAATCGACCGTCGGGAAATGGCCCTGCGGCTCCGGGATTTCCTCGTGCGCGAACACGGCTATGAGATCGACGAGGTTACGCTGGGCAACCATCCGGATCTGCGCATCCATCGCTCGGTCTTCGTGGGCGGCGCGCGGCCGCGCCTGCTGCTCAACCCCGCGATGGAACCCACCCAGCGGGCCTTCGTGCTCGCCCGGGAAATCGGCTACCGTTATCTTGGGCTCGAGGCCCGCATGGCCACCGCCTCGGCGGAGGAAAGTGCCACGTTCGACCAGCACCTGAATCATCAAAAGGCTTCTTATTTCGCCGGAGCCCTCCTGCTCGATCAAGCGCAGGTTTGCGAGGCGCTGACTCCGTTCCTGGCCAAGCGGCGCTGGGAGCCGAATGCCCTCCGCGAATTGCCCGAGCGCTTCGGCGCGACGCCGGAGATGTTCTTCCACCGGCTGTCGCAGCTGCTGCCGCGGTTCTTTGGCCTGGATCAGATGTATTTTCTCCGTTTCGAGCACTACGCAGACACCGGCCGTTACCGCGCGGCGAAGGAACTGCACTTCACCCGCATGCATTCGACGCACTCCGTCGGGGTGAATGAGCATTACTGCCGCCGCTGGGTGACCATGCGCCTGCTGCGGGAACTGGCGGAGGCGCGCCAGACTGGGAACCCGCCCGACGTGCTCGCCGGGGCCCAACGCTCGAAATTCGTCGGCGGTGGCAGCGATTACTTTTCGCTCTCGATGGCCGGGTCCTCCGGATTGCGGCCAGGGGTGAGCGCGTGCGTGACGCTCGGGTTTGCCATGACCGATGCCTTCAAGGAGAAAGTGAAGTTTTGGAACGATCCCGCCATTCCCGATCGGATCGTTGGCGATACCTGCGAACGATGCGGTATTCCGGATTGCGCCGAGCGCGCCGCTGAGCCTCGGATCCTCACGCGCGATGAAGAGCGGGCACGCCAGGCCGAAGCCTTGCACGGGCTGATCGCACGGCTGCGGGAGTAAGTGGCAACGCTCCCTTACTTAGCGCGCGACGTCTGACTCATCGAAAAAGCGTGCCGCCGCCTGCCGCTCTCGATTTACCGTGAGCCGGAATACGTCCGGTCGCGCGTAGTGACCCACGCAATCGAAGTTCTGCCGCTCTTCCCGCACCCGCCGGTGGTCGATGGTGGCCACGAGCAACTTCTCTTCGCCTGCGCACGGCTCGATGACCCATTCGCCGTCGGGACCCGCAAGACAGGTGCCGCCATCGGCGAGAACCTCGGGCGCGCGTTCCCGAATCCTCTCGAGATGAAGCGTTCCCGGCGGAAGATCACACTTGCGCACGAAGCACGAAACCGACGCCGCAAAAGACCGCGCCTCCTTCGCGATGAAGCGCGTAATGTCATGCGTATTGCGCCGGCTGCCGGGAAAGACGCAAACGTGAAAGTCTTCGCCCTGGGCGTAAAGGGCGGTGCGTGCGAGCGGCATCCAGTTCTCCCAGCAGTTCAAGCCGCCGACGGTGAACGCACCGATCGAGTGTACCCGCAAGCCATTGCCGTCACCAATCGACCAGACCAGACGCTCTTCGAATGTCGGCATCAGCTTCCGTTGTACCGAGGCGATGGTACCGCCGGCATCGATCTGGACCAGCGCGCAATAGAGACTCTTGCCCCCGCGCAGCATGGGCCGCTCGATGATGCCGACATACATCGCCATTCGTTTCTCCCGCGCGAGCGCGCAAAGCGGCTCCAAGTCCCCCCGCTCGATCTGCACCGCCTGACGCGCGTATTCGGCGAAAAGTTCCTTTTGGATTTGCGAGTTGAAGACTGCGCCGTCGGTCAGTTCGAGCCAGAAGGGATAGCCAGGCACACAAGCCTCTCCACCCAGGACGACGAGCTGGCAGTTTCTCGCTCCCGCATCGCTCGCGACATCGAGGAGCTTGGCGAGTGTGCGCTCGCGATCGAGCCAGACGGGAACGATCTGGGCGAGTCCGACGGTGAGGAATTCCATGGCAGGATGAAGCGGTCTGGGAACGCGTGCTCCGTCGCGGGATGGGATGCAATTCGAAATCGCGCGGGCCTGAAGCGCTGTTGTCCTCGTCCTCGGCCATCCGCCAAAGGCGCAATCTTCCGGGCTTGCGCGAATTCATACGCGAAGCATTGCAAGTTTGTCATCATCGGCTGTACTTCCATGACGCATTCCCCCCGCGCATGAGCCAAGGCCCAGATGTTCCGAAGACCGATTCCGGCAATGCCACCGGTGTATTGAAGAATTCCATGCTCTACAAAGAGTTCCTCGCGGAGCGCGAAGAGATCCTAAAGCACAAGTGGATCGAGAGCGAAAAAGCGGGCTACGACATCGGTTTCGAGAAGGCTTTGCTCGATTGGATCGTAAAACATCGCGCAGCCTGGCGTGAAAAACGGCGCGAGGGCCGCACGTGATCCACCTCCTTCGCAGCGTTTAACGCGATCCCGCGAGGTCGCAAACGCCATGAATCCGATCCCGCCCGAAGCCACCCCGATTCTCGATGCGAGCGCCATTCGGCGCGCACTGCGCCGGGTCGCGCACGAGATTGTCGAGCGAAATGCGGCCGCGCTCGCGGGCCGGACCCTCGCCCTGGTTGGCATTCAATCGCGGGGTGTCGAAGTCGCGCACCGTCTCCTCTCGCACATCGAGCAGGTCGAAAATGTCCGCGCCGATTTCGGCACGCTGGACATCTCAATGCATCGCGACGACCTCCGCCGGCGCCCGCGCATAACCACGATTCAGCCCACGCATCTGCCTTTCGCGCTCGAGGAACGCACCGTCGTGCTGGTGGACGATGTCTTCTTCACGGGCCGCACGATTCGCGCGGCGATGGATGCCCTGAGCGACTTCGGCCGGGCGGACCGGATCCAGCTCGCCTGCCTGGTGGACCGGGGCCATCGCGAGCTCCCGATCCGGCCCGACTACGTGGGCAAAAACCTGCCCACTGCGCTTGACCAGCGTGTCTTCGTGCGTTTCGCCGCCACCGATCCCGGACTCGAGGATGGCGTGTGGCTCGGCCAGTAAATGACCCGTCCCGTTCCGCCCATGACACCTCTCCCTGCCGAATCGTCCTGGCACCGCAAGGATCTTGTTGGCATTCGCGAACTGAGCCCCGCGGAAATTCTCGTGATTCTCGACACCGCCACCGCCTTCAAGCAGGTCGGCGCGCGCGCGATCAAGAAAGTCCCGGCGCTCCGCGGCCAAACCTTGGTCAACTTCTTCGTGGAGGCGAGCACGCGCACGCGCACTTCGTTCGAGATCGCCGCGAGCCGGCTCAGCCTCGATGTGATTAATGTTTCCGCCACCACTTCCAGCCTGAGCAAAGGGGAAACCCTTAAGGACACGGCGAAGATTTTTGAGGCAAATGGAGCCGATATCATCGTCATCCGGCACAGCAGCGCCGGGGCGGCGCGCTTCCTCGCGGATCGCTTGCGGGCGAGCATCGTGAATGCCGGCGACGGCGCGCATGAGCATCCCACACAGGCGCTGCTCGATGCGTTTACGATGCGCGAACGGCTGGGCGACCTCGACGGAAAGCACGTCGTCATTCTTGGCGATATTCTCTTCAGCCGGGTTGCCCGCTCGAATATCCATGCGCTCCTAAAACTCGGCGCGCGCGTGACGCTTTGCGGCCCCAGCACCCTTGTCCCAAGTGTGTTTGAACGCATGGGCGTGGCGGTCACCCACGATCTCGACGCGGTTTTGCCCGACGCCGACGTCGTCAATCTGCTCCGCATTCAGCATGAGCGGCAGCGGAAGGAATATTTTCCCAGCCTCGGCGAGTACACTTCCCTCTTCGGACTGACAAAGGCGCGCGCCGAACAGCTCAAGCCGGAGTGCCTCATCATGCACCCTGGTCCGATCAATCGCGGCGTCGAGATCGACAGCGACCTCGCCGACAGCGCGCGCAGCGTCATCCTGGATCAAGTGACCAACGGCCTCGCCGTGCGCATGGCCGTGCTCTACCTCTGTGCCGGTGCGCGCTGATTCGCGCGCCCGACCCATCCCGACCTTCTTACCCGCGATGAATTCCCTCCTCTTGCAAAACGGCCGGATCATCGATCCTGCCAACAATCGTGACGAGGTCGGCGACATCCAAATTGTGGACGGGCGAATTGAGTCGCTTCGGCCCGGCGGACATCGACCGGCGGAAGTGGTGGATTGTTCAGGCCTCGTCATCGCTCCAGGGCTCATCGATATCCACGTCCACCTGCGGGAGCCGGGGCAGTCCGCCAAGGAGACTATTGCCAGCGGCACGCGCTGCGCCGCCGCGGGGGGATTTACCAGCGTCGTTTGCATGCCGAATACGTCGCCGGCCATCGACAATCCAAGCGTCGTCACCTGGATTCAGGACAAGGCGGCGCGCGAAGGGGTGGTGAACGTTTTCTGCACTGGCGCGATCACGAAAGGAATCGCCGGCGAGGAACTCGCCCCCATCGGCGCACTCGCGAAAGCGGGCGTCGTCGCGCTCACGGACGACGGCCACTGCGTGCAAAGTGCGGAAGTCATGCGCCGTGCCCTTGAGTATGCCCGCATGTTCGGGCTACCCGTGATGGATCATTGCCAGGACTACTCGCTCGTGGGCAAAGGTGTGATGCACGAAGGCTATTGGAGCACCGTGCTCGGGCTGCCCGGCTGGCCCGCCGCGGGGGAGGAACTCATTGTGCAGCGCAATGCCCTGCTCGCCGAGCTCACTGGCACCCACATTCATTGCCAACACCTGAGCGCAGCCGGAAGCGTGCGCCTGCTTCGCGCCGCGCGCGCGCGCGGCGTACCCATCAGCGGCGAGGTGTGTCCGCACCACCTCGCATTCACCGACGAAGCCGTGCAGGGGTTCGACACCGATTACAAAATGAATCCGCCCCTGCGCTCCGAGGAGCACGTCGAGGCGCTCTATGAAGGTCTGGCGGACGGTACCATCACCATCCTGGCGAGCGATCATGCCCCCCATTCCCCGCACGAAAAGGAGGTCGAGTTCGATCAGGCCCCCTTCGGCATTCTCGGCCTCGAAACCGAGCTCGCCGTGTTTCTCGAGCTTCTTGTGCACCAGCGCAAGATCATGGATCTGCCCCGCCTCATCGCACTGCTCACACTCAACCCCGCGCGGCTCCTTAAGCTCGAGCGCGGCACCCTTTCGGCCGGAGCCGTCGCCGATGTGACACTCATTGATCCCAAGCGGAAATGGAAAGTGGACCGTGATGCCAGCCACTCACGGTCGCGCAACACCCCGTTCCACGACCGCATCCTGCGGGGTCGCGCCGTGCGGACCATTGTGGCGGGAAAGACTGTTTGGACCTGCCCCTAAGGCCCGCTTGAACCATCCCCCATGAGCTCCAACTACGATTTCATCGTCCTCGGCAGCGGCGTCGCCGGGCTGAGTTTCGCCATCAAAGCCGCCGCCTTCGGGCGTGTCGCCATCATCACCAAGCGCGGCAAGGCCGAAACGAACACGGCTTGGGCGCAGGGCGGGATCGCGTGCGTCTGGGGTAAAGACGACACCATCGAATCCCATGTGGCGGATACGCTCGAAGCCGGCGCGGGCTTGTGCGATGAAGCGGCGGTTCGCGCCATCGTGAGCGACGGACCGGCGCGCGTCCGGGAACTTATCGAGTGGGGACTCCAGTTCGACGAACACGAAGTGGCGGATGGCCGCACCGAGCTTTCGCTCGGGTTGGAAGGCGGCCATTCCCAGCGCCGCATTCTGCATTTCAAGGACACCACCGGGCGCGCCATTGAAGACACGCTCCTCGGCGCGGTCGCGAAATCGCCCAATATCTTCGTGCTCGAAAACCAGATGGCCGTTGATCTTGTCACGACGGCAAAGCTGGGCTCCGCGACCGAGAACCGCTGCGTCGGGGTTTACGTCCTCGACGAGGATACCGGCAACGTCCGCGCGTTGCACTCCCGCCGGGTCGTGGTCGCGACCGGCGGCTGCGGGAAAGTCTATCTGTACACGACGAATCCGGACATCGCGACCGGCGACGGCGTGGCGATGGGCTGGCGCGCAGGTGCAGCCGTGGCCAACATGGAGTTCATCCAGTTCCACCCCACCTGCCTCTTTCATCCCCAGGCCAAGTCCTTCCTCATCACCGAGGCGGTGCGCGGTGAAGGCGGGGTGCTCATCGATGCCAAGGGCCAGCCCTTCATGGACAAGTACCATTACCGCGCCTCCCTTGCGCCCCGCGACATCGTGGCCCGGGCCATCGACGCCGAGATGAAAAAGACTGGCGAGAAATGCGTCTACCTCGACATCACGCACAAACCGGCCGACGAGGTGCGCGCCCACTTCCCGAACATTTACCAACGCTGCCTTGCGCTGGGCATCGACATCACCAAGGAGCCGATTCCGGTGGTCCCGGCGGCGCACTACCAGTGTGGCGGCCTCAAGACCGATCTCGATGGCGCCACCAACGTGAAGGGTCTCTTCGCGGTGGGTGAAGTCGCCTCCACCGGTCTGCACGGCGCCAACCGACTCGCCAGCAACTCCCTCCTCGAGGCACTCGTGATTGCGCATCGCGCGGTCTCGCGTTTGACCCGAGACGAGCCGGTCGGCCCCGAATCGGCCGCAAACTGGACCATCCCCTCGTGGCACTCCGGCGATGCTGCAGACCTCGACGAGCGCGTCGTGATTTACCACAACTGGGACGAAGTCCGCCGACTCATGTGGGACTACGTCGGAATCGTCCGTACCAACAAGCGCCTGAAACGGGCAGCCGCCCGACTCCGCAATCTTCTCGCTGAAATCGAGGAGTTTTACTGGGGTTATCGTGTCACGACCGACGTGCTCGAACTCCGGAACCTGGCCGAGGTGGCGGCGCTCATCGTCGACAGCGCACTGGCTCGGAAGGAGAGCCGCGGACTCCATTATACGCTCGATTACCCTGAAACGGATTCGCGCCTGGCCCGGAAAGATACCATCCTCCGGCGGTATTAATGCTGTGATGGGTGAGCTTTGGAACTCTGAAAATCGCTTGTCTGACCGGCGCTCGCCGTCTATTAACGCCCGCACATGAGCCGGCCCTCCCTCCTGCTCCCGTTCGCCGCCTTGTTCGCGCTCGCCTTCGTGAGCGGGGCCAGGGCCGAATCCGGGAATCCCTACGGAAACGCGACCGATTTCTCGGCGCATGCCATGAAACTGCGCGAAAACGCACTCATGAAAGTGGACCCGCAGGTCTACGTTCCGTCCAGCGGAGGGCTCTTCACGCGCTTTGGTGGTCGGTATCCTTGGAAGGAGAACATCGTCACCACGATTTTTTGGGTCGGCGAGCGTCCCACGGCGAACAATCCCACGCCCAACAACAAGAGTTCCTGGGACGCCGCTTGGGCCTATAACTACGGCGGTTTCGACAATCCGGAGCCCGCGGGGCGTAAAGGCTACAATCCCGCCGCATTCGTCCCACGGCTAAACCCCTTTTACATTGCCCTGCCCTATAACGATGTGAGCCAGGGAAAGCACAAACCGGAGGCTCCCAGCGTGGTTCCTTGGTTCCGGCAGGCTTTCACCGAAGGCGGTAAGACCGTTCTCCGGGGACGCTGGCTTGCCGTGCGCAAAGGCAGCCGGGTCGCCTACGGACAATGGGAGGATTGCGGACCCTTCCGCACCGACCATTGGCAATACGTCTTCGGCAATGAGCGTCCGAAACCAAATCTAAACAAAGGCGCCGGGCTCGATGTTTCGCCGGCGATCCGCGATTATCTGGGATTGGCGCCCACAGATGTCACGTCCTGGCGATTCGTGGATGAGAGCGAAGTCCCGAATGGTCCCTGGCGGCAAGTGGGAGAGAACAATCCCTTCGTTCAACGAATCTCCGGCACCCGCCAAGTGAAGGTCGCCACCACCGAAGGTGCCCTACGCGCTATCGTGAATTCGGGCGCGCGTTCGCGGTAGTTCGGTTTTTTCGGTGCGCGGGGCGCGGCGAGCCTGTTCAAAATAACTCGTACGCTTCCACCAACGCAACGCCTTCAGCGCCATTCTTCCCGCGCACAATCACGGTGTAGGGTCCCGGCGCGAGCACCGCAACCAGCGCGGCATCCGCCGGGGAGGGCGGCGAAAAAAGACTTGCGAGGATCTCCTGCCTTTGCGCCCCGAGCTGCCAGTCGTCGCTTCGCGCCAAAAGGCGACCCGAGGCATCGCGCAGCTCCAGTTGCGGATCGGGCAGAGCGCCGGCGACGCCAAACGCCGTCAGCGAAGGTCCGAGCGCGCGCAATACAACGCGCTTCGATTCGCCGGCGCCGATGACGAAGCCGCCGATGAGCACCTTGTCATCGCTCCCGACGCGGGCCCGGGTCGAGACGTTTCCCAGCCGCCCCGAACCGGTTTGCAGCGAATACGCTTCCACCAACGCCACCCCGGTCGCGCCCATCGCCCCACGCACGAGTGCGGTGTACGATCCCGGCGCAAGGTCCAGGATTACCGCCGCCTCGCGATCGTCCGTCGGCGCGAATCCGCTCGCCATGATTTCTGCCGTCTGCCCGCCCGATCTCCAATCGGTGTTGGCGGCAACTTGCTGACCGGCGGAGTTCACGATCTGCAATTCAGGGTCGCTTAAGGCACCCACCACGCCGAAAGCCGTGAGAGAAGGTCCCAAGCCCCGAACGATCACACGCTGCGTGGAACTCCCCTGTACGACAATGCCGCCGATGAGCACCCCGTCGCCTCCCAGCGTCTGCGCCCGCGTCGAAAGGTTGATCAGGCGCGGTGTTTGCCTCGCGCTCGCGGCCGAGGGATCGGCAAAAAATGCAAGAGTCCGGTCATCATGATCGGCGAAGAATTCGTGATCCGCCCAGCAGACTTTGACCTGATCCGTGATTTGCTGGGCGGAGGGGAGGTAGCGAATCGGGATCGTGTTCAAAACGCCCGACTGATCCGGCGGTGCCGTGAGGAAATCGTATGCGTCGAGGAATCCGGCGGACTTAATCGCCTGATAGATCGCATCCGAGTCAGCCTCGCCAAGACCGGCACAGCGGAGGAATCGGCGTGGATGCACAGGCGAAGGAGCCTGGCGGGCATAGCTCGCTGCCACTCCACGCGCGAGCGTGGTCCCAAGGTTGGCCAGCGCGCTGGCATTCCCTGCGGTTCCCACCATCGAGTTGCCGTCGTTCATTGCCATGTTCCAGGTCAGCGGAACATTCGAGATGCCGAAATTCGACGCCTGCGCGCAGTACGAATCCGCCGCCACGTAGCCGCCGAAATACGCCAGCTTTGGAACGAAGCCTCCGCCGTTGCTCATTCCCAGGGCACACCGGGGCAATCCAGGAGGAAGCAGCCCCCGATTCGTCAGCAGCGCGAGCGCGCTCAGCACGTTCACGATATCCACATTCGTGGCTGAGAAGTCCGGTGCCCATTGCTTGTCGACACGGTTGAGGCTGTCGAGCGCCACCAGCGCGTAGCCTTGGGCAGCCGCGTCACGACCCAGATTCCGATATTCGGGGCGGGTGAAAAAGCCTGCGCCGGAACCACCCGCGCCGTGATGCAGGGTGATCACGCCGCGCAGAGGTCCGGGCGGAACGTAATAGCTCAGCGTCACGCCATTGAACGGTTCGGATGATGCGTTCCACTCCGGGGACGTGCGGTATCCTGCCGTTACCGTCACGCTCCCGCGCGGCGATGACATCAGCACGCGAGTATGGGCCGCAGCCGGGTTTTCGAGCGCGTCGACGTCGCCTGTCCACAAATCGAAGACCATCCCGCGCAGCGGCGGATCAGCCCAGACATGCAAGGTGCGCGCGGTATCGAATACACCGGATCCCCCTCCACCGCTCACGGTGAGTGCGATGGTGGTCGATTCGGTTGGCCGGCTCGATTGCGCGCAGACCGTCGAACCCGCGATGAAAATGTGACAAAACGCGGGAAGGAGAACGAGTCTCCGAGCGGACGAGAGCATGCGCAAATCAAACCGCCCTGCGTTCGGAAGGTTGCAGACTTTGCGACGCGCCGGTCCTCGTCGTCCGCGTCCACCCCAGTGGATGGAAGGCGGCACGAGGTGAATCTGTGGAGAAAAAGTTGGATCGACCGTAAGCCGAATTTTGTCCGGCTCTTGCGAACCGGGACGATCATTTCTCTGCGCGCCGGCCTCGCGGCCCGCGGCTCCCGCCGAAGCGGGATGCGACTAGTACCCGGGGATTGCTCCGCTCCGCTTGCGCGGAACGGGGCGGCCAGGCGGGCCGTGTCCCCTGCTCTGTCTTGCACCACGCGAGGTTTATCTTGCCCCGCCGCTTACGCGCCGGGCGGTGGGCTCTTACCCCGCCTTTTCACCCTTACCGCGGCGCCTTGCGATGCCGTGGCGGTTTGTTTTCTGTGACACTTTCTATCGCCGGGGACTTTCGCCCCCGGCTCCCGTGCGTTCTGCACGGCGCGTTGCCTTGCGGTGTTCGGACTTTCCTCTGCCGGGCCACCGCACGAGGCGGAGGCCGACAGCGATCGTCGGTCGATCCAACTCCAACTTACCCTGCGTCTCGCGCCCGTCCATCCCATCCCTACTCGGGCGTCATCGAGGTACGCACGGATGAAACTCGGGAATCGCCTGAAGCACTCGGGGGCTTTCTCCAAAGCAACGCCGCCCAGAAAAGCGCGACCATCAGGACCGCGAGCGCGAGTTTTCCAAGCGCGCCGAGAAGCGCGCCCACGATCGTGCCCCAGCTCGCCCGGGCTGCCTGTTTCATTTGTTTGCGGGCAAACAGAATCTCGGCGGCGAATACACCCACGATCGGGCCGATCAACATGCCCGGCAGGCTGAAAAACAGTCCGACGATTGCGCCCAGCAAAGCACCCAGGGCACCCCACTTGCTCGCGCCGAATCGCTTCGCGCCCAAGGCGCTCGCGGCAAAATCCACTGCATACGAAATAAGCGCGAGAAGAAGCAAAACGACAATGACCCCCCACCCCACGCTCTCCCCTTCCGGCAGCGCCATCTGGTGCAACACGGCGCCAGCAACAATCAAGGCCGCCCCCGGGATGAGGGGAACCAGCGTTCCGATCAATCCCGCAATCATCAGGAGCGCAGTCACGATCCAAACGAGCGTTTCCATTCCGGACCACTAGACGCCACGAGCGGAAAAGCGCTTCATCTTTCGACTTCGAAGACACGCCCGCGCTCCTCAGGAGAAAGCTCTCGCCAGGCGCCGGGGGCAAGGTCGGGCGGAAGCGCAAAGGCGCCAATGCGCACGCGAATCAATCGAAGTGTGGGATGGCCCACGGCGGCAGTCATCCGACGAACCTGGCGATTTCGACCCTCTGTCAGGGCCAGCGAGATCCAGGACGTCGGAATCTTCGCGCGCTGCCGAATTGGCGGCTCCCGAGGAGCGACTTCCGGCGCCGGATTTAGGCGGTCCGCCCGGGCCGGCAGCGTCTTCCGGCCGTCGATCAACCCGCCGCTCTCCAATCGCCGAAGCGTTTCCGTCATCACTTCACCTTCCACTTGGGCCCAATACGTTCGCCAGTGCCCATGCCGGGGATCGAGCAGCCGCGCGTTTAGCCCGTCCTCATCGCTCAACAGGAGCAATCCCTCCGAATCGGCATCGAGCCGCCCGAGCGGGTAGAGCGCCGGCGGGAAGCCGAATTCCGCCAGAGTCCGCTGACCCGGATGATCGGGCGTGAACTGCGAGAGAACTCCAAAGGGTTTATGTAAGGCGAGTAGCACTACTTCGGGTGGCGGGGGTCAACGGGAGGCGGGAAACTGCCCCGACGTCCGCGAAGCCTCGTCCAGGCGAAATCTTCTCAGGCGGGCAAATTCAAGCATCAAATTCACGACTCGAAACGGATTACTGATTGAGAAACACATGCAATGCGGTTTTCGTGACGTGTTCTAATGATCTGATCTTGAATTCACTACGTGAATCGCGCGAAACCCCCGCGCGCGTCGCGGCCCAGTTGCGTTTCTGTCTTACAACTCTGTCATCATATTCTGCACCAGCCCGCGTTGCCCGCGGGACTGGTTGATAGAGCAGCATTTTCCTCAACCCCTTCATCCATCCGCACATTCCCTATCCCCATGCTCACAATTGGCACCCCCGCTCCCGATTTCACCCTTTCCAGCAAGCAGGACGACGGCTTAAAGCTGATCACCCTCAGCGAACACACCGCCCGGGGTCCCGTGCTGGTGCTCTTCGTGCCGATGGCCTTCACGGGCGTCTGCACCGAGGAGTTGTGCACAGTGACACAGGGCCTCGACCGGTACACGGGAGTGGGCGCGACCGTTCTCGCCATCAGCGGTGATAATCCATTTGCCCAGGAGGCTTGGAAAAAGAAAGAGAACATCGGCCTCACCCTGCTGAGCGACTACGAGCACAAAGTCGCGCGGACTTACGGGGTGGCATACGAATCGTTTCTGCCCCAGTTCAACCTCGGCATGGGTGGCGTGGCCAAACGTTCGGCTTTCCTCGTGGGCACCGATGGCGTGATTCAATACGCGGAGAGTAATGACGACCCGAAGAAAATGCCGGATTTCGACGCCATCGTGGTGGCCTTGAGCGGAATGAAGCGTTAAGTGGCTGGCACCGGCAAACTTGCTCGGCTCCTCCCTTTCCCGATCTGGTTTCCGCGGTCATGCAAGAATCGATTCACCCGCATGTCATTGAATGGCGCGTTCCCGAACTTATCGCGCCAGAGGAGGAATTCGAGACGCTGGCCGAGGATCCGACCATCCGGTCACTCGAGGCCTGCGCCGGTGAGCTTGCCACCATGCTGGGGAAGCTCGTACGGATCGAAGCCGCGGCCTTCCGAACCGAATCGGTGCCGGAACACTACCGGCAATTGGTGCTCGAAATCGTACTCGAACTCGCGACCAACGCCCTGCTTCACGGCATCGAGACTCCCCCGCGGAGAATGGCGCGGGGAAAACCGGCCGAGGCCGTATTGCGGGTCGCGGCGTGGCGTGCGGATTCGGAGACTGGTGTCTCTGCGTTTCACCTCAGTTTCTCCGATGACGGGAACGGGCTGGATTTTGACGGCATTCGCGCCCGGGCTGTCGCTCTCGGCCTCGCCGACGCCCCGGCGGCCGCTTCCCTCCGAAACGAGCATGTCGCGTTGTTTCTCTTTCGGCCGGGTTTTTCTAGCTCCGATGCGCCCGCAAACGGATCGTGGATTGTGTCCGGACTCGAATCAGTCAAACGGCACGTGGTGGACGAGTTCGGGGGCGATCTCGATGTGGCCAGCTCACCCGGACGTTCTGTACTTTTCAACATCGTACTTCCCGTCTGAGGGGAGCTATGGCGGCGGAGCGTCCCGGCGGGAAGTTGCCTCAATCCACCTGCCTGGGCCGAAAATTCTTTTCGCCTGCCTTGACGGGGATGCATAATCTCCTTCTGCGCATGGACTCCCAACCTTTCATGACCGAGGAGGAACTCGCGGTCTTCGCGGAGTTAACGCGCCGCTACTTCGAAAGGACAATGGATGAAGGCGTCGAGTTTTCCGGGGCGACATTTTCCTTCGGACCGCCGCAATTCGAGGATTTTACCGGACTCATCCGGATTTCCGGGCCTTGCAATGGCTATATCTTCATCAGTCTAGCGCAGCTGCTCCTGACCGAAATGCTTGATCGCATGGGCGAAACGCAAAAGACGGCGGAAGTCTGCCGCGATTTTGTGGGCGATCTGGCGAGTTCCATCGCGGGCAGCGCCCGCGAACACTTCGGTGCACGCCTGCGCATTTCCACCCCCATCGCCATGACGGCACGAGAGGCGGAACGGGTGGACTGGCCCCCCTCGCACCTCTGCCTTCCCTTTCACACAATGGGCCAGCGCAGCACCTTGGTGATCAGCCTCGAGAGGACCGACCCGCAATGAGACCGACGGACGTCTACGTACGAAAAAGCGCCTGGAGTCAGCTCGGCGATTCCATCCGTCTGCGCCCTGCCGACTGGCATCTGCTGGAGCAATTTGACGGAAAACGCACGTTGGCGGAGATCATTGACCTAGCCGATCTCGACCCGACGGGGGTCGGAATTTCGGCCGACCGACTTCTGCACCACGGACTGATCGAGCAGATCGAGTGCACGTGGAGCGAATATGTGAGCCATTTTCGCCCCGATGTCGTGTCCGTCCCGGGAACACCCCCGCCAGCCATCCCCGAGGAGGCCAAGAATGCACCGCCGCGTGAGCGCAAGGAGAAGGAAGCCGAAGCGTTTGTAGAAGAGATGGTGCACACGCCGGCGGCGCCGCTGCCCGCATCAGAATTGGAACCCACAGCTGGACCCGTTGACGTCGCCGTTTCACCCGCGGTTTCTTTCGAACCGGAGCACACTCAGGTCGATCCTCCCCCGCCGCCGGCTGAATCCTCGGCAGACCCGACTGCTGGCGAACCCGCCCCCGTATCGCCCAAACCCGCCGCGTCGAACGAAGATGCAACCGGCGCCTCGCTGGCTACCCCGGCTTCGTCGGGATCAAGTGAGGCATCGCCGTCGGTTGAGTCCCATCCGTCGCCTTCGCCTCCCGAAACGCACTCCGCCGGAGCGGAAGCCAATCGGCCGGATGCCGAAGTGAGTATCTTTGAGACGCTGGCATTCAGCGCCCCGATCGATCCGCCTCTTGGTTCAGGACAAGCGGCTGACAGCCCCGAAACTTCCGCCGCGAAGCCGACGTTGCAGGTCGAGGAATCGGAGCACGAGCAGCCAGAGGATGAGCAACCGCATCATGCGCAGCCGCATCATGAGGAACCACCGCACGAGCAGACTGGAGATGGAAGTCCTCATCCCGCCACCCTTCATCCAGAGGAGAACCATCAAGACGACGTCGCGACTTTTGTGGATTACCGACACGAGGGGAATCAAGAATCGGAATCTCACGCAGCTGAACGATACGAGCGCCCCGAAGGGACGTTCGACGAGGGTGCACCCCTTTCGGAGCGTGAGCACGTGGGGGTCGACGACGACAAACCGGAATCGAGCGTACCTTTGCCCACGTCTGCAATCGAGCCAACCCAGGCTTCCGACGGCGAACTTGCGCCTCTGCGTCTTCGCGAGTTGTTGGACTTCGTCATCCAACACGCCGGTGGAGGCACCAAAGGCCAGCTGGCCGTCTATCGAATTTTCCTCAAGGTCCCTACGACCCTCCTGCGCGACTCGGGGATCAGATCGCTAAATGTCGTCACTTCCGACTTGGAGATTTCCGACCCCACGCTTCGCTCCGCGATTCTCGCCGCCGTGGAAGAAGTGCTCGGGGAACCGTATCCCGTCTGATTCGCCCCCGCTCTGACGCTCAGTCCTCCGGCGTGGCGGTCTCAGAACCCGCCTTCCAAGCACGCATGTCGACCGCACCTTCGTAGAGTGCCCGCCCCGTGATGGCGCCGTAGAGCTTCGGCCGGGATGCCAGTTCCGTCAGATCCGCATTCGACGACACCCCGCCACTTGCGATCACCGGCACTTCAACCGCGTTTACGATCTCGTCGAGAGCCGCATAGTTAGGCCCCCCCATCATTCCGTCGGTGGCCACATCGGTATAGATGATCGTGCCTACGCCGAGGAGCGAGACCTGACGAGCCAGATCAACGCCACGGCGCGGGGAGGATTCGGTCCAGCCTTTTACGGCGACGAATCCGTTCTTGGCGTCGATGCCGACCGCGATGCGTTCGCCGCCAAATTCGACGACCGCGTCCCGCACAAAAGCAAGTGACTCCGCAGCGCGGGTGCCGATGATGGCGCGAGCGACCCCGAGTTCGAATGCCGCTCGCAAAGTGGAGAGCGAGCGCATTCCGCCACCGAGTTGCACCGGTACGCCGGCCTGCTCCACGATCGCGCGTACCGCATCCATGTTCTCGGGTTCGCCCGAAAATGCTGCGTCGAGATCCACCACGTGCATCCAGTCACCGCCTTCGGCCACCCAGCGCATTGCCCATGCCGCGGGCAATCCAGGAAAAACGGTACACTCCGCAGCAAGGCCTTGCTGCAGTCGCACCACCTGGCCGGACATGAGGTCGATCGCGGGAAATAAAAGCATGGAAACAAATGCAATCCGTCCGCGACGAAGGGGGAATCCGTGCTGCCGCGGAGATCACTGCAACGTGTCAGGGTTCGCTCTTCGCCACTACGACCGCTTGGACGAAGTTCCGCAGGAGCGCAAGGCCCGCCGCCTGACTCTTCTCTGGGTGAAATTGAGTGGCGAGTAACGGCCCGGGTCCCACGGATGCAGCCGCGAAAGTGCGGCCGTAGTGGCAGTTCGCGGCAACATGGAAGACTTCGCTGGGCTCGGGGTAAAACGAGTGCACGAAATACATGTGCGGATCGGCCGGAACTCCCCGCCAAAGCGGGGCCTCGCGTGCCACCGGCACGATTTGATTCCAGCCGATATGCGGCACCTTCAACCCATCGTCCGGAAAACGACGCACCCGCCCGGCGAAATGCCCGAAGCCCGCCACGCCGGGCGATTCCTCGCTCGATTCGAAGAGCAACTGGTAGCCGACGCAGATGCCCAGGAATGGGCGTCCCGCGCGCAGCCAGGAAGCCACGGGGTCCCAGAAGCCCCGCGCGTGCAATTGTTCCACGCAGTCGCCAAACGCACCCACGCCCGGCAGGACGAGCGCATCTCCCGCCTCGAGGCCAGCGGCGGAGTCCGAAATGCACACGGTGGCGCCCACTGCTTCGAGAGCCTTGGCCGCGCTGAGCAGATTTCCGGAGCCGTAATCAAGAAGCGTGAAGAGCATGACTGGGGACAACGCCGAGCTTTAGCGGCGGTCGCACCATCTCGCAATGGGGGCGGTCTGATCTCCTCCGCCTCGCATGCGATTCGGAGCCCGCCGCGTGATTTTCTTGCTCCCGCGCGAGACCGCGTCCAGAAACGGGTGCGCGCGGCCGGTTACCGCGTGTGCGCTCCCTCCCATGCCTGATCTCGTTGCCCTCCTATCGACCTTCGACGAGTTGCCCATTTGGGAGCGCGTCCTGTTGTTTTTGGCCATCGCGTGCGTCATCTACCTGCTCCTGCTCGCCGCCGGGCGGCTGCTGAAACGGCGTTCCGGGTTTTCACTCGGGCTCGGCTATCAAACCGCCGCGCTTTCGACCGCCATGTATCTGGCTGCGCGCTGGATTGGCCCTTCGGTGCCGCTGCGTCGCGAATTCGCTGCTGTGGCCATCGTGACGGGAGTTTACGCCCTGCTTCCCCTCCTGACGCGCGGATTGCTGCCCTGGTTCTTCGAGACGCGCCGGAACATGCCGATGCCGAAATTCCTGCGCGAGGTGATCTCCCTCGTGGTTTTTGTCGTGGCTGGGCTGCTTGTGCTTCAGGTCGACTACGATGTGCAGGTCCCCGGCCTGATCGCCGGCTCCGGCATTGTCGCCGTCACGATCGGCCTCGCCGCGCAGGATCTGCTCGGAAATCTCATCGCCGGTTTCACCCTCCACTTCAGCCGGCCCTTCCACGTCAACGACTGGTTGCTCCTCGATGGCCAGCACGTTCAAGTGGCGGAGATCAACTGGCGCTCCACTCGCTTCCGTACGAACGACAACGTCCAGCTCGATGTGCCGAATGCGCACATCATCAAGCAAACCATCACAAACTTTTCCGGCATCGAGCGCCACGGTCCGCAAGTCAATCGTCCGCACGCCATGCGGCTCGATGTCGGCATCGAATACTCAGCCCCCCCAAACCGCGTCCGCGATATCCTGCAGCGCGCCGCGGCCGCCGTCGATGACGTGATCGCCCGCCCCGAACCGAATGTCTTCGTTAAGAGCTTCGGCGATTCCTCGATCGTTTACGAGATCCGGTATTGGATCGAGAACCACCATCGCTACAACCAGGTTTCCGATGCCGTGCGCACCAACGTCTGGTACGCGCTGCGCCGCGAAGGCATCACCATCCCGTTCCCGATTCGCACGGTCCAGCTCGAGCGCAGGCGCCCAGGGGACGACAACCGGCACGGCGATCGCCACGAGGACTTCCGTTCGATGCTTAGTTCGCAGCCGATCTTTCGCGATATCGAAGGGTCGGATCTCGACTACCTCCTGGAGCGCTGCGCCTCGCACCACTATGGCCGGGCGGAGCGGATCATCGAGGAAGGCGCAGAGGGGGATTCGATGTTTGTCATCACGAGCGGGCACGCCGGCGTCTTGATTTCGCGCGCGGACAATACGCGCACACAAGTGGCCGAGCTGCGTTCCGGCGATTGCTTCGGGGAGATGTCCCTGCTCACGGGGGAGCGGCGAAGTGCCACTGTCCAGGCGCTGACCGACTGCGAGGTTCTCGAGATCACCAAGCTCGTCTTCAGCGAGATCGTGGAACGCGAATCGGGCCTGCTGCCGCGCCTTTCCGAGTTGCTCGCCCGCCGCAAACTGGAGACGGAAGGTATTACGACCCGTCGCGATGAGAACGCAGCGCCCGCCCAGACCGACAAGGAAAACGAGTACAAGGCCACCATCCTGAAGCGCCTGCGGTCGTTTTTCGAACTCTAACCGGAATCCCGGCGACCCCGCGCCGCCTAGCCGTTGCGCGTGACGCCGTCCGCGGCATTCTCGGCGCCATGCAGCCGCTCATCGACACCCACGCGCATCTCGATTTTCCGGAGTACGCGGACGACCTCGCCGCCGTCGTCGAGAGGGCACGCGCCGCCGGGGTGACACGCATCATCACGATTGGCTGTGATGTCGGGAGCAGCCGTCGCGCCGTGGCGATCGCCGAGGAATTCGAAGATGTGTTTGCGGTCGTGGGAATTCATCCGAATGCCGCCCACGAAGTCCCCCCGGACTGGCTCACCTCCCTCCGCGAACTCGCGGCGCATCCCCGCGTGGTCGCGCTCGGCGAATGCGGGTTGGACTACCACTGGCTGCCCGAGACTGGTCGCGAGGAGCGGATCGTGCGTCAGCATGAGGTGTTTCGCGCTCAGCTCGCGCTCGCCCGTGAAACCGGCTTGAGTTTGGTCGTGCACCAGCGCGCATGCTGGGACGAGACCCTCGCCGTCCTGCGGGAAAGAGTACCCGACGAGCCGCTGGCGGTCCTGCACTGCTTCGGCGGCACCGCCGCCCAGGCGACCGAGGCGCTCGAACTCGGGCTTTGGGTTTCTTTCACTGGCATCGTGACGTTCAAGAATGCCGCCGACGTGCGCATCTCGGCCGCCCTCATTCCAGCCGATCGCATCATGGTGGAGACGGATGCCCCCTTTTTGGCGCCCACGCCGCATCGGGGCAAACGCTGCGAACCCGCGCACGTGCGCCTCACCGCCGCGTGCCTCGCGCAGGTTCGGGGCCTGGCGGAGGATGAGTTCGCCGCACTTACCACGGCGAATGCCGAGCGCTTCTTTCAGTTCGCGCGCGCTTCAAAAAGTCGGCCTGCCAAGCCCCAGGCTTTGTCGGCCTGAGACTTCCGGCGTTTCGGCGCCGTGCCCGCGCCGTGCGCCCGCCGCAGTGACGCCAGCAAACTTACTCGTCGTCGCCACCCAGCAGGAAATCGAAATCGCGCCAGTCGAGGGAAGAGGAGCCGTCGCCACCCAGGCCCAGCACATCGCTCGCAAGCGCGGCCTTCTTTGTTTGCAGACCGCGGATTTTCTCCTCCACGCTGTCCTTCACGAGCAGACGGTAGGCGATGACTTGGTTGGCCTGGCCGATCCGGTGGGTGCGATCGATGGCTTGCGCCTCCACCGCCGGATTCCACCAGGGATCGAAAAGCACGACGTAGCTCGCGGCCATGAGGTTCAGACCGCTGCCGGCCGCCTTGAGCGACAGCAGGAAGATGCTCGGATCGGGCGAGGCGGAGAACGAATCGACGACCTCTGCTCGGTTCTCGGTCTGGCCGGTGAGGTAATGGTGACCCCAACCGCGCGTGTTGAGATGATCCCGGATGATGTCGAGCATCGAAACGAACTGCGAGAAGACCAGCACCTTGTGGCCCTCTTCGCGCAGCGGCTCGAGCACATCGAAGAGCGCCTCGAGCTTCGCGCTCGTTTCGCCGCGGCGGCTCGGGTCGATCAAGCCGGGATGGCAGCAAATCTGCCGCAGGCGCAGCAGCGATTGCAAAATGTGGAAGCGCTGCTCGTGGAACTCGGCCGCACTTTCGATGTGCATGAGGAGACCCCGCGCCCGCTTCAACTCCGCCCGGTAGAGATCCCGCTGCGTGCCCTCGAGCTCGCAAAGCTGATCCTCCTCGATCCGCGGGGGCAGGTCCGGCGCCACCTCGCGCTTCGTCCGACGGAGTAGGAAAGGCCGCAGGCGTGCCGCAACGCGCTGCCGTGCCAGCGGATCATCCTTCTTCTCGAACTGCCGCTCGAAGTAGGTTCGCTGCCCAAGGATGCCCGGCGTGGTGAAAGCCATGAGACTCCACAAATCGAGGAGACGGTTCTCGATCGGCGTACCGGTCAGCACCAGCCGGTGGGTCGACTGGAGCGCGCGCACGGTGCGGGCGCTCTGCGAGTCCGGGTTCTTGATGTTCTGACCCTCATCGAGGATGACCGCGAGCCATGGGGTCTTGGTGTAAAACTCCGCGCGGCGGCGTAACTGCGCGTAGTTCACGACGAAGAGATCCGCCGAGTTTGGGTCGGGTTCCGGCAACTTCGTTCCCGGCTTCGGATGCAACACGCAGACGCGCAGGTTCGGCGCGAACTTGATCGCTTCACGCGACCAGTTCTCCATCACGGATTTCGGGCAAACCACGAGGGCCGGACCCGGCTTCTCGTTTTGCGCACGCAACCACGTGAGCCACACGAGAGCCTGCACCGTTTTCCCCAGGCCCATGTCGTCCGCGAGAATCCCGCCGAGTCCGCTGCGCGAGAGGCGCGAAAGAAATTGGAAACCCTCGATCTGGTAGGGCCGCAAGTCCGCCGTAATTCCGTCCGGCACGGTGGGGCGATCGGCATCGGAAACGAGCTGTTCGCAGCGCGCCTTGAGGGCGGCAAAATGGATCGGATCGAGCAGCGCGCCCAGATCGGGACTCGCGAGCTGAAGCGCGTGCAGGCGCTGCGGACCGTTGGCGAAATCCTCCGGATCGATCCCGAGCTGCGCCAACCGCTGCTGCATGTTCTGGTCGAGATCCAGCTCGAGCCGCCGCCAGCCCTTGCCCTTGAGTCGAACGTAGTTTCCCCGCGCGCGCAGCAGCAGCTTCATCTCGGTCGCGGTCAGCTTGGTATCGTCGACATCGAGATCCAGATTCAGGTCGAACCAATCGGTGGGCGCGTGCCCTCCCCCCGCCGGCGCGCTCGCACTGCGCACTTCGAACGTCAGCTTCGGACGCAGCGGACCCTGCCGGAGCGTGGCCAGCTGAGCGTCGTGAATGAGGGCCGTGACGCCCTCGGGCAGATTGCGCAGCCAGGCCGCAAATTGGACCGGGAAATCGCCTTCGAGCCGGCGGCGCCAGCGCGAATCGAAGCGGCCCGGTTTCAACCCGGCGTCGCTGAGGAGCGCGGGAACCTGCGCCAGTCGCGAATGATCGTAAAGCGGCAGCGGCTCATCCGCACCCGCGGGCGATTCCGATTCGAGCACCCATTGGTCGCGGGCCAGCACCTCGACCCGGCCGCCATCTTCCGCCACGGCGCGCGCCAGCACGGAAAGCTCCTCGTGGGGATGCTTGAAGCCTTTGGTCTCGATCTCGCAAAGAATCTCCACGCGCATGGGCACGTGGCGCACGCGCGCGCGCAAATGTTCCGGCGGTTCAATGCCAAGTCGGTGCAACAGGTCGATCCCCGCGCGCGCCTCGACCACGCTCGCCGGGAGGATGTGGTTGTAGCGGTCGCCCGTGAGGAAATTTCCCGTCGCCGGTCCTTCGAAGAGCGTATCGTTCGAAAGGTAGAGCGAAGTGGCGCCCGGCAAATGCATGAGCCGGGCCGGCGCCGGTTCCCCCGGCGCCGCGAGCTGCACAAGGTAGCGCGAGCCATCCTCCGCCCGGCGGCATTCCCAAGCGAGACGCGGCCCCCGGCGAAATGGCACGTCGTCCCGATTGACGAGGAACGGCGCAAGTTCCGGGTGCGCGAAAAGCCCGTTCAAGATCTTGCGCGTCCGCGGCAGCGAGCAATCGAGCTCGAGTTCCTGAAACGAGTGCCAGTAATTCAAATACGCCAGCCATAAGGCCAGGGCGGAGGGAGGTTCGACAACGAGCAGGCTCTGGCGGCCAAGCGACATGAAGCGTTGCAGATCTTCCTTCTCGGCCGCGCGAAAGGGCTCGCTCTCCGGCGCGGAGGCTGCCCGCCATTTGAAAAAGGCAAAATCGAATCCCACGGAAAGGCGCACGCTCACCTGTTCCGGCCGGCCCAGCGGCGTGCTCGCGGTGAACGCGGCGATCGCCTCCTCCCAGCGCTTGGTTTCCGAGCGCGCGGCCGCTTCCTGAGTGCGCGCGGCGGTTTCCGCCAACCGTGTGAACGGAAGCATGAAGTCGGGAATCGGGTGCCCGCCCTCGTTCAATGCGAGGGCGATGTATTGCCAGAGCTCGTCGGGCGTCTGCGGCGCTTCGCCCGGCGGCCAGGGATGCCATTCCCGCTCCTCGACCTCCGGCCAGTCCGGTGCAACGAACGCGACGATCGCGTTCGAAAGCGCCCGGCGTGGACGATAAGCGAAAAAAGCTTGCTCGAGCGCCGCGCGGAAGACGGACTCCTCATCGGGGATCGCGGCCACGGCCGTTTCCGGAATGGGCTGGAGCGGTTCCCGCCGACGGACCTTTTGCAGCACCGCTTGCATCGCCGCGTGGGCGTGCACGCACCGGCCTTCATCACCGGCCGCACAGGTGCAGGTCGCGCGCCAGGTCTCCCCACTGCCGTTCAAAAACGTCACCGTTTGCGGACGGTCGTTCTCAACGATATGAGCCTCGATGCGGTGCGCATCGCCGTGCAGGCGGAGCACGCCGCCGGACTGATGCAGTTGATGGCCGCGCGCCGCGGTGGTGCGGTCGAAGGGAAGCTGAAACAACGATTTGATCATTCGAGAGAGAGCGCCTCGGGGTCCGTAACCGCCGGGAGGCAGAGAAAATTGCGGCAAACAAAGGCGGCGGGTTCGCCCCGCACTGGACCAATCTCGGCCAGGTACGAATGGCGCCGTGCGAGCGCCAGTTGGGCTTCGCCCCCCGGAGCAAGCAGAACGATGCGGTCCGGTGCCAGGGTGCGATGTGCCGCGCGCAGCAGTGCGTGCGTGCGTGGATCCTCCGGCGGACCTGCGACAACCACCTGCACCGGCGGCTGGCCGAGCGCGTCCTGCGCCGCAAGCATCAAGGGCATCGAATGCACGAGTCGCTCTGGATCCTCAAAGAACGCCGCGGCGGCGCGATCGGCTGCAGCCCGGAATTCCGGGCGGCCCGTCAAGGCGGCGAGTCGAAGCAGATTAAGCACGGAGACCGACGTGGCGGCAGGTTCGGCGCCATCGTGTTCCTCCTTGAGTCGAAGGAGCACACTGCGATCCGCGCCCGTATTGCTAAACCAGCCACCGTCCGTCGCATCGAGAAAGAGCCGGTCCTGCGTTGCCTGCAGCGTTTCCGCCCATGCCAGTTCACGGTCGTCGCCTGTTGCCTCATAAAGATCGAGCAAGCCGGCGATAAGGAAAGCGTAGTCGTCGGCAAACCCGGCAATCGGGCTCGTGCCTTCGCGATAGATGCGGCGCAATTCCCCGCTCTCCACCTCAAAAAGCTGCGAACGGATGAACTCCGCCGCACGCAAGGCCGCAGTCGTGTACCGCGCTTCGCCCAGCACTACGCCCGCCCGCGCGAACGCGCCGAGCATCAAGCCGTTCCACGCGGTCAAAACTTTGTCGTCGAGATGCGGACGCGGACGCTTCGCGCGGTGCTCGAAGAGTTTTCGGCGCGCCGCCGCGAGAAGTTCCACCACCCGGCTGCCCGGGACATTCATTTCGGACGCCGTCTGCGAGATCGGGCAGCGTTCCATCGGCACGTTCTGGCCTTGAAATTCGCCGTGGGGATCACTTTCGGGACGCACATTTCCCTGCGGCTGAATGCCGTAGTGCGACGCAAACGCACTGTATTCTTCAGAACTGAGCACCCGCTCCAGACCCTTCGCGCTCCAAACATAGAACGCGCCCTCCGCATGCTCCGGCGAGCCGTGCGCGATGATGCTGTCGGCATCCTCTGCGCAGTAAAATGCCCCTTCCGGCGAAGTCAGGTCGCGCAAGACGTATTCGAGAATATCGCGCACAGTGTCGGCGAACTCCGCTTCGCCGGTGAGCTGAAAGGCCTCCAGATAGCTCGCCGCGAGCTGACCCTGGTCGTACAGCATTTTTTCGAAATGCGGCACATGCCAGTGCGCGTCCACCGCGTACCGATGAAAGCCGCCCCCGAGATGATCGTGCATGCCTCCCATCGCCATGCGACGCAGCGTGGTGAGCCACATCAGGCGCGCGCGGCCGCGGACCTCCTCCGGGAGTTCGCGCTGCACGCTGGCGCGGGCCAGAAAGCGAAGCACGGCTGGCCGCGGAAACTTCGGGGCCGAACCGAACCCACCCCACTCGCGGTCGAAGTGAATCCAGAGGGAGTCCACGGCGCGCTCGAAATCGGCGGGCGTGCGGGTGGCGCTTTCGCCGGCCGGCGCGCTGGTCTTGGTCCCATGGCGCAGCGCGGCGATGATCTTGCTGCTGTGCTCCTCAATTCGGGGGCGATCCTTTTTCCACGCCTCGGCAATCGTGTGGAGCACTGCGGGAAAGCCGCGGCGCCCGTAACGGTCGTCCGGCGGGAAATACGTGCCTCCCACAAAGGGAGCGAGTTCGGGTGTGAGCCAGGCGCTCAGCGGCCACCCGCCGCCGCCCGTGGTCGCCTGGACGAATGCCATGTAGACGCGATCGACGTCGGGCCTCTCCTCGCGGTCGACTTTGATGCAGACAAAATTTTCGTTGAGAATTTCGGCCGTCGCCGCGTTCTCAAACGATTCGTGCGCCATCACATGGCACCAGTGGCAGGTGCTGTAGCCGATCGAGAGGAAGATGGGTTTGCTCTCGCTCCGCGCCTTCTCGAATGCTTCGTCGCCCCACGGGTACCAATCGACCGGATTGGCGGCATGCTGGCGCAAATACGGCGATTTCTCTGTGGCGAGACGGTTCGCGGGTGCGCTCATCGGAACGGGCAAGCAAGCACGACTCGGCCCCCCGCGCTCGGGAAATGTGCGTCAAGAAGGCCATTCGAAACCGAATGCCCTTTCGTCTGTGGCAACCGAGCGCAAAAACCGCTAGACAAACAGAACCGGATTGTCGCCACGACCAATCCGCCATCCGCCATCCGCCATCCGCCATCCGCAATTCCCTCATGAGCCCAGATCCGAAAATCAGCGCGGTCGCCTACGTCATTCAACTTTCGGTCTCGCCCGTGTTTTTTCTTTCCGGGGTGAGTGTGACCCTATCGGTGCTGATCAATCGACTCGCCCGGGTGATCGATCGGGCGCGAAACTTGGAAGAACGAGCGGAACAGGCGGGCGCGGAGGTGCATCGCGAAGAACTCGACCTCCTGACCAAGCGGGCCATGTGCATTCAGCGCGCGGTCACACAGAGCGTCGCGTGCGCGCTGATTCTTTGCCTTACGATCATCACGCTTTTCGTCGGCGCCTTTTACACCCTCGATTTGTCCTGGTTGATCGCCTCGCTCTTCGTCCTCTCGCTGCTCGCGTTCTTCGGGTCGTTGCTGAGTTTCCTGCGCGAAATCTTTCTCGCGACCGACAGCCTGAGATTCGGCGCCCCCCCGAAATGACCGACGGAGCCGGCTCATCGGCTGATCGGCTGATCGGCTGATCGGCTGATCGGCTGATCGGCTTTGGCGCGCAGCGCCTCAGTAATCCGCAATCCGCCGCCTTGCGCCCGCGTCGACCTCCGCTTCCTTCGGCGCTCGTGAAACGCCAAACCCTCGACACCCTCTGGCCCTGGCTCGCCGCCCTGGTCAGCGGGATTGCGTTGTCGCTCGCGTTTCCTCCCTTTGATTTCTCGTGGCTCTCCTGGATCGCCCTGGCGCCACTCTGCACCGCCCTGTGGCTCGCCCCGCGGCGCATCCGGGGACCGGGCTCGCGCTTGGCCCGACTGCGCGCCATCGGCCGCACACCCGGCCCTCTCCTTCTCGGGTACACCACCGGCCTGGCTTTTTTCCTTCTCACCTTTCGTTGGCTCATCGAAGTCACCGGTCTCGGGTGGTTTCTCCTCTGCCTTTACCTGGCGTTGTTCCCAGCCTTCTGGGCCTGGTTCGTGGGCTCAGCGCTTCGACCCGCCCATGCCGACGGATTTCTCGGATCCCTCGCCAATCTCCGCCTCGCCCTCGCCTCCGCTTCGGCCTGGGTCGCCTTCGAGTGGCTGCGCGGACTGCTTTTCGCCTGGAATGGCTTGGGCGTGGCGATGCATGCCAACGCGCCGTTTCTGCAGCTGGCTTCGCTCACGGGCGTGGGCGGACTCTCCTTCCTCCTCGCCTGGACGAACGTGATCGCAGCCGCCACCGTCATCCGTTTCGCGCGTGAAATCGGCGCGGGCCGCTTGCGCCCGCACTTTGATTTCACCTCCACCATGGCGATGATCGTGGGGACGTTCTCCTTCGGGCTCTTCATCCTGAATGGCACCCCATTCGATCCCGCCCGCGTCACCCTCCACGTCGCGGCGGTTCAGCCCGCCATCCCGCAGGCGCACAAGTTTGATCTCGCGTACGAGAATTCCGTCTTCGAGCAGCT
Source organism: Chthoniobacterales bacterium (assembly GCA_038226705.1). Taxonomy (GTDB): domain Bacteria; phylum Verrucomicrobiota; class Verrucomicrobiia; order Chthoniobacterales; family SZAS-18; genus SZAS-18. Next base: position 45,276 of record JBBRQH010000008.1, on the reverse strand, counting down.
CAAACGCTTCACCGATTTCGCGATTGCCACCGAACCCGATCTCCTTCTTTGGCCGGAGGCGGCCACGCCGCAGGGCGTCTTCTTCAGTCAGCGTGACCACGATTTCATGCGGGAGATCGCGGGCCGCGGAAAGTTCAACTTTCTGCTCGGCTCCCTCGACTATGAATTCGCGGATAACACGCAGCGCGCCGATTTCAACGCCGCCGTGATCCTCCTCGCGAACGGCGGCGACGCCCACGTCTACCGCAAGGTCCGCCTCGTGCCCTTCGGGGAGTTCATTCCCTTCCGGCACGCCTTTCCCCTTTTTGCCTGGATCGCCGGCGACCAGGTCCCCTCCGATTTCTCGGCCGGCACCGAGGTCGGCTTGTTCGAAATCACCCAGCCGGCACCCTTGAAGCTCGCCCCCTTAATCTGCTTCGAGGATACCTTCGGAGAATTCGCGCGGCAGCCGGTCCTCCGCGGCGCGCATGTGCTCGTGAACCTTACCAATGATGGCTGGTTCAACCGGAGCGCCGGCGCGGAACAACATCTCGTCCAATCGGTCTTCCGCGCCGCGGAGAATCGCCGTCCGCTTTTGCGGTGCGCGAATACCGGCGTCACCTGCTTTATCGACGAATTCGGCCGGGTGCGCTTCGCTCTACGCGATGAATTGGGCGACAGCTTCGCCGCCGGCGTGTTGAGCGGGAATGTCGAGGTGCTCACCAATCCATCCAGCACATTCTACACGCGCCACGGCGACGTATTTACCTATGCTTGTGTGATCTTCAGCGCCTTGAATGTCCTGCTGGCGTTGGCCACCCGGCGCCGAGTCGTCGCCCCCTGAAAACGGGGATTGGCCGCATGCGGCTGGCAGTTTTCCGGCGCAATAGGTAGTCTCCCGAGGATGTGGCCCTTTCCGTCATCGGAAGTGAAGAAGTTGATCGGCAGGGCCTTGGCTCCGGGTGTTTTGCCGAGCGCGAGGGAGGAAGCCATCAAGGCCCTCAGGGTTCTCCCGCAGAAGCCGGAGTCGCTGGAGTGCTACAGCCGGATCGCGCTCGATCCCAAGCAGGTCTGGAAGGTGCGCTACGCGGCGATGGAAGGCATGAAGCTGAATCCCAATGAAGCAGGCGCCCGCGCGCTCCTGCGTTGCGTGGCCATCGACCTGCGGCGCCCCGCCATCGCGATGCTGGGTCGGCCGGGTTTGCCCGAGGCCCTTCGGCCGATCAGCGCGGATGCCATGGAGATTCTAGCCGACGCCCTTCACCAGATCTCCGCCGCAGGCGAGAAGACGACCGACCTCCTGCTGGGCAAAGTCATCCTCGACGAACTCGAGTCACTTCTGGAATTGCTGCGTTTGGTCGCCACTCCGGAGGCCCTCGACTTGTTGCTGAACGCCCAGGGGGTCTCGTTTCAGATTCGAAACCGACTCGTGCCCCGGTTCCTCGAGAACGCCCTGACGAGCAAATATCACCGGGAGGTCAAAGAGGCCATCGCGGCACTGGAGCAATTGGGCACGACCGAAGCGAAGTCCGCGCTCGAGGATTTTCGCCGGATGAAGTCGCGTCTTGTCGAAAAAACGCTTCCACCCGGCGTGGGATCGACAGCAGAGATCTGCAAAATCCAAGTCTATACGAGCGAATTTGGCCAGCAGAAGAGCGAGGAGGAAATCGCTTATCGCGCCGGTTTGGGTCAGCCGGCACCAAGTGCGCCAGATTCACCTCCGAGCCGTGACCGGAATCTGCTCGAGATCGCGCGAAAATTCCGCGCCGAGGACGACCACCGGCCCCAGGGATTTTCCTTCTGCAGTCGGTGCGGCTCCTCCGTCGAACCATATCGGAGCAACGCGTTCCTGGATCACGATGAATCCTGGAACTATGACGAGCGCTTGCCCGGCGACACCAGCCGTACGGAAGGCGAAGAGGTCTACTCGTGCCCCCGCTGTGCCGCCCGCTGGCGGGCCTTTGGTGCGGGCGATACGGGTCGAACCTGGCCGTGCGGTCACTTCATGCCATTTTACGTGCGGCATTGTGCGGTCTGCGGTGCACGGGAAAACACTCCCGGTTGAACTACGATCCTTCCCGCGGCGGTTCGAGCCGGAAGAAACTCACGGTTCCATCCTCGGCCGTCGCGAGGAACGTCGGCACGTCGAGGTCGGGGGAAAGCCAGACCGCAGACGGATTCTCGGGCAGCGTCGCATAGGGCACACCGAGCGCGCTCTGCACGACCAATTCGGAACCGTTCCGCAGGACCCGAAAGGCCGGAAGTGCCTCGCCGGCCAACTTTGGAAAACCGAGTTCGCGCAAGCTTCCCAATGCGTGAGTCTTTCCGGCGAGCTCGACCGTTTCGCGGAGCACTCCCGTGGCTACTTCCCACACCGAGGCCCAGGGCCGCGAACTCGGATCGCAGAAAAAGGTGACAAGGCTCCGCCCGTCGGGACTGAACGCGATGTCATCGACGGTTCTCTCGCCGGCCAGTCCCAAAGTTACTGGCCCGAGCACCGCGCGGATTTCTCCGCCCGCAATGTCCCGGATCTGGACGTGACAAACCTCGTTCCACTTCCGCGGCTCGCCGGGCGGCACGCCGCGGCTGGCCAGCAATCGGCCGGCGGGCGAAAACGCGGCGCAGTCGATGTGCTCCATCTCCTGGATCTCCGCTTCCGTGGGCCACCACAGCCCACTCTTTCGGCGAGAGGTCCAGAACAAAACCTCTGGTGCCGGTCCCGCCCGGAAACGCAACTCCCCGGTTTCGCCCGTCTGTTCCCGCCAAACCCGCGTCCCATCAACCAAGGCCAGAGTACCGTCGGACCCGGCAGAAACCACGCGCCGCTCGTCGAAGAAGCGCAAGTCCGCGATCGAATCTTCGTGCGCCTGCACGGACATTATGAGCTGACCATGCTCAACCTCGAAGACCCGAATCCATCCGTCTGCCGATCCCACGGCGAGGACATCGCGACCTGGGCTCGCACTCCAGCGCAAAAATCCGTCCAGGACCCATTTCGTTGCACCCGTGACCACATCCAGGCCACGCGCACCTCCATTCGAACACACGACGATGGTCGTGCGCGCCCGCGAGAAAAATCCATCCGCGAAGTTATTTGCGGGATGGGACTCGAAGCCCTCCAGAAGAGCCGTCCCGCTCGCCACGTCCCAAAGCACTCCCTTGCCGTCGCGCGCCAGCGTCACGACTCGCCGTGACCCCGCGTCGAAAAATGCCGTTGTGACGAATCCACCGTCGTAGCTGTTGGCGAACGTCTCGACCCAATCGGGTTCATGTCCGCGCCGCACCAGCGCTGCCCCCGGGCGACTCGCGTCAAAGAGATGTACCGCCCCATCCGAGGTCACCGTCGCAATGCGCTGACCGTCCGGCGAGAACTTGACCTCGAGCAGGCGCCCCGCGTATGTCCGCAGGATTGCGTGCAATCGCCCTTCGTCGAGGTCGATGACCTCAATGACCCGCGACATCGTCGCGAGGGCGAGGCGGCGGCCATCTGGCGAAAGCGCCGCAGCCTTCGCTCCTTTCCCCCGCGAAAAGATCATCTCTCCCGTCTCGAGGTCGAGCACGCGGACTGAGTCGCCTGCGGCGACCAACGCGACTCGACGCAATTCCCGGCTCGGCCTCAATCGCGTGTAGGATTCTTCTGCGATCACCCGCCCGGGGAACCCCGGTTCGTCGAGCGCCACGAGCCGCACCAGCCCCGAACTCGCGACCAGCAACTTCCGACCGCTGGCGGAGAAGCGCAGGTCGGTCACTCCTGCAACTGCCTCCCGATGGATCAGCGAGCCATCCCGCATATCGAAGAGGGACCAGTCCGCCTCGCTCCCCAACGCCAGCCGGGTCTCCGCTGGATCGAGAAACGCGCTCGAGACTGCGCCCGGCAGCGTGAGGGCAAAAACGTCACGGCCGGTGTCGACCTCCCAGACCCGCAGCTCCTGCGCGGCCGCCGTGATCGCGATCCGTCCATCCCCGGTAAGAATCGCACACGTGACGAAGCGGTTGTGGTCGCGGACCGCGATCTCATCGCCGCTCTCGAGGTCGTAGACACGCACCGGCCGTGCGTAGCTCGCAAACGCCGCCTCGGGAATGCTCGCGCCGCCGTCGATGTCGGGGACAATGATACGACGCGAGTCGCCCGAGATTGACGGCGTGGCGGCGTGCGGAAAAACGTGACGGACCCGACCGGTCCCCGCTTCCCACACGCGCATCCGGCCATCCACACCTTCCGTGACAATCCAGCGACCATTCGGCGAGAAATGAACGCCGTGGGCCGCGCCGTCGGCCCCGCGCAAGACCACGCGGAGCGCGCTGTCTAGCGGTGGCATCGGAGGCGTGATTCTCCGGATGCGATAGTCGCGGCCCGCGGTTTCCCGGCGCCACTGCTCGGCCAGCGCCCAGAGGCCGGGCGCACTCTGTTCCGCCCGGGGCGGGGGTGGACTCGACTCACTTACGCGAAAATGTTCCGCCGCATCCGGCCGGTCGTGCCAGGCGAGAAGATCGAGGATTTGTTCCAGCAATGCGAAGGGATGGCGGGCGAGAAATGCGAGATCCCGGCCGACCGCTTTGCCCAGCAGCTCGATGATGCGCGGCGTGATCGTCAGGCCGCAGGGATGCGCCACCCGCAGCGTCTCCGGCAGGACTTCCTGCGCCCGGGCATAGTCCGCCGCCAGGTCTTCGGCGAGTTCCGCCTCAACCTTGGCCTCGAGAAACCCCCGATGCGCGAGCACGGTCGCCAGCCCGCGGTCCTCCGCCGCCTTCGCCAGGTGCCACGGGAGATCGCGCAACGCGCGAGGCGGCGCGCCTTCGCGCGCCTCGGCGTCGAATGTCACCTCCCCGCGAAAGACGGTTCGCGCGAGCTGGCGCGCCATTTCCGCGTGACGGCGCCGCACGGTCTCCCGATCCTGAAGATAGCGCGCGCGTACGGCCACGCCGAGCTCGCGATGAAAAAAGTCGATCTCGTCTCCCCGCTCCGCCAGATACGCCCGGGCAGCGAGATGGAAAGGCGCAAACCGCGCGGCGGGGACGTCGAGCATCGCCAGGATATCACGCTCGGACGCACCATCCCGGCCGACCGCGATCCAGGAAAAGACCCGCTCGACCAGATCGTGGCCGTGGTCCGCTTCCAGCCGCGCCAGCACGGCTTCAAAGAGCGCCGGAATTCGCGGCGGAAGTGCCGCGATCTGCTCGTCGAGACTCTCGAAGCGCCCGGTGAGGGTTAGTTCCGCGAGCGCGACGAGAAGCCAGAGCGGTTTCCGCGCCTCGCGATGGGCGAGGAGTGCCTCCATCTGGGCGGGCGAGAATCGTTTCTGTCGCGCGCGGGCGTGCTCCTCCGCGAGCGCGCGGGCGTCAATTTCGGGCAAAGGTTTCAGGGGCAGGAACGCGCTCGAGCCACCCCGCCGCTGGAGCGCTGCCAGCGGCGCGCTCGGAAGCGCGCTCAGGACCACCGCCACGCGCGCGGGCAGCACGCGCGGAAGCCACGCCGTGACGCCGCTTCCGCCGTCCGTCGCCCGCATCTGGTCCAGTGCGTCCACGACGAGGCACACCGGCCGTTCTGCCGCCGCCGCTGCGAGCAGGTCCGGCAAGCGCGCCACCCGCTCGGCGGGCTCATCCGGCTCGACCTGCGCCGACCCGATTGCCGCACCCGCCAAGGCGCGCCAGATCCGGCGTATCAAACCATCGACTGTCGCCGATCCTCGGCTGGCGCCCGCAAAATGCAGCACCCGCAAGGTGTCGGGGCGCGCCCCCGCCAGTTCCGTCGCAAACCGTGCCAGCAGCGCCGATTTTCCCGTGCCCGACTCCCCGTGCACGCAAAGCCAGCCGCTGCCACCTTCGTCGGCGAGCCGCCCCTCCACGAATTCGCGCATCGCCTCGATCTCCCGGGTGCGGCCCACGAAACCCTCCAGGCGGCGGGCGAGAAACGTCTCCTGCGCCTCGCTTTCCGGATCCGCCGCGCGACCGCTCGCCGCGTGGCCGAACCGGCGGATCAACGCCGTGTGCAACTGCTGATAGACGGCTTCCGCCAAGGCGTCGAGATCCGTGAAGATCTCCGGGGCGGCGAGCCCGCGCCGAGCCTGCACGTTCCGCACTTCCTCCTTGAGCGTTTCGAGCCTCAGGCGCAGCCTTGGGTCGTCTTCCACGAAACCGGGCTCGGCGATCGCCGCGGTCGTGGCCGCGTCGCGGAAAAAGAAGAGGCTCTCCACGGCGGCTGGGGCCACCACCTCGAGCGCGGCCATCACGGCGGCGCGCTCGGCGGGCGCGAGTCCATCGCGGATCCGGAAACGCCGGCGTCCCGGATGAAAGATATAAGCGGCGGCCACCCGCGCGCGCTCCGCCGGATCAAATTTCCGCAGCGCCGCTTCGAAGGCCGCGCGCGTCAGCTCGACAAACGGATGCAGAATCGCGCGCTCAATCTCGAGGGCCGTGATGCTCTTCCCGCCACCTCCCTCAGGCACGAAACCCCAGCGACCGCCGAGGATCCCGAGAAAGAACGGGCGGCATTCCTCGAGCACGTCGATGCAGACTTCGAGCGATCGCGCGCTTTCCTCCTGCGTCACGCCCCAGCGCAAGTCGATCGGAAGCACGTGCACGCGGAACTTCGCCGCTTCCTCCGCCAGGCGCGGAAAGACGACCCGCATCAGCCGGTCGCGCTCCGAATGCATGTCGCGAAAGGTCGATGAAACGAAGACCTTGACCGTCTTCCACGTCTGCATCGGGGCGGGAATCAGGGAACAGAACAGGGACTCCGCGCCAAGCGCATCCCGCGCGGGGCGGGATGACGTCGACCGGCACGCCGGCCTTACTTCGTCGGGAGGCTGGGCGTCGGCACCGGCGGAACGGGCACCGCATCAGGTTTTCCTTTAATAACCATGAGATACTCGACGATCTTTTTCTGGTCCTCGTCCGTGATGGGCGCGCCGTACGACTTCACCATCTTCGCCACTTCCGCCTCCCACGTCTTGCGGGGAAACGCGGGCTGATTCGAGACGTAGCGGCTCGTATGGCAGCTCACGCAATTCGCGAGGTAGACTTCGTGGTTCACTCCACTGGGGAGATCATGCGTGAGCACGGGAATGGTGATGGAGCGCGCGGTCCCCTCGACTTTCGCCGGCAGTACCTTGGGCGGATCCGCAGCCAACAGCGCGGGGGCGGAGAAAATTGTCAGGACGACCGTCAATCCAGTGAGCTTCATGAGGAAAAAATCGGGGGGGGGTTCAGGCGACGAACACGAAGGTGGGCTCAACCAAATTGCGCATGTAACCGCTGCGATTCCAGATCGGCAGCATCGGCTGCTGCGCGCTGTCGCCAGCCGTGGCACGCGACATCAAACGGTACGCGCCATCTTTCGCGGGTTTCCACGCGTAGGTGAACCGACGAAAACTATAGTTCCCGAGATCCGGGCCGAGTTTGGCGTCGGTCCAGCTCTTGCCGCCGTCCGTCGAGACTTCAACCTTCGCAATGCCGCTGCCGCCGTCGAAGGCAATGCCGCTGATCACACAACCATCCTTCAGTTTCACCTCGGCTTCGGCCGCGGGTTCGACGATGAAGGAACGAACGTTCATCTTGTTGATCGGAACGGTGTCCTTCGAGAGCGCCTCCGGCGTCTCGCTGGCGTCCGCGCTGGTGGGAATGCGGTAGGCGGGCTTCATCCAAAAATTCGCCAGCGCTTCCCCGCGCACCTCGATATTCGTCAGCCATTTGATCCAGTAGGTCGCGTACCAGCCGGGCACAACCAGCCGCAGGGGGAAACCATTCAGCAGCGGCAGGGGCGCGTCGTTCATCGCCCACGCCACGATCGTGTCGGGATGCAGGGCGCGTTCGAGCGGGATGGCCTTCACGTAGTCGGGTGTCGCCGCGATCACGCCCGTATCCAGTCCATCGAAGGCTACTTCCACTGCGCCCGCCTTCACCCCGGCGCGTTCGAGCAGATCCTTGAGTTTCACTCCGGTCCATTTCGCATTCCCCATCGCGCCGTTGCCCCACTGCACGCCGGGCACCTGCGGGCGGAATAACGCCCGGGAATTCCCGGAACATTGGTTGACCGCCACCAAGTCCGTCTTCGGCATTTTGCAGAGGTCATCGAAAGTAATCTCGAAGGGCTTCTCGACCTGGCCGCCCACTTTCACCGTGTGCTTCGCCGTATCGATCCGGGTGGGAATACCCGCGAGATGGGTGCGCACGTAGAACGCTTCGTTCGGGGTGATCTCCGTCTTGAAGAGGCTCATCGGCGTTTCGGCCTGCGGAGGCCGGTCCGTGATCAGTTTCAGCGGGATCTTCTCCGGCCAGGCGTAGAGTTCGCCTGCAGTCGCCTCCACCATCGTCTCCGGTGCGGCCTGCATTTGGCGGGGAACGGTCGGCGCCAGCAGCGCGCCAAAACCGGCCGCGCCCAGGGTGCGCAGGAAGCCACGGCGATCGGAGGCGAAGGATCCTTCGCGGGAGTCGGGAGAATTGCTCATGAGAAAACACCAGTCCGCCAAATTCCTCCCGCCTTGTAAAGTCGCATCGCATTGCCGTGCGCCGCCGTCCGCGGATTCCGCCGCGGGCGGAAACCAGAGTTTCTTGGCGTCGCCGCGACCGTCCGCAGCCGCTTCTATTCGTCCCCGAAGAGCGCCACGCGGGGCGCCTGTCCAAAGACCCGGAAAGCGCGATACATGCCCGAACTGTTGAAAGGGAGCGCGACGTTCCCGGCGCGATCGATCGCGATCAGGCCGCCGCTGCCGCCGAGAGCACCGACTTTCCGAAGGGTGCGAGTGGCGGCGTCGAAGAGCGACTCCCGCGCGTGCTCCATCCGCGCCGAGACCTCATGCGCCGCGCAGGCACGCATGAAATACTCGCCCTGCCCGGTCGCACTGACGGCGCAGGTGACGTCGTTTGCGTACGTTCCCGCACCCACGATCGGGGCGTCGCCCACGCGACCAAAGCGCTTGTTCAACATTCCCCCCGTGGAGGTGCCTGCCGCCAGTCCACCCTGCCGGTCGAGCGCGACACAACCCACCGTGCCGTACTTTAGTTCGCGCATCAGATAGTTGTCGTCCGCGGTGAACGACGTCGCGGAATGTTCGCCGGTGCCGGATTCGAACTTCTGCGCGAGGCGCCGCACGGCCTCACGCTGCGCGACGCGAAACGGCGTGCGGAAATATTCGTTCGGCACGAACTCGGAGCCGATCTCTTCCGCGAATTCCTCGGCGCCCGTCCCCGCCAGCAGCACGTGCCGCGAACGCAGCATCACCTCGCGGGCCAGGAGAATCGGATTTCGAATCCGCCGCACGCCGGCGACCGCTCCGGCCCGCATCGCCTCCCCGCTCATGATCGCTGCATCGTGCTCGCATTCTCCGTCCGAGTTGATGACGGCCCCGTGGCCCGCGTTGAAGAGCGGAGAATCCTCGAGGAGCACTACCGCCGCTGCCACTGCATCAAGGCTCGTGCCGCCGTCGTCGAGGACCGCGTAGCCGGCGGCCAGAACGTGCCCCAAGGTCGTGCGAAACCGCTCCTCCAGTTCAGTCGGCATCTCCTCCCGCAGGATTTCTCCCGCTCCTCCGTGAATCACGAGACCGAACTTTTGGCCGGGCATGGTGCGCGTGGTCGGATGGTTCGCTTAGAACTCCGCGCTGCCCGGCGTGCGCGCGAAGGGAATGACGTCGCGGATGTTGCTCACGCCCGTGACGAACATCAGCATGCGCTCGAAGCCGAGTCCGAAACCGGCATGGGGCACCGTGCCGTAGCGCCGCAGGTCGAGGTACCATTTGTAGTCGGCCGGATCGAGATGATGCCGCTTCAGGTTTTCCTCGAGCACCTCGAGCCGCTCTTCGCGCTGGCTGCCTCCCACGATTTCACCGATGCCCGGCACCAGCACATCCATCGCCGTCACCGTACGTCCATCATCGTTCAGCCGCATGTAGAACGGCTTGATCTCCGTCGGGTAGTTGTAAACCGTCACCGGGCACTTGAAGTGCTTTTCGGTCAGCCAGCGCTCGTGCTCGGATTGCAGATTGGCGCCGGGCTCGACCGGAAACTCGAACTTCTGTCCGCTCGCCAGCAGGAGCTTTACCGCCTCGTCGTAGCTGATGCGCTGGAACGGTCGCTCCACCACGAAATCAAGCCGCGTCAGCAGCTCCTTGTCCACGAATTTGCTGAAGAGCTCGAGATCCTCCGCACAGTTCTTGCGGATGTCGCGGATCAGGGCTTTCACCATTTCCTCCGCCAGATCCATGTTGCCGCGCAAATCGCAGAACGCGATCTCCGGCTCGATCATCCAGAACTCATTCGCATGGCGCGAAGTGTTCGAGTTCTCGGCCCGGAAGGTCGGACCGAACGTGTAGACCTTCGAGAGCGCGCACGCGAAGGCCTCCGCCTCGAGCTGTCCGCTGACGGTCAGATAGGTGGAACGCGCGAAGAAATCCTGCGCCCGGTCGATCGTTCCATCCGCCTTCCGCGGCGGCTTGTCCGCATCGAGCGTGGTCACGCGAAAAAGTTCCCCCGCGCCCTCGCAATCGCTGCCCGTGATGATGGGCGTGTGCACGTAGACGAAGCCGCGCTCCTGGAAGAACTGGTGGATGGCGAAGGCGAGCCGGCTGCGCGTGCGAAAGACGGCGCCGAAGAGATTCGAGCGCGGACGCAGGTGCGAGATCTCGCGGAGAAATTCCGGCGTGTGTCCCTTTTTTTGCAGGGGGTAGCTTTCATCCGCGCCGCCCAGAATTTGCACTTCCGTCGCCGTCACTTCCCACTTTTGTCCCCCACCCTGCGAAGCGACGAGCTTGCCGCGCACGGCCACCGAAGCGCCCGTGGTGAGACGCTGCACGTCCGGGTAGTTCGGCAGATCGGAGTTCGCGATGACCTGCAGGTTTTTGAGGCAGGACCCATCGTTGAGTTCCAGAAACGAAAACGCCTTGGCGTCGCGCCGGGTGCGCACCCAGCCCTGCACGAAAATCTCAGCGCGCGGCGCCTCGCAATGCAGCGCGTCTTTTACGGATGTCGGGGAAATCATGATGGCCCAACGGGAAGTATCGAGAATCAAGAATCAAGGGCCAAACGCTCTCGGGGCGAAGAATCGAGAAGCAAGGGCGGGCGCGAACTCACCAAGTTCGAAAAACTGACGGGCACTTGGTCGAGTGTTCCGGAACTTGCTGCCGTTATCAAATCACTCGTTTCCGATCGCATCGGCTACAAACGGCTGAATCTGGCCTTGCTTAATGAACGGAAGCGGCGGCGCGTCCGTTGACTTCCCCGCCCTCTGGGATACGAGTTCGGCCATAGCCGGCGTGGCGAAATGGCAGACGCGATGGACTCAAAATCCATTTTCCGCGAGGAAGTGTCGGTTCGAGTCCGACCGCCGGTAATATCAAAGCAGGGCTATACGCGTTAAGGAACGGGCTTCTTCGTGCGAGCCTTTATCGACGCGGAAAGTTCCCTCTCACGCAACTCTGCTTAGGGGCACGGCCAGCTCTCCCGCTCGACCCGACGTCCGACTGGCGCTGAGATCGCCTGCGCGCCCTAGAGTTCATCCCGCCCGAGCTGGAAACGCGTCGAGAGACGCTTCAAGCCGGGCGCTCATCCCTTCGCGCTCGCGCGCGAGGGCCTGGCCCCGAGCTGGCCTTCGCGGCGGCGCGCCAGCGAGACTGCCGCGCGCGTGCAGCCGAGACCGCGCGCAATGACGACGTTGCGTAGCGCCCAATTTACGTTGGACCAATCGAAGATCGTCGGCCGCGAGTACTTTGGCACCGTGCCGGGTGGCAGCTTCTTCCGATGCCGCCAGACTGCATTCTTGGTGCAGCCGAGCGACGCGGCAATTGTGGCGGTCGGGAGCGACCATTCCACGGTCGACCAATCGTACACCGGGGGCCGTCCCCGCTGCCTTTTCACGTAGGGAGGGCGCGCCTGCGCTACGCCCTGCCTGGCAAAATTGTCAGACCTCCCGGGGGCGGGTTCCGTCTGGGCCGAACGGGATCGGACGCGTTCTGGCAAAAGTTGGGTGTGCATGGCGGGATTCGGATTGGTTTGGTGGGGGAGCCAGGCGGCACGACGTCCAGTCCAGGTTCTCCCATTACTTCGTTTCCTATTGCGGTTTCGGACGTATTTGCGCCGCGCCGAACCATCTGGCGATGAAACCCGGGGCGCATTGGGCGGGCGAAAATCGCGGTTGTGCGTGAGTCTCGCGAGATCGGTCTCCCAAAACGTTCCTCGAAGTGCCCTCCCTTTCAGGCCGTGATTTGGCCCTGAAACCCAGAGCTGCGCCTCTTTACTCCCCATCCAAAAAATTCGGGTTAATCCGGGTCGCAATTGCCAGATCGGCTGAGGTCCAGGCGAAGAGCGTCTGGCTGTCTCGCGTTGCTCGGCTCGTGGTTCCACCGCCTTTTTCTGCCTTCCTTTCTACCACCTTTTCCCGCCGGTTCCCTCCCATTTTCTGCAATTCCGCATCCGCCTTCAGCGAACCAACTCGGCGTGCACGAGCGCGTCGCGCAGGATCTGCGCGACATGCAGCGTGCGGATCGGCTGGCCTGCCCGCTCCGCCAAGCCGGCGAGATGCATCAGGCAACTCATATCGGCCGATGCGATCATTTCCGGGTTCGTTTCGAGCACATGCGACAGCTTCAAGGTTCCCATCGCCGTGGAAACATTCGGAAACGAAACCGAGAACGTGCCGCCGAATCCGCAGCATTGCTCGCCTTCGCCAAACTCGGCCAACTCGAGCCCGTCGATGGAACGCAGGAGCGTGAGCGCGGCGTCACCGCTGGCGGTTCCCCGGGAGTGGCAGGAGCGATGGAAGGCGATCCGGCCCGGCAGACGGCCTGGCCAGGTTTTCACTCCCAGGCCGTTCACGACGTAGTCGCAGAGCTCCCACGTGCGAGCCCCGAGCGCGCTGACCTCCGCGCGATCCGGTTCCTTTTCGAACTCGAGGGGCGCGCCATGAAAGAGCATTGCCGCGCAGGATCCGGACGGAACGATGATCGGCAGCTCGCCGGCGAAAGCCTTTACCGTGTGTCGCACCACCTTGCGCGACGCCGCCCAGTCCCCGCCGTTGAAAGCGGGCTGCCCACAACAGGTCTGACTTTCGGGAAACTCGATCTCGCAGCCCAGGTGCTCGAGCACCTCGACCGATGCCTTGGCTGCTTCGTCGTAAAACGCATCGCAAAGGCACGTCGCCATGAATTGCACGCGCTTGCCAGCGGGTCGGGAAGTGGGGACAAAGGACACAGGGACGACTTACAGGCGAGGGACGGAGCACGGCCAATGGAAAATGTGCCCATCTGCAATGAAAAAGCGGCGCCAGCCGTGGCCAGCGCCGCTTGAGTTGCGGTGAATGTTTAGGGCGACTTATCCGCTCCGCGCGGTGCTTCTCGATACCTATAATGGTCCGTGGAAAATCGAGAAACGCCGGGTCGTCAGGAACGGGCCTGATCATACCGATGCATTCGCGCGGAATGCGAGCGAAAAATACCGCTGGAGCGATCGGAAGGGCTCATTGAAAGGCGCAAAGAGGACGGTTGAACTCCTGGACCGGTTCACACCGAGCCGCAGAGACGCGGAGAAACCGTCTGAGTGTCTCACCCAAAGCCACGAAGGCACAAAGGAATGCGGCTAAGAGTCCTTACTCGCTCATGCGCAATGTCGGTAACCGCCTCTTTGTGCACCACACCCGGCACCGTTAAGGAACCCATTTTTGTGTCTTTTTGCCTTTGTGAGAAACTAATTTGTCTTTCATCGCGCCATCGCGCCTTTGCGTAAGCTGTCCTCCTCGTCGGCGTCGTCGCCGCTGGGGAAGAGGTTTAAAGGCAAAGTTAGAGCGGCTGTCTCGCGGTGCTCGGCCGTCCTCGAAGCGACCAAAAGGCCGTAGGCGCAAAATAAGAACGGCGGACGATTCGTTGCTCCTCGCCCACCGTTCTTTGTCGTCAACCGCTCCCGCCTATCCCGCCGCACTCACCCCGGTGTGAGCCGCGGCCGGATTCCCCAGCACCGTCGTCGACGGCGTCGTGTTTCCGTTCCCATTCCCCGCCACCGAATGCGCGCCACTTCGCTGCGCACTTCCTCGCCCCTCCAGCGCGGCGAGCGCTTCGGCCTTGGCCGTGGGAACTGCTCCGGCAAACTGCGCCGAGAGGTCCTTTACAATGTTCGACCGCGCGACATTGCCGCGGGCCTGCAGCCGGAAATCGCTTCTGTTGCGCGGCACTGATGGCCTGGCGCTCCGGCCCTCCGCACTTACGGCAAAACCGCCACCGGCGTGCCGACCTTCACATTCCGGAAAAAGCTCGCGCTCATTTCGGCCGGCATGCGAATGCAACCGTGCGACGCGGGCGTGCCCGGGAGGTAGCCAGCGTGCAACCCGACTCCGTCGACGATGCGCATGAAGTTCGGCATGGGCGCACCGACAAATTTGGCGCCCGGTGGAGCCTTATCGCGGGTGGTGTCGGCATCTGGGTTGATGACTTCGCCGCTGCGTTTGTCGACAAATTCGCCGTAAATCGAAGAGCGATGCCCTTCATCCTTTTGGATGATCTTGAATTGTCCCGTCGGGGTATCGTATCCCTCGCGACCTGTCGAGAGCGCTGAAACACCGACAACCTGGTCGCGGCGAAAGAAGTAGGCCTTTTGCTCGGCCAGGCGTATCTCGATGCGGGCCGGACCAGTGGAGTCATCCCCATTCCAGTAAGACGCGAAGTCCGCGCTGCGGCCGGGCTGCGAATTGCGCGAATCCAAGGCCCGTGCGGCGAAACGAGAATTCCCGTCGTAAGGCGAATCCGCACAGGCGCCGAGCCAAAGCGAAACGGAAAGAGTGAGAAATGTCGCCGCGCAGCGTCGCAGACCCTGACGGCAAGACCGGGAATCCTGTCCGTTCGCGTTTCTCAGGAAATCGATCTGCTGCGGTCGAATACTTCCGCCAAGAGCCGGAGGCAGGTTTTCTCTTTGCGGAATCTTGAGCTGGGTGCCAGTCGGGGAAAATGTCATGTGTCTTTTTGTCACCCCCGTGGTTCGATTTCCACCGACTGCCCGGCTGTGTCGGCAAGCACGATGGCGATAATCGAAGGGAGCGCGGAGTGCCGTGGTCCGCGGTGCGGAGGAGTGCAAGCAGGAATGGCGTCGCGCCGCTCAATCCCCTGCCAATGGCTGGCAGCCTTTCCAGCCGCCCAGCTTCGGGTCTGCCCTTTTTCGCCGCATTTTGGTGTATTCGAATCGCTGCGTCGTTCCCTCCCCTTTGTGACTTTGTGTCTTTGTGTGAGTAAATCTGACCTTCCCTCGCGCGGGCCAAACTCTGTAATCAGAACTTCGAATGTGTCCCGTGGGCCTCGCCCCGGATTCTTCATCGACTGCGGCAGGAGGCTCAACCATGTGCGCTCACCAACGCGCTGGTTTGCCAGCGGTCACGCGCGGCGGAACCGACAAAGTTCGATTGCCATAGGCCGCCGCCACCCGCGCGAATGAATTGATGGCCAGGCACTCCCCGTTCGATGCCCTCTCGCATTCTCTTGAGAGTCGGGGAAGAACAAATGCGTTTGCTACATCGGCGCTGAATCTTGCTCACCGATCTGACGTTCGATTCGCACTCCGCCTTCGCGCCCGCGCCTTCGCGTGAGCCGTTCGCTTCCGCCAACGGCCCAACGCCACACGCGCCCACCCACCGACCCGTTACGCCGTCGCGACCAACTGCCGCAACACGAACGGCAGAATCCCGCCGTGCTGGTAGTAGTCGATCTCGATCGGCGTATCGATGCGGCAGCGGACGGTGATGTCCTCCACTTTTCCGTTCCGCCGGGTGATACGCAGCGTGACGTCCTCCTGCGGCTTGAGGTCATTGCTCAAGCCCAGGACATCGAAGACCTCCGTGCCATCGAGCCCGAGCGTCGCGGCGGTGACGCCTTCGCGAAACTGGAGCGGGAGCACGCCCATGCCGACTAGATTCGAACGGTGAATGCGCTCGTAGCTTTGCGCGACAACGACCTTCACCCCAAGCAGCTTCGTGCCCTTCGCGGCCCAATCGCGCGAGCTGCCCGTGCCATATTCCTGTCCGGCAATGACGATCAGCGGCGTATGATGCGTGGCGTGCAGGATCGCGGCATCGTAAATCGACATCTTCTCGCCGGTGGGCTGGAAGATGGTGTTGCCGCCTTCCTCGCCGCCCAGCATGAGGTTCTTGATCCGCACATTCGCGAAGGTGCCGCGGGTCATGATGCGATCGTTGCCGCGGCGCGAGCCGTAACTGTTGAAGTCCTCAAACGCGACATCCTTCTCGAGCAGGAATTTGCCGGCGGGCGACGTCTTCTTGATCGCGCCGGCGGGCGAGATGTGATCGGTCGTCACGCTGTCGCCGAAGATGCCGAGCACTTTCGCGCCCTTGATCTCGACGATGGTGCCGGGCTGGACCGAGAAATCCTGGAAGAAGGGCGGCTCTTGAATGTAAGTGCTCTGCCGGTCCCACTCGTAGATATCGCCCACGCTCGAGGGAATCTCGTTCCATTTCGGATTCTGGGCGGCGAAATCCTGATAAAGCGACTGAAAAACTTCCGGCTTGAGCGCGCTCTCCATCGCCTCGCGGACCTCGCCCAGCGTGGGCCAGATATCCTTGAGCATGACCGCCTTTCCGTCCGAGCCGTTCCCGAGGGGTTCGGTGGTGAGATCGGTGTCCACCCGGCCGGCAAGCGCGAAGGCTACGACGAGCGGCGGCGACATGAGGAAGTTCGCCTTGATGTTTTGATGGACGCGCGCCTCGAAGTTGCGATTGCCGGAAAGCACTGACGCCGCCACGAGGTCGTTCTTCAAGATCGCCTCTTCGATGGGCGCGGAAAGCGGGCCCGAATTACCAATGCAGGTGGTGCAGCCGTAACCGACCGTCTGGAAGCCGAGCTGATCGAGGTAGGGCTGCAGGCCGGTTTTATTGAGGTAGTCCGTCACCACGCGGCTGCCGGGCGCGAGCGAGGACTTGACCGCTGGGTTTACGTGCAAGCCCTTTTCCACTGCCTTCTTCGCGAGGAGTCCGGCCGCGAGCATCACGCTCGGGTTCGATGTGTTGGTGCAGCTCGTGATCGCCGCGATGAGGACCGAGCCGTGCCCCACCTCGACTTCCTTGGCGTTGTGGGCCACGGGATCCGCTTCCGAGGCGGGATGGGGCGTCGGACGATTCGAGACCATCTCGACCACGTTCCGCGCCTCGCCGACTGCCGGTTGATTCGACTTGGTATCGGTCGAAGGCATGGCGGGGGCGGCGGCGGGCTCGACCTGATCCATGTGCACTTCGAACCGGTGCCCGAGGTCGGCGAGATGCTTGCCGTAGCCGCCTTCCTTCAATGGCTTGGCGAAAAGCGACTCAAACGTCTTTTTCAAGCTGGGGAGTTCAATCCGATCCTGCGGACGTTTCGGTCCGGCGACGCTGGGGACGACGGACGCGAGGTCGAGTTCCTCTTCGGACGAGTAGGCGATCTGCCCGCGCTCCGGGATGCCCCACAGACCCTGCGCCCGGTAATACGCCTCATACATCGCGCAATGTTCCTCGCTGCGGCCGGTGGCGCGCAGGTAGTTGACGCACTCCGCATCGACCGGGAAGAAGCCCATCGTGGCGCCGTATTCCGGAGCCATGTTGGCAATGGTCGCGCGATCGACCACGGCGAGCGCCGACGCGCCGGGTCCGTAAAATTCGACGAACTTTCCGACCACCTTCGCTTTGCGTAGCATCTGCGTAATCGTCAGGGCCAAGTCAGTCGCCGTGACGCCTTCGCGGAGTGAACCGGTGAGATAGACGCCCACGACATCGGGCGTGAGGAAATAGACCGGCTGACCGAGCATGCCGGCTTCCGCTTCAATGCCGCCGACGCCCCAACCGACGATGCCCAAGCCATTGATCATGGTGGTGTGCGAATCGGTGCCAACGAGCGTGTCGGGATAGTACATCCCGCCGCATTCCAGTACACCCTTGGCGAGAAACTCGAGATTCACCTGGTGGACGATGCCGATGCCGGGCGGGACGACCTTGAAGGTATTGAAGGCCTGCATGCCCCACTTCAGGAACTGGTAGCGCTCGCGGTTGCGGGTGAATTCCAGCTCGAGGTTTTTCGCGAGCGCCGCGGCGCTGCCGGCAAAATCGACCTGCACCGAGTGGTCGACGACCAGGTCGACCGGCACGAGCGGCTCGACGATGTTGGGATCCTTGTCCATCCGGGCGACCGCCGAACGCATGGCGGCGAGATCGACGAGAAGAGGCACCCCGGTAAAATCCTGCAAGACAATGCGCGCGACGACGAAAGGAATCTCGGCAGTGCGCTCGGCTTTCGGCTGCCAGTTGGCGAGTTCGCGCACGCTTGCTTCACTCACTTTTTTCCCGTCGCAATTTCGGAGCACTGATTCGAGCACCAAACAGATGGAAACCGGCAGCTTCGAGACCGGACCCGCGCCGGCTTTCTCCAGGGCGGGGAGGGAGTGGAGTTTACCGGTCTGGCCAGGGCCGAAGGAGAAATCGCGCAGGGTGTCGAAGGGAGTGCTCATTGGGAACGTAAAGAGTTAGCGAATTTTCGCTCAACGGCAAAAAATTCTTCGGCGACCCCAAAATCTGTGGGAGTGCTCGGTTGGCGAAACTCGATGGCTTCGCCTTCGGGGCGCTTTCAAAGCCAAAGGCGTTGAAAGCGTGTGTTTCGGCTGCCCAGGAAACGCCGGCACAGCAGATAGTCGTGGCTTTTTGGGAAAACAGCAAAAGCGGTTGAGGCGCGGCACAGCCCCGCCGGGCTCTTTCGTTCCCGCAGCCTTTCACTGCGGGCAGGCAGGAATGCCCGCTCCAACTCCCCCGCGTACCTTGCGATCTTTGGCGACGGATCCGCGCGGCGATTGCCATGCGTTGGAGCGGGCGGTAGGAGCGGGCGCATGAAAATTCGAAACGCGTTTGAACGGTCGCTGCGGCACATCGGTCTTCGAATCGCGTTCATGCTCGTGCTCTCCGCTGCTCCGGGGAAGGCCGTGTTTGCGCAGGATCCTGCGCCGCCCACGTCGGCCGTGCCGGCAGAGACGGCCGTGCCGAAGGGGACGCCGACAGCGCAGGCCATCACGCCAGCATTCGATCCGGCGTCAGCGACGCGGGCGTATATTGACAGCATTCCCGCCGACAAACGCGCCCGCTCCGATGCCTATTTCGAGGGAACCTACTGGCTGTTGCTCTGGAATTTCCTCCTTGGCTCTGGCGTGGCCCTGCTACTCTTGAATGCACGCATTTCGGCGCGCCTGCGCGATTTTGCGGAGCGCAAGACCCGCTTTAAGGCGCTCCAGGTGGCGCTTTACGCGATCCCCTACGTCCTGCTGGTCACGGTCCTCACCTTTCCGCTGGATGCGTACGAGGGATATTTCCGCGAGCATGCCTATGAGATGTCGAACCAGACGTTCGGAGAGTGGTTTGGCGAGCAGGCAAAGGGGCTCGGACTGGAACTGGTCGGCATGCCGCTGCTCCTCATGGCACTTTACGCGGTGTTTCGTCGCGCTCCCCGCACCTGGTGGATCTGGGGGAGTGGAGTGCTGGTGGCATTCATGCTCGTCGGAATCATGATCGCCCCGGTCTTCATCGAGCCAATCTTCAATACGTACAAGCCCGTCACGAATACGGCAATCAGCGAGCCCATCCTGACCATGGCGCGGGCCAACCAGATTCCCGTCGCGCAGGTTTTCGAAGTCGACGCTTCCAAGCAGACAAAACGCGTGAGCGCCAACGTCTCGGGCTTCATGGGCACGGCGCGGATCGCGCTCAACGACAACTTGCTTAAGCAATGCACCCTCCCGGAGATCCGGATGGTAATGGCGCACGAGATGGGTCATTACGTGCTGAACCACATGGGCAAGTTTGTGGTCTTTTTCGGGGTCATATTCGTCATTGGCTTTGCGTTGGGGCGAGTAGTTTTCGAGGCGTGCATGCGCCGTTGGGGCACGCGCTGGGGCGTGCGTGGAATCGCGGATCCCGCCGGTTTCCCGCTTCTACTCCTGATCTTCAGCACGTACCTGTTCTTACTGACGCCCGTGTTCAAAACCATCATCCGGTCCGCCGAGAGCGAAGCCGATGCGTTTGGGTTGAACGTATCGCGCGAGCCTGATGGATTCGCGAAGGCAGCGCTCAAGCTCGGCGTCTATCGCAAGATGGATCCCGGCCCGCTGGAGGAGTTCCTGATGTTCGACCACCCGAGCGGTCGCACGCGCATCCGGATGGCGATGGACTGGAAAGCCGCGAACATGGCGGCCAGATTGTACGTGCCGCCGCCGGCGGTGGTGGCGCCCGCCGTGCCGCCGGCGACAAAGCAGTGAGTTTGTTCGCGCTTGCCAAAACGTCGAAAACGCAGGCAGGTCCAAAGGGGTCCGCCAAACGAGGTCACACACGTCCACGCGTTTGGCAGATCGCCTTTCAACGCCAAAGGCGTTGAAAACGTGCAATTCAAATGCCGAGGTGGCCACCGCGCTCGGGAGTTTGGTCCCAGCAGGCGTTTCCTGCGGCCAGGAATGGCCGTACTGCCGTCTTCCACCCCCTACTCGTTACTCTCGATAAAGCCTTCGAGCTGACGAATCCGGGTGGGATGCCGCATCTTGCGGAGGGCTTTTGCCTCGATCTGCCGGATGCGCTCGCGCGTGACCCGGAATTGGCGGCCCACTTCCTCGAGGGTACGCGAATAGCCGTCCACCAGTCCGAAACGTTGCTCCAAGACCTGGCGCTCGCGCTCGGTCAGCGTGCAAAGAACATCCTTAATTTTGCTCTTCAGGATGACGGCGGCAGTCATATCCGAGGGATTTTCGGCGCCCTTATCCTCAATGAAATCGCCAAAGCTGGTATCTTCCCCCTCGCCCACCGGCGACTGCAGGGAAATCGGCTGCTGGGCCATCTTCAACACGGCTCGAACGCGCTCGACCGGGAGGTGAATTTCATCCGCCACTTCGTCCGGACTCGGCTCACGCCCGTACTCCTGGACCAACTGCTTTTGCACGCGCATCAGCTTGTTGATCGTCTCAATCATGTGGACCGGGATGCGAATCGTCCGCGCCTGGTCCGCGATGCTGCGGGTGATCGCCTGGCGGATCCACCACGTCGCGTAAGTCGAGAATTTGTAGCCGCGTTTGTACTCGAATTTCTCGACGGCCTTCATCAGGCCCATGTTGCCTTCCTGAATGAGGTCAAGAAACGAGAGCCCGCGATTCGTATACTTCTTCGCAATCGAAATCACGAGGCGCAGGTTCGCCACGACCATCTCCGTCTTGGCCTTGAGCGCCTTGCGCTGCCATTCCTTGAGCGCCTCGTATTGCTGTTTGAATTCAGCCGGATCGAGCCAAAGCCGGCTGATCAATTCACGGAGCCGCGCTGCGGTATCGGCCTTCGTGGCGTGGCCGTTCGTGGCCCGGTTCGGCTCGCATTGGAGCATCGTGAGCAGGCGGTAGTTCTCGTCGGCCAGGAGGACAAACTCCTCCATCATCTTCTGCTTCAGGTAGAATTTGCCGTAGGAAGTCACCAATTTGGCGTGGCTGCGTTGAAAAGCCTTCTTCGCCTTCCCCACCGCGGCGCCCTTGGCATGCCGGAGTTCCATGAAACGGCCCGTGACCTCCGCCATAGCTGCCTCCACCGTGGCGCACAACTTCGGCAACGCACGCATCTGGCGCTCCCGGCTCTCGATCTTCTTGTCGAGAATGACGCGATCGAAGCGTTCCCGTCCCTCGAGCAGCCGCCGCGCGACTTCGATATGGCCGCGGGCAATGAAGCCAAAGCGATAGAGTATCGTCTGGGCACTGGATTCCGCCACTTCGATCCGCTTCGAAATCTCCACCTCCTGCTCGCGGGTCAGTAGCGCAACTTGACCCATCTGTTTGAGATACTGGCGAACCGGGTCGTCCAGAATATCCAGCCGGCCATCGGGCCGTTCCTCGGGGCGCTCGTCCTCCTCCTCCTCGCGCGCTTCCACCTCGGGCTCCTCAGCCTCTTCTTCCTCCTGGCCTTCCTTTTTGACGTCCTTGAGACGGTCCACCTGGGAGGCGTCGATGATATCGAACTCCATCACGCGGAGCTGGGACACGAGCGCGTCCATCTGCTCGGGATCGGCCATGCCGACCGGGAGCGCCTCGTTGAGGTCGTCGAAAGTCAGATAGCCCTGCTCCTTCGCGAGCCGGATCAGCTCGCGAATCTTCTCCTGCATGTCCAGGGCGACGGGCGCCGCGGGTAGTACTGCTTTTGGCTTCCTGGGCGTTGCGGCGTGTCCCTTCTTTTTCGACGCGCGGCCGGCACTCGGACGCAAGGGAGTTTTGGCCGAGTTGTGACCACGCCCGGAATGGGCGGCGGGCTTCCGGCCCGGCGAGCCTCCGGCGACTGCCTTGCCGTTTTTGGCGGCGGAAGCGGAAGGCCGAGACGACGGCGAGGACTTCCGGGCGGGCGGCTTCGCAGGCATTTTCTTCTCCTCCGCCAAAGCGACTTTTCTCGCGGTGGGTTTGGCGGCCGACTTCTTGCCCGACGGGCGACGCGACGCGGGCATCTTTCCTCGCGACGGCTTCGGTTGGATTCTTGAGACCTTCTTCTTCGCGACGACAACTGGAAGACGAGGCATATCCGAGGAAGCTGGGGGATTGATCGGGGCGCGCGTGGAGAGGATTATTCGGGGCTACGCCGGGTCGAACGAAGCCGCGCAATATCCCCAAGCGATTTTTGCAAAGCAAGGACTTCTTGGTTTATCCTTGCAGCTTCTTCCAAATCGAGGGCCGGCGCGCGCAAAAGGGCCTGCAAACGGTCCCTCCGGCCGGTCATGATTTCGCTCTCGAGCTCCTGCCAGGAATCCTCGCGCACCACCTCGGGATGCTGTGGGAGCGGCTCGGCGAGCCGATCCGAGAACCATTCCTCCTCATTGAACGGGAGGGTGGAAAGGAAGGCATTCACCGAAGCGGCCTCCCCGAGCGTGACCTTTGCTTCCAACGCCCGCTGGAGCAGCGCGCCCCCCGAAACCTGCCCGAGCACTGCTCTCCAGTCGGGTTGCGCAAGTAGCCATTCGCGAGATTCCCGGTGCTCCAGCGCCAGCAGCGCGAGATGCCTGATCGCGAGCGAAGTCTTTTCCACCGGGGTCGTCCGCTCCGCGAGCTGGATGGCCGCGTCCTCGCGGAAAAGCGGACGCCGCGGCGTGCGCGCGACGACCTCGCGGAAGCGGTCCGGCGCGAGTCCCAGCCGGGCCGCGACTTTCCCGGCCACCGCGTCGCGCAGCAGCGGATCGCCGACCAGGCGCACGGTCTCGGCCAATCGTTTGGCGTATGTGGCCTGGCCGCGGGGCGTGGCGATATCGATGGTCGCGGCGAGCCGGTCCATTTGGAAATCGAAGAAGTCCTGGGCCGCCGCGATCCGCTCCCGGAAGGCATCCGCGCCCCGCGTGCGAATCATGGAATCGGGGTCTTCGCCCGGCGGCATGGTGGCGACGCGCACGCTGATATTCGCCTCCAAAAGCGCGGCGAATGACCGCTCCGCCGCCTGTTGTCCGGCCGCATCGGCGTCGAAGCACAGCACAACCTCCTCACAGCACCGTCGTAGAATCGCGGCCTGTTTCGGAGTGAAAGCGGTCCCCTGCGGCGCGGTTACATTCGTCACGCCGTTCTCGTAGGCGGTGATGAGGTCGAGCTGCCCTTCGCAAACGATCGCGCGGCCCGCCGCGATGATCGGCCGGCGCGATTTGTGCAGCCCGAAAAGCACTGCACCCTTCGTGAAGATGGGGGTTTCGGGCGAGTTGACGTACTTCGCGGTCTGTTCCGCCGCGGCATGAACGCGACCGCTGAAGGCAACCACCTCGCCTTGCTCATTGCAGATCGGAATCATGAGCCGGTCGCGAAAACGGTCGTAGCCTTTGCCGCGCTTGGGTCCCGCGCGTTTTTCACCGGATTCCTCCTCGCGCACGACGACGAGGCCGCCCGAGGTGAGTTCTTCCAGTGAATAACCCGCCTCCAATCCCCAATCGCGCAGTTCGCTCCAGGCATCCGGGGCGTAGCCGAGTTTCCAGTTCACCGCAATTTCGCGGCCGATGCCCCGCGCGCGGAGGTAGTCGCGCACGGGTTGCGCCGCCGGGCTCTTGAGCAGTTGCCGGTGGTACCACTCGGCGGCTTCGCCGTGCAGGGTGATCAGCCGCTTGCGGAGGGTGTACGTGCCGTCGTCGTCTCCGCCGCGCAGCTCGTCCTCCGAGAGCTGGACGTTTGCCCGTTCGGCGAGTCGGCGCACGGCGGACGGGAAATCGAGGTTCTCGTACGCCATGACAAACTTGAAGACCGAGCCGCCCACGCCGCACCCGAAGCACTTGTAGTTCTGCCTCTGCGAATCGACATAGAACGACGGCGTCTTTTCGCGATGGAACGGGCAAAGCGCCCGCCAGCGCGCCCCCAGGCGCTTGAGTTGCACCACCGCGCCCACCACCTCGACAATGTCGTTCGCGGCGGCGACGCGTTCGATGGTGGATTGGGGAATCAAGCGGTCAGGCGGGTTGAGGACGCAGCCGGAATCCTGACCAGCGCGCTCTCCGAAGCAAGGCCGCCCGTGCATCTGCGAGCCAAATTTCGCCTCCGCCGGCGGAATGGGCATTTCCAAGACGCCATTCCCGGCGCACCATTGCGGCCGACGCCCCCGCATGTTCCGCCTTCTCGACCGCTACCTGCTCCGTGAGCTGCTGACGACCGTGCTCTGGGCCGTGGCCGTCCTGACTTTTGTGCTCGTTCTCGGCAACATTTTCAAGCAGGTCGCCGCCCTGCTCATCAACCACAACCTGCCGCTGTACTATATCCTCGCGTTCGTCAGCTATCTGCTGCCGTTTTCGCTGACTTTCACCGTCCCGTGGGGATTTCTCACCGCGATTCTTCTTCTGTTTGGCCGTTGGTCCGCCGCGAATGAACTGACGGCCCTGCGCACGAGCGGCGTGCCCGTGACGCGCATCGCGGCGCCGGTGCTGGTGGTGGCGGTAATTTTCTGCAGCCTCTGCCTTTGGATCAACTTGCAGGTGGCACCCAAGGCGCAGGAGGACATCCGCAATTCGTTTTATCGCATTGTCACGACCGACCCCATCGCGCTCTTCAACAGCGACCAGATCATCACCGATTTCCCCGGCCGGCGGATCTACGTGGGGCGCAAAATCGCCGACCAGCTCGAGAATGTGCACCTCTACGAGTTGAACAGCGCCGGTGAAGTCACCCGGGTCGTCTTCGCGCGCACCGGCAGTCTCGCGCTCGATCTGGAGCGCAAGCAACTCCTGCTCAAGCTGACGGGCACGCGTTTCGAGCAGCGCGACGAGACGAATCCGGCCGACCTGACGAAGATCCGCGACGGCATCACGATGCAGGAGTTCGTTTTCCCGATTTCGCTGGAGGAACTGTATAACAAGAAAATGCAGCGCCGCGGGCTGAACATCCAGACTGCGCCCGAACTCTTCGAGAACTTGAAGAGCGGCACGCCCGAAAGCCGGAGTGCCACGCTTACCGAGGTGAATCGCCGGTTTTCTTTTTCCCTCGCGTGTTTCACGTTTGCGCTGGTCGGGATTCCGCTGGGCATCACCGCCCAGCGCAAGGAAACGAGCGTCGGATTCGGGATCAGTTTCGTCGTCGCGTTCCTCTATTTTTTCTTCATCATCGTGGCGAATCTCTTCCGCGATAAACCCAGCATGCATCCCGAGCTGCTGATGTGGCTGCCCAACGTCGTTTTCCTCTCCCTTGGAGCCTGGCTGTTTGTGCGGATGGCGCGACGGTAGCGGAGTGTCGGAGCAGGTTTCTCAGGGCAGCGGGATCTCCAAGTCACGGCAAATGGCACGCGTGGTGAATTCCTTGATCTCGCGATGCCGCGGCACGGCCGACGTTTTGCGACGCGCAGGATGCCACCAAACTGAATGGCGTCCGCCTTCGCGGAGAAGATCGCACCCGTGGCTTCGCAAGTGTCGCTCCAACTCAAGGAGCTTCATGCCGCTGAAAGCGACATCGGTTCGCGCCGAAGCGCTCCCGACGCGTTTGTTCGTCGCGATATTTCGCGATTGGCTGCCAGGACCATCTGTAAGGCATCGGCTAGATTCTCGCGCGCTTCGTCGATGGTTTCGCCCTGCGTATTAACGCCGGGAATCTCTTCGAGGTAGGCCGAGAAGCCGCCTTCGGGGCATTCCACAAACACGGCCGTGAGATTCATGTGGAGAGTGTATCACGCTCCAGCGGTCCGACAAAGTTCTGCCGAGACGGCAAACGAAGACTCGTTTTTCGCGCGATGGGCCGATCCCCTTTGTGCTTTCGTCGCATTGGGTGAGACTTTTCTTCGCGCCTTCGCATGAGTCTCTCAACGCTTCGCTACTTCCAAATTGGACGTTCCACCCAAAAGGGATTCGCGAGGCCGTCGCGATAGGCTTGCAGCGCTTCGGCGGAGGAATCGATGCGCAGGTTCGAGAAGCTCAGATCCTTGTTCTGCCAGCGTTCGTGCCAGAAAACCATCGCCTTCAGCCGGGGAAACTTGCCGGAACTCATCGCCGTCAGCGCTTCGCGGATCCACTCGGCGCGATTGCCTTTCTTCGGCAGCTCGGCCACGCCCCACTCCACGACCATGAATGGCTTCGACGGGTCGATTTCGCTGATGTGCTTGTAAGGCCATTCCAATAGCGGCGTGAACGGTCCCCATTTGTCCAATTTGTACTGCGGTCCATAGACGCTGCAGCCGATCCAATCCGCATATTCGGGACCCGGATAGTATTCCTTCGCGAGATTCCAAACGTCGAAGGGATACGGATAGTTCATCGAGTGAAAAACCCACTCGACGTTCTTCGCCCCGCGGGCGCGGATGCGATCCACCACGTAGCGGTACGCTTTTTTGTACGTCTCCGGCCCCTGGTAGCGCTTGGGATTCGAATCCGGCACGACGTTGTTGCCGCCGTAGTAGGTGCCCGACCACGGAAACCAATCGCCATTCGCCTCATTCGCAAAACTCACGATCATCGCTCCCCCGAATTCGCGCGCGCGGTCACCCCACATATCGATGTAGGTATCGTGCGCGCCCGCGAGAATGCTCGTGAGCGAATATTTGTCGGGGCCGTGTTTTTGGTCCGTGCCCTTCCTTTCTTCGTAGGGCCGATCCCACGGCGACCAGAAGATGAGCGGGACCCCGCCATGGCGGGCGACAAGTTTCACGTTTTCCGTCGGGAAGCTTTGCTCTCCCCAGTAGCTGGAGGACGCGACAATGGCCTGCTGTTTGCCCACCATGCGCTCGAAGGACTCGATCGCCTCGAGGGTGATTTCGTCTTCGCGCTCGCCGAAATCGATGTACGCGCCACAATAGGCGCCCTTCGGCGGGATGGCGAGCTGCGTGGCCCGGGGCATTTCGACCCGTGGCGGAAGCTTCTGCGCCGGACAGCCGGAGAGCAGAAGCGCCGCCAGCGCAGTGGAAGCGTGGACGAAAGCGTACTTCATGGGCGCGCGGGCTGCTCGCGCCGCCCGAGTTCGAGATCCACG
This sequence comes from Chthoniobacterales bacterium, assembly GCA_038226705.1. Classification (GTDB taxonomy): domain Bacteria; phylum Verrucomicrobiota; class Verrucomicrobiia; order Chthoniobacterales; family SZAS-18; genus SZAS-18. The sequence continues at coordinate 17,889 of JBBRQH010000008.1, read as the reverse complement.
CCGGCGGTGCGTTCCAGCTTTCCCCAGCCGACGAGGGCGCCCACACACGCGCGTCGAATCGCCTTCCAAATCACATAGCTCAAGAGTACGCGGTAAATGAAACGCATCGGAAACACGACCCAGGCACGCCAGATCGGTTCCCGTTCGAGCACGCAGGCGACCACGGCGAGCACGAGATCGATCGCCAGATACGCGAGTAAATACGGCACCACTGCGGCGCCGTTCCCCAGTAAAAGCGAGACGATCAACCCGAAATCCACCAGTGGCGTCAGCGCGACGAGGAAGATCTGGAAAAACCAGATGCTCGGCAGACTGAAGAAGCCGAGAGCGCGCGCCCGCAGACTGAAGGTGAGGTCGCGATGTTTCCAGAGGCACTGCATTGTGCCGAAGGCCCACCGGAAACGCTGCTTGGCCAGCGCGGCAAAGGTTTCAGGCGCCTCCGTGTAGGCCAGCGCGGCGGGGGTGTAAGCCACGCGCCAGCCGGCCCGGTGCAAGGAAAGCGTCAGGTCCGTGTCTTCCGCCAGCGTGTCGTGCGAAAGACCGCCTACCGCCCGGACCGCCGCCAGGCGCAGCGCACTGATCGCCCCAGGCGCTACGGTGATGCAGTTCCAAGTCGCATAGGCCCGCCGATCGAGATTGAAGCCGCAAATGTATTCCAGCGCCTGGCACCGTCCGATCAACGAACGGGGATTGCCGACCTTGGCGTGGCCGGACACGGCTCCCACTTTTTCGTCGCGCAAGGGCTGCACCAACTGGCCGATCGTCTCTGGGCGGAACTGCGTATCGGCATCGAGCAGCACGAGAATCTCATGCCGGGCGTCGAGTAGACCGCGCTCGAGTGCGCTGGCCTTGCCGCCGTTCGGCTGGTTGAGCAAGCGCAGCCGCGGCTCCCGCGTGGCCAAGTCCGCCACAATCGCCGCCGTGCCGTCGGTCGAGCCGTCGTTCACCACGAGGAGTTCGATCGCACCCCGATACTCCGTGGCCAGCACGGAACGAATCGTCGCAGCGATGACCTTTGCTTCATTGTAAGCCGCCACGAGCACCGTGACCGGCGGCTGAAAATCCTCGACGGGCACCTGGCGCCACGGGAATCGCGCCGCCAGCCACAGGACCAGGATCATGCGGACGAGCACGAGTAGCGTGGAGACGAAAAGCAGTGCCCACAAAAACGACTCGAGGGCGTGAAAGACGCGGAAGCCGACCCCCGTCACCCAGCGCACGAGGGGCTGCTGGGTATCGCCCACCGGCGGCATGGTATCGGCGAAGGTCTTGCCGAGCATCTCATGCAAAGGCACGATGCGGTCACCGCGCCGCTGGAAGTAATCGATAATCTGCGGAAGGGCATCGAGCGTCTGCCGGCGATCGCCCCCCGCGTCATGCAGGAGCACCATGTTCCCACCGGCGTTCCGCTCCCGTTTTACGCGCTCGAGGATGTTCTCGACCCCATCCCGCTGCCAGTCGAGCGAATCGATATCCTCCAGCACAATCATGTAGCCCATGGCCTGGGCGAGATTGAGCGGACGAATTTCCTCAAACTTGGTGGGATGCGAGTCGGCGTTGTAAGGAGGCCGGAAGAGCAGGGTCGACCGCCCCGTTACGGTCTCGATTAGGCGCTGGGTCGCATTCAATTCGAGCCGCATCTGCTGTCCGGAAATCGTGGCCACGTTGCTGTGGGTGTACGTGTGATTCCCAAGTTCGTGCCCCTCATCGACGATCCGGCGGACAAGATAAGGATACAGTTCCGCCCGACTCCCCACGATGAAGAACGTGGCCTTCACGCCTTCACGCTTCAGAACGTCGAGGATAAGCGGTGTCCAGGTGGGATCCGGGCCGTCGTCGAAAGTCAACGCGACCTTGCGCACACCGGAACCGCCGCCCTCGCGGAAGAACGTGGCGTAAGTGGGGAAATCCGTATACGTGCAACGCACATACCCGTCTGAATCGACCTCGAGGTAACGTCGGCCAGGTTCCCGCTCGAGATTCAGTCCCACCACGCAGCCGTCTCCGATGCTGGTGATCTCTTCTCCGGGCGTAATCGCTTCCATCGGCGTGAGCTCCTTCGCCTCGATCTTCGGCGGGATCTTCAATGCCGCCCAGATGGCGGGATCTTCGCCTCCCAACCGATCGATGGCGACACCGCCGAAACCGCGGCGACGCGCGGTCGAAAGCTGATTCAGGAACGTGATCGCATCCTGAAACCAAACCGTGTGTTTGACCCCCGCTTTGTCGAGGTACGTCAGGTTCGGCTCGAACGCCGGTCCGGTGATCTTAAGTCCCTCCCCGCGCAATTCGTCCAGGCCGGCGTAGTCGGCGCGCGCCATGGCATCCGCAAACGTGATCGAAATTCCACGCGGGTTGCCTTCCGCCCAGTCAAACCCGCCGTTGGCCAGTACGGCGATCCATTGCGCGGGCTCGCCGTAGCCCAGCGCGGTCTCCAGCCAGCCCTCGAACCATTCCTTGGATGCGGTCGGACCGGGCGCGTCCTGATCGGAATTTTCGCCGTGCAGCACCGCGAGAAATCGGTCCGTCACATGCGCGAGCTTTTCGAGTTGATACGACGCGAGATCCTCGCCCATCGGCACGGAAAGCCAGAATTCTCGACCCTTGCCCCGCAACGCCGCGGAAAGCTCGGAATAGAAAGCGGTCAGTGCATCGGAAAGCGTGGGGTCGATGAACTGGAAGTCGACAATGAGTCCCCCCGCCTTGGTCGCGAGGATTTTCTCCAAGAGCTTTTCGATAAATTCGGCGCGCGCTTCCGGAGCGGCCTGGATGAGCCATTCCACGGACTCCGCCACCCGATTGCCCGAGGCGCTGACATTGCCGAGAATCGGCATAAGGATCAGCCCCTTGGCGGCAGCAAATCCATCGAGCCCGGCATCGAGATCTTCGTGCAGGGTAGTCTTCGCAGCCTCCCAGCGCACGGAATAGCGTTCCACCGCAACGTGGGTGAGTTGGTCCGCGTGCGCCCCGAGGGACGTCAGCGCGGAGGCATCCCAGTCGCCGTAATACGCGAGACGCACTTCGGGTGCGCCCGTGCCCGGCTGGGGCAGCGTTCCCTTTCTTTCGTTGAAGGCGCGGTTCGGCGCGAGTTTGCCGCGCTCGGCCAGCCGTTTGTACTTGAGCCAAGTGGGTTGGCGGACTCCCGGGTTGGCAGTCGTGATTTCTGCCGGGCGCTGCATCGCCTTTAGTTCCTCCTTCAATTTTGCGACGGAAGGCGTCACGCGCAGCCAGGGCGTGACCAGCAACGAATAGACGAACCAAACAACCGCCGCCAGGGCGATCGCCCCCATCACCACCAGCAAGACACGAATGCGCGGCCAGCGCCGGCCATCCGGATCGAGGAAGACGAAAGCCGGCGGCCGTCCGGGCGGCTTTTCAGGGGTGGGCGACATCAGATCTGGCACGTGCGCGACTGGCAACGTCACCGTGAGACGGCGCCGCGCAAAAGAAATTCAGAATCCTGCTTCGCAGGAAAGAATCAAGAATCAGGAATCAAGGAACAGGGGGATCCAAGGAGGAAGGATTCAAAAGGCGAGCCCATCCTTCCTGATTCCCTGATTCTTTTGGCGCTTGATCCGCGCTTGATCCCTGATTCCTGATTCTTCCCCCTTCGATCTCCTTGGCCCTTGATCCCTGATTCCTGATTCTTCCCCCTTCGATCTCCTTGGCCCTTGATCCTTGATTCCTGATTCTTCCCCGCCTGGGGCATTTGGCCCTTGATTCCTGATTCCTGATTCTTCCCCGCCTGGGGCATTTGGCCCTTGATTCCTGATTCCTGATTCTTCCCCGCTTGGGGCTCTTGGCCCTTGATTCCTGATTCTTGATTCTTCTCCCTTCGATCCCCTTGACCCTTGATTCCTGACTCTTGATTCTTCCCCGCGCAGCGGGGCCATGGACATTGCCCGCGCATTCGTTAAATGAGGATGCCTTGAATCCCGACGAACCCACATCCGACACGGCGCCGGAGCCGGCGCCCACGCCCGCTCCCCACCCCCATCCCGCCGCTCCAGCCGAAGAGACGGCTCCTCCCGCGCCGATTCTGACGCCGTTCGAGCGTCTGGAGCAGCTCACGCTGCAAGCCGAACTGGCGCGGCTCAAACCGGCGCTCGAGGAGGAATGCGTGGGGATCCTGTGCGGCTTCCTCGCCTCAGGTGGAGCGGGTCTCGCTTCGGCACTCTCCTTTTTTCCGCGCTTGAATTGGAACATCAGCGTCTCTGCGCTCAACGCCGCGTGGCCGGAAATGAGCGATACGGCCAAGGACGCGCTCGCGAGCGGACTCAAGCGGGAGGAATTCCGCACCGAGAATGCGCGCCGTGTGCGCCTGAGCCTGGCGCGAGGCATCTTCAAGCAGGATATCGACGCCTGCGCCAAGCTGATCGCGGGCGTGTGTGGCGAACTCCGCAAAGCGGCGGAGGAGGGCGACCCCATCGACAAGTCGGAACGACGCAATTTCGATTCCGTCATGATCGGCAAGGGCCGCCCCTGGATTTGTCAGATTCCCCTCGCCCATTGGCGTGCCGCGGATTCGAACCCCGTGATCCAGGTCGCCATCGATGCGTGTTTTTCCGGGGGCAGCGTGCCTCCCTTCACCCAGCTCGGCCTGCTGCGCTGGCTTTCCGAAGGCGAGCGACTGGAAAAGCTGCCCACCGAAGCGCTCGCCCCAATTCTCGAGGCGGTGGCGAAGTGGAGTCCGAAATGGAAGCTCACCCTCAAGCGCGAAATCGCCGGCCAGCCGGAAGCTCTCGCGGCCTTGGTCGCCGGGGTCGAGGAAGCGGCCAAGCCGGCACCCGTAAAGGCCGAGGGCCGCAGATCCGACCGGCGGGTCCAGGAGGCAACGGAAGGCGAAAAGGAGACGGAAGCCGGCGCCGACGATAGGGCCACGGCGGACGGGGATGCGGACGACGAAGAGGCGGAAGACCTCGCGGACGAAGAAGACGAGGACGAGGAGGACGAAGAGGAGGACGAAGACGCCGACGACGAGGAGGAAGAAGAAGACGAGGACGGCGCTGATGAGGACGCAGAGCCCGGAACGGCGGCCAGCGCCCCGGCCGAAGGTGCCGCAACCGCCCGGGTCTCGCGCCGGGAACGCTTGCGCCAGCATCGCCTGAAACGCGCGGAGCGGCGCGGTGCGGCCGGTTCCGGGGAGGAACCGACTGCCGGCGACGGCCGATCCGAGCGAGCCGCCCGGGGTGACCGAAGCGAGCGCGGCGACCGCGCCGAGCGCAATGAACGCGGAACCGATTTCCGCGAGACGATGCGCCTGCTGGAACGGCAGTTCAATGCGTTGAAGACCGAGCTTGACGTGGCCCGCTCGAATCTTCGACTCGGGGAGAGATCGGGAAAGAAAAAGCGGGGCTTCGAAAGGCCTGAACCGCACATGCCGGAGAGCGAGCAGGCTGCCTTACGCCAGCACAACGAGCGACTCGAAGCCACCGTGGCGGAACTGCGCACGCAGCTCGAGGAACTGAAGGCTGGCTCCGAGGACATGGCCGTTAGCCAGTCGGCATTTGCCGAAGGCCCCACCCCCGGCGAGCGAGAGCAATTCCAAGTGCTGCTCGGCTTGAAGCTGGTCCGCGCCAAGACCGATTTCGAGGCGATGCGGGGCGGCCGGCTCCGCGATGACGTCTTTGGCGACAATTATCGCAGCCTGCTCGAGCAGGTCTTCGGCGCCCTCCACGAGCTGGGCGTCAAATTCCCGGAAGTGCCCGAGCCGGAGATCGAGATGAATGGTGGCGTGACTCCCGATTAAGCGCGGCGCGGAAACTTAACGAAATCCGGGCGGCCAGCGCAGCGGCGCGTTGGCCAATTCCCGCTCGATGCGGCGATGCCGCCCTTTCAAACGCGGACTGGGCGCGAGCGGATTCCACCGTCGGGGCGCGCCAAGCAACGCGGCGAGCATCGACGCCTGGCTTGGAGCGAGCCGCGAAGCCGGGATCCCGTAGTATTTTTGGGCGGCGGCTTCGACCCCGTAAATTCCGTCGCCCAATTCCACGACATTGGCGTACAACTCGAGGATGCGTTGTTTGCTGAGAAAAGTCTCCATCCAAAACGTGTAGTAGGCCTCCAGTCCCTTGCGGATAAAGTTTCGACCGGTCCAGAGAAAGAGCGACCGGGCACACTGCTGGGTGATGGTGGAAGAGCCGCGGGCTGGCTTCCCCGTGCGTTCCGCGTGGGCGAGGGCCACGCTCATCTCATGCCAGTCGAAGCCGCGATGCTGAAAGAAGCGGGCATCCTCGGCCGCAAGGACGCTGCGGAGGAAGTCATCCGGCAACTCCTTCCAGGGGAGCCAGCGGAAATCAATGCCGCCGTGATACTCGCGCCAGACCTTCGCTTCCGCAGCCCGCAGCAGCATGAGGGATGTCACCGGCGGCCTGACCCATCTCGTGCAGCCCACCTGCGCCACCGGCAAAACCGCCAGAAAGAGGCCCGCGAGGAAGACCCATTTCACGATCCGCCAGCGCAACGGAACCGGCATTCTTTTGGCGGGACGGGCCATGGGGACAATAGGGCCACAAAATCGTTCGATACGCGAATCGGATTACAGGCCCAAATCGGCTGCGAAGCCGCATCAATGCTTGCTTGTGAAAAGTTTCACAAACAAAACTTGTTATTCCTTGAAACCGGTTTACATCTTCGGTCCTTCCCCGCGTCAGCGCGCTCGTTGCTCTGTTTTTCGCTGTTGCCCGGGCCGTCTGCGGGGACTGCCGTTGCCCGACTACGGACGCACCCATGCTCTCACCCAGCCTGTTTCTCGCCAGCATCCCCATTAACGCGCAACGCCCGGAGGGCTCGGCGTGGTGGGTCCCGACGAACTCGCTTTTGGTTGGAGTCATTGTCGTCGGCCTCATCCTGCTCTTTACGCGCCGGGCGACCTCGAAGATGGCACTCGTGCCGGACAAGCCCGGCGGGCAAAACCTCTTTGAGAGCATCGTGGAACTGTTGTACTCCACGCTGGAAGGCATCGTGGGAAAGCACATGATCGGCCGCACGTTCCCGCTTCTGGCGACCTTCTTCATCTTCATTCTGGTGGCAAATTGGTTCGGCTTGCTGCCGGGCGTCGGCACGATTGGCTTCGGTCATCATGAGCCCGGACCCGGTCTCTCGCTCGACCATATCGAGATGCCTTTGCTGCGTCCGACCAATGCCGACCTCAACATGACGCTGAGCATGGCGCTGCTCTTCATGGTTTGCTGGCTCTATTGGACCCTGACGGAGACTGGACTCCTCAAGTTTCTCGATCACATGTTCGGCGTGAAGGGAGGCGTGAAGGGAGTGCTCAAGATCATCCTGACGCCGATTTTTTTCTTCGTCGGCATCATCGAGATTGTCTCCATCATGTTCCGGCCGGTTTCGCTTTCGCTGCGACTTTTCGGCAACGTCTTCGCGGGAGAGAACCTCATGCATACGATGTCGACGCTGGGTGAAACCATCGGACTTGGCCCAGTCATCTCGACGATGATGCGGATCGTGTTGCCCATCCCGTTCTATTTCCTCGAGTTGCTGATCGGTCTCATCCAAGCGCTCGTCTTCACTCTCCTGTGCGCGGTCTTTATCCAGCTTTCCACCACCCATGAGGAAGGTCATGGCGACGAGCACGCTCCCGCGCATTGAGACGCTTTTCCTGCTGAGACCATCCATGTGAGTGGGCGGCAGGCCGCAACACCAAACTAGTCAAACACCACCATGATCGACCCCACCATCCTCGCCGAACTCACCGATAAGGTCAGTGCCGGACTTCCACTCGCGGGCGCAGGCCTCGGCGCCGGCATCGGCGTCGGACTCGTCGGCGCGAAAGCCGCTGAAGCCGTTGGACGCAATCCCGGAGCCTTCGGCAACGTCCTCGTCATCGCCATTCTCGGCATGGCGCTTTCCGAAGCCGTCGCGATTTACGCGTTCATTGCGTACTTCCTCTCCCGGTAATTCGCTTTACCGCCGCCGCGAGCCTCATTCTCGCGGCGGCAACGACTCAGTCCCGTTTAGTAGCAGTAGCATTCCCCGCCTGACGCCGCCATGGATACGCTGTCGAACATCTTCAAGCTCTTCGGAGTCGAGTGGCCGCTTTTTATTGGGCAGCTCATCGTCTTCGCGATCGTTTTTTTCATTCTGAAGACGTATGCCTTCGGCCCGATCGTCGCGGTGCTCGAAGAGCGTCGAAAGAAGATCGCCGAGTCCATGGCGAACGCCGATCGGATCAAGGGCGAACTCGCCGATGCGGCCGCGCAAAAGCGCCAGATTCTCGACGAGGCCAACGTGCAGGCCCAAAAGATGATCACCGAGGCCAAGGCCAGCGGAGCGGTCGTCAAGACCCGCCTCGAGCAGGAAGCCACCGCAGAAGCCGAGCGCATCGTCGCCCGCGCCAAGGAAGCCTCGCAACTCGAAGCCGACCGGATGCGGAGCGAATTTCAGCGTGAAGCCGGGCGCCTTGTTGTGCTCGCCGCGCAGAAAGTCACCGGCAAGATCCTTACGCCCGAAGATCAGCGGCGCCTCAGTGAGGAAGCCGCCCGTCAGGCCGTCGCCTGATCGATTCCCCACCCCTTTCCCCGAGCCTCGCCGTCGCCCGATGAAGATCACCAAGGAAGCCCGCACCCTCTCCCGCCAGATGCTGCGGCAGAGCATTGCCGATGGCCGCCTCGATCACGCCCGCGTCCGGGCCGTCGTTACCTCCACGATCGCGGGCAAGCCGCGTGGCTACGTTGGCGCGCTCCGCGCTTTTCATCGCCTGCTTCGTCTCGAACTGGCCAAGCGCCATGCGACCATCGAAAGCGCCACGCCGCTCGACGCCACGTCGTCGTCGTCGTTGGCAGACAACCTCCGGGCCAAGTATGGCGCCGACCTGACGACCGAATTCAAGACCAATCCCGCTCTCATCGGCGGCCTGCGCATCGCGCTGGGCTCCAATGTTTGGGATGGCTCGGTCCGCAACCGCCTCGATCGGCTCGCCGCCGCCCTCTAATTTCCCACCTCTCCGTTTTCCCTATCCCGCCCCGCCATGAGCACGCTTCTGCAAGAACTCGAAACGCAAATCGCCGGCCTCAAGACCGCCACCACCAAGTCCAATGTCGGCGTCGTCCGCACGATCGGTGACGGCGTGGCCAAGATCGAGGGCCTCAGCGACGTCATGCTCAATGAGATGATCGAGTTCCCCGGCGGCGTTTACGGCCTGGCGCTCAATCTCGAGGAGACCGAAGTCGGCGCCGTTCTCCTCGGGGAGTTCACCAGCATCACGGAAGGCACCGAAGTCCGCACCACAGGCCGCCTGCTCCAGGTTCCCGTCGGCAAGCCGATGCTCGGCCGCGTGGTCAACGCGCTCGGCCAGCCGGTCGACGGCAAGGGCGAGATCAAGGCCGAGGTCTTCTACCCGGTCGAGAAGATCGCCCCCGGCGTCATCAAGCGCAAAAGCGTCAGCCAGCCCGTGCAGACCGGCATCATGCCGATCGACGCCATGATTCCGATCGGCCGCGGCCAGCGCGAGCTGATCATCGGCGACCGCGCCACCGGCAAGACCACCATCGCGATCGACACGATCATCAACCAGGCCCGCCTGAACAAAGTCGGCGAGGCCGGAGGCGATCCCAATTTCCGTCCGCTTTACTCGATCTACGTCGCGATCGGCCAGAAGCAGTCGAATGTGGCCCGCTCCATCGCGGTCCTCGAGAAGGAAGGCGCGATGCCTTACACCATCATCGTCTGCGCCACGGCTTCCGACAGCGCGACCAGCCAGTATCTCGCTCCCTTTTCCGGCGCCGCCATGGGCGAGTGGTTCATGGATAACGGCATGGATGCGCTGATCGTGTTCGACGATCTTTCCAAGCACGCCGTCGCCTACCGCCAGGTCTCCCTGGTGCTCCGACGCCCGTCGGGCCGCGAAGCCTATCCGGGCGACGTTTTCTATCTCCACAGCCGGCTCCTCGAGCGCAGTGCCCGCGTCAATGAAGCGAGCGGCAACGGCTCGCTCACCGCCCTTCCGATCATCGAGACGCAGGCTGGCGACGTGTCCGCTTACATTCCGACGAACGTCATCTCGATCACGGACGGCCAGATCTACCTCGAGACGGATCTTTTCTATCAGGGCATTCGTCCCGCCATTTCGGTCGGCCTTTCCGTTTCGCGCGTCGGTTCCGCCGCGCAGATCAAAGCGATGAAGCAAGTGGCCGGCAAGGTGAAGGGTGACTTGGCGCAGTATCGCGAACTCGCCGCCTTCGCTCAATTCGGCTCGGATCTCGATGCCGCCACGAAGAAGACCCTCGATTCCGGCGCACGCATCGTCGAACTGTTCAAGCAGCCGCAATATCAGCCGGTTCCCGTGGAGCAGCAGGCTGCGATCCTCTGGGCCATGAAGAACGGACTCCTCGACACCGTGCCGGTGGACAAGGTCAAGGCGTTCCAGGTCGCGTTCTACGAGTTCATGTCCACACGCAAGAAGGCGTTGCTCGACACCATCGCGACGAAGAAAGCCTTCGACGAAGCGATCGAGAAAGACCTCCGCGCCGCCACCGAAGAATTCAAAGGTACTTTCCACTAAGGAAAGGCAATCGGGCGATAGCACTGCGGCCCTCCGTCCTCCGTCCTCCGTCCTCAGTTCTCTCTCTCCTCCCTCCGCCCCATGGCTAATACGCGCGAAATTCGGCGCCGGATCAAGTCGATCAAAAACACGGCGCAGATCACCAAGGCCATGCAAATGGTCTCGGCGTCGAAGATGCGTCGCGCGCAAAACGCGGCCATCGCCGGACGGGCCTACGCGAAGTTGATGAATGACGTGCTCGTCTCCGTGCGCGAACGGGCCGAAGTGGACTCGCATCCACTGCTCAAGGAGCGGCCCGTGAAGAAAGAGATGGTCATCGTGATCAGCACCAACAAGGGCCTTTGCGGCGCGCTGAACACCAATCTTTTCCGGGAACTCGGCAAGTTCGACACCGCCATCACCGCCTTCGTCTGCTCCGGCCGCAAAGCGGTTCAGTTTGTCACCCGCACCGGTCGGAATTTGCTGGCCGATTTCGAGCTCAAAGACCAGCCGACCTTCCTGGAGACGAAGGCCATCTCGCGTTATGCGCTTGAACAATTCCTCGCGGGGACAGTCGACCGCGTCACGGTCGCCTACATGGATTTCGTCAATACGCTGACGCAAGTCTCCACGCTTAAGACTCTCCTGCCCATCGGCGAAGAGGACCTCAAGAAGGGGTTCCAAACGGCCGATTCAAAGGAGACAGCCCACGCGACCACTTCGAAGAGCATGGCGGGTTATATCTTCGAGCCCGACGCTGAGGCGGTCTTCGACGCCATTCTTCCCCAATATCTGCATTTCCAAGTCTACCAGATGGTGCTCGACAGCCGTGCCTCCGAGCACAGCGCGCGCATGGTCGCCATGAAGAGCGCCACCGATAACGCCAAGAGCATCGTGAAGGATCTCACGCTTGAATACAACAAGGTCCGCCAGGCCGCGATCACGACTGAACTTCTCGAAATCACCACGGCGCAACTCGCGCTCGCTTAAGTCCCTTTCCGAACCCCAAAGAATCCCGCCATGTCCACTGCCACCTCAACCAGCACCGGCACGCTCGTCCAGATCATCGGACCGGTCATCGACGCTGACTTCAGCGCGTCCGGCAACCTTCCGAAGATCTACGACGCGCTTGAAATCGAATTCGAGGTGAGCGGCCACAGCACGCGCCTCACGCTCGAGGTGCAGCAGCATCTCGGCGATGGTCTGGTGCGCGCGATCGCCATGTCCTCGACGGAAGGCCTCAAGCGCGGCATGAGCATCAAGGGTCTTGGCGAGCCGATTTCCGTGCCGGTGGGCGAAGGCGTCCTCGGCCGCGTCTTCAACGTGACGGGCGACCCTGTCGACGAACGCGGACCGGTCACCTTCACCAAGCGCTATCCAATCCATCGTCCGGCGCCAAAGCTCATCGACCAGGACACGGGTTCCACCATTCTCGAGACCGGCATCAAAGTCATCGATCTGATCTGCCCCTTCACCAAGGGTGGCAAAGTCGGCGCCTTCGGCGGCGCGGGTGTCGGCAAGACGGTCGTCATTCTCGAACTCATCAACAACATCGCCAAGGGCCACGGTGGTCTCTCGGTCTTTGCCGGGGTCGGCGAACGCACGCGTGAAGGCAACGATCTCTACCACGAGATGAGCGATGCCGGCGTCATCAACCAGAAGAACCTCGGCGAATCGAAGGTCGCCCTGGTCTACGGCCAGATGAATGAACCTCCGGGCGCCCGTCTCCGCGTCGCGCTTTCCGCGCTCGCCATGGCGGAGTATTTCCGGGACGAAAAGAACCAGGACGTTCTGCTCTTCATCGACAACATTTTCCGCTTCTCCCAGGCGGGCTCGGAAGTTTCCGCGCTCCTCGGCCGCACCCCTTCCGCGGTCGGTTATCAGCCCACCCTCGCGGCGGAAATGGGCGATTTGCAGGAACGCATCACGTCGACCAAGAACGGCTCGATCACCTCGGTGCAGGCGGTCTATGTCCCGGCGGACGATCTCACGGATCCCGCGCCGGCGAATACCTTCGCGCACTTGGATTCGACCATCGTGCTCGAACGCTCGATCGCCGAGCTCGGCATTTACCCCGCCGTCGACCCGCTCTCCTCCACTTCGAAGGCGCTGGCTCCCGAAATCGTCGGCCAGGAACATTACGACGTTGCCCGCGGCGTGCAGCGCATTCTCCAGCGCTACAAGGATCTGCAGGATATCATCGCAATTCTGGGCATGGACGAACTCTCCCCGGAGGACAAGCTCACCGTCTTCCGCGCCCGCAAGATCCAGCGCTTCCTCTCGCAACCGTTCGCCGTGGCCGAAGTCTTCACCGGCACGAAGGGCGAGCGCGTGCCAATTAGCGAAACCGTCCGCGGCTTCAAAGAGATTCTCGACGGCAAGCACGACGACGTGCCGGAGGCGAACTTCTATATGAAGGGCGCCATCGACATGGTTCGCAAGTAATCCGTTCGCCAGCTCGCAACCCCTGACCGATCCCGCATATGGCGACCCTGAAACTCGAAATCGTCACGCCTGAAGCAAAGGCGTACTCCGACGACGTCGACATGGTCGTCCTGCCGGGAGTCGAAGGGGAAATGGGAATTCTGCCGAACCACGCGCCTCTGCTCACCCTGCTCAAGCCGGGCGAGTTGCGCGTGAAGAAGGCGGGCAAGGAACTCGCGCTCGCGGTGGGCGAGGGCTTTGCGGAGATAAATGGAACGTCGGTCTCGGTCCTGACCGACATGGCCATCGAGGAATCGCACATCGATGAAAACGCGGTGCAAGCCGCAATCGAACGCGCGCAACTCGCCTTGAAAAACAAGGAACTCGGCAGCGAGGAACTGGCCGCGACCGAAGCCGTCATCGCCAAGTCGCTGGCGCAGCTCCATCTCAAGCGGAAGCGGCGGAGCTTGTAAGTTTGGTTGATCCGCTCGCAGGGGCGCCGGAACTACGCAGCCCCACGTAGATGTCGTGGAAAGTCTCTCGACGAGCGGAGACAGCGTTCGCGATCTCCTCTCCAACGCCAAAGGCGTTTCGTCCCGAAGCTCAGGGTTGCGAGGGACGAGCTACCCTGGGGGTTTGGGACGAAACGCCTTTGGCGTTATTAAGATCAGCAGCGAGCGGGGGCGGCGCGTTTGCATTTTTTCCCGGCGACCTTTTGTCGGTTTTTTGACATGAAAGTTCGCGCCGATTTGGCTGCGCTGAATTCCGAACTTACTGCCTCAAAGCGTGCTCCGTGCGGATCGAATCTCTTGCGTGTTACGCCGCCAAACAATCCGCGAATCCCAGAACCTTCCTTGGCGCTCTCGCTCCTCCACGCCACAGTCCGCGGATGCTGTTCCACACGATTCTCTGGGCCTTCTTCTTTTCCCTTCTCTCTGCCTTTGCGTGCGTTCTTCCCACGCATGCGGCCGAGTTTCGCGCCGCCTGGGTCGCTTCGGTCGTAAACCTGAATTTCCCCTCGCGCGCGGGACTGAGTGCGGACCAGCAGCGCGCGGAGATTCACCGCATCGTCAGCACCGCGGCGGAACGTGGCCTGAACGCGCTCATGGTCCAGGTGCGGCCGGAAAGCGACGCTCTTTACGCTTCGCGCCTCGAACCCTGGAGCCGCTTTCTCACCGGTCAGCAGGGGGTCGATCCGGGCTACGATCCGCTCGCCACCTTCATCGAGGAAGGACGCAAACACGGCATCGCAATTCACGCCTGGATCAATCCCTACCGTGCGGCCATCAATTCGGGTCCGCCGCGCGCCGCCAACCACATCTCGCGTTCCCTCGCCTCGGCCATCCATCCCGTTCGCTCGATCCTCTGGCTCGATCCAGGTGAGCCGGCCGTGCGCAGCCAGATCGTTCGCGTCGTGGAGGATCTTCTCCGCCGTTACGCCATCGGAGGAGTCATCCTCGACGATTACTTTTATCCGTATCCAGGCAGTGGTCTGCCGCGCGGTACCTTCCCGGACGAATCCACTTACGCCCGCTATCGCACCGGCGGTGGAGTGCTCGAACGCGGCGATTGGCGGCGGTCGAATGTCGATACCCTCATCCGGGAACTGCGCCGCACGATCTCCGCGGTTCGGCCGGGCGCGAAGTTTGGCGTCAGTCCCTTCGGAATCTACCGCCCGAATGTTCCCGCCGGCGTCGCAGCGGGCGTCGATCAATTCGCCGAACTTTTCGCCGATCCCGTGCGTTGGCTGCGCGAAGGCTGGGTCGACTATCTTTCGCCCCAGCTTTACTGGGCCGACGCCGGCCCGCAGAGCTTCTCCGCCTTGCTGCGCTGGTGGCGGGGACCGGACGCAAATCCGCGCGGTCTGCCCATCTACCCGAGCATCGCGATCGATCGGCTGGGCGGTTCGACCAACTGGCCCGCGGCCGAGATCGCGCGCCAACTCCAGCTCGAGTCGAGCATCGCGCCGCGCACCGGCGGAGGCGGCTTCATTCTTTGGAGCATCGCGCCTTTGCTCCGCGACCAAAAGGGCGTCGGTGCCGTCGTGGGCCGAAGCAGTGGCCGCTAACTAACTCAGCTTTGACGCGCAGCCGCAGGCACTCCAACAGCCGCGAGCCGCGCCAGAGAGCAGATCGGCCATCCGTCCGTGATCGCCGACTGAGTTGAGCTTTCCCAGGGCACCGGGTATTCTCCGCACATGAGCATGACCGTTGAACAAATCGCAGAAGAGGCACTTTCCCTCCCGAGCGAGGCGCGCGCGCTCCTCGCTGACCGGCTCGTCGAGAGCCTCGATCCAGCAGAGGACGGCTACATCCGGCAGCTTTGGGGAGCCGAGGCGTTGCGCCGTCGCGATGACGTGGGCAGCGGCCGCGTCAAAACCATTCCGAGCGAGGAGGCTCTTGCCCGCGTCAGGCGCGCTGTCGCCCGATGAGGTATGAGTTCCATCCCGAGGCTCTCGACGAGTATGAGGACGCGGCGCGTTTCTACGCGGGTTGTCAGGTCGGTCTTGAGCTTCGGTTTATCGCGTGCGTCGAGGCGGCGTTTCGTCAGGCTTCCGAGTCTCCGACGCATTGGCGGGTTTTCGGGGAGGACGTGCGGCGGTGTCTAGTTCACGTTTTCCCATAGGCCATTCTTTACTCCATCGAGTCCGACTACGTGCTCATCATCGCGGTCATGCACTGCAGTCGGGAGCCGGGTTATTGGCGTCATCGCATCGAACGAAGCGCCTAACATCGAGAGTTGCTTTGCCGCGAATCCGGCGTGCAAGTGAGCTTGAACGGGAAGGCGCAGACCGGCAAGGCCTTACCCGACAAAATCTCGCCGGGCGCGGAGCTCCGCCCAAATGGCGCGCTTCGCTTCGTCTGCGAGTTCCGGCCACGCGGCGATTTCATCCCCCGTGCGCAGACAGCCTCCACACCAACCCGTTTGTTCATCAAGCTTGCAGACCAGGACGCACGGCGAGGGCACCGGCGCGCCGGGCGGGAAGTCGAAATCGGGAGTCGCGGGCAATTCCAAGCGCGCCAGCATTCGCCGGCATGTTCCCGCCGGCAAGGGGGAGGCTTATTAGCTTTTCGGTGCTGACTTTGCCTTCCCGCGCACGATCAGGCCCACCCCGGCGAGCACCGTGGCTGCTCCGATGACGTTTAGCAGAGAGAGTTTTTCATCGAGCACGAACCATCCCAGCGCAACGGCCACTACCGGTGTGACCAGCGCGATGGTGAGCGTCTTGGTTACGGCGACATTTCGGACGAGCCAATAGAACAAGACGAACGCGACGACCGACCCGACGACCGCGAGATACACCAGGCAAAGGACGGCCCGCGTATTCCAGGAAAACGCCAGCGGATTCCCCTCCTTCCACCAACCGAAGAGCACCAAGGGGACGAGCCCAAACGCCATTTGCCAGCCCGCCAGCGCCGCGGGAGACAGAGCCGATTCGCGGACTTTGATCAGCACGGTCGAATACGCGGCACTCGCGGCACCCACCACGATCGCGACGCTCCCCCAGAAGGCCATCGGCCCCGACGCGTGAAACTCGTGGGCAAAAAGCACTCCGACTCCCACCATGCCGATCAGTGCGCCGCCCGCGCGCCGAATGCTCAAGCGTTCAGCCGGAAGATGAAAATGCGCGAACACGAGTCCAAAGGCGGGAATGCTCGCCTGCAAGACTGCGGCCAGTCCCGATGAGATGTACTGCTCACCCCAGAAAAGGAGCCCGTAGTTGATCGTGAACGCGAGAATGCCCGTCACCGCCAGAAACACGCCATCGCCTTTAGTGCGCGGCCAAACGGGAAGCCGCAAGGCGGCACTGCCGCCCAAAAGCAACACCGCGGCCAGCACGAATCGAATGCCGGCAAAGGAAATCGGGGGCAGGTCGTTGAGCCCGACCTTGATTACGAGCCAGGTCGATCCCCAGATCCCGCAAAGCACGAGCCACACCGCCACCACCTTGAGGGTGGAAGCAGCTTTCGGGAGCGTCGGCGTTACCGGAACGACCGGGACTTTTGCCTGGATTGCAGTTGCCATGAGCGGGGAAGCTGGAGTTTGGGCGGGAATCGCCCGGACGACATTTTATTCCTGAGTCACCACTAATGGAGGAGTTCTTCAGTCGTGATTACCTCCGCAAACTCACCGTGAATTGCGGCCAGGGCATGGTAATGGACCAGCTCCGGGTCGATCACTTTCCCGTCGGGCGCGGTGACTTCGAAAGCGGCCGTGGCGTCGGAAACCACGATCGTGCGGAAACCGAGGTTTCCTGCCATCCGCGCCGTCGTGGAGACACAATGAGGCGTCGTGAGCCCGATGAGCACGACCTCGGTAATACCACGGTCCCGGAGCCGGCTCTCCAAATCGGTGCCGATAAAGGCGCTATTCACGTTTTTCGTGATCAGCGGCTCGTCTCCAAACGGCGCCAGACGCGGCTTATGGGCGTTTCCTTTGTGCGTCGGGTGCAAGGGCGAAGCGGGGTTGCTCGAATCGTGCCGGATATGAAAGATGGGTCGTCCGGCGGTGCGCCACTCCTGCAGAATGCGCTCCATCTGTCGCTCCGCCTCGGGGTTGTTTCGTCTGCCCCAATACGGCTCGTCAAAGCCCTGTTGGATATCGATTAGGACGAGGGCAGAATGGGGAGAATGGGTCGACATAGCCTTTGCGGATTTACGAATGGTGTTTTGTGATCAGAATACATTTATGAATTTCATTCGGTCGTAAACCCGCATTTGCGCCAAATCCTTCGAAACATATGGCATTTCGCCGCTGAGGCCGAAGAGGCGCTGTGGGACGGTCGAACCGCCGAAAGCCATTAAGGTTCCTTCCCGGGTGCTTCTCCCAACATCGCGCGCACCCGGTTGATTTCCGCTTCGGACGGATTCGCCATCAGGAAGCGAACATCGATCCGCCGATTTCGGGCGCGTCCTTCCTCAGTGCTGTTCTCCGCCACGTTCCGATTTTCGCCGTATCCGCTC
>JBBRQH010000007.1:0-112086 GCA_038226705.1 Chthoniobacterales bacterium | reverse complement strand
GACCGCTTTCGGATCGGTCGTGCAGGCTCCGAGAAGGAGCGCAACCGACGTGGCGAGCAGGGGGGCGAGGCGGCGCAGGCGCATAGAAAGGGCCTCGATAGCGTAAAATGGCAACCTCCGCGATCCCCACAATCGCGTTGCGCCGACCGCGCCGATCGCAAAAGGTGAGGAGCATGCCCGCGACGACGCACCGATTCAGCGTGGAGGACTACCATCGCATGGGCGAATCCGGCGTCTTCAAGCGTGGGCAGCGCGTCGAACTCCTTGAGGGGGAAATCATCGATATGATGCCGATCGGTCCATTTCACGCCGGCGTCGTCGGATGGCTCAACAATTTTTTCGCGAGCGCTTCGGGGGGGCGCTGGCTGGTTTACATGCAGAACCCCATTCGCTTGTCTGAGGGCTCCGAACCGCAGCCCGATCTCGTTCTCCTCCGCCCTGATCCCCAAGCCTATAAGAATCGACATCCCGGGCCCGAAGACGTCTTTCTCGTCATTGAGGCAGCCGATTCATCGCTGGCGTACGATCGCAACGAGAAACTCCAAACTTACGCGCGGGCCGGTTTGTCCGAGTACTGGCTGATCGATCTTGTACAGCGGGAGATCGAGATTTTCCGTGAACCAAATTTCCTCGGCTATGACCGCGCGCAGCGCGTGCGCATCGGCAGGGTGGCGCCTACGGCCTTTCCCGACGCCGAAGTCGACGTCGCGGCCCTGTTAAGTCAGTGAATCCGTCCCAGATCCTGCTTGGCACCTGCGCGTGGTCATTTGAGGATTGGCGGGGCAATTTCTACCCGGCGCGTTTGTCCGCCGCGGAGATGCTCGGCTGTTACGCGGAGCGCCTTCCCACGGTCGAAATCGATTCGACCTTTTACGCCATCCCCGCCGTGCGCGTCGTCGAGGCATGGTGGCAGCGCACGCCGGATGACTTTCGCTTCGCGGCCAAGATGCCGAAGGTCATCACGCACGAAAAGCGCCTGCGCGGTTGCACGCCGGAACTCCACGCCTTCCTCGGCGCGCTTCGTCCTCTTGGTCGAAAACTGAGTTCGGTGCTGCTACAATTCCCGGAGTCTTTCGGTGCTGAAGGCAATCGCGCCGCGTTCGAAGACTTCGTGCGGGCCTTGCCGCCCCTGCAAACGCGATTCGCGGTCGAATTCCGGCACCCGAGCTGGGGCGTGGGTGGAGTCGACGACTTTCTCCGTGAACACCAGATCGCCCGCTGCTGGAACGACTTGTCGCTGCTCGATCGCCAACTCGAGGAACCTTCGCGGGAACGCCTCCCCACGGCAGATTTTCTTTATGTCCGCCTGATCGGCGACCCCAAGACGAAATATCGGCCCGAAGGTGGAAAGTATCACCGCTACGGCAGGAGGATGTGGTCGCGCGAATCCGCCCTGCGGGCTTGGGCGCGCACCTTGCGGCACCATGCGCCGGGGGTCAATCGCATCTACGTCTACGTGAACAATCACTATGAAGGCGCCTCCCCCGTGACCTGCCAGACGCTGGCAGAGTATCTTGGGGTCACGCTGCCGGAAGTCGCACCGGAACCGCCCGGGGCGCAGCTCGATCTCTTTGGGTGATACGCGAGTCCCCTTACCCGACCTTATTTACCGCCGACGGACACTCCACCATCGCGTAGGCGTTGTGGTTGTGAATCGACTCGAAATTTTCGGCCTCGACGCGATACCAGGTGATATCGGGATGGGCGTTGGCGCGGGAGGCGACGGCGCGAACGAGATCCTCCACAAAAACAGGGTTCTCGTAGGCGCGTTCCGTGACGGCTTTTTCGTCGGGCCGTTTCAAGACGCTATAGAGTTCGCTGCTGGCGCATTCCTCCACGAGGCGGATGAGATCCTCGATCCAGATGGAGCGCGTGAATTTCACGGCAAAGGTGACTTGTCCGCGCTGGTTGTGCGCGCCGTGGCGGCTGATCGCCTTGGAACACGGGCAAAGCGTGGTGACTGGAACCACCACCGTGACGGTCAGGTCGACCGGCCCCGTGTTCTCGGCCTTCGCCTCGAATCGGACCTGGTAGTCGAGCATGCCCTTGGCACCGGTGACCGGCGCGGACTTCTCGAGAAAAAACGGAAATTCGAGATCGATCTGGGCGCGCTCGGAATCGAGCTGCTTGAGCAGGCGGCGCAGAACGGCCTGCATATTGTCGATCTGGAAAACGGGCCCGTGCGCATTGAGCACTTCGATGAAGCGGCTCATGTGCGTGCCCTTGAAGTGATGCGGCAGATGCACCGTGAGGGCGAACGTGCCCACCGTGCCCTGGAGCTCGCCGTGCGCCTTGTCACGGATCTGGATGGGATAACGCAGCGCTTTCACGCCCACGCGATCGATCGCGATGCGGCGATGGTCGGGCTCGTTTTGCGTGTCCTTCAAGTGAGGGGAGGACCCAGCGATCATAGTCGGGCAATCTCGGGGAGAACGGGGAGAAGAAAAAGGCCGAAGTTTGTCACTTCGGCCTTGAGACTCGCGGGCGCAGGGGGCGCCCAGAGGAATGGGGAAGGAAAGCCTACTTCATCAGCAGCGCCGCGCGCGCGCGCTTGATGTGGCGCGTGATCTTGCGGTGCAGCTTGGCCGAGACGCCCGTGGTGCGGCGCGGAAGAATCTTGCCGCTCTCGGTGACGAACTTCCTGAGCAGGTCCGGGTTCTTGTAGTCGATGGCCTCCGAGGGCAGATCGAGCCGGCGGCGCGGCATGCAGCGGTTGTGCCGGCGCAGGCGGGCGCGGCGTTCGGGCGTCTTGGGCAGTTGGGACATGGCGGCTGATTATTTGGTCTCGCGATGGAGAGTGTGACGGCGGAGATTCGGATTGTATTTCTTCTTCTCCAGGCGGCCCGGCGTGTTCGGGCTTTTCTTGTTACGCGTCGAGACGTAGCGCGAGGCGATCTTGCCCAGGGCTTTGGCCTCGGTGCATTCGAGGGTGATGATTTCGCGTGGCATGGCGGGGTGTGTAGTCGGAGAGAATCGGGGAAAAAACTTTGGGAAGGCTGCGCCTATTCGCGCTCGCGGCTCTCGGCCGGCGGCGTCTCCTCTTCCTCGCCATCGCCGCCCTCGTCCTCGGTCAGGCCAAAGAGGGAGGTGACAACGGGGCGGACGCGGGAGTACTTGCTCTGCTTCTCGAGCTGCGCCTGGCACTCGACGGTGTAGCGCGTGAAGGGAATCACCTCGAGGCGCATGTGCGGAATCGGCTTGCCGGACATTTCGCAAGTTCCGTAGTTGCCGACGTCAATGCGCTTGAGTGCCTCGTCGATCTCGTAAAGCGCGTCCTGTTCCTGCGAAAGCATGGAGAGCGCGAAGTCGCGATCGTAGGCATCGCTGCCGGCATCGCCCTGATGCATGCCGAAGGCCGAGGTTTCGCTGCCCTCGGAGCGGGTGCGCAGGTTATCGGCGGCCATGCCTTCCATGGAATCGAGCATCGAATCGCGGAGGGCGAGCAGACGCTCCTTTTGCTTCTTGAGGAAGGGCGAGAGCTTGGAATCGGCTCCGTTCGTGCTGCCGCCGCGGATCATGGCGGAAGCGGTCGCGGGAACTTTGTCGATATGCTTCACCCGCACGTGCGAGGGCGAAGGCTTGGCGGACTTGGCGGGAGCAGCGGGTTTGGTCACAACCGCCTTCTTCGCGGCTGGAGGGGTTTTGGCCGTGCCGGTTTTCTGGGGGGACGTAAGTTTCAATTTGGACGCAGCCTTCGGCGCAACCGTCGCAGCAGGCTTTTTCGCCAAAGCCGGCTTGGCCGCGGGCTTCTTGACGGGATTGGCGGCGGATTTCTTCGGGTTGCTCGGCATTTGAAGGGCGCTTCTTGGGAAAAAAGTGGGCGGACATATACCGTTCGCACGCAGGTGCGCAAGCGTCTTTGCATCGCGGCGCGCAGCATTTCCGTCACCCTTACGAACTCGCGCTGGAGTAGCGGCGCAAGGCCAGCTTCCAAATCAGGCGGCTGAGGGCGAGCGCCAGCAGCGCCGCAGCGGCGAGGCTGAACAGACCCGGCAGCCGGGGATCGTCGGCGCGGGTGAGGATGCGGGCGGGGACGTTTGCGACGAGGATCACGGGCACAATCCAGGTGAAGACGAACCCGAAGACCCCGCGGTAAACATCCTGCGGATTGCGGGAAAGATTGATGAGGCTGTAGTAGCCGTAGATCAAGCCCTGGGCCCGCACGATCCAGAAACTCATCGTGGCGAGCGAAAACATGATCGCGTAGTGCACCGCGACACCCAGAAGGATGGCGAGACCGTAGAGCGCGACCGTAAGCAGATCGGGACGAACGCCGAGTTTCGCGCAGGCGAAAGTGATGATGCCAATCCCGACCAAGCCGGTGACGACGTTATCGAGTCCGAACTGCCGCACGGAGACGCTGAACTGCGAATCGACGGGCAAAAGGAGAAAGGTATCGAGTTTCCCGGTGCGCACGAGTTCGGGGAGATTCGAGAGATTCATGTAGAACAACGCCTGGAAAATCTGGCTGATGAGTTGGTGGGTGCCGATAAGCGCAACGACCTGCCACTTCGACCAGTCGGCGATGCGATCGACGTGGGAAAATAGCACCTCGAGAAAGATGAGCTGGGCGGCGAACCAGAGGAGCTCCACCACGATCCAAAGCAGGAAATTCACTTTGAAGGACATGTCGCGGATGAGCGAGTTCCGCAGAAACATCGCGTAGATCCGGCCGTAGAGGGCGAGGCGGCTCATGGGTAAATTTCCGCTAACCACCCACCGCCTGGTACCGCCGCAAGCCGCAGGACCAGAGCCAGCGGCAACCCAGCCAGCCAAGGATCACCCACGCGGCCTGAATGGCGAGACCGCGCCAGAGCGCAGTGCCATCGATCTTGCCGAGGAGGATCGCGATGGGAAAATACATCTCGTATTGGAAGGGCAGCCACTCGCTCACGATGCGAAAGTAGGGCGGCATCAGATCGAGCGGGAAGAGCCGGCCGGAGAGGAAATATTCGAAGGAGAAAACGATGAAGACGAGGGTGGAAATCTCAAGCAGCCAGAAGGCGAGAGTAGCCACTGCAAAGCTGACGAAGAACTGAAGCAGTCCCGCCAGGGCCAGCGAGAGGGCACCGGCGAGCCAGGCGGTGGCATTGGGCGGCAGGACGAGATGCGACCAGACGATCGCCACGATAATCGTGATGGGCACGAGCGTAACCGCGGTCGAGACCAGCCGCGCGGCGGGGTAAAGGACGAGGCGAAAGACGGGGTATTCGATCGGCTTGAGCAAGTAGGCGCTGACCCGCCCGTCCTTGATGTCGGCGCTGATCTGCCATTCCTCCTCCGCGGGAGTGATGAGACTTTCGGCCACGAGCGTCAGAACAAAATAGGTGACCATTTGGCTGAAATCGTAGCCACTCACGGCGGCTCCCCCGCGGGCTCGATAAAGCGCGGACCAGAGGTAAAGTGCGCCGGCGACCGGCACGAGACCGAGCAGACTCTTGAGCAGAAAGTTCCAGCGGTAGACAAGCGTGTTTTGCACGCCCAGCGCGAACGCCTTCCGATACTTCATGGTGCTCTTCGCCGCTCGACGAGTTTCGCCGCCAGACGGATGGCGGCGAGCATGCTGGCCGGATTGGCCCGGCCGGTTCCGGCGAGGTCGAAGGCCGTGCCGTGATCCGGGCTGGTGCGCACGAAGGGCAGGCCGAGCGTGACATTCACTCCATCCTCGAAGCCCACCAGCTTGAGCGGGATCAGCCCCTGGTCATGATACATGCAGAGCACGGCATCCCAGCGGCCCTGGCTCGCTTCCCAGAAGACGGTGTCAGGCGGGCGCGGACCTGCGAAGATGACGCCGCGTCCGCTCCACTCGGATTGCAAAGTCGCAATCGCTGGCGCGATGATATCGATCTCCTCCCGCCCCAAGGCGCCATCCTCGCCGGCGTGCGGATTCAGGCCCGCCACGGCGATGCGCGCGGTCCCGGGCTTGAGTAGCAGCAGGTAGGCGGCGAGGAGCCGGCCCACGCGAATGACTTCCGCTGTGGTCAGGCCATCGATCGCCGCGCGCAGAGAAATGTGAATGCTGACCAGCGCGACGGTCAGCCCGCCCCCGGTGAGAAGCATCGCAAAATTCGCGGTCGCACTCCGCTCGGCGAAGAACTCCGTCTGCCCGGGGAATTCATACCCGATTTGGTAGAGATGCGCCTTCGAGACCGGACCGGTCACGACCGCGACGGCGTCCCCCGCATTGAGTTGGGCGGAGGCGTGCTCCAGCGCTCCCAGCGCAGCCCGGGCCGACTCGGGGGTGGGAAGTCCCGGCGCGAAGGCGCTGGCGGAAGGACCCACAATCTCATAGCGGAAACGCGGATCCACCGCGCCGGAGGCGAGCGCGGCGCGTGCGACCTCCGGTCCGATCCCCGCGGGATCGCCGGTGGTGATAAGGATCAGATTATCGGGCATTCATCAGCCGCGGTAGGCAGCGACCGCGCGAGCAGAATCGAGAAGGGCGCACGAAAGGCAAGGGGGACGGCGTCGGGTCGTTCGCGCAATCCCGCTAGATTCGCGTCACCGATTCGGGGACCACTCGCCGAGGAAGGCCAGGACCTTCGCGGGACTGTGCCCCTTGCCGTCTTCCAATGCGCCAGTTTCCTGTTTCGTGAGGAGCTTTCCGTCGGAGTCCAGCACGACGAGGGCCGGCAGCCCAAGTGCAGCCGCATCGCCATATTTGGCGTTGGTCGCCGCATTGTGCTTTGTGCCGTCGGGGAGCTTGTCCACATCGACAAGTACGAGCACGAAGTCGCGTTGGAGCGCGGTGCGCAGATCGGCATTGTCGTGCATCAAGGCGTGCAGGCGGTGGCACCAGATGCACCAATTGGCCCCAAACTGGAGCAAGACCCGCTTCTGCTCGCGTTGCGCCGTCGCGAGGGCGACCGCGATCTGGGGAGCGGCATCCGCCTTTACGTCGTAAATCGGCGGGCGCTGGCGCGGCGGGACTTCTTCGGCGGCGGCGAGCGCCGCAAGTCCGAGCAGGCTCAGGAGCGCGGGGAGGAGTCGATTTCGCATGGCGTAGTCTGACACGAATTGGAATTGGGTTCACGATCGATCGCACCGGTGGGTGGGAGCCCGGCACGCGCAATTCACCAGGGCGGATCCGATGCAGCCGGCGCCTTAATTTGGGTTTGGCAGTCGAGCGAGGCCTGATGGCGCGATGGCTCGATCTCGCGATGGTGGCGCCTTCCGCGACCCGCCTTGAAGCTTTGCGATCTCACTCAATTCTATTCTCCCGCGAGCGGCGGGGTGCGACGCTGTATCGCGGAGAAAGTCGCATACCTCAGGCGCGATCGCCCCGGCGATCGACATTTGTTGATCGTCCCGGGCGGCGACTCGCGCGTGGAAGAGGACGAGACGGCGCGCACGTTTTTCATTCGTTCACCCCGGGTTTCGCGCCGCACGCAGTATCGGGCGCTCGTCAATCTGGCGGCGGTGTCGCGCGTGGTGCGAAGTGAGCGTCCGGACTTGATCGAATGTGCCGATCCCTATCAACTTGCGGGACGCGCGCAGTCACTCGGGCGTGAACTCGGAATTCCGACCGTGGGATATTATCACTCCCACTTTGTCGAGGCGTATGTGCAACCGTTTCTGCGCCGTTTCCTGGGGGCGCCTGGCGAGCGATTCGCCTTGGCCGTCGGCCGGCGTTACACGCAGCGCACTTACAACCGCTTTACCCTCACGCTCGCTCCTTCTCCCGCACTCGTGGAAATTCTCGAGTCTTGGGGGGTGCGGAATGTGCGGCTGGCGGAACTCGGCGTGGATGGGTCACTCTTCCATCCGGATGACGGCGACCGCGAGAGAGAGCGCGCGCGGCTTGCCGCGCCGGCTGAGGCGAGCGTGCTGCTCTACGTGGGGCGCCTCGCGGTGGAAAAAAACGTCGATACGCTTTTCGCGACCTTTCGGGAGTTGCACGCGCGCGCCCCGGGCCGGTACCACCTGGTGGTGATCGGTGACGGGAATTCGCGTGCGGTACTTGAGGCAGTCCGCGCGGAGACTGGCGCGGTGACCTGGCTGCCGGCCCTGCCCGCGGCCGAACTCCCGGCGGCGTATCGCGCCGCAGATCTGTTCGTGCACCCGGGTCTGCTCGAGACGTTTGGACTTGTCACGTTGGAGGCACAGGCCTGCGGGTTGCCAGTCTGCGGTATTCGGGGTTCGCGCATGGACCACATCGTTTTTCGCGGACTCGAACATTGGGCCGACACCAACACACCGGCTTCCCTGGGCGCGGCGGTGCAAAGGATGTGCGGGCTCGATCTCCGCTCACTGGGGCGCGAAGTCGCGCGCAAGGCAGCGGCCAGCTATGACTGGAAGACGCGTTTTGCGCACATCTTCTCGCTCTATGACGAGGCGCGCGGGATGCTGGTTCGATCAGACCGCTAATCAAAATCGAGCGCGAGATCCACCGCCGTGGCCGAGTGCGTCAGGGCGCCAACGGAAATCAAATCGACGCCGGTTTCCGCGATGGCGCGCACGGTGTCCAGGTTGACGCCCCCGCTGGCCTCGAACTCGATGTGCAACGCTCCCTGTTTGGCGCGCAGCGCCACGGCGGTGCGGAGCTGATCGATGCTCATATTGTCGAGCAGGATGACATCGATGGAGAGACCGAGAAACACTTCCACCTGGGCCAGCGTATCGGCCTCCAGCTCGATCCGCAGGCGCGGACGTTGCGAGCGGACGCAGCTGATCGCGTTACGCAACGCGCCCGGGTCACGAGCGGCCGCAAGGTGATTGTCCTTGACCAGGATCATGTCGAAAAGACCGGCGCGGTGATTCGTTCCACCGCCGGCTTTGACCGCGGCCTTCTCGAGCGCCCGCCAGCCGGGCGTGGTCTTGCGCGTGTCGAGAATCTTGGCGCGAGTCCCGGCGACGGCATCGACATAACGCGCAGTCAGCGTTGCCACGCCGGAAAGCCGCTGCAAAAAATTCAGCGCAGTACGCTCGGCCGTGAGGATGGGGCGGGCGCCTCCTTCCACGCGCATGACCGCTTCACCGGCGCGCGCGCGATAGCCATCCCGCTGAAAGACTTCGAGGCGCAAGGTGGGATCGACCCGCGCAAACACTTCGACCGCCGTATCGATCCCCGCGACCACGCAAGGATGCCGCGCGACGATTCGTCCGGAGGCCTGTCGCTCCGCCGAAACAAAATAAAGGGACGTGACGTCGCCGGTGCCAACGTCTTCGGCGAGGGCGGCAGAAATGAGATCGAACATCGGAGGGCGAATGAAACGAGGGAAGGGCGGCTGGCAGAATGCGGAGAGCCGCGCAGGATGGAACGAAAATTCTTCCATTGTGCAGGTCTTTTTTGGCGCGACCGACGCAATGCACCAAGGTGGACGTGGAGCCGGCGGGAGCCGTTCCCAACTCGCCCCTCAGCACCTTTGCCCATGATGAATCCACCAACGCTCGAACAACGTGAGGCCGAGACCCGCCGGCCAGGATCCCGGGCGGTGATGCGACAGGACTGGGAGCATTTGCTCTTTCTGCATTGGCGATGGGACGCGGCCGAAATCCAGCGGATGCTCCCGGCTGGACTGACGGTGGATACCCACGACGAAACCGCCTGGATAGGCCTCGTCCCGTTTTACATGTCCCGAATTCGCCCCGTGGGGTTTCCTTCGGTGCCTTGGATTTCGAATTTCCTCGAGATGAATTTGCGGACCTACGTCTATGACGATCGCGGACGGCCTGGCGTGTGGTTTTTCTCCCTCGAGTGCAATCGGGCCCCGGCGGTCTGGTTGGCGCGAACCTGCTTCCATCTGAATTACCAGCACGCGAAAATGTCGGCGAACGTGCAGGGGGAAAGCGTGGAGTATTCCTGGCGACGCCGGGGGCACGAGGATACTTCCGTCTTTCGCTATGCCCCCGCCGGCGTGCCGAGGGCATCCCCGCCAGGCTCGCTGGAGTTTTTTCTCGCGGAGAGATACCGCCTGTTCTCGCACCGCCGCCGCGATGGACGAATCCTCACCGGCTCCGTCCACCACACGCCCTATCCGCTCGGAGCGACGCGGGTGGAATTATGGGACGCGCGCGTCTTCGCCCTGAACGGGTTGACTCCTCCTGTGCGGGAGCCGGATCACGCCGCTTACGCACGCGGGGTGCAGGTGGAGATTTTTCCGCTCGAAAACGGGGGTTGATGGTCGTCTTCATTCCGGCGCTTGGGCGGTCGCGGTCGCGGCATCTGGAGCGTCTATGCCGGGCAACTCGACGATGAATGTCGCCCCTTTGCCCTCGTGACTCTCGCACCAGACTCGACCGTGCATTCCCTGGACAAAATGTTTCACAATGAAGAGCCCGAGACCCGTGGAGGGTTCGCCACCGGTGGGACGCGCCTTGAGCTTGGTGAAGCGCTGAAACAGCTTCGACGAATCTTCCGGCGCGATTCCGGGTCCGTCATCGGCGATCGCAATGCGTGCGCCTGCCGCGCAGGAGCCAAGCGAGACGCAAACGCGCCCAGCGGGAGGCGCAAATTTCAGCGCGTTTGAAATGAGATTGTCGAGCACCTGGTCGAGGGCGCTGCGCGATGCGCCCACCCGGCTCACGGGCTGAAGATCGGCATCGAGGGCGATGCGTTTCATCTCGGCATGCGGCCGATGCCGCTCGACCGCTCGCTCGACGACGGGCGTGAGGTCGGTGGGCTCGAGCGAGAGCGCACTTTCGCCCTGGGCGATCACCTGGGCGCTGAGAAAGTTCTGCAGGAGTTCGCTCATGCGCCACGCCGCCTCGGAAATACCGCTCACCAAGCCGGGACGGGCAACGGTCAAACCACCGTGGTCGGATGCACTGCGCGATTCCGCCGGAGCGAGCATCTCGCAGCTGAGAATGATGGTGCTGAGCGGATTGCGGAGATCGTGGGCCGCAATGTTCATGAAGAGCTGGTTTTCATCATTCAGCTCCCTCAGCCGCACGTTCGCCGACTCGAGCCGCGCGTTGGCCTGGGCAAGTTCCCCCTGGACGCGCGTCTTCTCCGCGAGCGCACGCGAAAGCCGGCGATTCCAGACTCCCACGAGCGCCACGATCCCACCGGCGACGAGGCCGATCCCGAGCGCGAGCCGGGCGAAACGCTGCCAGGCATCGGCGCTCGAATAGTCGATCGCGATCCAGCGGTCGCAGATCAGGTAAAGCTCGCGTTCCTCCAGGGAGAGAAGCGCCTTGTTGAGGATGGAAGTGAGCTCGGGTTGGCGAAGGCTCACCGCAATGCGGAGGTCGAACCGGTAGTCCGTGATCCCGGAAATCTTGAGGTTGGTCAGCCCATGCTTTTTGATCAGGTACGTGGCCGCCGCCAGATTCTCGACCGTGGCGAAGGCTTTGCCGGAGCCAACCAGCCGGAGCGCCGCAAGAGTGTTTTCCGTCTGCAGAATGTGGAAGGTGGGATTTTCCTGCATGACCCGCAGTGTCGTGATGTAGCCCGCGGGCATCGCCAACGTCTCCGTGCCGATCTGCGCCAGGCGCAAGTTGAAGGGAGCGTCGACCCGCGTCACGATCGCGACCGGAAACGACAGGTACGGGACCGTGTAATCGTACCCCTCGGTGCGGCCCGCCTGGTAGGCGACGCCCGGGACTAAATCGAGTGTGCCGCTTTCCATGCGGTTCATCGTCTCGCGCCAACTCGGGGAGGGCGATAGTTCGAATGCAATCCCCGTGCGCTCGCCTAACAGTCGAAGCAGATCGGCGTCTATCCCCGCGTGCTTGCCCGCCGTATCGATGAACGAAAAGGGCGGCCAACTGGGATCGACCCCGAGCCGAACCCGTGGATTTCGCTCAATCCACTCGCGTTCCGCCGGGGATAAAACGAGCGCCTTCGGGGCGGAGGCGGGAATGGTGACGTCTGCCAGCGCGCGTTGCCGGGCCTCCGTTACCGTAGGCGGTTTCTCCGCCATGGCGGTCTGCGTCGCGAGCAGGAGCCCAACGGCGGTGGTGAAAATCTGGGCGGGCCGGCAGCGCACGAGAATTGCCGACCGTTCGGCGCCCCACGCTTAGCAAACGGAAACCGCGCCGAATAGCCGAATCCGCACGGCGCGCGCGTTTCCCCACAACACGATCAGACCGCGGAGAGAAGAAATCGTTGCCTCGGCTCAATCCTCGTTGTCGCTTTGGCCCGGCTTCCCGTCGTCATCGTCATCGTCGTCATCAGCCTCAGCCTTGCCAGGAGCCTTCTTTTCCGGCTTGAGATTGTCCCGCAAGACCCGTCCGACCATTGGCGCGGCGTAGCGACCTCCGTGAATGCCGGTCTGGCCCCTCTCGGACTCGTAGATCGCCGCAAAAGCATATTTGGGATCATCGGCCGGCGCGAAGCCTGCGAACCACGCAGCGTAGCGCTGTTTCTCTTTGTGTTTGTCTGTGCCGCCCCATTGGGCGGTTCCGGTCTTCCCCGCTACTTTGACTCCCGGAACGGCCGCGCGGGTGCCGGTGCCACCACCGCCGCTGACGACGTGAATCATGGCTTCCTTGAGCGTCGCCTGTGTCGTCCTGCTCAAGCCAATCTCACGGCGGGCTCGCGGGGGGAATGCCGCCACCACCTTATTTTCCACGTCCTGGATTTGCTGCACAAGGCGGATCTGGACGATCGTGCCGCCATTTGCGATCGCGGCATACGCCTGCACCATCTGTACGGGAGTGACCAGCAAGTCGCCTTGTCCGATCGAAAGGTTGGCGACGTCGCCATCCGAGAGGCGCCGTTTATGGACACGCCGCATGTATTCGTGGGTTGGAAGCACGCCATTGTCTTCACCTTCCAAAGGCAGGCCGGTGCGAATGCCAAAGCCGAAGCGATGTCCCCATTCGACGACGCGATCCGCCCCGCAACGGATCCCGATCTGGTAAAAATAGGTGTTCACTGACATGGTTAAGGCACGATCGAAATTGAGCATGCCGAAATCCTTGGCATGCGAGTTGCCCATTTCGATATTGCCCACGGTAAACGTGGCCGGCGCGTGGATTTCCTCGTCCTTTCGGATGATCCCATCCTGCAAAGCGGCGGTGCCGATGATCACCTTGAACGATGATCCGGCGGGGTAGGAGGCGCGAAATGCGCGCGGGATGAGGGGAAAATTGGGATCCTTGTCGAGCGCATTGAACGCTTCTGTGGAGATCGACGGGACGAAGAGATTCGGATCGAAACTTGGCCAGGACGCCATCGCGAGCACATCGCCGGAGTTTGGATCCGTAAAGACCATGGCCCCGCGCTTGCACCCCGCCGCGAGGGCGTTTTCGCAGTCGCGCTGCAACTTGGCGTCGAGCGTGGTGATCACGTTTTCGCCCGGGATCGGGGGCTGAATCACGGTTTCGCTCACCTTCTTGCCCTGGGCATCGAAGGTCATGTTGAGGACGCCATTCCGGCCCGTGAGATGGTCATTGTACATCTTCTCCAGTCCCTCGCGGCCTTCGAGTCCCGGCCAGAGAGCCTCGTTGTTTTGAATGGGGCCTTCCGCCTGTTTTCCCGTCTTTCCCACATAGCCGATGATGTGCGCCGCGAGCCGTCCCTGGGGATACACCCGCGTATATACCGGTCGGAGGGTGAGATTGCCGGTGAGTCGCGGACGGATGCGCTCGACCTCCTCCTGCGAGAGGAAAGTCGCGAGATCCATCGGCAGGATGCGGCGTTCCCGATAATGATCGATGAGCTGCGCCGTCGTGATTTCGACCGGCTTGCCGAGTAGATTGGCGGCAACCGGAAGATTCAGACGCGCGAGATCCACGACTTGGGTGTCCGAGAGGATCGCGCCGGTGGGAAACGTGAGCGAAAGATGATACGCGACGCGGGATTGGGCGAGCGGAACTCCGTTGCGATCCGTGATCAATCCGCGCGGCGCGGGAATTTCAAAGTAGTAGGTGCGGTAGTCCGTCCGGGTCTCCCAAGCCGGCGTGATTGTTTCAGGCAGGCGTGCGCTGGAAACCGTGGAAACCGTGGACGAAGGCGTCGCAGACGTGGGAACGGTGAGCGGTGCGGTCGTGGCCGCAACCAGAGGTCCGGCGACAGGCGGCTGCTGCGCGGCGAGCGAATAAGAACAGACGAAACCGAGGGCCAACCGGGACAGAAGCGATGACATAGAGGGATAAGGTTCCAATACGACAGCCCGCGCGCAACTGGCGTTCATTGCGAAGCGTCTAGTTGCCCCCGCGGGCCCGGCGCACCAGATCGCCGACATTTCGGACCAGCATCGATTCGCCGGCGGTGAGGTCCGCCATCCGGACATTGGCGAGTTGGGTGAAGCGGGCGCGAAGTTGGGCGTGGAGCGGGCCGCCGACCAGTTCCATATCCTGCTCGAAAGCGCTGCGCATCAGGCCGGTCAGGAAATCGGCAGCGACCAGGGTGAGCAGGAAAATGTTTCCAACCAGCAAGGCGCCGATGCTGAGGACATTGCCGACCCCCACATTCATCTCCGAGATCAGGCTGTAGCTGGCGACCGCGACGAGGACGAGTCCGACGACCGTGGTGATGAATATGCGGGAGCGCAGGGCGGCAAGGGAGACATTCATCCCGGCCTCATCCATGGGCGCGCAAAGCTTCCTGGCGTCGAGCACGACAAACAGGGGCGCGAGGAGCAACGCGATGAAGCCGCCGAACAAAGTCGGGCTGCCAGCCTGGCCTGCGACGATGACGATGAGGGCGAAGAACAGGCAATAAAGCGGGGCTACGAGCATGCAAATCCAGCCGGGCATGGGCGATTCCGGCAGAAGCGTGCGGAGCGTGAGGCAGGCCCGGATCAGGCCGGGAAAGATGGCGAAGACCTTGGGGAGAAGCGTGAAGACCGCGGCCAGCGCAAAGACACCCCGGACCGCGACCAACTCCTGGGGCGAACCGGAAATGAACCAGGCCAACGGCACGCAAAATACGAGCATGGGGCCGAGCAACTGGCAGAGATAGGAGAAACGGGCGAGACGGCGCGATTCCTTGATCTCCATCCAGCGCCAGGCACCCCAGAGGGCGAGGACGGGCGCGAGAACCTGGAAGGCGAAGAGCAGGAATACCACCATCTTCACGGCGAAGAGCGTCCGGCCGTCGAACAGGATGCGGAAGGTTTGGGCGATCTGGAAGAGGGCGGCGACGCTCAAGCCGACCCCCGAAAACCAGAGGATGGCGCGCCGCCAGGCAGCGTAGTTCTGTGCGATGGGGGGCTCCACCGGCGTCGAGGCGGCCAGCAACGCCTGTCGCTCGTCCCCGCTGGCACTCTCCACCGTGAAATTACTGGCCAGGATGCGGCGGGCGAAGAGTTTCGCGAGACCGGAAACCTCCACGCTTTTTCCCGCGAAACGCTGCGCCATTTCGTTTGCCGCCGAGGCTTGCGGCGCGCGGGTGGGAAGCGGCGCCGGTTGTAACGCCGAGGCAGGCGGCAGCGCGGGAGGGAGGGCGGGCGCGGCGGGCACCACCCCCGTGGCGGCGTCGCGTAGCGTACCCCAGGCGCTGGCCCCATCGCGGCAGCACGGGGTCTCGGGTGGCATTTCCCCGCGCTCCAGCATTTGCTGCAGCCGCCCGACCGTGTGGGGCCCATTCGGCTTGCCGTCCACCAGGATGTAGAAATCGTTCACGGGTGGCAGTAAACGCAGTTTCTGCCAGAGCGAAATCTGCTCCCGCCGCCGAGCGGCATGCTCAGTCCACCACCCGGCCGTCGCGCATGCGCAGGATGCGATCGGCCCGCGCGGCGAGCGCGAGATTGTGTGTCACGAGCACGAGTGCGGTGCCCGCCTCGCGGTTCAGTTCGAAGAGCAGCGAGACCACGCGCTCGGCAGTTTCTTCGTCGAGATTGCCGGTGGGTTCATCGGCAAAGAGCACCCGCGGCCGGTTGATGAAGGCGCGAGCCAGGGCCACGCGTTGCTGCTCACCGCCGGAAAGTTGCGCCGGATAGTGATCGAAGCGCTCGCGCAGGCCGACTGCGCCCAGGAGTTCCTCGGCTGCCTTGCGTTGGGCGCGAAGCTTCGCGCGCCGGTCATGATGCGCGATGGCCAGCAATTCCGCGGGCACGAGGACGTTTTCGAGCGCGGTCAGGGTCGGAACGAGATGAAAGCTCTGGAAGACGAAACCGGTCGCCTCGTTGCGCAGCCGCGCGCGCGCATCTTCATTCAAACCATCGAGGGAAACTCCGGCGAGGCGGATCGTCCCGGAAGTGGTGCGGTCGAGCCCCGCGCAGAGACCCAGGACAGTCGTCTTGCCGCTGCCGCTGGGTCCCACGATGGCGATGGATTCACGGGCACTCAGCGCGAACGAAACTCCCTTCACGACCTCGAGCGGCTCTCCGCCATGGGGCGCGGCATAGCTTTTGGTGATGGACTCGACTTCGAGCACAAAGGCCGGGGATGACGCAGATTTCTCGGACACGCGCCGCAGGTAACATCGCTGCCCGGGGATTGCATTGGCGAAGCGTGTGTGCATTCGATTTCGCGTGATTCGCTGTTCCGTTTCCCTGCTCACCGGTTTGTTCCTCGGGTTGGTCCTGGCCGCACCTGCGGCGGAACCGCCACGGCGCCGCACGATCGTGTTTCTTGGCGACAGCCTCACCGCGGGCTACGGACTCGATCTCTCGGAGGCCTATCCGGCCTTGATCAAGCGCAAGCTGGCGGAGGAAGGGCGCGATTGGGAAGTGATCAACGCGGGCGTCAGCGGAGACACCACCTCGGGCGGCCTCGCCCGGCTCGGGTGGCTGCTTCGCCGCCCGGTGGATGTCCTCGTGCTCGCGCTCGGCGCGAACGATGGCTTGCGGGGAATATCGGCCGGCGAGACCCGGCGGAATCTTTCCGCGATCATCGACCGCGTGCGGGAGAAGAATCCGGGTGTGCGCGTGCTGGTCGCCGGGATGCAATTGCCCCCGAATCTCGGGCCGGCCTACGTGTCGGAATTTTGTGAGGTTTTTCCGGCGGTGGCGCAGGCGCAGCGGGCCACGCTGCTGCCCTTCCTGATCGAGGGAGTCGCGGGAGTGCCGCGACTCAACCAGGCCGATCAGGTGCACCCGACCGCGGAAGGCCAGCGCATCGTCGCGGAGCACGTCTGGAGAGCGCTGGCACCGCTCCTCGAGTAAAGGACGTTTCGCAACATATTGCGGATGCTGTCGCGGCCGCAACGTGCTGAAATGCAAGGTGGTGAATCCCTGGCCCATGCCGCGCGGTGTGAAGCTCGTGGTCGCGTTCCTCATCTGGACCGCGATTGGCGTGCTTTTTGGCCTGCAGTTTTATAGCGCGGCGGCCTTCGCGGCGCGCCCGGTGCCGATGGGTCATGCGATCGCCTGGCAACTTATCGAGTGGTACGCATGGGCGCTGCTCTCGCCGGGCATCTTTTTCCTCGCCCGGCGCTTTTATCCGGAGGCGAGTGCGGGCTCGATCTTTCAGGCGCTGGTCGTCCACACCATCGCGGCGGCGGCGTGCGTGGGGTTGCAGCCGTTCTTCGTGGCCTCGTTATATCAGCTCGTTCCGTGGGCGAACCCCGAGGGGCGGGCCTTCGCCGACCTCTACAACTTCACGGTGCAAACGCACTTTGGCTTTCTGGCTCTGACCTATGCGAAGATCCTGGCGGTGGCGCTGGTGATCGATTTCTGGCGCCGATACCAGGATGAGCGGATGCAGGCCGCGTCGCTCGAGCGCCAGCTCATCGAGGCCCGCTTGCAGGCGCTGCAAATGCAGCTTCAGCCCCATTTCCTTTTTAACACCCTCAACGCCATCTCGAGCCTGGTGCACTCCAACCCCGGCCAGGCGGATCGCATGATTTCGCGCCTGGGTGATTTGTTGCGCGCGACGCTCACGCGCTCCGATCAGTTGGAGGTGCCGCTGCACGAAGAGATTGAACTCACGGAACGCTATTTGGAGATCGAGCGCGTGCGCTTTGGGGAACGCCTCGCCATCCGGATCGATGTCCCGGAAAAGTTGCGAGATATTCTCGTCCCCAATCTCCTGCTGCAACCGCTGGTGGAAAACGCGATCCGGCACGGTATCTCGTTCTCGCCGGAGGCCGGCTTGGTGGCGATCATCGCCCGACACGTGGAAACCTCCGAAACCATTGAGCTCGAGATTCTCGACAACGGCCCAGGTCCGCACGTCGGGGGAGGGGGTAGCGGAGTTGGCGTCGGTCTGGAAAACTCGCGTTCTCGCCTGGCCCAGCTTTACGGCGACGCGGCGATGTTGCGCCTAGAGGCGCGAAAGGAAGGCGGCACCCGGGTGCTGGTGCGACTCCCGCTGGCGCGCGCCGCGTCCAAATCCGGCCCGGCCCTTTCCAGCGGGAAACTCCCCACCAAGACCGCCGCACCCGCCCTGCTGGGAGAGCGCCCGGCGAAGGCGTAGCCCGCTTGTGAGACTGAAGACTCGTGAACGATGAGCGCAGAATCCATCTGGAACGTGGTCATCGCCGATGACGAGCCCCTTGCGCGGGCCCGGTTGGAAAAACTGCTCACCTCGGCCCCCGATTTTCGAGTCGTGGCGCAGGCTGGAAGCGGTTCCGAGGCGGTGAAGACCGTGCGGCGGGTGCGCCCCGATCTACTCTTTTTGGATGTGCAAATGCCGGGAGGAGACGGCTTTGAGGTGCTGCGCCAGCTCGGTGCGGCGGATGCGCCTCGCGCCGTGGTCTTCGTCACGGCGTTCGATCAACACGCCGTGCGCGCCTTCGAGGTGCACGCGGCCGACTACCTCCTCAAACCTTACGACGCCGAACGCTTTCAGCTCGCCCTGGATCGCGTGCGCGCCCGGCTGCGCAACGGCGGTTCCGGCCTGGACGATCGGCTCCGTGCCCTGCTCGAATCCTTGCAAACGGGATTGCCGGCGTCCCCGCTCGCTCCGGTTGCCTATCTGGAGCGCATCGCGATCAAACCGGCGGCGGGTCGGATCATCGTGCGGCGGGTCGGCGAGTTGGATTGGATCGAGGCCGATGGAAACTACGTCCGGCTGCATTTTGGCAAGGAGTCGCATCTCCAGCGCGAGAAACTCGGCTCCCTCGAGGCCCAGCTTGATCCGGGTAAATTCGCCCGCGTGCACCGCTCGGCGGTGGTGAATCTCGATCGGATCCGGGAACTGCGTCAGGCTTTCCACGGTGACTACGTGATCGTCCTGCAGAACGGCGCGGAAGTGGCCTTGGGGCGGCAGCATCGGGAGGAGTTTCTGCGCAAAATCGGGCGTCCGAGCAGCGCCGAAGCGGGGGACGAGTGAGGGAATCGGCAGCCAAATCGCCGGTCGGCGCCCTCTGAGAGAGGCCGTCCATCCTGCGGATTCCGCCGTCCGCATGCTTCCGGCTGCCGTTCGTCACATATCTTTATCCTTTCCCTGGGGGGCGGGCGTAGCTTTACCCGCCATGATCCTGAATATCGCTCCTGATTCCTCCGCCGGCGGTGTCACCCCGGACGAAGAGGCCATCGATCGACTCCCTGCCGCGCGACGCTCGACGCGCGAAGAACTTTTCCGCCGCCTTTTGCGCGGTCGGGAATATCTGGAAAGAAACTACTGCGGCCAGGCCGACCTGACGGCGACCGCACGTGCCGCCTGCCTGTCGCCCTTCCATTTCCTGCGGCTTTTCAAGTCCGCCTTCGGGCGCACGCCGCACCAATACCTCACGGAACTGCGGCTTCGCATCGCGCAGACCCGCCTCGCCGAGACGAGCGAGCCCGTCGGGGCGATCGGCTTGGGCCTGGGTTTCGAGAATGTGAATTCGTTTGGCCGTCTCTTTCGCCGGCATCTCGGCCTCACGCCGCAGGACTTCCGCCGACGGGCGGTGGCGGCCTGAAAGAAGAGCCACGAGGAAGATCCAAGAATCAAGAATCAAGAGCCAAGGAGATTCAAGGTAGAGTAAGAATCAAGAAACTGCGCCCAGCGTCGCGCTTGGCCTCTTTCAGCCCTTCTTCTTCGTTGAATCTCCTTGGCACTTGATTCTTGATTCTTGCTTCTTCCCGCTTTCGGGCTCTTGGATCTTCCCGCCATCGGGCCCTTGATTCTTGCCGTTTTCGGCTCCCGCGCCTTGCACAAAGGCCCCTCTGGCCTTACCGCAACGCCGCATGGCCAAAGCGGCAACCATTGAGGCACCACGACGGGCGGGTCGGGAAAAAGCCCCGGCTCCGAGCCAGCCTGCCCGGTCGCCCTGGATCCTCGGCTGGTGGCAGGATTTGTTGCTCTTCGTGGCGACTCCGCTCCTCCTGCTGCCGCTTTTTTCGCTCATCCAAATTCGGTGGTCGGCGCAGGATATCTATCTGTTTGTCGGCGCCTTCGGCGCGATGGGGCATCACTTGCCCGGCATGATCCGCGCCTACGGCGATTCCGCCCTGTTTGACCGGTTTCGCATCCGTTTCCTGGTTGCGCCGATCGTCCTGCTGGCAGTCTGCATTTTTTGTTCGGTCTACGGGCTCAAGGCCATCGAAGTCGTCGCCTTCACTTGGGGCATCTGGCATGGCATGATGCAAACGTACGGCTTCTGCCGCATTTACGATGCGAAGGGTGCCCCCGGGGCGGCGGGCCGCGCGCGCACCGACCTCCTGCTTTGCTTTGCGTGGTTCGGCGGCGCGGTCGTCCTTTCGCCCCTGCGGATGCGCAGTTTTCTCGACCTTTTTTACGAGGGTGGCGGACCCGCCATCTCGAGCGCCGCGCTGGATGCTGTGCGCGCGGCGGCGTTTGCCGCCATCGTCCTCGTGACCCTCGTGTTCGCGTGGCAGCACTACCGCGACTGGCGCGCGGGTCGCGGGGTAAGCGCCGTCAAGCTCTGGCTGCTCGCCACGAGCCTCGCGTTTTGGTGGTATTGCAACAACGGCGTCACGAACATTCTCGTCGGAATTGCCCTCTTCGAGGTCTTCCACGACGTGCAGTATCTTTCCATCGTCTGGATGTACAATCGGAACCGCGTGGAGCGTGACCCGGGCATCCGCGGGTTTCTCCGTTTTGTCTTCCGGCGCAGTGGCGCTTTGATTGGTTTGTATGTCGGTCTGGTCTTCGCCTACGGGGCGCTTGGCTTGATTGCCGGCGGAGTCCCGGCGGAGGGTGTTCGGCAGGCATTGCTGGGCTTGGTGACAGCTTCGGCGTTGCTCCACTTCTACTACGACGGATTCATTTGGAAGGTCCGGGAATCTTCCACCGCAAGCTCTCTCGGAATTGCCGGGAGCGGCGAGCCTGCGCCAGCCCGCCTGCTCGCCGTGCCGTGGATCCGCCACGCCACTCGCTGGGCCGTCCTGCTGATACCTTTCACTTTGCTGTGCCTCGCCCAGGCGAGAGGCTGGTCCCTGCCGGTGCTTGAGCGGCGCGAGCGCGTCGCGCAAACCTTTCCCACGGATGCCATCGCGCAGCTGAATCTCGGGAAGGCATTTCACGAGGTCGGCCGACTCGCGGAAGCTGGTCCCGCCTATGAAGCGGCGGCAAGTCTCAATCCCAATCTGAAGGACCTCGACTATTACCGCGGGCTCCTCGCTGGCGATTTGGGCGATATCGCCACGGCCGAAGCGCGTTATCGCAGCGAACTGGCGCGCAATCCGAAATCCTCGGATTCGGAAACGAATCTGGCTGGAATTTTACTCGCGCGGGGCAAGCCGCGCGAAGCTCGGGAGCGGTACGAACGCAGTTTGGCGATCAAGCCCGACCAGATCCTGGCGCGCAAGCAACTCGCTGACTTGCTCTGCGACGAAGGCGAATATGCCAGGGCCATCGAGCTTTATGAGGCAGCGTTGAAGAAGCAGCCGGATTTTTCGCAGGCGGCCGATGGCTTGGCGCGGGCCCGCGCTCTTGCGAAGGCGAGATAGGGACCGAGGCGGGAAGAATCAAGGACCCGTTGACGGGAAGAATCAAGGACCCGTTGACGGGAAGAATCAAGGACCCGTTGACGGGAAGAATCAAGGACCCGTTGACGGGAAGAATCAAGGACCAAGAATCAAGGGCCAAGGAGATTCGAGAAAAAGAAGGGCTGAAAGATTGCGGTGGCGACACGGGCGCATTTTCTTAAATCTTTCTTCGTCTTGCATCCCCTTGGCCCTTGATTCCTGATTCTTGATTCTTCCCGGCAAGGGTCCCCGCCGCGAGCGCCTCCGCCTCGGCGACCATCCCCTCCCAAATCCATTCATTGCGCCGCTTGAGGATCGCTCGCCCCCATGGGTCATTCAGCGGCCTGTCTCCGGCCGCCACAGCCAGTAAAAGCCGCTTCCAGTCTGCTTCCCGTGCTGAAGCGGTCACGATGGCCTCCACGGCTTCTCGCGCCAGCACGCCCGTCTCGACAAACCGGTCTTCGAGCTGACGCAGCGGATGATCGGTGGACCAATAGCTGATGCTCATAGCTCGAAATTGGCATCTTCCGCGAGGCTCCGCCAGTCCCGGTCAGCGAGCGGGAGCAGCCCCCAGTTTGTCAGTTGGATCGCCCGCGCCTCTGCGGCTGGCTCCACCGGCCTTGCCCTCGAAATCCTTCTCCCGCATCCCCCTGGACACGCTCTCGCAAAAGCTGCTCCGCATCAATGGGGACGCACTGGCGCGGGATCGGCGGCACATTGACGGGATCGTGACAGCGCTGCGCCCGGCACGTGAAGCGGTGCTCGGCATCCTGCGCGAGGGAGCCAGTCGATTCTTCGACCCGCTGCGCGGGCAGAGGGAAGCCGCCACCGAAAATACCCGTTGGTTTTTGGCCCGCTATTTTCCGGGCTGCACCATCGAAAAGGACATCCTGACCCGGGACGCCCGCTCCTCCCACTTTCCACAGTGCTGGAAGATCGGCCAATCCACGAGTTCGAGTTTGAGCGTGCGACCCACCAACGCTTTGCTGCGCCCGAGTTCACGCCGCAAGATCGGCAAAAAGGACGCTGGCTCGAAGGCCGCATCCGCATCGTGGGACGTGTTGCCGGGGAGAATCGTCAAGGCGAGGGACGCAGAACCAAAAAGGGCCAAACGCGCGCCGCCGCCGCCCGGTCCGTGTCGGGCCCACGCGCCGGCCAGATGGAGGAGCAAGACCGCAATGTCGCTCCGCTGCACCCGGGCCAGCTCACCGAGCATTCCGGCGGCGTTGACGCCTGCGGGCAGCACGCTTTCCACGTAGTCGAGAGGGATGCGAAGCGGCCGGCCATCTTCATCCACCACCCACAACCCGTCCGCTTCCACTCTTAGCTCCGCCACTCGGAGCGCGGCGCCGCCCCGCAACAGCAGGGAAAAAGGCTGGTCCAGATTCATCGAGGTGGCTCAAAAATGCTTCTCCTGGTGTCGGGCGCAGGCGCTGGAAACCGCCCGTGGCTCTCCGACGACGACGAATCTGCTCGTGCTTATCACCCGCTCCGAATCCGCGCACCGGACGTGGCCCGATTTTCCAACCTGGGCCGATGGCCTGACGCGTGCCCGCACGCTCGCGGGCTCCAAATAGCCCACTACACCTTTCACCTGGGGCAAGTCATTGTAGTCTAGACTGTTGTTCTGGGTCGGTGAGAAAGCGGAGAATGGAAGGCGCAGCGCCTGGAGGTAAAAGGAAAGACCTTACAGACAGACGCACGGCATCGTCCCGGGAAAAGAATCACTGGGCCGGGAGACGAATTCCTGAAACAAAGTGTGTAACCGGCGAGTTTCACCCGGGGACTGAATTGCGGCATCCCCAATTGCGATATGATTCTCCTAACCCGTATTCCTGAATCGCATCCGGAATCCTCCCAGCGAAATTGGGCTGAAACGTTTCGAAGCGAGAATGTTATCGTGCATTCCGTCGGAGGACATGCGCTGCGGGCGCGCCAGCCTGATCTTCTGGCCGTCCACACCACTTTCCGCGGAGAGGCGACGTTTGAAGTAAATAAACGGATCGTCACGATCGATCCCGATCGGTATCTGATCATTCCGCGAGGTGAGCCCCGCGTGGTCAACGTCTCCGCTGGGACCGAGCTTCTGGAGGTTTTTTTCCAGCCGGAAATCGTCGCCCGGATCGCCTCTGAATTGGGGGTCGCCGCTTTGCCCCATCCCAGCGGCGAAGGGGCAGTCCGTTACTTCCGCTCGGAGAACGCGGAACATCATGACGACGAGGTGAGTCCACACCTTTATCCCCTTCAGGCCGCCTTAAGTTCCGGCGGTCAGCGCGCGGCGAATTCGTGGTTCGACGAACAGCTCTTGCGCCTCTTGGCGGCCATCCTCCGCCTGAGCAAGCGCGTGGAGGAGCGAGTTGGCAGTATCCCGTTGACTCGGGCGGATACGCGCCGGGATATTACGGGCGGTTGAACCGCGCCCGCGAGTATTTTGACCAATCGTATCCAGATTCGCCGAGTCTGACGGGTGCTGCCCGGGCGGCCAGCCTTTCGAATTTTCACTTTCTTCGGCTGTTCAAGTCCGCCTACGACGTCACGCCGCATCAGTATTTGACCGAACGGCGTCTTGCGGTCGCCCGTCGCCTGCTCGGTACGACTAATGCTCCCATCACGGAAGTAACGTTTGCGGTGGGATTTAAGAACGTGAATTCGTTCGGACGCCTTTTCCGCGAGCGCTTCGGAGTGACCCCGTCCCTTTTTCGGCGGTCGAGTCGTGGGGTGGCTTGAAGTGCAGCCACATAGGAAAGCGGAGAACCCAGCTTCGTTCAATAAAGTCCCCACTAAAGCAATAATCGCAGAGCAGGCGGCGCGCAGCCGGGAATGATCTCGAATTCGACCTCGTCGATTCTCACCCAAAATCCTATGACACCGAAACCTACCCGAAAGGGCTTTCGCCGGCGGCATCTCACTGCCGCTGCGCTTGCCCTACCGTTCCTCGCCACCGCCGCGATGGCTCAAGACGCCGAGCCCGCGCGCGTCGTCGTAACTGGATCATATATTCCGACGGCCGAGTCGGAAGGTCCGCTACCCGTTTCTGTTTACACCGCCGCCCAGTTGCAAAAAGCGGGCGCTAATACCCCGGCCGAAGGTCTCCGCCAGCTCCCGTCGTTTATCGGCGCGACGGCGACGGAGAACGATTCGAACAACGGTAA
This sequence comes from Chthoniobacterales bacterium, assembly GCA_038226705.1. GTDB lineage: Bacteria > Verrucomicrobiota > Verrucomicrobiia > Chthoniobacterales > SZAS-18 > SZAS-18. The sequence goes on along the minus strand of JBBRQH010000007.1, from coordinate 87,245 downwards.
CGGCGCAGCGTTCATCAATCTTCGCGCTCTCGGCGCGGGCAACACGCTTGTGCTCATCAACGGACGTCGGGCGTTCGCGTTCACCGATATCAATGCCTTGGGCATCGGAGCGATCAATCGCTCGGAAATCCTCAAGGACGGCGCCTCGGCCATTTACGGGTCCGATGCGGTCGCGGGTGTGGTCAATTTCATCCTGCTCAACGGTCCGGGAGCTGAGCCCTATCGGGGGGTCGAGATTGATTTGCTCTATGGAAACACCACCAACAAGGATGCCGGGGTCAAGCAGGCATACCTGAACGCGGGCTTCGTCTCCAACGACGGAAAACTCGCTCTGGCCTTCTCCGCCAATTACTACGATCGCCAGGCGATTTACGCCCACGACCGGCATCTTTCCGGCGAGGCCGATGCGCGCCGTTTCGGAGGCATCAACTCGCGCAGTGGATCATTGCCGGGTCGCTTTACGATTACGACCGTCAACACGTTCGGACTTACAGGAGGTGCGCGCACCCGAATCCTGAACGATCCGACCCAATTGATCACAGGAATTGCGGGCACGCACACGTTCGACGCGAACGGAGGGGACGGCTTCAACTTCCTGGCGTTTGCGCCGGCTATTCCGGGGCAGGAGAAGTTCAATTATTACGGAGCGTTCCAGTACAAGTTGTTTGGGGATGGCCGGGCCGTCCTCTATGGGGATGCGATTTACACGGAAACTCGCCAGGATAACGGATTGGCTCCGTCGCCCATCTCGCAATTCAGCGCCGGAAATCTTGGGGGAGCGGACGTTTTTGGATCAAATCCGTTCAATCCTTTTGGCACCCAGCTTTCGGCCTTCCGCTACCGCTTGACCGCCGAGGCTAACAATCGGCGCAACGGGTTCGATCAAAAATTCTACCGCTTCGAAGGCGGTCTCCGCGGCGATCTGAACTTCAAGGGCAATTCCTTCATCGGAAACCTGAATTACGACATTGGCACCGTTTACGAACAGTACAAACAGGTGCAGTCCTACGCTGGTGACGCCAATCTCTCGTTGCTCGCGGCGGAATATTTGCCTGGCGCTACCGCCGTCCAACGGGCGGCCGCATTCGACGTTCTGTCCCAATTTGTGAGCGGCGGCCGCCTCGCCAGCGCCGTTGCCCTGAATGCTCAATTTGGCGGCACGTTCAATCCGTTTCACGGGATCTCGGCCCCTTCCGCTGGGTCGGCCCCGATTTATGTGAACGGGGTGCAGACCGGGACGCGCGCCTACGACAATAACGCGGCCGTCCTGCGTGCTCAGTATATTGCCAACGCGATCGATTTCGGCCAAAACACCCTCTATGACGTCCACCTCGGCGGTACGTTGTTCCCGAATTTTCCCCAGGGCGGGATCAGTTTCAACATCGGTGCGGAATACCGCACGGAGTCGATCAAGCACAAAGCCGATCCCACCCAGGGGATTGATAGTGTCACGGGGGGCTCGGACCCGCTCGGCTTCAACGCCGACGTCAACAGTGATTACAAGCGCAATACCTACTCGATCTTCGGTGAGTTGCTGATCCCGGTCATCACCTCTCAGATGAAAGTTCCGTTTGTGCGCAGCTTGGATTTCCAGGCGGCCATCCGTTATGAGCACTTCGAGAATATCGGTCAGGACCCGACGATCACGGACCCGATCACGGGCGTCGTCACTGGACCGAAAATCAGTGTGAAAGGCGATAACGGATCCACCCCGCGCTTTACGATGCGTTATCAGGTCAACGACGAACTGACGTTCCGCGCCTCCTATGGCAAATCTTTCGTGCAACCTTCGTTTGGCCAGTTGTTCACGCCCAACACGCAGAACTTCCCCGTCATCAACGATCCGCTCACGAACAATAACCAGCAAACGCCAAATGGCGTGTTTCAGCGCGGCAATCCGGCGCTGCTGCCCGAGAAGACCGATGCTTATACGGCGGGCCTGGTCTTTACTCCCAAGTTCTTCAAGGGTTTCACCTTGACGGTGGATTACTACCAGCTCAACACCTCGAGCCTCGTCTTGGGGCCTGCGGCTAACGCGCAGGTATTGGCCAGTCTCAATGCCGCGAGTGGCGGAACGTTCGCCGCAATTACTCAGGCGCAAGCAAATACGGGCGTTATTGGCGTCTTCCGCGATCCGGCCAATGTTGCGCCCAATGGGAGAGCCAACATCGATCAGATCAACGCGGGCTTCGGCAACACCGGTAACCGTTTCGTCGAAGGTTTGGATATCACGACCAACTACGAGCTGCCGACCACCAACGCGGGCAAGTTCACGTGGACCCTGGGCTACAATCACTTCTTCCGGTGGAAAGCCGCTACGGGTACTCCCGGCCTGCCTGCGACCAACTTCCTCGGCGGCAACTACGCGTCGATTCCGTTGGCTCCTGGTGCCCTGCCCCGGAACAAGGGTTACTTCCGCACCGACTGGGAATATCGGAACTTCGAACTCGTGGCGACGATCAACTACATCGGCGATTACCACAACGATGGCGCCTTCCTGACCAACACCGTTGGTGGGGTGACCGTGGCAAACACGGTGATAGGCGGCAACGACGCAAATCCGGTGTATCTGTTTAACCGCAACTCGCGCGAATACATCACGTTGGACCTGCAGGCTTCCTACGAGTTCAAGAAGCCCAAGCCGGCCGAAGCTGGCTACTCCAAGGACAGCAAGGGCGTGCGCACCCAAGTCGCCTCCGCCGGTGTCTCTGGCAGCATCTTCCAGCGGTTGCTCTGGGGCACGAAGATCAAGGTCGGGGTGAACAACGTCTTCGATACGCCGCCGCCTTTCGACGCGGCTGCGTTCAACGACAACTACGACACGTCGACGTACTCGATCCGCAATCGCTACTACTACATCGGCATCAACAAGAAGTTCTAACGGACTTCGGTTGAGCCGGGCGTAGGAAACGCTCACAGCCACAGCCGGGAGGGAAACCTCCCGGCTGTTTGCTTTCGTGAATCGTGGATCTCCGCGTTATTCTGCATTCTGCACTTGCTCGCTTGCTCGCTTGCTCGCTTGCTCGCTTGCTCGCTTGCTCGTGAGCAGAGTTTGACGGCCTCTATTTCGATCCGTCCAAGCGAGGGCCGCCGATCGATTACTAATTGATAGTGCACTTGGGCGGTGCTTCGCGAAAAGCTCGAGCCACATCCAGGTCGGAAGCGATTGGCGCCGGCGGCGGGACGCCGTGGAATGCGGTAGCTTGCTGCCACTGTGGGCCAGGCAGCTTGCTGCCGGGTGACTGGATGCAGCTGGTAGTCCGAGACGACGGCTACTGCGCCACATTTACAGCCTCCAACGCTCCACCGGTGCGTCCGACGGGGTGGTCGGCGAACTCAGAGCCGATAGAAATATCGACCCTCGGTTCGCGGGTGAATCCGGCGAGACGAATGATGACCTCTGCGTCAATGATGAAATCGAAACCAGGCTTACCCACGATTCCTCCCGGTTCTTCGACAAACTCCGCGCCGAGGGTGAATTCGAAACTGGGCTCGCCGACGACCTTCCGCAGTTCTTCCACGAACTCCGCGCCGATTGCGGCATCGAAAACAGGCGCGCGGACGAACGCGCGAAAGTCTCGAGCGAGCTCACCGCCGATTGCGACATCGAAAACAAGCTCGCGGACGAACACGAGGAGTTCCTCGACGAACTCAGAGCCGATGGCGAAATGGAAATCGGGCCCGCGAACCATCTCGCAGAGTTCGCGAGCGAAGTCTGCGCCGATTGCGAAATCGAAATGGGGCGCGTCGGCGACGGCGCGAAGCTCTTCGCCGACCTCCGCGCCGAATGTGAAATCGAAAGCTGCGTCATCGACGACCTCGTGAAGCGCGTCGCAATCGACGCGGTCGATTGTGACATCGAAATTTCCGTCGCCGGCGACCTCTCCGGTGTCGTGGAAATCGGCGCGTTCGATTGTGAAGTCGAAATTGAGCTCGCCCACGAGCTCGCGGAGGTCGTCGAAATCGAGAATTTCGATTGTGAAATCGAAATTTCCAGCGCTGACGACCTCGGCGAACTCGTCAAAATCGAAACTGCCGATTGTGGAATCGAGAATTCGGTCGTCGACGATCTCGCAGCCGATTGTGAAATCAAGAATTTCGTTCCTGGGATCGGCGCAGAGTTCGTGGAGATCGGAGAGTTGGATTTCACAATCGAAACTGCCGTCGATGAAATCGGGGCCGAGGTTCGTGGGAATCGGCGCGTTCGATTTCACAATCGAAACTGCCGTCGATGAAATCGGCGTGGAGTTCGTGGGAACCGATGGCGTTTGATTTTGAAATTGAGAATAGGCCGATGGAATCGGAGCGCGTCGTCCAAAGCGTGACTTGTTCCGTTCGCGAAGAGCTGCGTTTCACTCGCTTGCAGGGCCAAAGTCCTGAACCAGCCCAGCCCAGGCTGAATCTGCGCAGCAGATGAGGCCTGGGGTTTCGTTAAATATGGGTTGAGGGATAAAAGCCCGCCACGGGGCGTCGATTGGGCATCATGTCGCGTGCAGCAAGGTGCCAGGCTTTCAGCCCTCGTGTCCAATTCTTTCCGTGACCCAGGGCTCACCCGCTGCGCGGATTCAGCCTGGGCTGGGCTGTGGCGGGCCTTCGGCCCTCGCTATGACTCTCCCGCAAACCCAGGCCACACTCACTGCGAGTTCAGCACTGGGTGGTCTGTGACAGACCTTCGACCTCGATATGACTCCCCCCCAAACCCAGGCCTCCACTGCGCGGGTTCAGCACTGGGCTGGGCTGTGGCAGGCCTCCGGCCCTACCTAAAATCACCGCATCGTCCCGCGCACCTCACCGTTTACGGATGCGAAGAGGTACCCTCTCCACCGGCGGAGGCGCGAACATCGCCGGGGCCGCGAGCCACTTGGGCCCCTGCGAACCTCGAGCCACGAAGCGCCATTGCGCGCGCCCGCATCGCGTCGAGGAGACGCAGTTTTTCGTGGATCGGTCGTGCGGCGAGCCGGCGCCGATGCCATGCTTGGCTGCGAGGATGCGGGCCAAATCGAAGGTCATAGCTCTTCGGAGAGAAATTGCGCCACAAACTTCTCCCACTTTGCGGTCAGTCCGTGACGCTGAACGATGACATCGAAGACACCACATCGAGCGTGTCGACGGGCTCGAGGTAGAAGGTTGCTCCCACTGCTCCGCCAATGGCGTACCGCTCCATTACTCCTTCAGCCTGCATCCGGTTGATCGCGGCGAGGACATCCTGAATCTTCATTCCTTCAGAGCGCGGCTGGGCCAGCAAATCCGACTTGGAACCCGTAGAGGCTCAAAGCCCCGCGAAGGCGTTGGATGGCCTTTTCCCGCAGTTCCGGAGGCCCGATCACCTCGCATTCCTCGGCGGCACTCAGGACCCATTCCTCCAGATCGGGTGTGATGCCTACGTCCAGGTGCACATCGATTTTCCCGTCCGGCTGGGTTTCGACCCGCTGCGAAGGGTGGTGCAGCCGCTCCAGGGCCATCCGGGCGGCCCGGGCGCTGAATCGGACGTGCACATGGACCGGCTTGTCGCTGTGATAGATCCCGAAGCTGTGCTTGAAGTACGCCTCGATGGAAAACGGCCCGGTGGTCGGCGTAAACTTCCGCCAAGTGCGCCGGATCTCCTTGATCCGCGCCAGGGAATAGGTGCGAAGATTCGGTTTGCCCGCGATTTCGGCGAGTGTGTACCACAAACCGTCCAGCCAGGTGATGTGGCGGGGGTCGATGAAGCTCCATTTCGCTTCGGCGGCGCTCAGCGCGTGGTAGAGGATTTCCACTTCCTCGCCTTCCCGCGCGGCGCCCAGAAGCGTGCCGAAGATCAGCGGGTCCATCGGCACGTGGGTGCGGGAGGACCGAAACGACAGAAATGAACTCATGCTCTCGAAGGTCAGGTCGAGTTCCTCCTGGAGACCATCGGAGATCTTGGCCAAAGCGCGCCGCAGGGAGGGCGGAAAATTGGTGCCCTGGCAGAGTTGCATCATCAGCATGGCCACGGCGAGGAGGAAAAAATCCGATTCCTTGACCTGCGGCGTCAGCTTGGATGTCACACCCTCGGTCAAATAGTAGCCCTTCCTAACGGGATGGAGCGCAATGGGATAGCCTTCCCTTTGCAGGTCCTCGATATCGCGATGGACCGTGCGTTTTGTCACACCATACTTCTCGAACATCAGCTTGAGCGTCGGATAACGCTTATCGCGCAACGCGTTCAGAAAGAAGGCGATGCGCGATTGGGTGGAGCGCCAGGAGCGGCGGGCGCCCGCCTTTTTTGGGACTGGCGCGGAAACCGGGGCTCTTTTCGGCAACTTTTTTCCAGAGTGGGAGGGCGGTTTCTTCATTTTTTTCGAGGGTCTGACAAGTCCTGACCAGGCGGGGTGGTAAATCTTTCTCACCTCGAAAACGGATCCTCCGCTCTCGAGGAAAAACCCGGCGAAGTGCGCTGCGAGCGACGCCGGGGATTACTCCCGCAGTTAAAGCCTGACAACGAAAATGAATACACCATCGAACAATGAACCCCCCAACGTCGAAGTTCCGCCGGAGACCCTGGCGGCCATCGACACTCACCTCGAGGCCCTCCTGGGCCTCGTTTCAACCCTGCCCACCCTGACGAAGGCGCAAATCAGCCGGTTCGTGAAATTGGGCAACCGCAGCCGCGGCTTCGTCGAAGACTCCGTCGTTTTGAGTCTGCAGAATCCGGACGTGATTCCCCGAGGCATCGACCTCTCGGATGTGACGCGCCGCAGCGACCTGAACGTGGCGTTTAATCAACGCCTGTTCCGGCTCGAGCAGGTGGCGGCGCGGTACAAGGAGATAGGCGTGCTGATCAGCTCGGGGCACTTCGCGGTTTCGCGGGGCCTCTACAAGATGCTCAGCGTCTACTCCGGGAAACCGGCGTTGAAACCGGCCATCGACCGACTCCGGGCGCGCTTCAAACAGAAGCTGACCCCGGAGAAAAAGGCGGAGCGAAAGGCGGGCAGAGCAGCCGCCGCCAAGGCGAAGGCGCAGACTGCCGCCGCAGCGGAGGTCACGCCGGAAGCGACGCCGGAAAACCCGGGACCCGCGCCGAAATGAGAAAGAAAAGCGGGCAGGAACCCGCGACTGGCCATCCAGTCAGCAGCATGAAAACGAGGCGGGCGTTCCGGGAAGGAGCGCCCGTCTTTTTGCGGCTGCGGGAATCCAATGAGCGAAAATCTCGCGGCGGATCGGCAAAAAATGTGGGCCGTCCGGCGCACGAAAACACTGAAGGGACAAGAAAATGGCGTTTCGTTCAAAAAAAAGTCTGGACAGGAGTGTGCGAAGGTTGCTCTTTGTCCCAGAACTGATTGAACGCTTTATGACTTCCTCGGTCCAAGCGCCTCTTCAAATTTCCACCTGACACCAAAACCCACTCCAAAAAATGACTAAGAAGAACTTTGGACCAGGGCGATACGCACGCATTGCAAATGCGGCGGGGCGCTCCCTGGCCACTCTTTCGGCCCTGACGGTGGCCGTCGGCGCCGCCCTGGCGCAAGACGCCGAACCGGCACGGGTAATCGTGACTGGATCGTACATCCCGACTGCTGAGTCGGAAGGTCCGCTTCCCGTCTCGATCTACACCGCCGCCCAATTGCAGCGCGCGGGCGCCAACACCCCGGCTGAAGGTCTCCGCCAGCTTCCGTCCTTTGTGGGCGCGACCGCGACGGAAAACGACTCGAACGGCGGCACGGGTGCTGCGTTCATCAATCTGCGCGCTCTCGGTGCCGGCAACACGCTCGTGCTGTTCAATGGCCGCCGTGCTTTCGGCTTCACCGATGTCAACGCCATCGGCATCGGCATGATCAACCGTTCGGAAATCCTCAAGGACGGCGCTTCCTCCGTTTACGGGTCTGATGCCGTCGCCGGCGTCGTGAACTTCATCATGCTCAACGGTCCCGGTGCGGACAAGTTCCGCGGTGTGGAAATCGATTTGCTCTACGGCAATACGACGAACAAGGATGCCGGAGTCAAGCAGGCCTACCTCAATGCAGGCTGGGGCAATGACCGGATGAACATCGTGTTCTCCGCCACGTATTACGATCGCCAGGCCATCTATTCGCGTGACCGCCACCTTTCCGGTCAGGCTGATCAGCGTCCGTTTGGCGGCCGCAACGGCGAGAGCCCGACGTATCCTGGACGGATCGACCTGAACGGCACGAACCCCACGATCATCGCGGCCCTCCCGCCGGTTGCCGGCTTGCCGGCATCGGTTTCCCGTTTCAACCGCACGCTTCCGCTCGACCAAAATGATGCAGGTCGCGTGACTGGCCTCGCGTCGACGCGTATCTTCAATCAGGCCCAACTGGGAGACGGCTTCAACTTCCGTGCCTTCACCCCCGCGGTGCCCGCGCAGGAGAAGTTCAGTTACTACGGCGCGTTTGACTACAAGCTCCTCGGAGATAACCGCGCAGTTATCTACGGGGCAGCGTATTATTCGAACACACGTCAGGACAACGGACTTGCACCGGCCCCGTTCAGCCTCACCTCAGGTTCGGTTCGCCCCCTCGGCGGTGTCTTCCCGCTCGTGGCGGTGAGAGATGCCAACGGTGTTGTCATCGTCCCCAGCGCGGCTGGAACCGGTGGCGACGGCGTCAACTTGAGCCCGTTCAACCCGTTCCCGACGAATATCACGACCCCGCTTACCTCGCCTTCGAACGCCGCTGCTTCTAACACGATACGCCCGCAGTTGACGCGCGTCCGATATCGTCTCGTGCAGGAGTCCGGCAACCGCCGCTCGGGCTACGACCACAAGTTCTACCGCTTTGAGGCCGGCTTGAAGGGTGACTTCACTTTCAAGGGCAACAGTGTGCTTGGCTCGTTCAACTACGATTTCGGCGCAGTTTACGAAGAGGACAAGCTCGTGCGGACTGATACAGGTGACGCCAAGCGTTCGGGCATCGTCGCGCAAATCCTGCCTCCGGGCGCTCTCAGCGAGGCCATCCTCACGAGACAGGCGACCGCGAACGGATTCAGTGCAGGGCAGCTTGCTGAGGCCATCGCGCTCAATCGTCAGTTCGGCGGCACTTTCAATCCGTTCATTGGAACAGGCGCTCCGTCTACCGGTACAGTTGGGACTTTCGATCCAGGAACAGGTCTGGCGAACGGCACGCGCGCATATGACAATGCGGCGGCTGCTCTGCGGGCTTCCTACAACGGCAACTCGATCAACATCAATAAACAGTATCTGGTTGATGCGCGTTTCGGTGGTGTCTTGTTCCCAAATCTTCCGCAGGGCGGTATCCCGTTCAGCTTCGGTGCGGAGTATCGCCAAGAGCGCACTTCCGACGAAGCAGATCCGACCCAGCGCCAAGGTGATCAGCTCGGCTTCAACGCCGGTGCAGACGATAGCTATCACCGCTCGATCTACTCGGGCTTTGGCGAAATCGTCCTGCCGATCGTCACTCCGAGCATGAAGGTCCCCGGTATCCTTGCCTTGGAATTCAGCGCGGCTGGACGGTACGAGAAGTTCGATGTCTTCGAAGGCGCTACTTCGGTGATCAATGGCGGACCCCTCGAAGGTCGCAAGGTGAGCTTCAACAATGGGTTCACCCCACGTATCACGTTCCGCTACCAGCCGTTCGATCAGCTCACGCTGCGCGGCTCCTGGGGCCAGTCGTTCGCTTCGCCAGGTTATGTCTCGCTCTTCAGTCCGATCACGCAGAACTTCCCGCAGATCAACGATCCGCTGCGTGGACAGATTCTGCAGCCGGCGGACGGTGTCTATCAGGGCGGCAATGCAGCCCTGAAGCCGGAACAGACCGATAGCTACACCCTCGGCTTGGTTTACACGCCGAAGTGGTTCAAGGGCTTCACCATGACGGTGGATTATTACCAGTTGAACACGACGAGCCTCATCCTGACGCCGACCAGCGCCGCTCAGCTCTTCGCGACGGTCAACGGTAACTCCGGTGGTACCCTCCTCGCCCTGACGGATCCGAACGATGTCACCACTCCTGGTGTGCGTCGCGACCCAGTGACGCGGGAACTGCTCCAAATCAACGCTCCCTACAGCAACTCGGGTAAGCGCTTGGTCGAAGGCCTCGATGTGGTCTTTAACTATGAACTGCCGACGTCCAACTTCGGCAAGTTCACGTGGACGCTGGGCTGGAATCACTTCTTCCGCTGGAAGGCGGAGGCAGTTCCCGGTCTCGGTTCGACGAACTTCCGCGGTGGCAATTTCCTCGGTCTGCCGCTCGCTCCCGGAGCCCTCCCGAATAACAAGGGATACTTCCGCACCGAGTGGGAACTCGGTGGGTTCTACCTCACCGGCACGGTCAACTACATCGGCGACTACCACAACGACGGTTCCTTCCTGGATGGCAGCGTTCAGATCGGTGGCACCGATGCAAACCCGGTCTACAGTAAGGTCCGCAATTCGCGTGAGTATATCACGCTGGACCTCCAGGCTAGCTACGAGTTCAAGAAGCCCAAGTCGGTGGAAGCCGGCTTCTCGAAGGATAGCAAGGGTGTGCGCACCCAGGTGGCGTCCCAAGCAGTTGGCGGCAACTTCTTCCAGCGCGCGCTTTGGGGCACGAAGATCAAGGTGGGTGTGAACAACGTGTTCGACACGCCTCCGCCCTACGATGCGTCCGCGTTCAACGACAACTACGACACGTCGACGTACTCGATCCGCAATCGCTACTACTACATCGGCATCAACAAGAAGTTCTAACGGACTTTATTTGAGCCGGGCGTAGAAAACGCTCACAGCAACAGCCGGGAGGGAAACCTCCCGGCTGTTCGCTTTCCAGCCAGACTTGGCCTCGAGCGTCAGGCTCGCTCTGCCCCACGCGCGTTGACATGAAAATAGCATCAATGTATAAATGACGTCATGACGAGGACTCAGATTCAGTTCCCGGACCCGCTCTACCGGCGGCTCAAAGAGGTTGCCGAGCAACGGGACTGGTCGCTCGCTGAAGTCTTGCGGAAGGCTGCCGAGCACTTTGTCGCCCGCTTCCCTGAGGGTCCGCTTGTGAGTGGCACCTGGCGATTCCCCACGCTTGATTGTGGCGGCGATTTCCTTGCGGACCCAGCCACACTCCGCCCGGAAGCTGACGCGATTTTCGGCCGTTCCAGCGCATGATTCTTTCCGCCGACACCAACCTCTTCCTCTACGCGGCGAATCCAGATTCGCTTCATCACGAGAGCGCCAAACGCTTTTTCTCTGGGGAGGCCTCCGGCCAGCAACGTTTCCTCCTCTGCGGCCTCGTCCTCGTGGAAATTTACATGCAGATTCGCAATCCTGCTGTCTTCAAGAAACCGCGTACCCCTAGCGAAGCCGCCTCTTTCTGCGAAACGCTCCGCGTCAACCCTTGGTGGGAACATGGGGACTACGAACCTGAGGTCGCACGATCCCTCTGGGAGTGGGCCGCAAGGACCGAAACGGGCTTCCGGCACATCATCGACGCTCGCCTCGCCTACACTCTCCGTCACCACGGCGTCACCCACTTCGCAACCGCCAATCAGGATCACTTCAATGGCTTTGGATTTGAGCGAGTTTGGAATCCCCTTGCCGGATAAAAACCCTATGACCTTCTCCAGACCTTTTCATGTCCGCTCGCGCTGGATCCGAGTTCTTCGACGGGTTGCATTAGTGCTCGCGCTCGGCGCCTTGTTGTCGTCACGATCGGCTGGAGCGGAGAAACCGCTCGTCGTAGGGATGGAGCTCTCGTATCCGCCCTTCGAAATGACGGATGAGAAGGGCAAGCCCAGTGGCATCGGAGTCGAACTCGCCGAGGCACTGGCCAAATCTCTGAATCGTCCGCTCGAGATCCGCAATTACGAGTTCACGGGCCTGATCCCCGCCCTGAAAACCGGCCAGATCGATTTGATCATCTCGTCGATGACTTCGACCCCTGAACGCGCGCAAGCGATCGATTTTTCGGACCCTTACATGAATACCGGACTTGCCATTCTGGTGAATGCGAAAAGCGACATCAAATCCATTGCCGACGTGGATAAACCGGGGAAAACCGTCGCGGTGAAGAAGGGAACGACGGGCTTTGAATATGTGACGACCAAAATGAAATACGCCAAAGCTTTGATCCTGGAAGCCGAGGCGGCCTGCACGCTGGAGGTCATTCAAGGCAAGGCCGATGCATTCGTGTACGACCAGATGTCGATTTTTCAATTCGCGCGCAAGAATCCAAAGACAACGCGCGGCCTGCTGGAGCCTTTTCAGCGTGAAAGCTGGGCCATTGGCATCAAGAAGGGCAACAACGAGCTGCGCCAGCGCGTAAACGCCTTTCTGGCCGAATTCAAGGCCAGCAAGGGCCTCGAGAAACTGGGCGAAAAATACATCGCGGCCGATCGTGAAGTGTTTCGCGAAATGGGCTACCCTTTTCAATAGGAGCGCTTGCCTCGGGAGCCTCATCGCGCCGCGGAAGAATCAGCAGTAGTACGGTGAATTGTGGCTGAAAGATCAGCCGGTCTTCCGCGTGCTTCCGAATCCTCTACGCGGCAAATATCGTGCGTTTGCCCCAGCTTCGACCGTCTCAGCCCAATCGACTCAAGAATTACCGCCATGGAACACGATCCCGCTTACTCACTGGTTCTCACCCAATCCTCAGCCGAGCCACCAGCATTGGTGGATGCGACCTCCAGCCCCTTCAAAGTAGTCGTGGACCCGGAGATGCGCAGCCGTCTACGCAAGGCACTCTTGGACCTGATCGACCATCACGATCGCTCGCTGGCCGACTACGTGGCCGATGGGAAGCTCGCGCTCGAATCCTACAAGGAATACATCGAGATTTTCGCGCGCAGTCTGCGTGAGACCATGGAAACGCGCGAGGGAGTGGCGTATCTCATCAAGGCCGCTGGCCTGGAGATCGCGTCCGAGCAGATCAACCTGAACCCCGAGTGGCGCTGGAAGTAGGGGGATACTTCGAGACAGCGCCGTAGGCATGTTCTCATAATTTTTATTGTTCTACGCTCCTACGGCGTGATCACCGATCGACTCGCCACGAGATCCCGACAAATCCAAGCCTGGTAGCGCTGGATGATCCTTCCATCCTGTTCGGAAGTGATGACTCCAAGTGAATCGGTCGTCCGAAAGTCCCGAGTCACATTTGGCGGAATTTGGTCGAATTCCGTGACGAAAACGGCGTTGGAGCCGGAGCGCTCCACCTCGTATCCCGGCCAGATAGAAAACTGATTGTCCACCCGCGGCCGGGTGTCGGGAAGGTACACATGAGGGTGTCCGGACACGTAGAATGCCATCAGGCTGGCGGTGCTGTACTTGCTTGCGATCAGAAATTTGGCGTCGTTTTGCTTCATGAGGGACTCGAGCTGTCCGGCGAGATCGCGGCTCCCGCGGGCCCGATCGAGGGGATCTTTGCGGGGCGGGAGATGCAGCCACGCGGTATTGTTGTGCAGGAGAATCGTCAGCAGGATGGCAAGTCCAACCCCACAGGCGGAGGCGACCCGAAATTTTCCTGGTGACGCAAGCAAAGGCAGGATTCGAGCGCTGAGCAGGATCAACCCCCCGATGTAGGCGGGTGCAGTCCAATTTGGCTGTCCCGTTTTGTTCAGGCTAAGAATGAGGTAAAAAAGAAAGAGCGGAAGGAAAAGGGTCTGCACAAACCGGACCTCCACGCGACGCCGCTCGAGCAGCGGCCCCGGCCAGAGGACCGCCCAGATCACGCCGATGAAAATGACCGGACTGATGACGCCCGCCTGCTGTCCAAGAAAGGACAGAGCCTGGGGCGGCGAGAAACGCCAGCCGGCCTCGATCCCACCGCGTTCAACAAGATGCCGCATGCTCGCCCAATCATGCTGCGCCGACCAATAAAGCATGGGGGTGCAAAGCAAAAAAGCCACGACTAGAAGCAGCGCGAATCGAAATAAAACGGGACGCGACGAGCTGCCTCGCTCGATGACGAGGAAAGAACCAAACGCGAGCAGCTCGAGCAAATTCACGTATTTGCAAAGCGCACCGAGCCCGACGAACGCGCCAGCGAGCACCCACCAAGGGGTCCAACCGGATGTCCAGCCACGCCAAAAAGCATAAGCTGCAATCACCCAGAAAAAGACGCTGAGCGGGTCGATCGTCATCAGGATTGCTCCCACCGCATACATCGGCACGACTGCCGCCAAGAGGAGGGCACAAAGTCCGACTTTCGGATCGAACAGGCGGCGACCGAGAATAAAAACCCACCAACCTGTCGCAATGGAGAGTAACACTGCAAAAAAACGCACACCGAAAACGGTGTCTCCGAAAAGTCGCGTGCCCATCGCGATGGTCCAAGACACTCCCGGCCCCTTGTCGAAATAGCTCATATCGAGCGCTCGAGACTGCAACCAGTAGAGGGCCTCGTCTCCAACGATTTCCAAACGAGTCGAAAAATAGAGCCGAAATAGGCAAGCCAAAGCCGAAAATCCGATCGCTATCCAAAAGTACCCTCCGGGCGAGAGGTCTCTGCGCGGAACGCGGAGCGTCTGCAGCGAATCGCTTGGGGAATCGGCAGGGGATAGGGGGTTCAAATGGCTCGAACTATTTGCATGTTTCGATCGCATTCCATCGAGTGAAAAATAAACAACGAATCCAAGCGACTGGAGTGGGCGTGCCTCATTCTGTCATCTTCCGAATTCAGTCAAAGCTCAAAGCGGCGCCAGCAACTGCGATTACGCGCTCACAGCCTTCGCCGGATCGTAGTTGAGGTAAGGCGACAGCCAGCGCTCGACCTCCGGTAGCGCCATCTCTTTGCGCAGCGCGTAGTTTTCAATCTGGTCGCGGCCAAGCTTGCCCACCGCGAAATATTTGGAGTCGGGATGGCCAAAGTAGAGCCCGCTTACGCTGCTGGCGGGATACATGGCGTAGCTTTCGGTGAGCCGGATCCCAGCCGACCGTTCTGCGTCGAGCAGTCCGAAGAGCGTGCGCTTTTCGGTGTGATCCGGACAGGCCGGATATCCCGCAGCGGGGCGGATCCCCCGATAGCGCTCGCGAATGAGATCCTCTTTCGTGAGTTTTTCCTCGACCCCGAAACCCCATTCCAAACGGGCCTGCTGATGCAGCGACTCAGCGAACGCCTCCGCCAGCCGGTCGCCGAGGGCTTGGGCCAGGATCTTGTTATAATCATCGCCGGCTTTTCCGAACGAGGTGGCGACATCCTCAACCCCGTGGCCCGCGGTCAACGCGAACGCACCCAGGTAGTCGATCCGATCGCTGGAGCGCGGGGCGATGAAATCGGCCAGACATTGGTTAAATTGATCGCGCGGTTTCTCCTGCTGCTGGCGCAGAAAATGGAAGCGCGTCAGTACGCCCGAGCGCGAGGAATCGCTGTACAATTCCACGTCGTCTCCCACGCGATTCGCCGGGAAAAATCCCCACGCCGCCCGCGCCGTGAACAAACGGTTGTTGACGATGTCCTGTAGAAGCGCTTGGGCATCGTCGAACAGTTCGCGCGCTTGTTCCCCGACGTACGGATCGTCAAATATTCCGGGAAAACGCCCGCGCAATTCCCACGTGTGAAAGAAGGGCGACCAGTCAATAAAGGGCACCAGTTCCTCGATCGATTGATTCTCGATGAGACGAACCCCAGTGAAACTCGGCTGCGAAATCTCCGCCTGCGCCCATTCAAACTTGGGGGCGCGGCTTCGCGCCTCCTCGATCGAAAGCAATTTTCGCTCGGACATGCTCGCGGCGTGTTTTTCCCGCGTGCGCGTGTAGTCCTCGCGAATTCCCTCCAGATAGGTGGCTTTGCTCTCGAGCTTTAGGAGCGACGAGACGACTGGGACGGAGCGCGACGCGTCGAGTACGTGGATGACGCCGCCGTCGTAATGCTGGGCGATCTTCACGGCCGTGTGCGCTTTGCTCGTGGTCGCGCCGCCGATGAGCAAGGGAAGGGTGAACCCTTGCCGCTTCATTTCCTGGGCCACGTGTACCATCTCATCGAGTGAGGGCGTAATGAGACCGCTGAGTCCGATCACATCGACGGAGTTCTTCTTTGCCTCCTCGAGGATGCGCTCGCATGCGACCATGACGCCCAGATCGATAACCTCGAAATTGTTACATCCGAGGACCACTCCCACGATGTTTTTCCCGATGTCGTGCACATCCCCTTTGACGGTTGCCATTAAGACCCGGCCCTGCGCACGTCTTTGCTCGGGTGGAAGCGCCGCCTTCTCGGCTTCCATGTAAGGCTGAAGATACGCCACGGCCTTCTTCATGACCCGCGCGCTCTTGACCACTTGAGGCAGAAACATTTTCCCGGCTCCAAAGAGATCCCCCACCACGTTCATGCCCGCCATGAGTGGCCCTTCAATGACGTCGAGGGGACGCACGGCGGTGCTGCGCGCCTCCTCCACGTCGATATCGATAAAATCGGTGATGCCTTTGACCAGCGCGTGCGTGAGACGCTCCGTCACGCTGCCTTTGCGCCAAGCATCGTCGTTGACCTTCGCATCCTTTTTCCCAGATTTGATGCTTTCCGCGAACTCGACAAGCCGCTCCGTGGCATCGGTGCGGCGATTCAGCAGGACGTCCTCCACCCGCTCGCGGAGATCGGGCGGAATCTCTTCATAAACAGCGAGTTGCCCCGCATTGACGATGGCCATGTCGAGGCCCGCGCGGATGGCGTGATAGAGAAACGCCGAGTGCATCGCCTCGCGTACCGGGTGATTTCCCCGAAACGAGAAGGAGACGTTCGAAAGGCCTCCACTCACCTTCGCGCCCGGGAGATTCGCCTTAATCCAGCGCGTGGCCTCGATGAAGTCGACCGCGTAGTTGGCATGCTCCTCGATGCCGGTCGCGACGGTCAAAACGTTCGGATCGAAAATGATGTCGGTCGCTGGAAACTTCACGTTCGGTCCCGTGAGGATCCGATACGCGCGCTCGCAAATTTCGATGCGGCGGGCGTAGGAATCGGCCTGTCCTTTTTCGTCAAAGGCCATCACCACCGCCGCAGCGCCGTAACGCCGGACCCTCCGTGCGCTGGCGATAAACTTCGCCTCGCCCTCTTTGAGCGAAATCGAGTTCACGATGCCCTTGCCTTGAATGCACTTGAGTCCGGCTTCAATCACTTCCCATTTGGAGGAATCGATCATGATTGGCACGCGCGCGATATCCGGCTCCGCGCCGAGCAAATTGAGGAAGCGCGTCATGGCCGCCGCGCCATCCAGCATCCCTTCGTCCATATTGATGTCGATAATATTGGCGCCTCCCTCCACTTGCTGACGCGCCACGGCGAGCGCGGTATCGAAATCGCCCGCCAGGATGAGCTTGGCGAAACGGGGCGAGCCTGTGACGTTGGTCCTCTCGCCGATGAGAAGGAAGGAGGAGGCGGCGGATGGGGTCGCCGCGCTCGGAGGGACTGGGTCCGGGTCGGAACTGGCGGGAGGGGCAGACATGGGAAAGCAAGAATCAAGAATCAGGAATCGACGGGCCGCAGCAGCAAGAATCAAGAATCAGGAATCAAGGGCCAAGGGGATCTAAGAGGGGAAGAGCAAAGACTGATGGCGTCGGCGAAAACGTATCCGCGCGTCGTGTACTTTGCCACCTTTGGTCGGGGTTTGGATCGCGAACTCGCACTCTTTCTTTCTGCTTTTTTTCATCTTGGATCCCCTTGGGGTTTGATTCCTGATTCTTGATTCTTGCCGTCGCGGTTTCCTGCTTCTCGATTCTTGCCGTCGCGGCTTCCGGCTGTTTGATACTTTCCTCCGCTGCCCTCTTTGCTCCGAATGATCGACGATAGGATGCGGGTGAGTTCGACCGCTTCACGGACCTGATCATTCCTCAGAGCGTCAACAGTGGACGTATCTTCAGTCATTAGAAGCCGAAGCCACAGGTGACTTTCCTTCGCCTCCTTTCGGCAAATTTTCAGGCGATACACGTAGTCCTTGTGGCTGAGGCCTTCGACGGCCTCGATAAAGTTCGCCGCGACCGAGCCTGAGGCGCGGATGAGTTGCCGCACATCCTCCTGGTGCCCAATCGTGTTCGGCAACTTTTTCACAAATGCACGAATCGCCTTGGCAAACCGAAACGTGCGCTCCTCAAGGCCGTAAGCCTCTTCCGCATCTGAAGCGATTGAGCTCTCAGGATCCAGGGCAATCGTGTAAAGACTCGTCTCGCCCTCCTTCGGAGGTGCGCTCGCTGCCATCGGAACCTTTGTTCGTTTCTTCATCTTGAATCCCCTTGGCACTTGATTCTTGATTCTTGAGTCTTGCCGCCGCGGCTGTTGGCACTTGATTCCTGATTCTTGAGCCTTGCCGCCGCGGCTGTTGGCACTTGATTCCTGATTCTTGAGTCTTGCCGCTGCGGCTACTGGCACTTGATTCCTGATACTTGATACTTGTCGGCGGAGCCGGCCTTAGGCCACCAGCGCTTCCAAACCACTCAGGCGCAGCTTCGCCTCAACCACTGGAAGCCGCCTCGGCGGGATTTCCCGCACTGCGTCTGCAATGGCCCGGATGTGCTCAGGCGTGGTGCCACAGCAACCGCCGACGAGGTTCAGCCACCCGAGCTCCGCCCATTCGCGAAGCTGTGGGGCAAGACTTTCGGGCGTCTCGGGAAATCCAGTTTCGGAAAGCGGATCGGGTAGACCGGCATTCGGATAACAACTCACGTAGATCGGGGCAATCCGGCTCAGCTCCTCGAGAAAGGGCCGCATTTCCCTGGGTCCGAGTGCACAATTCAGGCCAATGCTGAGCAGCGGCGCGTGGCTCACGGAGTTGTAGAATCCCTCCACGGTTTGACCCGTGAGCGTCCTCCCGCTCAGGTCTGTGATCGTGCCACTCAACATCACCGGCACCTCTTGTTCCGGGTGATTGTCAAAATGCTCCATGATCGCGAAGATCGCGGCCTTGGCATTGAGAGTGTCGAAGATCGTCTCTACCAAGAGGACATCGACTCCGCCGTCGAGCAGCCCGCAAATTTGTTCGGCATACGACTCGCGGACCTGATCGAATGTGACATCGCGCGCACCCGGATCGCCGACATCGCGGGAAATCGAGAGCGTTTTGCTCAAAGGCCCGAGAGCCCCCGCCACAAAGCGCGGAGCTTTTGTCCCCTCGCGAGCCATGCGCTCGATGGCGCGGCGGGCGCATCCTGCGGCAGCCACATTCAACTCGTAAGCGATGTGCGAGAGCCCGTAGTCCTGCTGGGAAAGGGAGGTGGAGTTGAACGTGTTGGTTTCGACGATGTCCGCGCCCGCGGTGAGGAAGTCGCGGTGAATTTGTTCGATTATCTGCGGTTGAGTCAGGGAAAGAAGGTCGTTGTTGCCCTTGAGGTCGCTGGGGTGATCAACAAAGCGCTTTCCGCGGAAGTCTGCTTCCGCGAGCTTGTGCCTTTGAATGTTGGTGCCCATCGCCCCGTCGATAATGACGATTCGTTCGCACAGAAGTTGCTCGAGCGGGTGTCGCCCGGTGGCCATGGCTGTCTTTGTGCTTCCGTTCATGGCACGAAACATCGCTTCCTCGAGCAGCTGTGCAAACCAATTCTCATACACGCATCATGATACGTAGATATGTTTCGTTGTTCTTCGTCTTGTCGGCCACGTTTGGTCCCGCTTTGACCGTCGTTTCGGCCGGTACGCCGCAGGTGGCGGGATTCGCGGAGACCAGTTACGCCGATCTAGGTACTGATACGGGTGCCAATAAGGGTGCGACAGGCTTGGCTTGGGCGCCGGACGACACCCAGCGTCTCTTTGTGCTGCGGAAGGACGGGATCGTGCGCGTGGTCAAGGGTGGCGCCGTGCTTGCCACCCCATTTGCGACGATCTCACCGGTCTTCACCAACAGCGAATGCGGCCTCATCGGCGTCTGCTTCGATCCCAATTTCGTCGCTAACGGCTACGTCTACTTCTTCGTGACCGTCGCGAGCAACGAGCAGCAAATCATTCGTTATACGGCCGTTGGAGACGTGGGGCAGAGCAAGACGATCATCAAAGCGGGTCTCTCCACGAATGGAGCGAACCACGATGGCGGAGGTCTCGCATTCGGGTACGACGGCAAGATTTACTGGTCGATCGGCGACGGCGGAAGCAACACAGGAGTCGATAACGATCTCACCAAGTATTTCGCCAAGGTCAGCCGGGCCAATCCAGATGGCACCGCGCCCGTGGATAATCCCTTCTATCTTGGGACGGGGACGGCGCGGGATTGGATCTGGGCGCGAGGCTTCCGGAATCCATTCACGATGACCGTGCAACCCGGGACAGGAAACATCACGCTCGACGTGGTGGGCAGCACTCCGGGAGGGCAGACCAATCCCAATAGCGGCCCAGGCTATGAGCAAATTTTCTTCGTGACGCGGAGCAGCGATGGCGGTTACGACGATTGGGAGGGGAATCAAAATCTCCAACCCGGAGGAATCCGGTATGCCGGGTCCCCCTTGCTCTTTCCGATCCTGCAATACAAGACTAATGGCTCCGATTCGACCTACAACGCCACCGTTGCAGCCGGGGGAATCGTGCGCAGCGGAAATCTCGTGACCTTTACGACCACGGCGACGCACAAGGTTCGTCGCAGCGAGACGGTCACCCTCTCGGGAAGCACCGGCGGATTTGACGGGCGCTACGTCATCCAAAGCGTGCCGAGCGGGACCTCCTTCACGGCGGCGAGCATCGGGGCAGACGGAACGGGCGGGGGCGGAACGATTGCGCCGTTGAGCTTTGGCGGAGCAATCGGTGGCGGAACGTTCAACGACAGCACGCTGTTCCCATCGGACTACCGCGGGAATTTCTTCTTCGCCGACTACAACGCAGGCTATGTCATGCGGATGGCTCTCGACGCCTCCAATCGTGCCTCGCGGGCGGAAATTTTTCTGACTGGATCGAGTTCGGTTGTCGATGTCGCGCAGGGCCCCGACGGAGCGCTCTATTATGTCAGTGCCGGCGGTAGCGGAGTGATCTTCCGACTCGCGCCGACCGCGGCGAGCCAGACCCAGGAGGTGGTTCTATCTGCGCTCAATCTGAACCTCGTCGAAGGCGGGCAGGGGAAGTTCACCCTGCAACTCGCCAAGGCCCCGGCGAGCGATGTGACCGTAAATGTGCAGAAGGTGAGCGGCGGCGGAGTTTTGAGCCTGATCGATCCCGCCACAGGTGACGCGCTTCCGCCGCGAGTCCCCGCGCCCGCGTACTGCGCGCGGGGAATCGAACTCGATAACAATCCCCAGCCCGGCCTGAATTTCACCTTCACGGCGGCCAACTGGAATGTCCCGCAGACCGTCACGGTGGCTGTTCCGGCCGATGCGGACTTCGATCCCAGCCTGAGCGTGTTGCAAGTCAGCGCCCCCGGGATTGGAAACTATCAGGTGAACGTGTTCGCCTCCGACCCCGATCAACCGAATATCGTGGTCTCGAATGGTGCTCTCACGATCAACGAGGGAGGCACGGGCAGTTTCACGGTGCGATTGGCGAGCGCACCTGCGAGCGATGTGACGGTAAGCGTCGCCCGAACGAGCGGCGACACGGATCTTTCCGTGACGGGCGGTTCCTCGCTGACTTTCACGACGGGAAATTTCGCCACCGCGCAGACCGTGACGATCTCCGCCGCGGAAGACGCGGATACGGTCGATGATGTCGCGGTCTTTACCGTCAGCGGACCGGGGCAGGGGAGCCGCACGGTGACCGTTACTGCCCTGGACAACGACAATGCGCCGCCAGCGATTACGTCTACACCCGTGACCGGTGCGGTTTCCGGTGCAAGCTACACTTATCAAGTTGTCGCGACGGGTCGCCCAGTGCCCACTTTCTCGCTGACCAGCGCGCCCGCCGGCATGTCGATCAACTCCACCTCAGGGTTGATCTCGTGGGCGCCGGTGGCGACTGGGCCTTTCTCCGTGATTGTGCACGCGGCAAATGGCATTGCACCCGCCGCCGATCAGTCTTTTACCGTCACGGTGAGCACCGACCAGTCTCCCACCGCCTTGATCACTTCGCCGAGTAACGGCCAGATCATCCTGGGAAACTCAGCGGAGTTCTTCGGAGACGGCGTTGACGACGTGGGATGCATCCGCGCGACCTTTGCGATTGATGGCGTGGCGCAGCCTGCGGCGACCGACAACAACACTTCCGGCCACTATCACTTCAATCGGCAGCATCTCAGCTTTGATACCACCGGGTTGAGCAATGGACCGCATCTCCTGCGCCTCACTGTCACCGACACCAAGGGGCAAACCGGTTTTCGTGAGGTCGACGTTATCGTCTCGAACAATCCGACTCCGGCGGAGGCTTGGCGTTTCCAATATTTCACGCCAGCAGAATTGCGCGCAGGTGTGATCACCACCGACAACGCCGACCCGGACAATGACGGGATCTCGAACAAGCTGGAACGCTTCCTCAACTTGAATCCGAGGCAAAACGACAAGAGCGGCCTGCCGGTGGTCGGCACGACCGTGGACGGACGCGTCCAGATCGCGTTCGATCGCGCCGTCGCGGCCACGGATCTCTCATTCGTAGTCGAAGTCTCCGACGACTTGCAGACCTGGCTATTCGGTCCCACCAACACCGAGACGATTTCGGATTTGGACCAGGGAGCGACGCGGCGAATCACGGTTGCGGCGAGAACGGGAGCGGGTCTGCCGAACTTCCGATTCATTCGCTTGCGAGTGAATTGAGTCGATGGCGCGTATTCCCGGCGGGGTCGATCGAGCGCCGATCCCGCCGCGTTTTTCGGATGCGAGCGTCTGCGTGGCGCTGCGCCTGAGGTGGCGGAAAGTGAGTTTCGAGTTTCGAGCGCACCGTTTTCGCCGTAGGCGTCAGCAATGTCCGCCCGTACGTTTTTCATCACCACCGCGATCGACTATACGAATGCCGCGCCGCACATCGGCCACGCCTACGAGAAAATCCTCGCCGATACCCTTGTTCGGTATCAACGGCTGCGGGGACGCCCCGCCTATTTCCTGACCGGAGTCGACCAGCATGGGCAAAAGGTTGCCCAGTCCGCGGCCAAGGAAGGCATCCCGCCGCGCGAGTTCGCGGAAAGGAACACGGCCGGATTTCTCGCGCTTTACGCAAAGCTCGGGATCTCCTACGACGGCTGGGCCGCCACGACCGATTCCCGTCACATCCGGGTCGTGCAGGCGTCGCTGCAGCGGTTGTTCGATTGCGGCCAAATCTACAAGGCGGCCTACGAAGGATTCTACAGCGTTCGGCAGGAGCAATTCCTGACCGACAAAGAACGCGACGCGGAGGGAAATTTCGGTCCCGAGTGGGGCGAGGTGGTTCCGCTGCGGGAAGAGAATTATTACTTCAAACTCCGCGAGCACCGGCAGTGGCTGATCGATTTCATCAGCGCGAATCCGAGTTTCATCACGCCCGCCTACCGCGCCGCGGACGCGTTGAACGCAGCGAGGAAAATTGAAGAGGATCTCTGCATCTCGCGGCCCAAAAGCAGACTCGATTGGGGCATCGAGCTCCCGTTCGATCGCGACTATGTGAACTATGTCTGGTTCGACGCGCTCATGAACTACGCCAGTTTCGGGGGCTGGCTCGACGGTGAAGGCACCGCCAAAGCCGAGCCCGACTTGCCCGATTTCTCCGCGCTCTGGCCACCCGATGTCCAAGTGATCGGAAAGGACATTCTCGTGCCCGCGCACGGCATCTACTGGCCCATCATGCTGCATGCGCTTGGCTTCGCGGACGACCAGATGCCGCGCCTGCTCGTCCACGGTTGGTGGAACGTGAAAGGCGAAAAGATGAGCAAGAGCACCGGGAATGTCGTGAACCCCGATGTCCTGGCCGATGCCCACGGTGTGCCTGCCCTCCGTTATTTCTTGATGCGCGATATGGCCACCGGAGCGGATGCTGATTTCAGCGAAGATCGCCTGATCGCCCGGTATAACGCCGATCTCGCCAACGGTTTGGGGAACTTGCTCAATCGTACCCTCACGATGACGCAGCGCTATCGCGGGGGCATGCTCTCGCGCGGAGGAGGCGCGACGGAGGCGGAGGAAATCAAGCGTGTCCGCACGGTGGCGCTGGAGGCTGCGCTGGCCTACGAGAGTGCCATGGAGGCGGCGCTCCCTCACGCGGCCCTTGAGGCGCTCTGGAGTATTGTGGCGGCGGCAAATTCTCTGATTGAAACCTCGGCACCGTTCAAACTCGCCAAGGTGGCCAACGACGCGACTACCCAGCACCGGCTTGATGCGGTACTCTATGCGCTCGCCGAGAGCCTGCGCATTGTCGGGGTTCTAATCGCGCCGGTCCTGCCGGAATCAAGCGACGCGCTCCTCACGCAGCTGGCCTTTACGCCGGCCGAGGGCGATCGTTTTGCGAGCTGCGAGTGGGGCGGTCTCGCGGAGGGACACGCGCTTGGCGCGCCGACGCCGCTCTTTCCCCGGATTGAGATGCCAGCAGCGCAATAGGACTGGACAGCGGTCAGTCTGCCGCCGTCACCGCCGCAAAAAACGCGGCGAGCTTTGCCGCGTCGAGCAATCCACCGGTGCGCACTCCGGAACAGAGATCGAGACCGAAGGGAGCGACCATGCCGATCGCCTCCCCGACATTCTCCGGTCGCAATCCACCGGCGAGATAAACCGGGCAGGCCACGCGCTCGACGAGGCGCCTGCTTACACTCCAATCGTGTCGGCGCCCTGTCCCGCCGAGTTCCTTGATTGACGCCGTGGGATTTCCAGAATCGAGCAACAAAGCGTCCACCAGCGGCGCCACCGCCGCCGCCTCGGCGATCGAGGATTCGCCGGTCACGTGGATCACTTGCACGATGCCGATGCCGGGCAGCCCGCGCCGAATCTCGCGGAGATCTCCAAAGGGCACCGCGTCCACGAGTTGAATAACACTTGTCCCGCAACGGCGTTGCTGCGCGATAATGGAGGGCGCGTCCTGCAGGGCGGTGAGGAGAAAGCTCGCCACGCCTGGAGGAATCGCGCGGGCGATTTCCGCAATCGTCCCCTCTGGGATCGGTCCGGGTCCGCTCGGCATGGCCGAGACCAGCCCAAGTGCCGATGCACCCTGTCGTATCGCGAGGCGGGCTTCCTCGACCGACGCGATGCAGCAAATCTTTACGCGCATTTTCATGCGGAGGTCGCGAACTACCAGCCCAGCACGTGCGCAAAGATCAAGGGCGCTACGATCGTCGCGTCGCTCTCCACGATGAACTTCGGCGTCTCAATTCCCAGTTTCCCCCAGGTGATTTTCTCATTGGGGACCGCTCCCGAATAGGACCCAAAGCTGGTCGTCGAGTCGCTGATCTGGCAGAAATAGCCCCAAAGAGGAACCTCGGTGCGTTGCAAATCCTGGTGCAGCATGGGCACGACGCAGATGGGGAAATCGCCCGCAATGCCTCCGCCGATCTGGAAGAAGCCGATGTTGCCCACGCCGGTCGCGGTCAGGGCCTTCGCGTTCACCGTGTACCATTCGGCCAGCTCCATCATGTACTCGATGCCGGTACGAACCGTGTGGACGTTCTTTACGTCTCCGCTGATCACATGCCCCGCATACATGTTGCCGAGCGTCGCGTCTTCCCAACCCGGGACGATCATGGGCAGATTCTTTTCGGCGGCCGCGATCATCCAGGAGTTCTCCGGATTGATCTGGTACGAGCCCTTCAGTTTCCCGCTACGCAGGATCTTGAACATGAACTCATGCGGGAAGTAGCGCTCCCCGGCCCGGTCGGCCGCCACCCACTCCTCCAGCACGGCGCTCTCCAGTCGGCGCATTGCCTCCATCTCGGGAATGCAGGTGTCGGTCACGCGGTTCATGTGCCGCTCGAGGAGTGCCTGCTCGTCCTGCGGCGTCAGGTCGCGATAGTTCGGCACGCGCTCGTAGTAGTCGTGCGCCACCAGGTTGAAGATGTCTTCCTCGAGATTCGCTCCGGTACAGCAAATGGCGTGGACTTTGTCGCGGCGGATCATCTCCGCGAGCGAGAGCCCGAGCTCGGCTGTGCTCATCGCCCCCGCCAGCGTCACGAGCATTTTGCCCCCCTGGTCGAGGTGCCGCACGTAGCCCTTCGCCGCATCCAGCAGCGCGGCCGCATTGAAGTGGCGATAGTGATGCGCGAGAAACTGGGAAACGGGTCCGGGATTGCTCATAAGTGGGGGAAAGCGTCGGAACCTTTAGTGGCGGTCTCGGTTCCCCGCAAACTTCCCCGAACCCCCGCTTTTGACTTGCATGCTGAGGCGTCACTTTGATAGTGTAAGAAAAACACGAACAATGAATGCTCTCGTTGATCCTCCTGCGCCGGTCAGTTCCCGTCCCGCGCGCTTCCGGGTTGTCGGCGGGCGCGTTGAGACGCGCTCCCTCGAGGTCCATGTCGTCGATCATTGTCAGCTGCGGTGCGCGCAATGCTGCTCGCTTTCACCGCTGCTGCCCAAGTGGTGCATCGATCCGGCCGATTTGGCTCGCGACCTGGCGCTCGCACGGCGCGCCCTCCAGCCGCGGTTTTTCAAGCTCGTCGGAGGCGAACCGCTCTTGCATCCGCAGATCGATGAGTGCCTGGCGATCGCTCGTCGTTCGGGCATTGCCCCCATCGTCTCGCTCACGACCAATGGCTTCCTGTTGCCGCGCACTTCGGACGCCTTTTGGGAGCGGGTGCAGGCACTGACGATTTCCATTTATCCTGATCCGGAACTCCCAGCCGAGACGATTGGCTGGATCGAGGAACGCGCCGCGCGGCGCGGGATCCCGGTGAATTGGAAACGGCAGGAGACGTTCGTGCAGATGGACCGCGCGAATCCGCGGGACGACGAGGCCGAAACGCTCGCCATCTATGACGACTGCTGGCTCCGGCGTCGGTGCCATCTCCTGAGCCGGGGTCGGTTTTTTACCTGCACCCGGCCCGCGCATCTCGATACCTTGCATGGAGGGGGGTTCCTGGCGGATGGGCTCGAACTCCACGAGGGGGAGGGACTGGCGGAGGAACTTCTCTCGTATCTTCACCGGGAGGCGCCGCTACTCGCCTGTGCGCGCTGTGAAGGGGGGCATGCGCCGGAGGCTGCGCATCGCCAACTCAGCCCGGCCGAGGTTCGCGCCACCCGACTCGCATGGACCGCGTAATCGTCGCGCGCGGTGAGGCCCTTGGCTTGTGGCCGCATTATTTTTGTCCGGGCGGCACGGAACACGCGCCGACCATCGCCGCGCTCTTTTCCGCGTTTCCCCAATTGCCGCGGGCCCTCGATCCCGCGGGAGTGCGCCAGAATTTTGCCCGCGCTCCGGATGGCCACCGCACCTGCTTCAGCGGGATTTCTCGCGTGCCCTCCGGGACTGCTCTCGCGTCCGACGGCTCCTTGCATCAACTGCGGCAGCCGGAGGCGCAACCAGGGTGCCTGGCGGAACTGTTGCGCGAGACCATCGCGCGCCAGCTTGCGGGCGCGCGCGCGCCCGTCCTCGCGCTGAGCGGCGGACTCGATTCCGCCCTCATTCTGGCGCTCGCGCCGACTCTGCCGGTTTGTGCGGTCGTGACGGGCGTATCGGGATACTGCGAACGGCAACTTACGCTGGAAACCGCGCGTGCGTTTGGCCGTGACCTCTTAGAGGTCGGGGTGCGCGGCGAGGAGATCGTGGAATCGGTCCCCGCGGCGATTGCCGCCTGCGAAGTCCCACTCTTTAATCTTCATCCGGTCACGCGTTTTTTGCTGGCGCGCGCGCTGGTGGCGCGAGGTTGCGATTTGCTCGTCACCGGCGATGGCGCAGACCAGGTTTTCGCGGGGACGGATCCGCGCAACTATCTGCCGATCGTGGGGGCAATGTCCCGCTCCGCCGGACTGCGGACCGTGAGTCCGTTCCTCGACTCCCAAGTCATCGCGTGGGCGCAGAAAAAAGGTGCCGACCCGCAGAAGATGGCGCTGCGCAAAACCGCCGAGAGGTTGATCCCGCGCTCCATCTGCGTGCGCCCGAAAGCACCGCGCCTGTTTCCGGAACATGATCTATCCGGCTTCCGGAGTGCGTCCGCGGATCGAGCCCTCGCCGCGATTCTCGGCGAACCGCCCGCGTCCCTCCTTCCGTCGGCCGACAACACGCTCTGGGCCACTGCCACCATTCTTTTTCAGAAGCTCGGAGGATTGAACTGATGTGTGGAATCGCCGGCATCGTTCGCTTTGACCAACCGGGCTCGGAATGTCTGCCGGCGCTTCGAGACATGGTGCGCAGCCTGCGCCACCGCGGCCCCGATGACCAACAGGTCCGGGCGTTCTCCTTCGCGGCCCTCGGCAACACCCGCCTGGCGTTTGTCGATCGGCTGCGCGGCGCGCAGCCGATGACCGATGGCACGGGTCGATGGTCGCTCACCTGGAATGGCGAATTGTACAACCATGAAGAACTCCGTGCCGAACTCGCGGACCGCTGGCAATTTCGTACCCAGAGCGATTCCGAAGTAGTGCTGGCTGCCTGTGCGCTGCTCGGGGCCGACGCCCTGCCGCGTTTGAACGGGATGTTCGCGCTCTTCCTCTGGGACGACTTGCGCCAGGTGGGTTTTGCCGCGCGGGATCGCCTCGGGGTTAAACCGTTCGCCTGGCGCCAGGTCGGCGCGGAGTTCGCCTTTGCGTCCGAAGCGCGTGCGCTCCTGCGCTCTCGTCCGAGGGCGGAGTTTGGAGCGGTCCTCGAGTATCTTGTGGCTCCTTTTTTTAGCGGGGTGGAGCACGCGATGTTCGTAGGAATTGAGTATCTCGCCCCCGGCCAGCTACTGCGGGTCGACCGCGCCGGCGTGCGCGTGGAAACGTGGTGGGATTGGACGCCCGTCGAGGAAGCCGAAGCGGGATCGGAGGCGCTCGCCGCCCAAGTGCAGCGCGCCGTGCGTCGCACGCTGCAAGGTGAGAGTCCTTGCGCCGTTTTCCTGAGCGGAGGCCTCGATTCCACGCTGCTCGCGGCCCTCGCCAAACCGGAAACTCCACCCGCCTTCACGATCGCCTTCGAAGGCCAGCACGCCTTCGACTACGCAGTCTCCCGCATCGTGCGGGACGACGACACCCCGCATGCGGCGGCCGCAGCGCGGGAACTGGGACTGGCGCATGAAATTGTCCCAGTTCGTCGCGCCACTCTTGCCGCGGACCTCCGGCGTCTGGCCACGATTAACGACGCCCTGCCCGCCTGGGAGCAGGAACTCGCCCAACACCATCTCGCGCGAGCAGTTTCGGCGACGCATCGAGCGGTTCTCGTCGGCGATGCGGCGGACGAAACGCACTACGGCTACCCCTTTCTGCTCGATCCCGAAGTGGTCCGCACCCCGGGGAACATTCTCTCCCGCTTCGGTTCGCCCGAGTTGGCGGCGGGCGTGACGGCAAGTTTCGACGCAAAATATCGCGAGGTGGCGGAATCAGCCGGCTGGCGCTGGGATACGCCGGTGGCGCAGCTCTGCGCCACGACCTATTTGATCGTGAAGCGCTGGTTGCCGCGGCTGCTCCATAACGGCGATGTCCACACGATGGCCTTCTCGGTCGAAGCACGCGTTCCACTCGCCGATATTGAGCTCGTGGAGACGGCGCGCCGCGCCCCACCGGCGCGCGCCTTGGGCAAACAACTCCTGCGCGAAGCCGCTCGCGGACTCATGCCGGAGGGAGCGCGCCTGCGGGCGAAGTCGGCGCTGCCGAAAGACCAGGCAACCGCCGCGGTCTACCAGCAGGAAGCGCGCATCGCGCTCGAAGAGTCGGCGGACTTCCTGGGGGCGTGGCTGGCGCTCGCCCCGTTGCGGGAGCTTGCCTCGACGACGGCCGTCCTGACCGAGAACGAGCGCAGCCTGCTCTTTCGGGTGATCGCTCTCCACCATTGGCGTTGTGCCTTCAACGTTGGGCAGCCATGAGGAAACGCATTCTCTTCACCGCCATCCCCGAGAAAGGGCACCTCAACCCGATGATCGGGCCGGCGGCGCATCTGCAACGGAAAGGGCATGTCGTGGCGTTTTACGCCGCGTGCGATATCTCGCCGCAACTCGCGCGGGCAGGGTTGTCCGTCGTGCCCGGACTTCCGCCCGCGCCACCGCCGGCGGATGCGAATCGCGGCGAGGCTTTCGCCCGGCAGGTCCGGGATCCGCAGTGGTTGCGCGGCTGGATCAAGGCGCTGCTCATCGAGGCCGCCGAGGCGCAAATCGAACCGCTGCGGATCGCCCTGCGCGCGTTTCGCCCCGATGTGGTGGTCACCGATCCCATGATCTACGCCGCTGCGATCGCCGCGGAGACGGAAGGGATCCCGTGGATTGCGCTTTCGAACTCCCTCAATCCGGCGCTCGACGATTCCGTCCAGAGCGACCTTTTGGATACCGTGTCCTGGCTTGGCCCCGAACGAGACGCCCTCTTTGCGCGCCACGGCATG
Source organism: Chthoniobacterales bacterium (assembly GCA_038226705.1). Lineage (GTDB taxonomy): Bacteria > Verrucomicrobiota > Verrucomicrobiia > Chthoniobacterales > SZAS-18 > SZAS-18. The sequence goes on along the minus strand of JBBRQH010000007.1, from coordinate 57,060 downwards.
CGGCTGCGGTTCAGCGGGTGCGACATGCTCTCGCCGCAGCTTACCATCGGCTTCGCCACGGCCGAGTTCATCGGGCATTCCGTTCCGGGAGTCCATTTGGTGGGACCGTCGCTGCCGCCAGCCGTGCGGGGCGACGAGATCGACTTCGATTTCACCCGGTTGCGAGCGGACGCGCCGCTCGTCTACCTCTCGTTCGGCAGCCAGATTTATCATCAGCCGGCCATTTTCCGACTGGTGGCGGAGGCCACGCGCGGGCTCGGCGTGCAGTTGCTTATCGTGGCCAGCCATCTGCACAGTTCGGGCGTCTTGCGCGACCTGCCGGCCCACGTGCTGACCTGCGCGTTCGCCCCGCAACTGGCGGTGCTTCCCCGCGCGGCCGTTTTCATAACGCACGGCGGGGCGAATTCCGTCATGGAGGCGCTTCATTTCGGAGTGCCGCTGCTCATCTCGCCCCTGTGCAACGACCAATTTCATCAGGCGCATTTCGTTCGCCGATCCGGCGTGGGCCGGGTGCTCGATCTCGATCGCGCCAGCGTGGCGGAATGCTGCGCCGCGCTCATCGCGCTCCTCGCGGATGGCCCCGAGCGCCAGCAGATGTCCCGGGTCACCCAGTCTTATCAGGTGGACGGTGCCGCCCGGGCGGCCGAGCTGATCGAAGCCCATGTCTGACACAACTCCGATCGTCACTGTCGCCGTCACCGCGCGCAATGAAGCGGCGGCGATCGGGAACTGTCTGCGCTCGTTGCTCGTCGCGCAGCGTGCCGCCGAGGCCGCACTCGCGCTTCGCTTCCGTATCGTCGTGGTTCTCGACGAATGCAGCGACGCAACCGGTTCGATCGCGCGCAGTTTTTCCGGCGTGGAAACGCTTGTCTCGCGCGGCGGAATCGTGGAGGCACAGCGGAGCGTGGCCGGCGCCCGACCGTTCGTCGTTTTTTCCGATGCGGATATCCTCGTCGGCGAGAGCGCGCTGCTGGCGGTGTGCCGCACCATGCTGGCTGATCCGGCCCTGCAAGTGGCCTATCCGCGCAAGAGTCCGCTGCCGCCGCGGCGCCGCACGCTCCTAGCCCAGGCCCTTTATTCCTACAATCGCACGAACGGGTTTCAGGACGTCCGCCGTTACTTCAACGGCAAGTTTTTCGCCATCCGCGACTGGCGCGTGCCCAGCTTGTCGGAATTGGCGTCTCGGCTGGCGCAACTACCGCGCGATGCGTTTTACGACTTTCATGCCGGAATGCGCATCGATGACATCTGGCTCTCGCGCGACATTCTTGCGCGTTACGGGGAGTCGGCGATCCACGAGGTCGAGGACGGGGAGATTCTCTTCCGACCGCCCGAGACCTTCACGGGCATGTATCGGACCTACCGCCGCATGCGGCTCGAGATCGAGCAGTTGAATATTCTTTTCCCCGAAACCTTGCCCGTGCATCAAGCGCGCAAAGTGGATGAGTCGGCCCTGGCGCGGGCGTCCCGGCGCGAGCGAATGCTATGGCGTTGGTTTCACGCCTGGTTGCGGGTTTGCATCGCGCGCTACTCTCTCGAGCGGTGGTATTATCGCCGCTGGTCGCCGCAACCCTGTCCGGCCTGGCCGCGCGTGGAGGAGAGCAAGGAGGCGCTATGCCGCGATATCGCCCACCCGGGATAGTCCCGCTGGAACTTTGGGACCTGTGCGTGGGGGATGCCATCCTCTGGGGCCTGATGGACCAGCCGGATTTTCCGGCGATTTTCGTCCGCGCGCTGGAAGAGCTGCACGCGGGTCGGGCGATTTCGCGTTCGGATGGCCCGGTGTCCGACGCTGCGCGCGGCTTCGATGCGGTCTTCATCGGGGGTGGAGGAGCAGGAAATCCACGTCTGCGTACGGCGCTGGCGGAAGCCCCGTGGCCGGTCCTATTCGGTGTCGACGAAGTTTACGTCGGATCGCGGGGCGGGCATGCGCTCCTTGCGCAGCACGGTCTCGCCGGAATCGTCGCAGATCTCGGCCAGACGCGCCTAAAGGTTTCCTGGGGAGAAAAGCGGTGGGATTTTGCACGGGATTTTGCGCGCCTGCCGCTGCGGGAGGATGGCGCCTCGCCGGCCCCCGCAGGGCAGCGCGCGGCATTGCGCGCGTTTCTTTGCGGCCACTTGGCACACTGCGGCACCGCCGCTCCGGAAGGCATTGTCCTCGCCCTGCCCGCGCGACTCGACGACACCGGCAGCCCCGAAGGGAGCTCTTATGTCGGCATGGCCGGCGACGCCCAATTGGTGCCGGACGTCTTGCGCAGACTTGGCTGGGAAGATGCCCCAAATTGGTTGGTGAACGACGCGGAGCTCGCGGCGATGACGGCGCGGCTCGACGAAAGGGTTCGGCCCGAAGACCGCACGTTGGTGCTCACGCTCGGCTTTGGTCTCGGCGCCGCTTTGCTGCTGCCATGCGCATAGCCCTTTTCCTTTCGCCCCACCTCGACGACGCGATCTTCTCGTGTGGCGGGCGCATTCTCGCGGCGGCGTCAGCGGGAATGCGCGTCGTGATCGCCACCCTTTTTTCCCACGCCCGCCGCGGTGCGTCCGAGACTGGGGCGTATCGCGCACGTCGAGCGGAAGACCGCCTTGCGGCGGGCTTGCTGGGGGCTGAAACGCAGTGGCTGGGAATGAGGGATGCGCCCTTTCGCACGCACGTGCGCCGCACCTTTCGGGGGCTGCTCTACACCGACTACGTCGAAGAAGAGCGCTGGATTCTGGAAGCAGTTCGGCGGTTGAGTGCGCTCGTGGGGCAATTGAAGCCAGCGCTTCTTTATGCGCCGCTCGGGGTGGGAAACCACGTCGACCATCGGGTCACGTTTGCCGCCGCCCGCCGATTGGGGCTGCCTTTCTCGTTCTATGAGGACCGCCCGTATTGTTTCGTGCGACATGCGGTCTCGTGGCGTTGCGCGCGGCTGGGGAATGTCGCCGAGTTCCCTCGAGTCGCGCATTGGCGAAGCCTCACTCAATCGCGCTACGTGCGCAGCTTCCTCGGGCATGGGGCAGACCGGATCGCCTGTCGGGCGGAAGCAATGCGCACGACTTCGAATGCGGTTGGGTCCCCTCGACTCGTGCCGCAAGTGTACTCCACGACCAATCCCCGGGACGTCGGCCGAATCGTGGACGCAATCTGCGCGTATCGATCACAAACGCCTGCTTTCTTCGGTTCTCGCGCGGCCACCCTGCGGGGGATGCGGGGATATGCCCGCCGACTTGGCACCAGGGCGCCGCAGGCGGAGAGAGTTTGGAAGTTCGTGTAGGCACTGGGAGCGCGGGCGTCCCGCCCGCTTGTCCCAAGATCGCAGATCCATACTCTTCAATGATGGGTAATCCGGAGGAAAGCGTGGGTGCGACTAACCAGAGCGGGCGGGACGCCCTCGGTCCCAGCGACGCCTCCGAACCACAACATAATCCCTGGCATTCGCGAGGATATCTGCCGCACTTCGACTGCCCAGGGCGCATCCAATCGATCACGTTTCGCCTGTTCGATTCGGTTCCCGTGAAGCAAATCGCACGCTGGAAGGTGGAACTCGATTGGCACGAGGGAATGCCAGCCAGTGACCCGGTCGTGATTAAGCTGAGGCGGCTTCTGGCGGCCTACGAGGACGCGGGACACGGAGGCTGCTCTCTGCGCGACGCGCGAATCGCGCGCACGGTTCGCGACGCCCTGCGGTTTTTTGACGGTGAGCGCTACCGTCTGCTCGCCTTCTGTGTGATGCCCAATCACGTTCATACGCTCCTTGAAACCATCGACGGCCACCCGGTATCCGAGGTGATGCACTCGTGGAAGTCGTTCACCTCGAAGGAGGCAAACAAAATACTCAAAGCGCAGGGCGAGTTTTGGTTTCCCGATTACTACGACCGCTTTGTTCGCGACGAGACGCATCTGTCGAATGCTCGGCGCTACATCGTCCTGAATCCGGTAAAGGCCGGACTGGTGCGGGACCCTGGCGATTGGCCGTGGACGTGGTGCGCCGAGGGCGGTGCTACTGGGAGCGCGGGCGTCCCGCCCGCTTCAACCCAAATCGAAGATCAAACTTCTCGGTCGCGGCGGCCAAATGGAACGAAAGATTGAGAAATTATCAACAAAGCGGGCGGGACGCCCGCGTTCCCAGGCAGGCGCGCGCACTCCTACATCCCTCAAATCTCGTAGGCGGCGGGTGCGGCCAGCGCATCGTCTCTCCCCCCGCGCTCCAACCGGTCGCGCAGGAAATCGACCAGTCGCATCGTGGCTTCCTCGACCGTCAGCTCGTGGGTCGGAACGACGATTTCCGCATCGAGGGGTTCCTCATACGGCGCGTCGATCCCGGTAAACTCACGGATGAGCCCGGCGCGGGCCCGCTTATAGAGTTGTTTGGGATCGCGCTGCTCGCAGGCGGCGAGGGGGGCGTGGATGAACACCTCCACGAATTCGCATCCGCCTTCCAAGGCGATCCGACGCGCCACTGCGCGATCCGCGCGATACGGGGAGATCAGGGCGACAATGACCACTCCGCCCGCCTCGGCGAGAAGTCGGGCCACTTCGGCGGCGCGCCGGATGTTTTCCACCCGGTCCTTGGGCGCGAAGCCGAGATCCGAATTCAAGCCGCCACGGAGATTATCCCCATCGAGCACGGAAACGAGCATGCCCCAGCCGAAGAGAGAACTCTCCAGCGCCCGGGCCAGTGTGGACTTGCCGGCCCCGGACAGTCCGGTGAACCAAACCACCGCGCCACGATGGCCGTTGCGCACCGCCCGGTCCGCCGCGGTCACGGTCCCGCTCGACTGGGTCAAGTTTTGGCTCTTCGTGTCGCGGCGCCCGGTATATTCTCCAGTCGTAACGATGCCGCCACCCACGATGCGATGCTCGTGGGCGAGAACGAATCGCCCGAGTGCGGCGATCCGATCGTGCCGGTCAAAGACGAGGGGTCGGCGAAGTTGCAGCGTGATCTCCGCCGCCCCGTTGCGCGAGACGTCACTCGCGACCGCCAATTCAGGCGTGGCGTGCGCGGGATCAAAGGCCTTGCCGATGGTGGCGACGCGGCAGGGCACGTCCTGCGTGCCAAGCTTGAGTCGCAATTCGTCGCCGACGCGCAGCGCCTGCGCGCCGAGCCAGAAGACGGAGGCATGCAGGCGATTGGAAACGATGGGCGCGGCGTCAGCGTGGGAGAGCACATGCCCGCGTTCGACGAAGAGCGGCTCGGCCAGGGTGAGGGCCACGGATTCACCCGCCAACGCTCGAGAATCGCCCGATTCCGGCCAGCGCTCCACCGAGGCAATGGTCGCGGCCTTGTGAAAAGGCCAGAGCACGACCGGTTGGCCCGCTTCCACCGCGCCAGACTCGACCCGGCCAACGAGGAGTCGGCTGCCGTTGTGGCGATAGACATCCTGGACCACGAAGCGAAAGGGCTGGTCGGGCGCGGGTGCCGGTGGCTCGCAACGATCGAGAGCGCCCAAGACATGTGGTCCGGCGTGCCAGGGCATCTTCGCTGATGGGCCGGAAATTCCTTCCCCTTCGCGCGCGCTCACGGGGACAAAAGCGAAGGGCGCGAGGCCCAGTTCGGCGAGCAGCGCGCGTCCGTCCCGTTCGACCGCGCGAAAGCCGTCTTCGCTCCAGTCCACGCGGTCCATCTTGGTCACCACCACCGCGACCTGCCGCAAACCCAGCAGGCCGAGCAGATAGGCATGACGGCGACTTTGCTCACGCCAACCCTCATCGGCCGCCACCAGGAGCAGCGCGGCATCGGCCGTGGCGGCGCCCGTGATCATGTTGCGCAGGAATTCCTCGTGTCCCGGAGCATCCACGAGCGTGACGAAGCGCTCGGCCGTTCGGAACGCGATCTGCGCGCTGTCGATTGTGACGTTTTGGTCGCGCTCGGCTTGCAGCGCATCGGTCAGGAACGCCCATTCGAAATCGACCTGCCGCCTCACGCAGGCCGCACGCACCGCCTCGACCTTTCCTTCCGGCAACGCGCCCGCATCGTGCAACAGGCGGCCGACGAGAGTGGACTTGCCATGATCAACGCTTCCGCACAGGACCACGCGGAGGGGTGGTCGCGGGTTGAGGGAAACGGAACTCATGGCGGAACGGTCGAGCATAGTCCGCGGCGGGGCGGGAGCAGGCTGGGAATCGCGCACGCTCGACTTCGAAGCAGGAAAGGTGAGTCCGGGGCTCATGGAAAGATGCGTGTTCACATGTACCCCTGGGCGCGCAGACGTTCGAATGCGTGTTCGCTTTCGGCGTCCTGCGCCCGGGTGCTGCGCTCCGCCACCCGCGTGGTGCGCAGTTCCGCGATGATCTCGGCCACGTTTGCTGCACTCGATTCCACCGTTCCGGTGCAAGGCCAGCAGCCGAGACTGCGGTGACGGCGGCCGTTTTTCGAAAAGTAGAGATCGACGATTGGAATCTTCTCGCGCTCGATGTACTCCCAGATATTCAGCTCGGTCCAGTTCAGCAGCGGATGGACGCGCACATGGGTGCCGGGGCCAAAGTCGGTTTGAAATTGCCCCCAAAATTCCGGCGGCTGGTCGCGCACGTTCCAGTCGTTATCCACCCCGCGCGGCGAGAAGTAGCGTTCCTTCGCGCGCGTGCCTTCCTCGTCGCGTCGGATCCCCACCAGGACGGCTTCAAACTTCTGTGCGGCGAGCGTGGCCTGCAGCGGCTCGGTTTTGAGCCGGCCGCAGCACTCCACCCGCGAGATGCGCCCCGCCGGAAATGTCTCGCCTGCGGCCAGCGCCGCCTCATTCCGACCGATAATCAGTTCCAGCCCCCACTCGCGCGTCAGACGATCCCGGAACGCGATCATCTCCGGCGGCTTGAATGTCGTATCCACGTGCACCAGCGGGAAGGGCACCCGTCCGAGGAAGGCTTTGCGCGCGAGATGCAGCATCGCGCAAGAGTCCTTGCCGATGCTCCAGAGCATCCCGAGGCGTTGGAAATGGTGCCGCGCTTCGCGGAGGACATAGATGCTTTGGGCCTCGAGGGCGTCGAGGTGCGCGGTCTCAGGCGCGGAAGTGGACGCGGACGACATCAGATATTTTCGCCGAGGAAGGTGTGAATGCCGCATTCGGTCTTCGCACTTCCGACCCAGCGGCCGGCGCGTTCGTCGGCGGCCAGGGAGCTCACAGCCCGGGTGCAAGGCTGGCAGCCAATGCTGCGGAAACCGCGCGCGAGAAGGGGATTTTGCGGAAGATCGTGGCGGCGCAGATATGCCTGCACCTCTTCGCGTGTCCAATGGGCGAGCGGATTTACTTTGAAAATGAAACGCCGTCCGGTGCCCCCGAGACCATAACGCTCAATCACGGTCGTGTGACTGCGGGTGTCCGCCTGCTGCCGGCGCACGCCGGTGATCCAGGCATCGAGCGAGGCAAGCTTTCGCTCCAAGGGCGCCACTTTGCGTAGCGCGCAGCAGGCATCTGGAGCACGACTCCAAAGGGCGGGACCGTGTTCGGCCGCCTGTTCCCCCACCGTGAGCGTGGGGCGGATCGTCTCAATCACGATGCCCAGGCGGGATTCGAGCTGGGCTTTGAGCGCAAGCGTTTCCGGGAAAAGCAGACCGGTATCGAGGGTAAAAGCGGGAATGGGCATCCCCAGCGAGACGGCCTCATGCAAGATCACGATCCCAGCTCCCTGAAAGCTCGTCCCCACCGCAGCGCGCAACCCGAATTCGCGCCAAACCCAGTGCAAAATATCGGAAAGAGGCGCTCGCGCGAAGTTTTCCGCCAGCTTCGAAAAGTCGTTTGCGACCGCGCGATTTGTCTCGGATGAAAAGCCAGAACCTTCGAATTCCACGATTGCCTAGTAACCGATAGGAGTATCGCGTAAAGCGCGGAAATCAGTGTGGGTGCGTCATATCCTACGGGCATTGTCGATCAGGAAGGTAAGCGCAGCGCGCCCTGGATGATGCTGCTTAGCGTGACCGCAATGTTCACCACTTGGACTCCAATTCGGCGCGGGTGCGATGCGACATTCCTGTACGAAATCTCGTGCACGAGGAGGCAAAAGACCGAATCTCGGTTCCCCCTTGAAATTCTTCTCGGGCTCAATATCGGATTCACAATGATTGAAGTGCGGAATCTCTCCAAAAATTTCGGCCCAAAGGTAGCCGTGCGAGACGTCTCGTTCACGGTCGGCAAGGGTGAGGTGCTCGGCTTTCTCGGTCCAAACGGGGCCGGAAAATCGACCACCATGCGGATGATCACGGGCTTCATTCCCCCCAGTGAGGGCCAGATTCGGATCGGGGACCACGACATGCTGACCGATCCCATCCCGGCCAAGCGCTTGATCGGCTATCTCCCCGAGAACGCGCCGTCCTACGCCGACATGACGGTGGGTGGATTCCTCGATTTTGCCGCGGAACTACGGGGTCTGAGCGGCGCCGCCCGGAAGTCGGCTGTCAGCCGTGCCATCGAGACCTGCTTCCTGGAATCGGTTGTCCACCAAAGCGTGGAGACGCTCTCGAAAGGCTACCGGCACCGCACCTGTTTCGCCCAATCCATCATTCACGATCCCGAAGTACTCGTCCTGGATGAACCGACGGATGGACTCGACCCCAACCAAAAGCACGAGGTGCGCACCCTCATCCGGCGGATGGGCGAGAAAAAGGCGATCATCTTTTCCACCCATATCCTCGAGGAAGTCGAAGCCGTCTGTTCGCGCGCGATCATCATCGATCGCGGCCAGATTGTCGCGAACGGCACCCCGCAGGAACTCAAGCAACGGTCGCCGCATGCTGGCGCAGTGACGCTGCGTTTTTCCGGTGGCGGGGTCGTCGCGGACGCGAAGCGCAAGGTTAACGAGGTCTCGTCCGTCGAAAAAACTGAAGTGGTCAGCGAGACCCCGCTGGTGTTGCGCGCCTATCCGAAGGGGCATTTCACGGGGGATGAGCTGGCTCGCGCTCTCGGCGAACTCGCAGCGAAGGAACGCTGGCAAATTCAGGAACTCCGGGTTGAGGAGGGACGACTCGACGAAGTTTTCCGCAGCATCACGCTGCCGGACCGCGCCAACGGAAAGGAAGCGCGACCATGAATCGATTGCATCCCATCATCACCATCGCGAAGCGCGAGATCAGCGGCTATTTCGCCTCGCCCGTCGCCTTCGTCTTCATCGTCATTTTCCTCCTCCTGACGGGTTTCTTCACCTTCATGGTGTCGGGCTTTTTCGATCGGGGGGAGGCGACGCTGGACTCGTTCTTTGCCTGGCATCCCTGGCTCTATCTCTTCCTCGTGCCCGCCGTCGGAATGCGTATGTGGTCGGAGGAACGGCGGCTGGGCACGATCGAGCTGCTCCTTACTATGCCGGTCACGCCGTGGCAGGCGATTGTCGGAAAGTTCCTGGCTTCCTGGGCCATCGTCGGTCTCGCCCTCTTGCTCACGTTCCCGGTCGTGCTGACCGTGAACTATCTGGGCCGTCCCGATAATGGGGTGATCGTCGCCGGCTACCTCGGCAGCCTCCTCATGGCGGGCGCTTATTTGTCGATCAGTGCGATGACCTCGGCCCTCACCCGGAACCAGGTCGTGAGCTTCATCGTGGCAGTGCTCCTTTCTCTTTTCCTCATTCTCGCCGGCTGGCCGCCGGTGACCAATCTCCTGGTACGCTGGGCCTCGCCCTGGCTCGTCGATGGAGTCGCCGCTTTCAGCGTGATGACCCATTTCGAAGGCATCCAAAAGGGCGTGCTCGATTCCCGGGATGTCCTGTATTTCCTTTCGGTGATGGCCTTCGCGCTTTTCACCACGGGAGTCATCCTGCGCGCGCATCGCGCCGGTTGAGATCAGCCTCCGCATTTTTTGCCCGATGAAGAAAAAAGGCTTCGAAACGATTCTCTATTCCACGGCCGGTGTGGCCGCGATGTTTCTGGTCCTGGTGGCGGTCAATGTGATCGCAGCTCGCGCCAAGGTGCGGCTGGACCTCACCGCGGAGCGCGCCTACACGCTTTCGCCCGGGACCCGGGCTATTCTCGCAAAGCTCGATACACCCGTGCAGATTCGTTTTTACTGCACGCGCAGCGAGAGCTCGATGCCGGTCTTTTTGAAGACGTACGCGCAGCGGATCGAGGATCTCCTGGGTGAATTTCGGCAAGCTTCGAAGGGATTCGTCGAGGTCCAGAAGCTTGACCCGCAGCCCGATTCCGAGGCGGAGGATTCGGCGCGCCTCGATGGCGTGCAGGGCCAGCCGCTGCGCGACAACGAGCGCATTTACCTGGGCTTGAGTGTCTCCCTCCTGGACCAGAAGGAGACAATCGCGTTCCTTTCGCCGAATCGGGAGCGCTTGCTCGAATACGACCTGGCCCGCGCGGTTTCGCGGGTGATGACGACGGAGAAACCGGTCGTCGGCATCATGAGCGCGCTCCCCGTGCTCGGCCGCCAGCCACCGCCCGGCGGCAATCCCTTCCAGCAGCAGCGCGGCGAACCGGCCTGGGTGCTGGGCAGTGAACTGCAGCGCGACTTCAACGTGAAGCGCGTCGAACTGACCGCTGACAAGATTCCGGATGACATCAAGGTGCTGCTCGTCATCCACCCGAAAGGCATCAGCGATTCGGCGCAGTATGCGCTCGATCAATTCGTCCTGCGCGGGGGAAAGCTCATCGCATTCCTCGATCCCGCCTGTGTGCTGGATCGTGCCGCCGGGCCGATGGCGGGCCCCAGCAGTTCGAACCTGGAAAAGCTCCTGACCGCGTGGGGACTCAAATTCGACACGTCTCGCGTCGTGGCCGATTTGAACTTCATGGGCCGCACCCGCCAGGGCCGAGCCCCCACGGTGCTCGCGCTGACGGAAAAGGCGGCCAATCGCGACGACGTGCTCACGGCCGATGGCGACACGTTCATGATGGCGTTTGCCGGCGCCTTCACCGGCACGCCGGTCGAAGGACTGAAGCAGACCGTCCTCCTGCATTCCTCCACCAACTCCCAGCAGGTGGAAGCCATGAGCGCGCAGATGGGTGGCGGGGAAGAACTCCTCAAGGACTTTCACCCCCTCGGCGTGGAGCAAGCGCTCGCGATCCGGTTGAACGGCAAATTCAAGACCGCCTATCCCGAAGGGAAACCGAAGTCCCCGGAACCCAAGCCGCCGGACGGCGCGCCCGCGCCGACTCCGCCGCCAGCGGCCGAAGCTGGACTCAAAGAAAGCGCACAGGAAAACACCGTGGTTCTCGTGGGCGACGCGGACATGATTCAGGACCAACTTTCGGTGACCGAGGGAGGGAATCCCTTTGGCGGCCAGCGGCTCGTCGTCCCGACGAACGGGAACCTGGCATTCGCGCAGGGCGCAGTGGAGCAGCTTACCGGGGACAGCAATCTGATCTCGGTGCGCAGCCGGGCTTCGCGCGAGCGGCCCTTCACCGTGGTCAAAGCCATGCAGGCCCAGGCGGAGGCGAACTATCGCACCACGATTCGCGACCTCGAGTCGAGCCTGGCCGAGGCGCAGAAGCGGTTGACCGAACTGCAGGTCACGAAAGACAGCGGGCAGCAGCGCTTCATTCTCTCCCCGGAGCAGCAGCAGGAAATCACGAATTTCCGCAAGAAGGAGGCCGAGGTGCGCGTTCAGCTCAAGCAGGAGCGCAAGAAGCTGCGGGCCGAGATCGATTCGCTCGAGACGCGCCTGAAATGGTTCAACATCGGTGCCGTTCCCGTCGCGGTCGCCGCCGGTGGGGCGGCTCTCGCGTTCCTGCGCAGGCGTCGCGAGGCGGCACGCTAAGTCTTCTTTTTACGTACGATGAACCGCAAACAATTCACGATTCTTCTCGCGCTCGTCGTCCTGATCGGCGGCCTGGCGTGGTTTCTCCAGCGCGACACGCAGTCGTCCTGGACGGGCGGAAATCCGCGCGCCAGCGAGGCGGGGACGAAGGTGCTGCCTTTCGCGCTCAACGACGTGGCGCGCGTCGTCATTCGCAATTCCACGGGTGAGTTGAACCTGGCGAAAAAAGGTGACGAGTGGGTGGTGGCGGAGCGGGCGGACTACCCCGCGAATTTCGAGCAGCTCGGAGGTTTTCTGCGCAAGCTTTGGGATCTGAAGACGGTCCAGGAAGTGAAAGCGGGTCCTTCGCAGTTTGCTCGCCTCGAGCTGCTCGAACCGGGACAACCGCCCGGTGCCGGCACGCTGGTGGACTTGAAAGACAAGGACAGCAAGACCATCGCGGCCATCGTGCTGGGCAAGAAGTACCTCAAAAAGAGCGAGGACATGCCGGCCGAGATGCCGGGTCTCGCCTCGGGGCGCTACGTGCTCCCCCTCAGCTCGAAGAAGCCTTCCCTGGTGTTCGATACTTTCGACGAGGCCGAGGTGAAGCCGGAACGCTGGCTCAGCAAGGATTTCATCAAGGTGGACGCACCGCGCGCGATTACGGTCGCCGGGCAGTCCGAAACGCGGCGCTGGGGCATGACGCGGGAGAGTGCCACGGGTGAGTGGAAGCTCGCGGACGCCCAGGGTGACGAGAAGCTCGATCCCGCCAAAATCTCCGCCCTGACCTCGCTGTTCTCGAACGCCCAGTTCGCGGATGTCTCCACCGCGGCGAAGCCGGAGGAAACCGGCCTCGACAAACCGGAAACCGTGACGATCCAGACCTTCGATGGTTTCACGTATGGGCTGAAGATCGGCAAACTGCTGGGCGAGAATTACGCCGTGACCTTTGTCGTGAGTGCGGAACTCGCCAAGGAACGCACCGCGCCGGCGGACGAGAAACCGGAAGACAAGACGAAGCTCGACGCCGACTTCGGCGCGAAGCGGAAAGCGCTCGAGGAGCGGCTGGCGCGCGAGCAGAAATACGCGCCACGCATTTACCTCATCTCTAAATTTACCGTCGAGCCGCTGCTGAAGGATCGGGCCGCGATCCTGGCGGTGAATCCGCCGCCGCCGCCCGTGCCCGCCCCGGCGCCTTCGCCCGCTCCAGCGGTGTCCCCGACCTCCGTTGTGCCGGCCCCGGCGGTTCTACCCGCCGCGCCCGCGCCCTCACCTGCCGCCACGCCCGCGCCGAAGCCGACACCGCGCAAGAAGTAGAGCGCTTTCCTCTCGCGCGAAGCGTGCGCACTGGAAGTCCCGCTAGACGGAGGGTGCCGAAGGCGGATTTGCTGAGGCGACTTCGTCCTCGCGCTTCTTGCCGAGGGCGAGATTCTTCAATTTTGCAAAGAGCCCGACGATCGCTGCGCCGGCCACGATGAGCAGCTTCTTCGAGGCGAGCAGGAGGACCCAGAGGCCCTTCAGCAGTCCAACCTTTTTCGCGATGATTCCGCCCGCGACGAGACCGGCCAGGCCGTAGGCGGCCATCTTGTCGGTCGACGAGTTGAAATCGGCGTAGCGATTTCCCGGATTGAAGTCGGTGAACGCGAGGATGCGCGGCGCGGCGGCTTCGACCGTCTTGAGCTGGGTCATGCCGGCGATGGCGTTGAGTTCCAGAAATCCCCGGCGGCCCAGCACGCGGATCGCGTAGTTGAGCGTGCGCTCGGTGGAGTCGCCCACCTGGAGTTCCTTCGCCCAGTAGAGTTTTTTCGCAGTGGCATCATAGCGCGGCGGAGTGGCCCACCCGATGAGATCGATGCGCGGATAGCCTTCCTGCTCGCGCAGTTTGTTGTTCTCGGCCGTCCCCTCCTTCATGTCCTTGAGCAGGGCTGTGAAATCGATTTTTGCGGCGTCTTCGTCCGAGACATAACCGTCGTCCTCGAACCGGACCGTCACCGCCCAGGATTCATCCGCCAGGGGATCGAAGCCCGCGGGCACGATCATCCCGAAGTATTCGGCTTGGGAGGGACGATTGCCCCAGAGCTTCTCGAGGACAGTTCGGGTTTGCGCGGGATCCAGCCAGCCGAAATCGGCCGGTACATCGAAAGTCGCGAGATTCGATCCGACCACGACTTTTCCATGTTTCAGCGTGAGCTGGGAAGCGAGTTCCCGCATTTTTTCCGGGGACGGGCGTTCCGCGGGTGCGGCGGCGGCCGCGTCGAACTGGGCGATAAGGACAGCCGCCAGGAGGCTGAAGATCGATCGTTGAGAAGCGTTCATGGAAATGGGATCGGGGTCGAAGCTAACAGCGCAAGGATTTCCGTCACAACCCCAAACTCGGATGCCACCCGCACGAGACGGCCGGGAAATGAAACCCCCGCTGCCTTCGAATTTCTTGCTCCGCTCCTCGATCCACGCGATGCGCACCGCATGATCGTCAAACCCAAGGTTCGCGGCTTCATCTGCGTCACTTCTCATCCCACCGGCTGCGCGGCCCATGTGCAGGAGTGGATCGAATATGTGCGCGCAAGGGCCCCCCTCGAAGCGGGCCCCAAGCGGGTCCTTGTGCTCGGCTCATCGACTGGCTATGGACTCGCCTCCCGGGTTGCGGCCGCTTTCGGTTCCGGGGCCGCGACGCTCGGCGTCTTTTTCGAGCGTCCTTCCGAGCCGGATCGTCCGGCGACGCCTGGGTGGTACAATTCGATCGCGTTCACCACCGCGGCGCGCGCGGCCGGACTCTACGCCGGAAATATCAACGGCGATGCCTATTCCACCGAGGTCAAGCAGCAGACGCTGGAACGGATTCGGGCTGATCTCGGTCAGGTCGACCTTGTCATCTATTCGCTCGCCTCCCCCCGGCGCACTCATCCTCGGACCGGCGTCGTTCATCGCTCCGTGCTCCGTCCGATCGGCGAATCCTACCGGAACAAAACCGTGGATACCGATAAGGGGCTCGTCAGCACCGTGGAGATCGAACCCGCGAGCCCGGAAGAAATCGCCGACACCATCGCGGTGATGGGGGGCGAAGATTGGGAACTGTGGATGCAGGCGCTGCGCGCCGCGGACCTGCTTGCGCCGGGCGCTCAGTCGGTCGCGTACTCGTACATCGGGCCGGAGGTCACGTGGGCGATCTACAAGAACGGCACCATCGGTCTCGCCAAGAACGACCTGGAGCGGGCGGCCCGCGCAATCGACAGCCAATTGAAGGAAAGCGGCGGCCGCGCGTGCATCGCGGTGAACAAAGCCCTCGTGACGCAAGCCAGTTCCGCCATTCCGGTCGTTCCGCTCTATATTTCCCTGCTCTACCAGCTGATGAAGTCCGCCGGCACGCACGAAGGCTGTATCGAGCAGATGCAGCGGCTCTTCGCGACGCATCTTTATGCGCCGGCTGGCCCCACGTTCGATGCGGAAGGTCGCATTCGCCTCGATGACCTCGAGATGCGGCCCGAGATTCAGGACGCCGTAAAAGACCTGTGGCCCCGCCTCACCACCGAGAACCTGGCCACCCTGACCGACAGTGCCGGTTACCGGGCCGATTTTCTCAAGCTCTTCGGCTTCGGGCTGCCCGGGGTAGACTACGCGGCGGATGTGGAGGTGCACTTGTCTCTGGCCTGACCGGAAACTTCGCGTGACGCCGTGGAACGAATCGGCGGGGAATAGGCAAGCATGCCACCGCATCTCAAACGGGCGCATGTTTCCTTCACCTTTCGCGTTCGCACCGCAAGAGACGGTCCTGAGACACATCTTTGAGCAATCCGTCGTCGGAATTTTCCAGTCGAGCCTGGAGGGTCGAAACCTTCTGGCCAATCCGGCATTGGCCCAAGTGATGGGATTCGCGAGCCCGGCAGAAATGCGCGATTCCATCACGGACATCGCGCGCCAGTTCTATGTCGATCCGGATCGGCGGCGTCAGGTCAGTGAGATGATCGCCCACAACGGCGGACGCGTGGAGAACTGTGAATCACAGGTTTGGCGCAAGGATCGGAGCGTCATCTGGATTGCGGAGAATACGCGGATAGTCATCGATCCCGATTCCGGTCAGCCCGTTTATTTGGGCAGCATCACAGACGTTTCGGCTCGCAAGCTGGGAGAGATCGCACGGGCTGCGAGCGCGGAGCAGTTGGAGCGCGAAATCGCCCGCCGACGGCGCGCCGAGGAGGCGCTCACCCAGGCACTGGAGCAAGCATTGATCGTCTGCGATACGGCGGGAGTTCTCGATTTTTGTTCCGAACGCGCGGCTCTCCTTTTCCGGACCTACTTCGAGTGGGAGACGGGTCTTGAGGTCATTCCCGCGTCCCTGCGGGCGGCACTCTTCGCCTCGGGCACCCGCCCGCCCCAGGCGAGTACGATTTCGACCCCGCGGGGACCGCTCGTCTTTCGGGCGATCAGCGGATCGGCCAACGGTGGGGTGCACGTTTTTCGCCTTGAGGAGGCTCTGTCCAAATGATGTCAGCGAATCCCCGTATATTTGCCTTTTACGGCGGCCGCATCGGCCCTTGGACGCTGACGTCGATGCAGTCGATCAGAGGTGAACCCCTTCCGCCGATCCAGCGTCTGCAGGTTCATTCGGGAAACGCGCGAGACGTTTTGGCGGACGTTGCCTGGACCTTGCGGGGAGTCACCAGTAATGACCGATACGTGGTGCGAGCCGAGAAGTCGCAACTCCGCGCCAGGCAGCCCGCCCTTGGTCGGGCGGAAGCGAATTGCGCCGCGCTCATCCCGATTCGAAAGACCGCGGCATGGTGGGCCCTGACGCAAGACGAGCGGCGACAAATCTTTGAAGAGCGCTCACACCATACTCAAGTCGGGCTGGAGTACCTGCCCGCAATCGCGCGCCGGTTGCATCATTGTCGTGATTTGGCGGAGCCCGAGCCGTTCGATTTCCTGACTTGGTTCGAGTTTGCCGAGGAAGACTCGTCGCGATTCGATCATCTCCTTGAGCGTCTGCGGGCGTCTCCTGAATGGGACTAAGTCGAGCGGGAAATCGATCTTCGTCTACGCTTGGAACAGGCCTGAGGGAGCGCACATTTTTCACCTCCGAGCACCATTGCTTGCCCTTGCGGCAGACAAGCGTGCCACCGCCGATTTTCAGCCGTCGCCGCAAGGAAGCTTGCTTTTGCGGCGCACTTTAGCCTGCGACGTAAGCGGCACGGGCACAGGAGGAATTCGCTTATGCTTTGGTGCAAGCCGATGACGAAGCACTGGTTCAAGCTTTCCGCAGCGTGAACGCCGCTGTGGCGGAGATGTCGGAGGAAGATTGGCTGCGCTGGCAGCTCATCGCCTGCGCCACGGCCTGGCGCGATTTTGCACGCAGCGTGAAAGACGGCGAAGCCCTCCTGGCGAAAGCGCTGGAACTCAAGTAGCGCGTCGAGGCGCCCTTCATGATTAAGCCGTCGTATCGAACCAACCGGCCAGCTTCGACGGCAGAGCCGAATCGCAGCGACGCCAGGCGATTCTTCCAGAGCAAGTCCCACCCACTACGAGTCCAAGGATCACCCCGGCAGCGACGGTGGCGAGAACAGACAGGCTTTGCGCATGACCGTGCGACTATCGCGTCGGCATCGTGCACTCACGAGCCAAAGTTCGACGGCTGTGTCCGCGTGATCGATGCTGCGGCACTTCCTGATGCCCAAGCTTCTCCTCGCCACGCTCGGCTCGCTCGGCGATTTGCACCCTTATCTAGCCCTCGGCCTGGAGCTGAAACGTCGCGGGCACACGGTCACGATCGCGACGAGCGGGGTGCACGCACCGAGGGTCGCCGCGTGTGGGTTGAATTTCGCCCCGGTGCGCCCCGATGAATCGGACTTCCTGCGCGATTCGGGCACGATGGAGCAGTTGATGGATCAGAGACGCGGGTCGGAGGCGATCATGAAGCTGATCATTCTCCCGTGGCTGCGTCCGATGTTTGACGATCTTTCGGTGGCCACGCGGGGTCAGGATCTGCTCCTCTCGCATCCGCTCACGCTTCCGATCCGGCTGATTGCGGAATCGCGCGGAATCCCGTGGGTTTCCTCCTTCCTGGCGCCGATCAGCCTCTTATCCGCGCATGATCCGCCCGTGCTGCCGCCGCTGCCTCTTCTCCGGCATTTCCGCTGGCTGGGCCCGGGCTTCCATCGCGCCCTTTTCGGGTTGGGACGTCGGGTGATGCGCCCCTGGTTTAAAGGCTGGGACGCGCTCCGCGCCGAACTCGGGCTGCCCGCCGTGGCCGGGAATCCCATCTTGGAGGAGCAGCACGCGCCCCGCCTCGCGCTCGCGCTCTACTCGCCCTTGTTTGGACCGAAGCCGCCCGACGCGCCTCCGCAGACCGTGGTGACCGGATTTCCCTTCTTCGATCCGCCCGGCGGGCAAACTCTCGCACCGGAGCTGGAGGATTTCGTGGCCGCGGGCGAGCCGCCCGTGGTCTTCACGCTCGGCTCCTCGGCCGTGCGGACCGCGGGAGGCTTCTACCAGCGGGCTCGGGCGGCGGTGCGCGAGGCCGGGTGCCGCGCGGTTTTCCTCATCGGGGAAGACGAGCGTAACGCCCTGACCGATCTCGATGAACGCTGCCTTGCCGTCAGCTTTGCCGATCACGCTCTCCTTTTCCCGAGGGGCGGATTGATTGTGCACCAGGGCGGGGTTGGCACCACGGCCCAGGCGCTGCGCGCGGGTGTGCCGTCCCTCATTGTCCCATTTGCCCATGATCAGTTCGACAACGCCGCGCGCGTCGAGCGGCTGGGAGCTGGCCGCGTGGGAAGCCATCGGGCGTCCGCCGCGAAGTTCGCGCGGCAATTGCGCGCGTTGCTGGCCGATAAGCCGATGCGCGCGCGTGCGGTGGAAGTGGGCGCGCAGATCTGCGCGGAACGCGGAGTGGAGGCGGCGTGCGATGCTTTTTTGAGGATGCAGTGAGATGAGCGGTGCAGAAGTGATGGAACTCCGGAGCCCCGGTGGTGTGACGGATCATTCCTGGTTGGCCAAACAAACTCGTTCCGCGGCTGGCCCGATAGGGAATACGGTGCCGTCCTGCGCGCCGTGCGGGACCGCTGTGGCCCAAAGATGTCCTGCCGCGATCCGTTACGCTAGGCCGCGAACGAGGCTCGCGCACCTGCGAAACTCCTATCGCTCACAGGTTCGAAGATCGCAGCGGGCGGCGGCTCGGTCTCGCGCTGTTGCCGAGGCCTTGGAAATCGTTCCCTGGCTGGCGAACTAGCCGCGGAAAGCGGCAGAGGACTTCCGCACTCCATAGCCCGCGCCTCCTCCGTGGGCTCGCGGCCAAGTGCAGGCGGACCGAGGCCCGGCTTGACCAAGCCCAGGCTTGCCTTGAGCACGTGCTGCCGCGCGACGTGATTCCGCAGGCGCCCTTGCCACGCGCGCGAGAATTCTGTCACCGGGCGGTTCGATGGTCTAATTGCACGGAGACAACCGTTCCGCGCGTGCAGCGGCAGGATGTCACCTCGCCGTGAAACGATGGTGCTTCGCAACGATTTGTCGCGCGCATGCAAGCTTGCGATGCGTTCGCCTAAACAATTGATTCGCGCCTGCGGCGGGAAGATCCCCGCGCGCTGTGGGACGACCTCCGCGCGCAGCGAATCGTTGTGCGCCCGGAAGCCAGCAACGCATCGCCTAAGCAATGGGTTCGCGCCTGCGGCGGGAAGATCCCCGCGCGCTGTGGGACGACCTCCGCGCGTAGCGAACCACTGCACGCCCGGAGGCCCGCGATGCATTCTCCTAAGGAATCAGCTCGCGCACGGGGCGGGAAGATGCCCGCGCGCTGGAGGAGGACCTCTGCGCGCTCCGAAGCGATGCGTGCGTGTTAATGAGCGATGCGTGCGTGCTGACGGGAGACGCGTGCACCCAAGGTTTCGGTGCGAGCGTCCAGGGATTCGTTGTGCTCGCTCGAGGATTCTTTGTGGTGACACAAGGTTTGTCTCCGCGCGCGTAAGGATTTCCTCCGGGCGGGCTCGCGGCGTTGCGCCGGGGCATCGATTCGCTAGGCGAGTGCACGCTTCCGCAGCGTGCGGTCCTCGATTCGCTGCACGCGGTCCTCGATTCACTACGTGTGGTCATAGATTCGCTGCGCGCGCGCCAGGATTCGTTGCGTTCACCCAAGCTTAGCCTCCGCGCGCGGGTTGGGTCGTTGCGTGCGTCCAAGGATTCGATGCACGCGCTCAAGCCTCGTCTTCATGCGCCTTGAGTCTGCTGCGCACCGTTAATAATTTACTGCGTTCGCGTCCGCTTTGTCTGCGCACCGTTAAGGATTCGCCGCGACGTGAAGTCTCACGGCAGCGAGCAGGGATCGTTTCGCTGGATCCGGGGATCTCTCCCCAGCGCGCGGGGATCGTTTCGCTGGACGCGGGCATCTCTCAGAAGCGCGCGGGGATCGTTTCCTTGGACGCGGGGATCATTTCCTTGGGCGCGGGGAACGTTTCATTAGGCGCACGGATCAAATCGATGGATCGGGAACAATGGTGGGGCGCAGGAAGGAAACCGCAGTTGGGTCGCCAGGTCACTCCGGCAGCAGGAAGCTGGCCGGAGTGGGGGGGTGTGCCGGGTTTGGCTGGGACAGTCCATTCTCCCGCGTTTCAAACGGGAGGATTATTTGGCGTTTTGCTTCTGCAAGGTGGGCCAGTTGCCTTCGGCCTTGGCGACGTTCTCCTTAAATTCGGCGTTGAACTTCTTCAGAATGTCGGGGTTCAGGTTCAGGTAGAGTTTTCCATCGCGCACCTGCCAGGTGCTGATGTCCACCGGGAAGAGCTTTCCGATGGCGACTCCGAAGGCGCAGTAGCCGCCGTATTGCGGCACATACTTGGCCGGGTTCGCGGTGAAGAGCTTTTTGTGGTCCTCGCTGGCGAAGTAGTAGGTCGCGCCCTGGTACTCGCTGGTGATGAAGGGCGAGCCGTTCACCGGCTTCGAATCGGTGAAAAAGGCGACCGGATCGAAGCCGTCAAGGGCGGCTTTGCTGATACCCGAGACATTGACCAGATCGGCGGCGAAGGAAGAGGTGGTGAGCAGCACGAGGGCGGCGGCGAGAGAACGGAGGACGGCTTTCATTTTTGCGGTTTCGGAGGGTTGGGGCGCGACGACCGCGCCGGGCTGTTGCGCCCGGCAGGGATTGCCGGGTCGCTGTGACTATACAGAACTGTCTATACAGGTCAAGCCGGAAAAGACAGGTCTGTCTATTTTGTTGCCAGCTCCTCTCCGCCGGGCGAGGGTCGGCGCATGAGTTCCCGCCCCGCTGTCATTTCGGCGTCGCCCAAGCGGGACCACCTCCTGGCCACGGCCTGGCGGCTCTTTTACCGCGATGGATATCGCGTGGTCGGCATCGATACCCTCCTGGCCGAGGCGGATGTCGCCAAGATGACGCTCTACAAGCATTTTTCTTCCAAGGAGGATCTGATTGTCGCGGTCATCCGGAAGCGGAGCGAAGAAGTGCAGGACGGGCTGGCGGGCGCGGTGCAAGCGGCGGGTCGCTCGCCGGAGCGGCGGCTGCTGGCTGTCTTCGACTGGCTCAAGGGACTGTTCGGCGAAGCCGATTTCCGCGGCTGTGCGTTCATCCGCGCTTTGAGCGAATTCCCCGAGACCGACCACCCGGTCCATCAAGTCGCCTGGGCGCACAAGCAGGCCGTGCGCAAACAACTGGTGGGTCTCGCCGCCGAGGCCGGCGCCAAGGATCCACCGGCTCTCGCCGAAGCCTTGCGGCTCTTGATCGACGGCGCGCTTGTCTCCGCGCATGCGACCCGCAGTGCGAAGCCGGCAGGCATCGCGCGACAGGCCGCCGCCAGCTTGCTGAAGGCAGCACGGAGGTGAAGCGCGGGCGCAGGGCTGCCGCCCTAAATGACCGGGAAAAACGTCCCCTGGGAATGAGTGAAAAGATTTGCCAGCGATCCGCATCAGCACTCAAACAGGAGCCGGGACGGATCCTCCACGCATTCCTTCACCCGCACGAGGAACGTCACGCCTTCCTTGCCGTCCACCACCCGGTGATCGTAGCTGAGCGCGACGTACATCATGGGGCGGATCTCTATCTTGCCGTCGATCACGACCGGGCGGTCCTGGATCTTGTGCATCCCGAGGATGCCGCTCTGCGGCGGATTGAGAATTGGGGTGCTGAAGAGCGAACCGTAGGTGCCGCCGTTTGAAACGGTGAAAACACCGCCGGTGAGGTCTCCGATGGTGAGCTTGCCGTCGCGGGCTTTCTTGGCGTAGTCGCCGAGATCCTTCTCGATCTGGGCAAAGCCCTTGGTGTCGCAATCGCGCAGGACTGGGACGACCAGGCCTTTCTCCGTGCCCACGGCCACGCCGAGATCGTAGTAGTGATTCTGGATGAAGACGTCGTCGCCCTCCATCTGGCCGTTGAGGGCCGGGACGGTTTTCAGGGCTTCGACGACGGCTTTGATGAAAAAGGACATGAAGCCGAGCTTCACGCCGTGCTTTTTCGTGAAGCTCTCCTGCAGCTTCGCGCGCAGCGCCATGACGGCGCTCATGTCGATCTCGTTGAAGGTGGTGAGAATCGCGGCGGTATGCTGTGCGTTGACCAGGTGCGCCGCGATTTTCCGGCGGAGCGGAGACATTTTTTTCCGCGTGACGCGGCCTTCAGGTGCCGCCGGCGCACTCGGTGCCAGGGCGGCAGGAGCAGCCGCGGCCGGCGCTTCGGCGGTGGGCGCTGCGGCCGCCGGATCCGGCGTTGCGGCCGGAGCGGGGGCAGGCGCAGGCGCAGGCGCAGGGGCCGGCGCTTCGAGGTGGGCGATTACGTCCTCCTTGGTGATGCGTCCGCCTTTGCCCGTCCCGGCGATGGCGGCGGGATCGAGTTTCTCTTCCTCCAGAAGCCGCCGCACGGCCGGGGATTGTTCGCCGGGGACGCGGGCGGTCGCGGGTGGCGCGGCCGCTTTGGCAGCCGGCGCGGGAGCGGGTGAGGCAGGGGCGGCCGCCGGGGCTGGAGCTGCGGCGGGTGCCGCGCTGGTATCGATGGTGGCCACCACCTGACCAATCTTGACTTCGTCTCCCTCGCTCACGCTGATCGTGATGACGCCGGCGGAATCCGCGACGATCTCATTCGAAACCTTGTCGGTATCGAGCGTGAAGATGGGGTCGTTTACTTTGACGGCGTCACGGGATTTCTTGTGGAGCACCGAGACGACGCCGCTGGAGATGGATTCACCGACAGCGGGAACTTTGACTTCGACGATGGGCATAGGGGAGGGGCGGCTGAGAAGGGAAAGAATGGCGGGGGAGCGCGCTCAGAGCGAGAAGGCTTTTTCGACAACTTCCTTTTGCTCGAGCTTGTGTCGGGCGAGGGATCCGACGGCCGGCGAGGCACTGGCTTTGCGACCCACGTAGTAAATGGCCTGCGGGGCGGGCATCACCTCGGCGAGCCGGGGACTGATGTATGTCCAGGCGCCCATGTTCTTGGGCTCCTCCTGGCACCACACCCATTTCCGCGCGTTGCGGTAGGGGGCGAGGATGGCTTTGATCCGCTCGACATTCAGCGGGTAGAGCTGCTCGATCCGGATGAGAGCGGTGTCCTTGATCTTCGCCGTCTCGCGGTGGGTCAGGAGATCATAGAAGATTTTCCCGGAACAAAGGATGACCTTCGACGCCGCCGCGGCGCCGGCGGCCGCGGTGGTTTCGATGGCCTCTTGAAAGGCGCCCTTGGTGAACTCGATCGCCTGCGATAGCGCCGTGTCCGCCCGGAGGAGCGATTTCGGGGACATGATGATGAGCGGCTTGCGGAACGAGCGCTTCATCTGCCGCCGGAGCAGGTGAAAATACTGCGCCGGCGTGGTGACGTTGCAGACTTGCAGGTTTTCCTCCGCACAAAGCTGGAGGAATCGTTCGACCCGCGCGCTCGAATGCTCCGGTCCCTGGCCCTCGTAGCCATGGGGAAGGAGCAGCGTGATGCCGGAAGGCCGCTGCCACTTGCTCTCCGCGGCCGCAATGAATTGATCGATCACCACCTGCGCGCCGTTGGCGAAGTCGCCGAATTGCGCCTCCCACAGCGTCAGCATCTGCGGGAAATCCATCGAGTAGCCGTAATCGAAGCCCAGCACTCCCGCTTCGCTAAGCGGACTGTTGTGCACGCAAAACTGCGCCTGCTCATTGGCGAGGTTATTCAGCGGGATATAGCGCTCGCGCGTTTCGATATCGTAGAGCACCGAGAGCCGGTGGCTGAAGGTCCCGCGGCGGCTGTCCTGGCCGCTGAGCCGCACGGGCGTACCTTCCATCAGGAGCGAGCCGAAGGCGATCGCTTCGCCATCCGCCCAATTGAACGGGCCGCCATTCTTGAAGGCGACCGCCCGACGTTCCAGGAGCGT
Organism: Chthoniobacterales bacterium; assembly: GCA_038226705.1. Classification (GTDB taxonomy): domain Bacteria; phylum Verrucomicrobiota; class Verrucomicrobiia; order Chthoniobacterales; family SZAS-18; genus SZAS-18. The sequence continues at coordinate 33,093 of JBBRQH010000007.1, read as the reverse complement.
GCGCTTCAGCTTGGGGAAAACCTTGATGTTGTCCGGGGCAAAGCTGAGCGCGTGGCCGATCTTGGCCAGCACCTCCGCGCCGATCGCGGTGTTGACCGGCTCGTGGGAATAGGGCGGTTGGAAGATGGCGGTCGAGCCGGCAAATTTCTTCTTCTCCGCGCCCGGGTCCGAATGGTCGGTCCCTTCGCCGTTGACCTTCGCCGCTGCGGCCGACTTGGCCGCCTGGTAATCCGCTTCGAGCTGTCCTTCCAATTCCTTGCGGAGCGCAGCGACTTGCTCATCCGTCAGACGGCCGGCCGCGACCAATTCCTTCGCGTAGAGCGTGGCGGTGGAAGGCCGCGTACTGATCTTCGCGTACATGACCGGCTGGGTGAAGGCCGGCTCATCGGCCTCGTTGTGGCCGTATCTGCGATAGCAGACGAGGTCGATGAAGACATCCCGGGCAAATTTCTGACGAAACGCGAGGGCGATCTCGGTCGCGGCGCAGACCGCCTCGGGGGAGTCGCCATTTACGTGGAAAACGGGGGCCTCGACCATCTTTCCGATATCGGTGCAATACCGCGTCGAACGCCCATCCTCCGGCATCGTGGTGAATCCGATCTGATTGTTCACCACGAGATGAAAGGTCCCGCCGGTGCGGTAACCGGGCAGCTGGGACATGTTCAGCACTTCCGCCACGACGCCCTGCCCGATCACGGCGGCGTCGCCGTGGATCAAAAGCGGCAGGACGGTGCTGCGCCGCTCCATGTCGTTGCGCACCCGCTGCCGGGCGCGGGCCTTCCCTTCCACGACCGCATTCACGATCTCGAGATGGCTCGGGTTCGCCGCGAGGCGGAGATCGACCTTTTTGCCGTTGACGTCCCGGGTCGTCTCGTAGCCGAGATGGTATTTCACGTCGCCGTCCCCATGCGACATGTCGGGCAGGTAGTTTTCCGTAAACTCCGTGAAGATGGTCTGCATCGACTTGCGCAGGAAATTTGCGAGCACGCTCAAGCGGCCGCGATGTGCCATGCCGATCACGATTTCCACCACGCCGCGCGCGGCGCTCGCATTGAGCAACGCGTTCAGCAGAGGCAGCATGCTTTCACTGCCCTCGATGGAAAAGCGCTTTTGACCCACGTAGCGGGTGTGCAGGAAGCGCTCGAAGAGTTCCGCCTCCAGGAGGCCCCGCAGGATCAACGTCTGCTCTTCCAGGCTGGGCCTGGGACGCGCCAGATTGTGCTCGATGCGGTCGCGGAGATACGCGCGCTGCGCCGGATCCGAGAGGTGCATGAACTCCGCGCCGATCTTATGGCAATAAATGTCGCGCAGGGTTTCGATCATCTCACGCAGCGTCATGCTGCGGCCTTCCGCGTAGTCCTGGCTGGACACCACCCGGTCGAGGTCCCCGGCCGTGAACCCCAACGCGCCCAGCTCGAGCAACGGCTGCGTGGGCGTTTCTGCTTCGAGCGGATCCAGATCGGCCAGGGTGTGGCCGTGCGTGCGATACATCCGGACGAGATTCTCGACCTTGAGTTGAAACTCGATATCGACCGCGCCGGGAGTCGCCGGCACCTCCGCGGGCGCGGGCGCGGCAGGAGCGGCCGCGCGCTTCTTCATCTCCTCGTAGCCCAGTTCAAACCCTTCGAAAAACGCCGCCCACTTGGCATCGACCGAGGCGGGATCCTGCTTCCACTTGGCGTAGTTTTCGTCGAGCAGCGCGGTGTTCCAGTGGGTGGCGAAGGAGTCTCTCATGTCGGTGCGGGAAAGGGATGGGGCGGCGACGCGCGCTCAGCGGCCGCGACGGGAAGCAGCTCGAACGCCGGTCCTTGGTACCTGGAGCCAGACTTGGCGGGAGCGACCGGAATGCGTCTTCACGAAGCGGGCTCAGACCTAACGGCGGGTGCTTTAAAATGCAAGGACGGCGCTCCGTCACGGCTGATTGGTTGGGAGCAACTTATCGGGGTTGCTGCACCGGGTGGGGCCGCTTCAGGGCTGGGGTACGCTGGCCGGGAAGCATCACTGCCACGGTTTCTCCTCGACAAATTCTCGTTCTGCGAGACTATCCCGGTTCGCGCGCCCGCCGCCTGGGGTGCTCAAAGCTATGCTGGACTTGATGCAAAAAGGGGGCCTGCTCATGTGGCTCCTCTTCGCGATCAGCGTGATCGGGGTGGCTGTTTTTGCCGAGCGCTTCACGTATCTCCATCGGATCACGATTTCCGCGCCCGACCTCCTCCGCGGGCTGGCCAACCTGATCCGCGGACAGCGCTGGGACGAAGCCGCCCGCGAGACCCAGGCCACCGTGGGTCCGGTCGCCCGCGTGCTTCGCACTGCGATCGCACACCACAACGCGCCTCGCGCCGAACTCAAGGAGTACGTGGAGGAAGCCGCCCAGCTCGAGGTCAACCGCTTGGAAGGTTACCTGCCGATCCTCGCCACGCTTTCGCACGTTGCCCCCCTGATCGGGTTTCTGGGGACCATTCTGGGCCTGCTGCAGGCCTTTACGGCGGTGAATGCGCAGGGCGGATTCGTGAATGCGGCCGATCTCTCCGGTGGACTTTACGGCGCGCTGCTCAATTCCGCCGGCGGCCTGGCGGTCGCAGTGCCGGCCTACCTGGCGCACAGCTACCTTTGCTCCCGGGTGAATCTGCTCATTCACGACATGGAACGGGCCGGCACGGAAGTGCTCCATTTGATCAGCGAAGCGCAGGCCACAGCGGCAGCCGGAGATTCGATCATTCCGTTCGAGGCGGCGGCGGCTTCGCTCCGCGGGCAGCAAGCGGAAGGGCTCAAGGTTGCCCCCCGTGCGCACGAGGGCAGGCGGAGCCATGGGAGTTGATCCGGCGGGCCGGCGATGAATCTCCCGCGCCTTCAACCTGCCAAGCCGGGCCTGCTCCTCCTCGCCCCCATGCTGGGGGTGATGCTGCTGCTCGCCTTTTATCTCTTTTACGGCCGCTCGTTTCAGATCCAGCCGGGTATCGCGGTCGTGCCGCCGCCTTCTCCTTTTGTCGTCGCTCCCACCCTGGGGGCCTCCGTGGTGAGCATCGTGTCCGGCGATTCGCCCCGGCTTTATTTTCGGGATCGCGTCGTGACGATGGAAGAGTTCGACCGGTCCCTGCAGGCCCTGCCGGAATCCGCCAAGCGCACGCTCATCGTCCGGGCGGATCGTGGGGCCTCTTTTGAGACGGTGCTAGCGGTCGCAAACAAGGCCATCGAACGCCACTACGCGGTGATTTTTGCGACGAATCCGCCCATTCCCACCTCGCCATGACCGTCGAAGCCGCTTCACCCCCTGCTTCGGTGCGGGAGCACCCGGCGTGGCGCTTTCTCGGCCTGCTCCTGGCCTCGCTCTTCGGTCACGCGGTCTGTTTCTACCTGCTGCAGGTCGAATATTCCCCGGTTTCGTCGCGCCCGCCGGTTCCGGCCCGCATTTACCTTCCGGTGCCCGGGTCGCCCGAGGCCGTGCTCGTGGCCGCATGGGCGGAGATGGCCGATCCCAGCGCCCTCGTGTTGCCCGCCGATCCCCCGGTGGAGGAGGTGCTGAAAAAAGCCCGGCCAGAAGTGTACGAGCCGTCGTTCGCCGCGCGGGCGCCGAGATTGGAGGAGACTCCGGCGCCAAAACCCAATCCGTGAGCCGGGACCGACCGCATGTTCCGCGTCTCGCTCGCCCAGCTGGTTTTCGTTTACCTCCTCCTCTTCGTCGCGGCGGTTTTCGCAGTTTGGTTCATAGAGGAACGTCGGCGCCAGCGCCGTCTCCGGCATGCTTTGCAGGACCGCGTCATCTGCTCCGTTTGCGCATACGACTTCGAGGATGCAAATTCCGACCCCCTGCCGCTCTGCCCACGCTGTGGCGCTCGCAACGAACGGCCCCGCTCTTCCCGCCGCTAACAACTCGTACTTACTACTCTTCTCCGAAAGGAATTTTACTCATGGGCATGTGGATTGGCCGAAATCGCAAAGCACGCGTCACCTACGGATTCGATGAAATCGCGCTCGTCCCCGGTGACGTCACGATCAACCCCAACGAAGTCGATACCCGCTTCCTCATCCCGCGCCCGGACGGCTCGAAGATCGAGCTGCGCATCCCGATTTTTGCCAGCGCGATGGACGGCGTCACGGACGTGCGCTTTTGCATCGCGATGGGCCAGCTCGGCGGACTCGGGGTGATCAATCTCGAAGGCGTGCAGACGCGCTACGAGAATCCGGGCGAAGTCCTGCACCGGATCGCCACGGCCGATAAGGACGACGTCACGACCCTGATCCAGCAGCTCTATCTCGAGCCGATCAAGGAGCATCTGATCGGCCAGCGCGTGGCCGAGCTCAAAGCGGCCGGAGTGCTCGCGGCCGTCAGTTCCATTCCGCAGAAAGCGGAGCGTTTCGGGGCCATCGCGCAGGAAGCCGGCGCCGATGTTTTCGTGGTGCAGTCCACCGTCTCCACCGTGCGGCACATCAGCACCGAGTACAAGAGCCTGCCCCTCGAGGAATTCTGCCAGGCGATGCGGATTCCCGTCATCATCGGCAATGCCGTCACCTACGATGTCACGCTGGAACTCATGGGTTGCGGAGTGGCCGGCGTGCTCATCGGGGTGGGGCCGGGCGCGGCCTGCACTTCCCGCGGAGTGCTGGGTCTGGGCGTGCCCCAAGTGACCGCCACGGTCGACTGTGCGGCGGCACGGGACGAATATCACAAGAAGACCGGGCGCTACGTGCCGATCATCACGGACGGCGGCATGAGCAAGGGCGGGGACGTCTGCAAGGCGCTCGCCTGCGGGTCCGATGCGGTCATGGTCGGTAGCGCCTTTGCCCGCGCGGAAGAAGCTCCCGGAGGCGGCAACCATTGGGGCATGGCCACCCCGCATGCGAATCTTCCGCGCGGCACCCGCATCAAGGTCGGCGTCACCGGCTCGTTGCGGCAGATTCTTTTCGGCCCGGCCACGGTCGACGATGGCTCGCAGAATCTCGTGGGTGCGATCACCACCTGCATGGGGAATGTAGGGGCCGCCAGCATTCGCGATTTCCAGGAAACCGAAATCATCATCGCCCCCTCGATCAAGACCGAGGGCAAACTCTTCCAGACCGTGCAATCCGTCGGCATGGGAACGCGCTGAGCCTTCCCAATTTCGCGTCAAATCGCTTGGTTTGGCCGCTCCCGGCCCCCTAAATTTCTCTCTGCCCATGTCCCGTCGCGTCGTCATCACCGGTCTCGGAGTCGCCACCCCCATCGGGAGCGATCTCACCACTTTCTGGCACAATCTTTCGCACGGAGTCAGCGGGATCGATCGCATCACGCTCTTCGATACCACCCAGTACGACTGCAAGATCGGCGGCGAAGTGAAAGGCTTCGAGCCCGGCAAGCACTTCAAGGTGCCGAAGGATGTGAAACGCGCCGATCGCTACAGTCAGCTCCTGATGGCCGCCTCCAAGCTGGCCATCGCCGATGGCGGCCTGGGCGAGTTTGAAGGGCTCGATCGCACCCGCATCGGTTGTTTCCTGGGCAGCGGCATCGGCGGGCTGAAAAGCATCGAGGACCAGCATTCGAATCTCATCCTGAAGAACCCCAGCCGGGTCTCGCCTTTCATGATCCCGATGATGATCGCGAACATGGGCAGCGGACTCGTCGCGATCGAATACGGCCTGGGCGGACCGAACATGAGCATCGTGACCGCCTGTGCGACGGCCAACAACACTATCGGCGAAGCCTGGCGCACGATTAAGTTCGGCGATGCCGAGATGTTCGTGGCCGGCGGCGGTGAGGCCGCCATCGCGCCGCTTGGTCTTTCCGGCTTCGGCAACATGAAGGCGCTGTCCATGCGCAACGACGACCCCACCCGCGCCTCCCGGCCGTGGGACAAGGACCGCGACGGCTTCGTCCTCAGTGAGGGGGCGGGGGTCATGATTCTCGAGGAACTCGAGCACGCGAAAAAGCGCGGCGCCCGCATCTATTGCGAGCTGGCCGGCTATGGGGTGAGCTGCGACGCGCACCACATGACGTCACCCTGTCCCGATGGCGCAGGTGCCGCCCGCGCCATGGCCATGGCGATGAAGCACGCGCATGTCACCCCGGACCAAATCGACTACCTCAACGCCCACGCGACCTCCACCGGGTTGGGTGACATCGCCGAGACGCAGGCGATCAAGCTGGCTTTCGGCGACGCCGTGAAAAAGCTCGCCGTCAGTAGCACGAAAAGCATGACGGGTCATACCCTGGGGGCAGCGGGCGCGATCGAACTTGCCGCCTGCATTCTGGCCATGCGGGAAAGCCTGATCCCCCCCACCATCAATCTCGAGGAGCCGGATCCGCAGTGCGATCTGGACTACGTGCCGAAAGTCGCGCGGGAACAGAAGTTGAGCATTTGCATGAGCAACAGCTTTGGCTTCGGCGGCCACAATGCGACCCTGGTCGTGAAGCAGTTCAACGGCTGACGCGTGTCAGGCGCGGTTCAACAGTTCGTAGGAAAGCACGCTCAGGCAGTAGAGCGCGGCGGTCTCGGTCCGCAGAATGATAGGGCCGAGCGAAATCGGGTGGCAGCCGGCGGACTTCGCCAGCGAGACCTCGGCCGGCGTGAAATCGCCTTCCGGGCCCACCAGGACGAGAGCGCTTTTGGGCGGCTGGGCCGGCGGCTCGTATTCGCGCAGCCAGTTGCGCGGGTGCCGCGCGTCCGGTTGCAGCGAAGCGATCAGCATCAGGTCGTACTCCTTCGCTCGCGTGGCGAAAAACTCCTTCGGCGTGACGGGAAGACCGATGCGCGGCAGCCAGTTCTGCCCGCATTGCTTGGCCGCTTCGATCGCGATCTGCTGCCACTTTTCGCGCTTCGACTCGCCTTCGCCTTGCGCGTCATCGTAGCGCGCGATGGTCCGATCGCTCTGCAGCGGCTGAATTTCGGCCGCACCCAGCTCGGTCGCCTTCTGGATGATGAAATCCATGTTTTTCCCCTTCGGCACAGCTTGCGCGAGTGTGAGCCGGCAGGCGAGCGGCGGAGAGAGCGCGCGGTGCAGCACACGCAGGGTGACGCGCCGCTTCGACGAATCCTCACCGATCTCCGCGGTCGCCTCGTGACCGGCGCCGTCGAAAACCGCCACACGCTCTCCCTCCTTTAGGCGGAGGACCGACAAAGCGTGGTGCGATTCGCCTTCGTCCAGCAGGAGGTTGCCCGGGGACCACGCCCCGGGTGGAATGTAGAAACGATGCACGGCGGCCGGGAGGCAGGAATCAAGAACCAGGAAAGAGCTAGCGGACAGGATCAGGAAAACAGTTCCTTCGCCGATTCCCAGAATGAGCGCTGCCGCGGGCTGTTGTCTTCGCCGCAGCTCTGCGCAAAGGCCTCCAGCTTTCCGCGCTGCTCGGCGTTCAGTTTGGTCGGCACTTCCACCACGACCCGGGTCATCAGGTCGCCGCGCTCGCGGGAATTCAGGACCGGCATGCCCCGGCTGCGCAGCCGGAAAGTCGTCCCGCTCTGGGTGCCGGCCGGAATGCGGAGCGAAGCGGCGCCGTCGAGCGTGGGGACTTTGGTTTCGCCGCCGAGGGCGGCCATCGCGAAGGAGATCGGGACTTCGCAAAAGAGATCCTCGCCCTCGCGCTGAAACATCTCGTGCTCGGCGATGTGGATGACGACGTAGAGGTCGCCGGCCGGACCCCCGCGGATACCGGCTTCGCCATTGCGGGTCGAGCGCAGGCGCGCGCCATCCTCGATTCCAGCCGGGATCTTGAGCTTGATGCGCGAAGTCTTCTCGGTGCGTCCCTCGCCGTTGCAGGTGCGGCAGGGTTTTTCGATGATCGTGCCGGTACCGCGGCAGCGCGGGCAGGTTTGCGAGACCTGGAAAAAACCGCGCGCGGAAATCACCTGGCCGCGCCCGTGGCAGGTGGGACACGAGACCGCTTTGCTGCCGGTTTCCGCGCCGCTGCCGTGGCACGTCTCGCAACTGTCGAGCTTGTTGATCTCGATTTCCTTTTCGATGCCCGAGGCGGCCTCCTCGAGCCGGATCTGCAGGTCGTAGCGCAGATCGCTTCCCCGCTGGCGGCCCTCGCGGTCCGAACGCACTCCGCCGCCAAAGAATTGCTCGAAGATGCCTCCGCCATCGGCATTCATCCCGCCGAAGACATCGCGGAATATATCGAACGGATCAACGCCGCCCCGGCCGCCGCCCCCGCCCGTTCCGCCGCTGAAGGCCGCGTGGCCATAGCGATCGTAGGCTGCGCGTTTATCTGGATCGTTCAGGACGTCGTACGCCTCCCCGAGCTCCTTGAACTTCTCCTCCGCACTCTTGTCGCCGGGGTTTTTGTCCGGATGAAATTTCACCGCCAGCTTTCGGTACGCCTTCTTGAGATCCTCGGCCGAAACTTCCCGGGAGACACTCAACACTTCGTAGTAATCGCGTTTTTGAACTGTAGCCATGGCCGCGCCCACGGTGCTGCGGAAGCGGCGTTTTGCCAGTGGGAAAACCGTTATGTCGCGCATCGCGGGGCCCGCGGCGAAAGGCCCTCGCCCTGCGGGTTCGGCCTCCCTCCCTCCCATCCCCGCAGGCCACGATCCCGGGTTTCGTAACGTCCAAAACAGAGTATGGTTCCCACCCGCCATGCCCCCCGCCTTGCTTTCTCCGCCTGCCAAAAAAGTCGGCATGATCAGTCTCGGCTGCGCGAAAAACCTCGTCGATGCGGAGATCATGCTGGGCAGCGCCCGCGCCGCGGGATTGGAGATCACGGCGGATGCCGATGAGGCGGACGTCCTTATCGTGAACACCTGCGCGTTCATCGATTCCGCGAAGGAGGAATCGATCGAGGCCATCCTCGACGCCCATCGCGGACGCGGGCTGCAGCGGCGCAGGGGCCAGAAACTCATCGTCAGTGGCTGCATGGCGCAGCGTTTCGCCCAGGAACTGCAAAAAGACCTGAGCGAAGTCGATGCCTTCATGGGGCTCGACCAGGTCGCGGAGGCCGGCAGCATCATTCGCCGGGTGCTCGAGCAGCCGGTGCTGGCCGCGACGGAATTTGCCGCCGAGCTCGCTCCGCTCAATCTCGTCACGCGCAAACCGCAGTACATTCCAGACTACGATACGCCGCGCTTTCGGCTCACCCCGGCGCATTCGGCCTACGTGAAGATCGCCGAGGGCTGCAATCATCCGTGCTCGTTCTGCGTGATTCCGCAGATGCGCGGGAAGCATCGCAGCCGGACGGTGGAATCGGTCGTGCGCGAGGTGCGCAATCTCGTCGCCACCGGCACGCGGGAGATCAATCTCATCTCCCAGGACACGACTTACTTTGGGATGGATCTCTGGGCCGAGAAAGCAAGTTCGCGCCAGCCGGTCGATCCGTCGCGCGGCGTCACGCTTTGCCATTTGCTCGAGGAACTTCAGGCGATCGAGGGGGACTTTTGGATCCGTCTCCTTTACACACATCCCGCGCATTGGAGCGACGAGCTTATCGCCACCATTGCCCGCTGCCCAAAGGTGGCGCGCTACGTGGATATGCCGCTCCAGCACATTCACGATGACATGCTCGCCGTCATGCGCCGCGAGACATCGGGTGAGCACATCATCAATCTCATTCGCCGGATTCGGGCCGGCGTGCCGGAGATCGCCCTGCGCACGACGTTCATCGTGGGTTTCCCCGGCGAAACCGAGGAGCATTTCGCCGAGTTGCTGCGCTTCATCGAGGAGACGCGTTTCGAGCGCCTGGGCATCTTCACATATTCGCGGGAAGAGGGTTCGCGCGCCGCCAAAATGGAGACGCAGGTGCACCACACCACGAAGCGTTCGCGCTATCGGCGGGCCATGGAATTGCAGCAGCGCATCGCCGCGGAGCGTTCCACCGCGCAGGTCGGACGCAGGCTCCGCGTGCTGGTGGAAAGCCCCCAGGTTGCGCGCAGCGAGGCCGATGCGCCGGATATCGACGGGCGCGTGATTCTCGAGCGCCCTGCACCCGTGGGAGAATTCATCGAAGTCGAAGTCACCGGAATCCAAGTCTATGATCTGGTGGCGCGGCGGGTTTCGTAATCTCGGGTTTGACACGAGAGCCCCGACCGCGATTACTCTCGCCGCTGAACTGCCCGGGTCGCCCGGCTGTTTGAATCCCGTGCCATGAGCGAACCGAAGAAGGAAATTGTGCGGATCACTCTTCCGCCGCGTCCGGTGGCGGTTGCCGGACCGCGTCCGGTGCCCGCGGTTCCGCGCGTCGTGCGGGAAGGGCAAGCGGCGGCTCCGCGTCCCAATGCGTCAGCGCCACCACCTCCCGTGCCGCGTCCGGCCTCGCCCCTGGCCGCGCCGGTCGGCGCGATTTCCCCTTCCGTCCCGGCGCCCGTTGTGCCCGCTGCTCCCGCCGCACCTCTGGCGGTCCCGCGTCCCGCGTCTCCTCTGGCCGGCGCATCGCCCCGCCCGCCAGCGCCTGTCGCGGTGCCAAGGCCGATGGTTCAGCAACCCGTCTCGTCCGAGGCGCGCATCGAAGTGGCGCCGCCCGGTGTCTCGGTGCCGCGACCTGTTCCCATTCCGCTCACGAAGAACGGCACGGCGATAATGGATCTCCGCCCCGAGCCGCCCCACGCTCCGGTGGCGGTTGTCAGCGCCGCCCCCCGTCCGATGGCGTCCACGGTGCGGATCGACAAGACGCCACCGGTGCGCGCTTTGGCCGTGGCAGGAGCGGAGGAAGACGAACCGGAATCCGCTTCCGGCATTCCGGTCTGGGCCAGCTACGCGGTTTTCACCTGCGCATTGGCCGCGTTTGGCGTCCAGATTTGGATGTTTGTCGCGAGCGCGGATTAGGTTGACACTTCCTCGGCTTGCATCCCGACCCAATAAACGTCACACTCATTGTTACAAACCATGTCCACTGCCACTGAACTCTCCACTGCGAATTTCGATCACGAAGTCCTGCAATCCGACCAGCCTGTGATCGTGGATTTTTGGGCGCCCTGGTGTGGCCCTTGCCGCATGATCGGCCCAGTCCTCGAGGAAGTGGCGAAAGAGCGTGATGGCGCCGTAAAGGTGACCAAGGTCAACGTGGACGAGAATCAAGATCTCGCCGTGCGTTACAAGGTGCAAAGCATTCCGTTGCTCCTGTTCTTCAAGGGCGGGCAGCTCAAGGCCCAGCACCTGGGCGCGACGAACAAGCAGACGATCCTCGCCAAGCTCGACTCGATCAGCTGATCGGGTCGTCCTGCAGGTCCATCCCGTTTCGCGGCGGCACGTCGAGGTTTCGACGTCAGCCGCCGTTTGCGTTTGCCCGCATTCTCGTCCCTCGTTCCGCGTGCCCTTCCTTGCTGTCAACGCGCTCACCTTCGCGCTGCAGGAGTCTTCCATCCCGGGGAAGATCGTGCTCGTCTTCCTCCTCATCGGCTCGATTTTTAGCTGGGCGATCATGGTGACGAAGATTCGCCTGCTCAACCACGCCCGCCGCCAGAACGACGATTTTCTCGGGCATTTCCGGTCGGATCGGGAACCGCTCCGGCTCTTTCGCGATGGGGCCAATTTCGAAGGCGCCCCCGCCTTCACCGTCTACCGCGCCGGCTGCGAAGAGCTCACGTTCCAGCTCCTCGGCAGCACGGAGATCGACGAAACCTTTCACGCCCGCCTGGAGATGGCGCCGAAGATTTCCGCGGTGCAGCATCGCGCAGTCGAGACCGCGATGGACCGCGCCGTGGGCGAAGAAGCTCTGCGCCTCGAATCGCAGACCATTCTGCTCGCCACAGCCGTGAGCGGCGCGCCCTTTCTCGGGCTACTCGGAACCGTCTGGGGCGTGATGGACACCTTCACGAGCGTGGCCATCGCCGGTGCGCCCAATCTCGCCGCGATGGCGCCGGGCGTTTCCGGCGCACTCATTACCACGGTGGTGGCGCTGCTCGTCGCGATTCCCGCCATGTTTGGCTACAATTTCATTGTCACGTCGATCCGTTCGCAGGTGGTCCAGATGGAGAATTTTTCGGCGGAACTCGCGAGCGAGTTCGAGCACAAACACGTCAGCCACGGCCCGACCCTCGCGGAGCGGGTGGCGGCCTACCGGTGAGCGACGCCACGCCATGAAGGCCGCCCATCTGTCCCGCGTGCGGAATTCCGCAGGGTTTCCGCCGTTTCGCCGACTAATCCTTCGGGCTGGCCGTTGCGCCGGTCCCGACCTGTCTTCCCTTTAACTTCGGCATCTCCTCTCCCTGCCCGCATGCGTGCCCGCCGCCGCCGCCGCTCCCTCGGCACGCATACTTCGCTGGCCGAGATCAATGTCACGCCGTTGCTCGACCTGTGTTTCGTGCTGCTCGTGATCTTCATGATCACCACCCCGTTGCTCGAGAGCAGCACGGAACTCGTCGTGCCCACCAGCAAGGCGAGCCGCAGCGCGGTGGATCCCTCGAAGATAGCGACACTCTCGATCGATCGGAATGAAAAGCTCACTCTCAACGGTGAAAGCGTGGAGGCCGCAGCGCTGGCCGAGCGCCTGGCCGAGCTGCGCCGCGCCAAGCCGGATGCCGCCGTGGTGATCCGTCCGCACCGCGACCTGTCGGTGCAGAAGTTGATGACGCTGCTCGACGCGCTCAAGGCCGCCGGCATTACGAAAGTGGGGGTCCTGGCTGCTGCCGAGGGCCCCGCTGCCGGTCCTTCCTGAGCGCATGGGTCAGCCGACATCCAGTTTCCGGCAATCGCTTTTCCTCATCGGGGGGATCCACGTCTTTGCCATTGGCGGGCTCCTCTTTTTTGCCCGCTGTTCGGATTCTCGCAAACCGCCCAAGGAGGAAGTAACCTGGCTTGACCCCGCCGCGGCGGCCGCTGCAGCCAATCCGGGTTCGCCCAGTTCGGCCCCGCCCGCGCGGGAGGTCGCCGCGATTGTGCTGCCCGCCGGCGGCTCAGCCTCCAAGCCGAAGTCTTCTCCACCAGGCCCCGCCACGCCCACCCCGCGCGGCGGTGAGCCCGAGAGCGATCTGGCGCTGGCGACGCCCGTGCCGACCCATCTCGCCACGCCCACGCCGCGGCCGACCCGGACACCGACGCCGACGCCGCGGCCGACGGTTACCCCAACCCCTACGCGGCTCTTGCCAACGAGCCCGCCGCCCAAGATTTCCGCGACGCCCACCCCCACTCCCACCCCGGCGGCCAAGGCGAAACCCACGCCGCATCCCACGCCGAAGGCTACGAAGAAACCCACGCCCAAGCCCCGGGACGATGACGATGACGACAAGCCGAGAGCGACTCCCAAAAAGAAAATCTCGCCGACGCCGTCCGCGCGGACGACCCCACAGCCGAAGCCGAGCACACCTCCGACTCCGGCCGCAACTCCAAGACCCAACGTCGTGGAGCCGAAGTCGCTCGAGACGACCGGCGAACCAGGTCCAACCGTGAAGAAGGCGGAGCGTCCGGACGCGGATGGAGGCGACAACACACCGGTGCGGCGGGCGGAACGCGCCAGTAAGGGAGGCGCCGATCCCGCCGGGACCAACTCCGCCGATGGCCGTGGGACTTCGACGACGGCCCGGAGCGCGGGTGGAAACAAAGGCGCGGACGTGGGCTGGTACCACAGCCTCCTTCACGATCGTTTTTATGCGCAATGGAACCAGCCCACGTCGATCTCCACTTCAGAGGCAAAGTTCAAAACGAAGCTCCGGCTGCGGATCGAGCGGGATGGCACGGTGACGAGCGCTTCGATTGCGCGTTCCTCGGGCAACAGCCTGATGGATCAATCCGTTCTGGAGGCGGCCTCGCGGGTGCGCCGGATCGAACCGTTGCCGGAATCGCTCGCGAAAAACGGGCACTACGAAGTCAGTATCGATTTTGAAATGGATTGAGTCGGGCCAGGATTCCGATTCGCGGGCGGTTGGACTCCGCGAACGGTGGAGCGGGCAACCGGACTGGGAGCGCGAGCCAGCAATCGATATGCCGGCAGAGTCCCCTTTCGACGATGGGAGACTCGCCGCGATTGCCGCCGATCGGGCGCACGCGCGTGATCGAGACGCACTTCTTCGCCATCACCGCCGAGCGCCGCCTCACGTATCCCTCGATCTTCGCTCTCGCCCGCCGGGCGGGCGGGCGAAGTTGAATTGAATGAAGCGTTCGCGCGAAGCGCGCGGAATGGTGGGAGATACTGGCGATTATGACATCCCGGCGAGTTCCCACTGCCCGCCAGGCTGGTAGCGGTGGAGCGCCCGGCCGTCGTTCTCCATGGCGAAAAGGTGGAGCCAGCCATGATCGACGAGATGCCGGACGGCTTCATGTTTCTCGATGACGGCGGCAATGCGTTTGCGCGGGGCTTCGATGATGACGCTGAGCCGGTGCGGCTCATGGATGAAGCGCGCGCCGTCGTGGACCGATTGCAGCGGGAGGCCAGTTTGGAGGTCGCCCCCGTTCCCCTGGCAGACGCCGAGACTGCCGACGACGTTATGGAGGACTTTGTTGCCGCTGCCGAAGACGCCATTGTTCACGGTTGAGGCGTAGTATTGGAGGTTTATCCAATTGGTGACGATCATCGGCGCGGTCATGATCAGCTCGAGCGTGGCGCTGTCGGAGTCCGCGGCGTGGTTGTAGTTGTGCAGAAAGGTGCGGCCCCCGAGGTCGAGCCCGCGGGTGCGTTCGCGCGGGGCGACGATGAAGGCGGCGTTGCCGGCGAGTCCCCACTCGGGCCGCACTTGCGCCCAATCCCGGCTGCGGACACGCACTTGCGCATCAATCCGCGCGCTGTGGTGGATGCCAAGGAGCGCGGCGCGCTGGCGGCGGGTGCGCCGGCCGGCTTCGGCGAGCGCGGATTGGAGGGCGGCCACGTCGGCTCGATGTGAAAAAGGCGCGTCGTCGAGGTCGAAAAGAGGTACGTCGTCGGTCGTGGTGTTGTGCAGGCCGGCGAGGAACCAGGTGTCTTGCGGAATAAGGATGCCGTGCGCGGCCAGGGCGGCGCGCACGTTGGGCCGGTTAAGGATGGCCGCGCCGACCCGCGCATTCGCCTCGCCGGTGTGGCCTCCGCACGCTCCACAGTCGAGACCGGACCCATAGGGATTGTTGACCGTGCCGCTGCCGTGTCCGCAGAGCAGGACGAGCCGGGCAAAGTTCGCCGTCAGCCCCATGTTGCGCAGCGCGCCGAGCGCAAGCTGCACTTGATCTTCCGGAGCGAGCCCCGATGCGGCCGCAGGCGCCAGATCGAGCGTCGGGCCAAGCGCGCGCCTCACCGGCGACGCGGCGGGCTGGAGGAAGGCATCGCGGATAAGCTGCGCGCCAAAGGCCAGGCCCGCGGCTTCGACGAAAGAGAAGCAGGAGACGGCCGAGGTCTTGAAAGAGTTCCACGAATAGCCGATGCGTTGGCCGAGCCGCCGCGTTTGCAGCGCCGCCTCTTCCTCTCCGGGCCGCGCGTGCCGTAGCGTTTCGCGGATGCGATAGGGGGGTGTGAACAGCACCGGGCATTGCGCCGGGCCGCGCTGCTGACCGAGCGGGATGTATTCGATGGGCAGGCCGAAGAAACCGGCGAAACCGAGCGTCTCGATCGTTGGTGAAACGGACTCCAGGGAGCGGCGCATCACTTCCGAGCGCACGTCGATGCAAAAAACCGCCTGCACTTCCATCCGCCCGGGCGGGCGCGCGGGATTGCTGGATTTCGCGGCCGTGAGCTTGCCCACCAGTTCCCGCTGCCAGGCGTGCTCGAAAGTGGACTGCCACAGATAGTGCGCGAGCAAATCGCGACTGAAAGCGCGCGAGTCCGTCCGCCGGCTGGTCCGGAACGCGCGCAGCTCCGCGAGGTCGAAGGCCGCAAACAGCGCCGCATCGTAGGCCAGCCGGATGGCGAGGAGATGGAGCAAGCTGTCGTCGCTTCGACCGTGCATCCCGTTTTCCCGCACCCGGTATTGCACGTAGCCGGCCCAGCCACGGATCGTCAGCAATTGCCGGTGGAGGAAATCTTCCGCGTCCTGTTCGGTGACGCCGAGCTGGTCTAGCGACCGGGTAACCGCGGTCGCTGCGTCAGCGGGAAGGTCGTTCACAAACTGCCGGAATCCCCGCAGCCCGAGCAGCTCCGGGCCCGCGTCGAGCACGGCCGCGGCCCGCCACGCGGAAAAAAGCGGTTGATCCTGCCAGGGCATCCGCCACGCCGACTGGCCGGCGTCGTAGTAAGCGGCGCAAAAGCGGGCGATCTCCTCGATCACCGTGGCGGACCACGGCGTTCTTTCCACGCGATCGAGAACCTCCGCCACGGTCGAGAGGGGAGATTCGAAGAAGCGGCCTTCGGTCACCGGTGCTGGGTGCTCGATCCAGTCCAGGAGCTGCTTCCCGGTCATCGTCCCGGCGGCGCGCTTCCAGGGCTTCGGCAGCGTCTGCTGTGCGTGCTCCAGGGCCGCGGTGAGATCGCGCAGGAGGATTTTCCCGCTCATCCACTGCTCCCGGAAATACGCCGGCGACATCAGCATGCCGCCATCCGCAACGCGCTGCAGAAGATCGCACGCTTCGATGAAAGGACGGTCGGCCAGTCCGAGGAAAGGATTCACGGCGACGAAGTTTTGCAACGGCCAGAGGGGAGGCATCCGGCGGCAGGCCGCGCGCGCCTTTTCCAGCAAAACAGGCTGATGGTCTGTTGGCTGGGCGGCGGCGATGGATTCGGCGGTTTCGGTCATCATGGTGTCGGGGTGAAAGAGTTAGCGGAGGGAAGCGCGCGAGGTGAGGGCGAGGGTGACGCGATTGGCCAGCGTGACGAAATAGAAGCCCTTGTAGGCATGAACGTACAGCGCGCGTCCGAGCCGCGTGGCGGACCAGAGTGGGAGCTGTGCCTGGAAAACGAGCACGCCCAGGAAGAGCAGAACGACCACGGCCATGATGCCGTATTCGAGCGCGCTGCGCGCCGGTGTGTAGAGCGGCAGCGACGAGGTGAGCAGCCGCGCGAAGAAGGCGTGCAGGGAGAAATAGGCTGTCGCAGCGGCGGCTCCGAGGAGCAGGCCCCAGTTGAGCAAACCCGCGCGGTGCGAAGAGGCCCACAGATTCCAAAGCAGGTAAGCCAGCGCCATCAAAAAGACGCTGCCGAGAATCAGGACACCGGGCTCCGCATTCAACCGCACGCCGAAAAGCGCCGCGACGATCCACGTCAGCCCCACTGCGGTGACGAGCGTGCCGACGAGGAGCAAGGGATGCGACGCCGGCCGGCCCGACGGCACCCACGCGGATTTCGCGAGGCTGATGATGCTGCCCGATGAGAGGAAGGCGTGCGCCTTGTAAAGCGAGTGCGCCACGAGGTGCAGCACCGCGAGCGCGAAGGCCCCGAGCCCGCATTGCAGCATCATGAAACCCATCTGCGCGATCGTCGAGTAAGCGAGCGAGCGCTTCACGCTGGTCTGCGTGAGCATGACCAGGGAGGCAAAGAGGGCGGTGAAGGTGCCGACGAGCGCGAGGGCATTCAGCGCCGCGGGCGAGAGAGCGACGAGCGGGCTGAGCCGCACGATAAGAAAGCCGCCCGCATTGATGATCCCGGCGTGCATCAGCGCGGAGACGGGCGTCGGCGTTTCCATCGTGTCCGGCAGCCAGCTATGGAAAGGGAATTGCGCGGACTTCAGCATCGCGCCCACGACGAGCAGCACGCTGATCCAGCCGAGGCCCGCGGGCAACGGCGCGCCGCCTGTGCGCAGCGCTTCCGCGGCGGCGAAAAGATCGCGGAATTCCCAGGTGCCGAAACACCGGTAAGTGAGCACGAGCACGACGACCAGCGCGGCGTCGCCGAGCCGACTGATCAGAAATTTCTTGCGCGCCGCGAGCAACGCTCCGGGCCGGTCGGGGTAGAAGAGGAGCAATCGATGCAGGCTCAAACTCGTCGCCATCCACGCGAGCGTGAACATGAGCAGATTGCCCGAGAGGATGAGCGTGAGCACGGAGCCGATGGTCACGCACAGCCATTGGGTGAACAGGCCCTGCTGCGGGTCGCCATCGAGATAGTTCACCGAGTAGCGCGCGACCACCGCGCCGAGAAACGAGACCAGCAGCAGCATGATCACGGAGAGCGTGTCGAGGTGGATGCCGAACCGCACCGGCCCGGCTGAGAGGAAATGGCAGATCACCGGCCCATGCACGGCGCGTCCCACTGCCGCGACCACTGCGACGCCAAACGCCGCCAGCGCCAGCGCCGCGCCGAGCTGCGCCGCGCGCCGACTGGAGCGACCTGGGAAGTCAACCGGCAAGAGGCCCGGCAGCAAAAGCAAGATGGGACTGAGCAGGACGAGAGCAGCCCACAGGGCGGAGTGATTGGGGTCTGGCATCGCGAGGTTTTTTGGAACGCGGCGACTTTACCGTTAGGGCGGACGTTCGTTCCAATTCATGTGTTGTGCTTCATCGTTCGCTTTGATTAAAGTCGCACGTGTCGTTCCTGAACTACCATCACCTCCGATATTTCCGCGCCATCGCCAAGGAGGGCAGCCTCACCAAAGCCGCCGTGCGCCTGAATCTTTCGCAGTCCGCGCTGAGCATCCAGCTCCGCAGCCTGGAAGAAAGTCTCGGCCAGCCGCTGTTCCTCCGGCAGCACAGGTCGCTGGTCCTCACCGAAGCCGGCCGCATCGCGCTCGACTACGCCGAATCCATCTTCCGCTCCGGCGAGGAAATGGCCGATCTGCTCAAAAACCAGACCACCGGTCGTCGGCAGATCCTGCGCGTCGGAGCGGTCGCCACCCTCTCGCGAAATTTCCAACTCGCTCTGCTCCGCCCCTTGCTCGCCCGACCCGAGGTAGAACTCATCCTCCGCTCCGGCAATCTCCGCGACCTGCTTGCCCAGCTCCACGCCCACACCATCGACCTCGTCCTTTCCAATCTCCCCGTGCGCCGCGACGCCGACACCGGCTGGCACAGCCACCTCCTCGACGAACAGCCCGTGAGCCTTGTCGGCAAGCGCCTCCCCGGGCAGAGACGTTTTCGTTTTCCCGACGACCTGCGCACCACCCCGATCATCCTCCCGAGTCTCGACAGCAACATCCGCACCGCCTTCGACCTGCTGCTCGACCAGCTCGCCATCCGTCCGATCATCGCTGCTGAAGTCGATGACATGGCCATGCTCCGCCTGCTCGCCCGCGAAGGCTCCGGCGTGACTCTCGTGCCGCCCGTGGTCGTGCAGGATGAGTTGAAAAGCGGTCTGCTCGTCGAACGTCACCGCATCCGGCAAATTCACGAAAGCTTCTACGCCATCACTCCCAGCCGCCGTTTCCCCAACCAGCTCGTCCGCGATCTCGTCCAGGCGCGGGCAGCGAAAATGCAAAAGGAGGCTTCGACCGCTTTGTGACACCCGATAAGTCGAAGTTCGAAGCAACGGGATAATCCTGCGCTTTTCGCGCAGGAGAGCTGAATCGCACGAGCGGAGAGCGGATTTCGCGATTAACCTCCCCATGGCCGCAAAGGCTCCATGTCGCACCGGCCCGCATCATCCGCGTTTTATCTTGCTCCGTGGACGGCGGCATTCCTGGCTTTTTTGCTGGCGGAAATTTTTCCGGCCGGAGCGGAGCGTGAGGGCGAGTGGGCCTTTCTCGCCAGCGCGTTGATTCTCGGTCTGCCGCACGGTGCGCTAGATCTTTGGTGGCCACGGGTCGAATGGCCGCAATTGCGTGGCGCGCGAGCCTATCTGGCGTTTCTGGCCAGCTATCTCCTCGTCATGGGAGTGATGGCGCTGGTTTGGCGGCTGCATGTGCCGACCGCCTTTGGAGGGTTCATCCTCCTCACCGCGTGGCACTGGGGCAGCGGCGATCTCTGGCCGTGGCCGCAGTCAGGAGGGCCTGCGATCGCCTGGTCGCTGGCCAAAGGCCTGCTCGTCATGGGCGCGCCGCTGGCGTTTCATCCCGATGAGGTGCAGGCATTCTTTGCCTCGCTCAATGGAGCTTCCTTCGAAGCAAGTCAGTGGAAGCGGCTCGGCGCGGGCCTCGTGATTCTGGCCGCGGTCGCCCAAGTCGCCGGGGCGGTTCTCGTTTACCCGCGCCCCTGGTTCGCGGGCACCTTGGAATGGGTCGGCTTGCTGCTCCTGGCCTGGAGGCTGCCGGCCTTTGGCTTCATCGCCGTGTATTTCGGTTGGTTCCACGCGCTCCGTCATCTCTTGCGGGTGCAGGCCCTGAGCGGGTGGACGATGCGCGCGCTGTTGCGGCGGAGCGGGATCGTGGCGCTGCTGCTCGTCTTGGCGACGGCTGGCTTCTGGTGGGGCGCACGCGGAACAAAAATCGATCTTTCTACCTCGCTGGCGGTCTATTTCATGGGCCTCAGCGTGCTCACCCTTCCACACGCGCTGCTCATCGCCGTCTGGGACCGCCGATCCTGGCTGGGTGCGGGGCTGGACCTATCGCCGAAATGAGAAAAGCCGCGCCCCGTTCCGAGGCGCGGCGTGGAAGGAAACGTTTCAAATTCCGCGTGCGTGTAGCCCTCGTTCTTCGAGCGAATGGCCGCGATTTTGTAGATCAACAAGTCGTAACCGCATTTCGCCGAGGTATCCGCCATCGAGTAGCCCACCTGAATAAATACTTACGCCGAGGCGCCACTTAGGCCGAAAAACGGTCCCATATAAGCGATTGGGAAGAAGCCCCAGGTGAAAAGGGTGAGGGGGCCGGCATTCCGCAACAACACGGCGACTGCAGGTTTCTCCGTCTTCAATGCTGCCGTGATCTTGCCCAGCAGAACGGCCAGGATGTGGACAAACGGGATCGTGCTCAGCCCCCAGAAACCGCGGGTCGACATCATCGCAGTACGAGTGCGGTCAAACTCGCCAGGGTAACCCAGCGCGATCATGAGGAAGGCGGCCACGGCCAGCTTCCCGATCAGCGAACTCGTTTCCTGCTTCCTCAGCGCGAGGACGAACACCAATTCGACGACGAGCAGTGATCTCGTCGACCGAGCGGTAGAGGTCGTTGAAGGGCTTGCTGGTGGCGAGGCAGGCCTTCTTGGCAGCGTTGAGGGAGAACGCAGCTTCCCAGCTGCCGAAAATGCGGAAGTAGTGATATCCCGCGATGAATACGACGAGCGTCAACTTTCGTCACAATTGTGACAGAAAATCGGGCAACTCCGCCGAGCGGAGCGCTCAGCCCTCGCCCTTCGATCGTGGCAAAAAATGAGCGCACAGCACCAATCCCTGCACCACCAGGAGGTTCGTTAGGAGAAAGAACCACGCCTCCTCGAGGGGAAGCCCTAAGATTGTTACTCCGAGTGAGTAATGAGGGGAGATCGCCCAGATCTCCCAGTCAATGGCGATGGCGTCGACGATCCAAAGATAAACCGTGGCAAACGAAACGGCGCGCGTGATGAGGCGTCGCGCTGCCCATAGACTGCGGCCGCCAATGGCCCAGTGAAGGGCCAGGACTGGGCCAGCCCACGCGCTGATGAGTCCAAAATAGAGCCAGCGGCCTCCCGAGAAGATGGCTGCTCCACCCGCTACTGTCAGTAGCAGCATGGAAAGCGCGCCGATCGTTCCTGGACGGAAAGCGCCACCCGCAGGGGCTGTGATCCGTGAAGCTTCGGCTGGCGCTCGGGATGCAAAGTGGAAGAAAATGAGTGCAGTCAGGATGGTCTGCAGGACAAAAAAGATGTACTCCTCCAGCGGTACGTAGCCCAGCTTCCAAGCGGCGAGAATGCGCTCCTCGCGATATGTCCAAACGCCGCGGGCAACGAGATAGTTGTCCCAAGGCGCGGTATACCCCAACGCGAGGAGGCAGAGAATCGCCGCGCTCCATGTCGGGCGCGGCAGCCGGGTGGGCGCGCCTTTCCACCGGACGAAGGCCAGCACCGCCAACACAGGCACGATGAAGACCGCGTGAAAATGGAGGTACGTCATTCAGTGCGGTGCGAAGGCACCAGGCGATGGTACTCCGCTCTTTGCCGCACTCGAAGAGCGCATGTTCACCAGCGCGCTCTGGGGCTTCGGAAGCTCCACCTTTCCTTCAATCACAGACTGGGCCGAGGCTTGCGCGAGGAGGAAGCTGGCGGCAGCAGGCAGCAGAGAACTGGTCGAAGGGTCATTTGGCCACCACCGTACTGGGGTAGCGCCCAAGGAACAAGGAGGCAGCTTGAAACCGGTTTCGGCAGCTTCGCAATCGGAAATTTTCCCCTGGTCGAGATTTGATTGAATGCCACAAGTGCCCTCGGGGAATTATTCCGACGCATCGCCGATCAGCGGGTAAGCGATTATCGCGACCTTACGGGCTGGCCGGCCAGCACGGTCGGGGAGATCATCGCGTAAATCGATATTTTTCCGCTTGTCCTGAGCTTGCTCTGGTCCCTCACGGCATTCCGAGCTTTACACCCGAGGCACATCTTCTGCTGCAACCGCCTCCACTGCCCAAGTCCGCGCGTGCCGACCCTGAACACGTAAACAATCCCTCGCCCCCCTCGAGATGGTTGCCTTCACCGATCCAAAATTTGTCCTCGGCCTGTTTGTCCTGTTCGTCGTCAATCTCCTCGTCGTGAAATGGCTGGCGGATTGGCGCAGAAATCACTTGGGCAAGCTGCCGCCGTTGCCGGCGGAGCCCAAGGACGAACCACTCGGCAAGCCCGCGTCTGAGCCGGATTCGGCCGCCGCGTTGCGGGCGGAATGACGCGCGCAGGCGCGAAGTTCGAACCGGAATCCGCGCCCGTCGTTGCGTCATTTCTTGCCCGCTTGCGCCATCGACTGGGCCAGCAGAAACGCCCACATCCCCGAGCCCGGCAGATTTTGCCCCCCATCGGCGACCAGCACGGTGCCGGTGATGTACGTCGCGAGCGGTGAGGCGAGGAAACAGGCGATTTGCCCGATGTCATCGACGGTGCCGTAGCGGCCGAGGGGGATGGCGGATTTGAAGTCGGCGTCCATCTCCGAGTTGCCGAGGCGCTTCATGCCTTCCGTGCCCTCGATCGGGCCGGGGGCGACGCTGTTCACGCGAATGCCGTATTTTCCCCATTCCAACGCGAGATTGCGCATGAGATTGTCGTTGCCGGCCTTGGCGGCGCCCACATGCGCCTGCCACGGGTAGGGAATGAAGGCCTGTCCGGCGGAGATAAAGAGAATCGAGCCGCGCGTTTCCTCGAGCTGGGTGAAGGCGGCGCGGGCGGCGTGAAAGGTGCCGACGAGATCGATCTCGATGACGGTCTTGAATCCGTTCGAGCTAAGCTTTTCGGCCGGGCAGGCGAAGTTGCCCGCCGCGCCCGCAACGAGCACGTGCATCGGACCAAACTCCTCAGCGGACTTCGCCATCGCCGCCTCCACGGCGGCGTATTCCCGCACGTCGGCGACTTCCGCCACCACCTTCGCGCCGAGCGCGCGCAGTTCCGCGGCGGCACCGTCGAGGCGTTCGCGCGAGCGGCCGCAGATCGAGAGATTCGCGCCCAAGACGGCGAAGTTTTTCGCGATTCCGAGATTGATGCCGCTGCCGCCGCCCGTGATGAACACGGTCTTTCCGGCGAAAAGGTCCTTGGCGAAGCATTCGGTGATTTTCATGAAAGTATTCTTGGGGATGAAGGTGAACGGGGAAACGATCGCGCAGGGCGTCGTGCGCACGGTGGGAAGAGCGGGCGGGCGCGCAACGAATACATTCCGGCAACTGCACACGCGCTGCGCTTGCCTCGCTTCGGATTCGCACCGAATGCTTCCTCTTCCGCCCGACTGTCTCCCCTCCGATGAATCACCGCGTTGTCGCGCTTGCCGCACTTTTCCTCTCCGTCCCGTCCTTCCTGCCTGCCGAGGAGCCCACGATCACGATCAAGAAACAGGGCTTTTCCTTCCCCCCCGAATTGGCCAGCGCCAAGGTCGCCTTCATCGCGACCAAGAGTGGCCGCAAGGAGGTCTACACCTGCAACGGCGACGGCTCGAACCTGCAGCAGCTCACGCGCGACAATTCCATCAGCGTCGGCCCCGCGCTCAGCGCCGATGGCCGCAAGCTCGCCTACACCGGCTACCAAAGCGGCTATCCGGATATCTACGTGATCGATCTCGCCAGCGGAGCGCGCGAGCGCGTGATCAAGTTTCCCGGCACAAACACCGGTGCGGCGTTTTCCCCCGACGGTTCGCGGCTGGCTTTCACCGCGTCCAAGGATGGGAATCCCGAGTTGTACGTCTCCAGTGTCAGCGGCGGCAGCGCCACGCGCCTGACGCGGACTCCGGGCGTTGAATCCTCGCCCACTTGGTCGCCGCGCGGCGACGAGATTATCTACGTCTCGGACCAGGGTGGATCGCCGCAGCTTTATCGAATATCGGCCGGCGGCGGGTCGGGGAGCCGCCTGAGCAGCGGCTACAGCTACTGCACCGAGCCGAGCTGGTCGCCCGATGGGACCAAGGTCGCCTTCGTCACGCGCGGTGGTGGTTTTCAAATCGCGATTCTCGATCTCGGCAGCGGCGGCGCCCGGGTGGTGGCCTCGGGCGAGGATCCGGCCTGGGCGGGCGATTCGCGCCATCTCGCCTTTAGCAGCGGTTCCGCGCTCGTGTTGCTGGATACGGCGACCGGCGCGCAGCGCACCATCGCGAGTGGGCTCGGGCGCATCTCCGAGACGACGATGTCACGGTGAAGTGATGTGCCCGCCAAATCGTCGAACGCCTCCCCCTGCCTTGCGCTCGCCCCATCGAACTTTCTCACCTGCCATGAAAAATCTGCTGCTCCTCCCGCTGCTTGCCCTCGCCCTCCTGCTCACCGCCTGCCCCAGCCAAAAAGCTGGCGAGCCGAATACCGGCGTCACGGGCTACGACCAGGACCGCGTTTCCGGCACGCCCCTCCCGGCGCGCAACGAAGGCGTTTCCTTCCTCGGGCCCGGGGTGCAGCGCGGCCAATTCGCGGCGGTTCAATTCGATTTCGACAGCTTCGCCGTGCGCGCCTCCGAAGCGGGCAAGGTGATGCAGGTGGCCGAATTTCTGCGTGGCGGCCAGGCGAGCCTGATCGTCGCCGGCTTCACGGATGCGCGCGGCACGGCGGAATATAATCGGGCGCTCGGGGAAAAACGGGCCGGCGCGGTGCGCGAGCGGCTGATCGGTCTCGGCATCAATCCCCAGCGGATCCAGACGGTGAGCTTCGGGATGGAGTTGCCGGTCGACAGCGGTTCGAGCGAGGACGCCTACGCGCGGAATCGCCGGGCGGAGTTTGGCATCGCACGGTAGCGCTCCGATGCACTCCTTCCATTACCGCGACGGACGGCTCCATTGCGAAGCCGTAGACCTCGAATCCCTGGCCGATCAGCACGGCACGCCCCTCTACGTCTATTCTGCCCGGACGGTTCGCGATCATTACCGCCGGCTGAGCAACGCGCTGCACGGGATCGACCATCTCGTCTGCTACGCGGTCAAGGCGAACTCGAATCTCGCCATCTTGAATCTGCTCGTGCAGGAGGGCGCCGGTTTCGACATCGTCTCCGGCGGCGAACTCTTTCGCGTGCTGCAAGCCGGCGGCCAGGCCGATCGATGCACCTTCGCCGGGGTGGGGAAGACGAAGGCGGAGATCGCTTATGCGCTCGAAAAAGGGGTGCACAGTTTCAATGTCGAGTCCGAAGCCGAACTCGAGGCCATCTCAGAGGTTGCCCGCGCCCACGGCGCCACCGCGCCGGTGGCCGTTCGCGTCAATCCCGACATCGGCGCCGGCGGCCACAAGTTCATCACCACCGGCAAGGCCGAGAACAAATTCGGCATCGCACTCGAGCGCGTCGCGCAAGTCTACGAGCAGGCCGCGCGCCTGGGCGGACTGCAGTGTGTCGGCGTGCAGATGCATATCGGCTCGCAGATCACGGAGGCCGGACCTTTTGCCCTGGCCGTGGAACGCATGCTGCCGCTTGTGGCGGAATTGAAAGCGGCGCATGGCATCGAGTTTTTCAGCATCGGGGGCGGCATCGGCATCGCCTATCAATCCTCACTCGCCAGCGGGGAAAACGAGTGGTGGCACAGTCGCGATAGCGGCCACGGTCTCACGCTCGAAGGCTATGCCGCGGCCATCGCTCCGTTGCTGCGCGGTCTGGGGGTGCGCATCTTACTGGAGCCCGGCCGCCTGCTGGTCGGTAACGCCGGCGTTCTCCTCACCCGTGTGCTCTATCGGAAGGCCACGCCCGCCAAGCGCTTCGTCATCGTCGATGCGGGCATGAACGATCTCATTCGCCCCGTGCTTTATAGCAGCTACCACGAAATTGTCCCGGTGCGCGAACACGTGACCGGCACGCCGCGCGAGACCGCCGATGTGGTGGGGCCGGTGTGCGAGAGCGGTGATTTTTTTGCGCAGGGCCGGGAACTGCCGGTGACGCAGACGGGCGAGTTGCTCGCCCTGATGAGCGCCGGCGCGTATGGCTTCGTCATGGCGTCGAACTACAATTCGCGGCCGCAGCCCGCCGAGGTCCTCGTGAATGGCGACCGCGCCGCGGTGGTGCGCGTGCGGCAGACCCCGCAGGATCTCGTTCGCGGCGAGTCGATTCCGGACTGGGCTTGAATTCGGGCGTGAGCTTGAACTCGGGCGCAAGCTCCTTAGCCTCGCGCTCCGCGCCCTGCGTAACCGTGCGCGCGCTCCGTTTGCATGCGTCCGCCCCGCCCGCTCCTTTCCCTGCTCCGTCCCTTCGGCTGGGCCGGGACGCTGGTGCTCGCGGCCGCTCTGCTGGCCCAGCAACCCCCGACTCTGCGCCGGAGCGCGCCTGCCGCGACGTCCGTGCCTACGCCCGTTCCGACTCCCAAGGCGCCGCCGTCGTCGGAGTTCATGGCGAAATTCCTCGCCGCCACCGCGCTTTATCAGCAACGCGATTTTCGCGGCGCGCTCGAATTGCTCGACCAGGCCGACTCGCTCCAGCGCGACCAGGCAGATGCGCTCAATCTGCGCGGACTCGTCCTGCTGCGCCTGCGGGATTTCAATGAGGCCGACAAGGCCTTCCGGCGCGCCACGGAAGCCGATCCGGCTTTGTGGTCGGCCCGGCTGAACCACGCGGAACTGCCCTTTCTTTTTAAAAACTACTCGCTGGCCCGGAGCCGCTACGAAAAGCTCCGCGGCGAACTGAATCCTCGTTCGCAATTGCGCGAGGCGGAGATTTTGCAGTTCAAGATTTTCCTCACCCACCTGCTCGAAGGTCGCGAATCGGCCGCGCGCGAGGCGCTGGGAAAACTCGAGGGCGCCAAGGCCACGCCGGCCCGAATCTATGCGGAGGCCTCCTTGCGGTTCTACGCCGGCAAGTCCGCCGAAGGGAATGCCATCGTGGCGCGGGCAAGGGGCACCTTTCCCGCGCCGGTCGAGGCGGTGTTTGCCGATACGCTCGCGCGCGTTGGTTGGGTTAGCGAAGCCCAGGCGAGGGGCACCGCCGCCGGCCCGACTCCCACGCCCATGCTCTTGGCGCTCGTGAATACGCCGACACCACTTCTCGCGCCGCCGTTCGCGACCGCAACGCTGCCTCCGACTCCTATCGGGACACCGGTGCCGACACCGACGCCGAGTCGCACTCTGCGGCCGACGGAAGTTCCCACCGCAACGATCACGCGGCGTCCGTCGGAGACGCCGACCCCGACTCCGACGGCGACATTCGCCGCGACGCGAACCCCGCTTCCGACGGCGATGCCATCGCCTACGCGGACCGCGACCCGGACCCCGTTGCCGAGTTTTACGCCGGTTCCCACCCGCACCCCCTCGGGCACGCCCACGCCGGCGCCGACCTTTACGCGGGTGCCAACGCGTACCCCGACGCCCAGCGCCACGCCCGCTCCGACGCGCACAACGACGCGAACGCCGGCGCCGACGGCGACTCCCACGGCCACGGCCGTCCCGACCGCCACGCCGACGCGGGCGCCAACGCGGAGTCCGACGCCCACCTTTACTCCCACCCCCTCGCGCACGCCGATTCCCACGGCGACGGTGACGCCCACGCGAACGCCGACCCCCAGCGCCACCCTGCTTCCAACGCGCACGTCCACGCCGAGCATCACGCCGACGCCGACGCGGGTGCCGACGAACACGCCATCGCCGACGGGTTCGCCGACCCCGACGCGAACGCCCGCGCCGACTTCGACCCCGAGCCCCACGCGGACTCCCCAACCGACTGCCACCGCGACCGCGACCCGGACTCCGGCACCCACCGCAACACCCTCTGCCACGCGTACCCCGACTCCGCTCCCGACGCAGACCCCAAGCCCCACCGCGACTCCCACACGGGTGCCGACGCGGACGCCGTTGCCCACCCCGAGCCCGACACCGACGCGGACGCCGCTTCCGACGGCCACCCCCAGCCCGACGCGCAACCCGAGCAAGACGCCGACGTCCACTCCCTCGGTGACTCCGACAGCCACGCGGACCCCGACAAGGACGCCGGCCCCGACCGCCACGCCTTCCCCGACCCGCACGCCCACCCCATGGCCAACTGAGACGCCCACCCCGACGGCCACAGCTACGCCGCTGCCAACGCGCACCGCGAGTCCCACGCGCACGCCACCGCCGACCATAACTCCCACCCCTTCCCGAACCCCCACGGTGAGTGCGACTCCTAGGCCCACTGCAATATCGACTCCCACCCGGACCCCGACGCGCACTCCGCTGCCAACCATCACGCCCACCGGCACCCCGTCGGTGACACCGACCGCGACGGGAACTCCCACGCGCGTGCCAACGTCAACGCCCACGTCGACACCGACGCGGACCCCAACACGCACGCCGGTTCCCACGGCGGCGCCGACGCCGTCCCGGACTCCCGCCCCGAGTGCAACACCAACTGCGACGCGGACCCCGAGCCCAAGCGCCACACCTGTTCCCACCAAGACAGTAACGCCGACGCGCACGCCTTCGCCTACGCCGGTGCCGACCTTCACCCCTACGCCCACCGCCACGCTCGCCCCGACCCGAACCGCGACGCCGACGTCTAGCCCAACGCCAACGCGGACCACGACTCCGACGCCGACCCCGGTCCCGACGGCAACGAACACGCCGACGCGCACGGCGACGCCGAGTCCGACTCCCACTGCGACGCGCACGCCGAGCCGAACGCCGACACCGACCTTTACGCCCGTTCCGACGCGCACGCCGTCGCCGACCCGGACCCCGACTCCGACTCGAACGTCGAGCCCGACCGCAACACCCACCCCGACCCGGACGCCGACTGGCACGCCGTCGCCGACTGCGACACCGACTTCCACCCGAACCCCGGCACCCACGGCGACGCCCACCGCCACGCCAACGCCGACGCCCACCGCCACGCCGCGGCCGACGCGCACGCCGAGCGGGACGCCTACTCCAACTCTCACGCCCACGCCGACCCGGACGCCGCTCCCCACGGCGACAACAACGCCGACGCGCACTCCCTCGCCCACCGTTACGCCGCGTCCGACTCATACTCCGACCCCGACGGCGAGCGCGACGCCGACGCGCACTCCGAGCGCGACCCCGACGGCAAGCCAAACGCCGACTTCAACATTGACCCCGACGCCGAGCCCGACGCGTACGCCGACCCGAACCCCGACGCCGACGCCTGAGCCGACGGCAACACGGACGCCCATTCCCACCGCCACGGCCACACCGACGCGCACGCCGAGTCCGAGTGCGACACCGACACCGACTCGCACTCCCACGCGCACCCCGGCGCCGACGTCGACCGCAACACCGACTAGGACACCGATCCCCACGCTGACTCCAACCCCGAGCCGCACTCCGACTTCAAGCCGCACGCCCACGCCGACGGCGACGGCGAGCCCGACGCGCACGCCGACCAGCACCCCGGCGCCGACGTCGACCGCAACACCGACTAGGACACCGATCCCCACGCTGACTCCGACCCCGAGCCGCACACCATCGGCTTCCCCGACGCCGACGCCGAGCCGCACTCCGACTTCAAGCCGCACACCCACGCCGACGGCGACGGCGAGCCCGACGCGCACGCCGACACCGAGTGCGACCGCCAGTCCCACGCGCTCGCCGACGAAGACCGCCAGTCCGACTCCGACGCAAACTCCGAGCGCAACGCTGTCGCCAACGTTCACCCCCTCGCCGACGCGGACCATGGCACCGACCGTGACGGCGACGCCGACGCCAACGGCGACTCGTTCTCCCACCCCCACGGCGACAGCGATCGTGGTCGTCGCACCCACGTATCCTCCGACTCCGACCTCGGCGATGACGCCGACCGGAACGCCGGCCCCTGCCGCCCCGGGAATCGCGCTTGCAACTCCGACTCCCTCAGTGGCGCCCGCACCGGGAGGGATTTTCCCCGCGACCGTTACGCCGCGGCCGCCGCTCGTGACTGCCGCTCCAGAGCAGGGCGCAGCGCAGCCAGCTTTGAAGGCGACGCGTCCAGCGGGTGAAAGACCTTCACCGCTCCTGCAGATCCTCGCGGCCATACTCGGATTGCAGACCCTGGGCATCATGGGCTTCGCGGGCTACAGCCTCTGGAGACGGCGGCATCTCTTCCGCCGGCGGGATTGAGTGAACGCGGCGCGAAACTTCGCGCTCTTGGAGGCGGCAGGGCAGTCGCGAACCTTGCTCCGCTTACTCAGGCTATCGAAAGCGAACTCGGCCTTTGTCGGGCATGCCGTGTCTCGCGTTCAAATTGCGGCACGCCTAGATTCGCGAGACGGCCTGGCGGCGGTGCCTGAGCAGGCCCAACGATCCATCGGCGACACCTAAGAGTCCCACGTTCACGCAGCGCGCCGCGGAGTTGCCCCAGCGGGAGAACTAATCGACGCAGCAGAATTCGTCGTCGTCGCAGCGCAATTCCTCGAACTCGGATATCGACTTAAGGGCTTCACAGCGGGATTTGTCGTCGTCGCAGCGAAATTCGTCGTCAACCCAGCACAAATGGTCGACGACGGAGCGGGATGGGTCGTTCACCCAGCGGAACCCTTAATCGACGTAGAATCTTGCTCCGATTTGGGCTCCCGATTGCTGATCGTCGTCGAAGGATTCGCGATCATCCCTGCACGACGCGACGGTTTCGCACCTCCGTCAACCAACCTCGCCGAACCATTTAGCGGCGATGCATCGAAACGGTGCAGCGACCCATGAGGAAGATCCGACGACGGAGAAAAACGGTGCAGCGTCGCAGCGCGCTGTCTCGATTTGGGATCCCGGTTTGGCATCGACCTCAAATGATTGGGCGTCGTCCTCGAATTTTTCTCCGGCTTGAGATCGGGAGGTCTCAAATAGGGGTGTCTACGCTGCGTGAACGCACCTCCGAGGTGAGTCGATTGCCGATTGCGCTACCTCAAAGAGCGACTTCGCTACCTCTTCAACGAATCTTGCTGCGTCAATTATATGTCGAGGTCTCAAATCGATGCGTCGCGCTGCGTGCATCCCCAATTCCACCGGGCGCGAGATGAATTTTTGGTGGTTGAATCGGGCGGACGCTGCGGCTTCGGGCGAGTGCGCTGGATGAGCGAGGAATGCTGACGGCTGCATGCATCGGCGCGATGCACGCGTGACCAATTTTTCTGCGTTGATTAGATCTGAAGGTGCGAAATTGGTCGCCGGATCTGGTTGGATTACCAAGTTTTCTGGATCAATTGGATCTCGCGGTCAGAATTCGGAATCTCGCAGGAACTGCGCGAGCGATTTTACTCTGGAGAATCGGCGCTGCCCGCGCTTGTTGAGACTGGGTGAGGAAGCTCGTTGAGCGGAGTGGATTGGGCGGGAAAAGGGACGGCGCGGACAAACTTGGTTTGCAGCGTGCAAGCGATGGCCCGGCGCGGTGCGGGAGTCAGGGCGTAGTTTGGGTCGTGCAGGAACGCGGGCCGTACCGAGCCCGTTTCAGCCGTCGATCTCGACTTCGCCCTCGATCTCGACGGGGATGTCGAAGGGCAGTTGGGCCATTCCCACCGCGGAGCGCGCATGTTGACCGCGCCCGGGTCCATAGAGCTGGACGATCAGGTCGGTGAAGCCATTGATCACGTACGGCTGCTGATTGAAGCCCGGCGCGGAGTTGACCATGCCTAGAACCCGCAGCCAGGCCGAGACGCGATCCAAGTCGCCCAATTCCCGTTGCAGACTGGCGAGAATCGATAAGCCGACATTGCGCGCGGCGAGGTGCGCCTGCTCGCGGCTGACCTCGAGCCCGACCTTCCCCAAGGGCGTGGTCAGCGAGCCGTCCGGATTTTGCGGTCCGTGGCCGGAAATGAATGCGCGGTGGCCGCGCACGCGCACCCAGGGAAAGGGCAGGATCACGCCGGGCGGCAGGATCATGGGGGCCGGGAGCACGAGCCCAAGTTTCTGCAATTTCGCTTCGATCGTAGCCATGGCGGGTGTGATCGGCCGGGGTCAGGGGCGGGTGGATTCCACGATCTCGCAGAATTTCTGCAGGTCGATATTCCCGCCGGACACGATTGCCACGATGGGGCCGCGGCCTGCTTTCCCGGTGAGCGCCGCAGCCAGCGACAACGCGCCCGCGCCTTCGGCAATCACGCGGGTTTTTTCAGCCAGCATCCGCAGCGCTTTCTTTGTTTCCTCGAGGCTCACCACGATGCAGCCGTCCACCAAGGGTTTCATCCGTTCCCACATGCGCGGGAAGACACTCTGGCCGCCGGCGCCATCGACGAACGAGGCCTTCCAATCCGTGAATTTCTGCGGCGATCCCGCTGCTAACGATTGCGCGAAAGGCGCCGCCGTCTCCGGCTCGACGCTCCAGAGCTTGATCTCCGGCTTCAACGCCTTGAGCGCACTGCCGACGCCCACGATGAGCCCCCCGCCGCCGACGGCAGCGATGACGGCCGTGGTATCGGGCGCGTCTTCCAGGATCTCGAGGCCCATCGTGCCGTGTCCGGCGATGAAATCATGATCATCGAACGGGTGCACGAACGTGCCCTCGACGCCGGGATAGGCGCGCTCTTCGAGCGTCTTCCAGGCCACTTCGTAAGGCACCGGGACGAGTCGGGCGCCGAGCGCTTTCATGCGTTCGACTTTCGCGGCCGGCGCCGTTTCGATGACCACGACCGTGCACGGCACTCCCGCGCGCCTCGCCGCGTACGCGACGCCCTGGCCGGCGTTTCCCGCGCTGATCGTCCAGACACCGCGCTGGCGCTCGAACTCGGAAAGCATCGCCACCGCATTGGCAGCCCCGCGCAATTTGTACGCATTGATGGGCTGCAGGTTTTCCAGTTTGAGCCAGATGTCGGGGAAGTCGGGTCCAAGTTCCAGGCGGACCAAGGGCGTGCGCACGATGGTCGAGGCGATGCGCCCGCGGGCCTCCTGGATTTCGGCGAGTTGAATCGGGCGGACGGCTTCGAGGGAAGTGGGCATGTTGGGAATTCCAAGGGATCGCGGCACGGGGCGGTGGCGAGGGAAG
>JBBRQH010000006.1:0-115358 GCA_038226705.1 Chthoniobacterales bacterium | reverse complement strand
CTGGCCGGCGAGGGAGGCGGCGATGAGTTCGCGCAGCGGGGCGGGCAGAGCGGAGATGTTGCAGACAGTGCGCGAGCGTGGGCCCTTGGGGGTGCGGAAGGACTCCCGGATGAGGTGGGAGGTGTAGACCTTGGAGCCGCGTTTGGATTTGGTGGCTTGGACGAACACTTGCTACCCAATAACTGGAGGAATTGGTGAAACAAGGGATAAATAGCCTCATACCATCTTTTTACTTGCTACATATCTGCGCATTTACTCTGACGGGGCTGAAAAAGATCGGAAGTCAGGTTAGGCATAAGAGCGAAAAAAGAGCGGAAATAGGGGTCAGAAGTTTCTGACCCCTCTTCTTTCACGAAGGGACGAGCCGGGCCTCAGTCGAGCCCAAGCAATCGTCGGGCCTCGGCCTCATTCATTCCCGAGCTGATGAGTCGGTTCACGGCGGTTTGAAGCCCTTCGGCCTTCCCTTCGGCTTTTCCCTCGGCTTTTCCCTCGGCTTTCCCCTCGGCTTTTCCCTCGGCTTTTCCCTCGTCGAAGGCGGTGTCGACGACCGCGTTGAGGTCGCGGTACGTCTTCAGACTCCGCTGATAAGCGGTTCGCTCGTCCGGGCCCAAGGCGGCCAGCTCCGCGGTGTGAAACGCCTGGGCGAAGATCTCCTCGCCCCCGAAGATGCGGGGGATCTCCCCGAAATCCTCCAGGTGCTTCAAAAAGTAGAGCCACTGATCGAGTCGCCCGAAAAGCTGCTCCTCGGTCTTCTGGAAATGGGGCATCTCCAGATAGAGGAAAGTGAGCTTGTCGTAGAAAACCTGATTCGCCTGATTCTTGAGCTGAACGGTGTGCAACACTTCGCCGCTGCCGGTGGCGCCGCTGCGGTGCTCAGCGAAGGAAAAATCGAGGATGCCGATGCAATAAACCGCGGCGAGGCGGTAGTCCCAGTCACCCCGCTGGGCCTGTTCTTGAATGGGAAAGGTGGCGTAGTAAACGGAGCGATCCTTGAAGAAATTTTGCTTCGCCTTCTGCATCTCCACGATGAACTGCTCGCCATTTTCGGCCTCGCAGTGCAGGTCGAAAATGGCCCGGCGCTCGGCATCGCTAGCGCCCAGGCGTTCGCGGTTCTTGAAGGCAAGCTGGGCGATGCGGGCGCGCGGGGGCAGGAGCGCGTTGAGGAAGTCCTTGAGCAACGGCTTGCTGGCCTCCTCACCGAACAGCTTCTTAAAGCCGAAATCGGTGAAGGGGTTGACGTAGCGGGAGGCGCTCATGGAACACACGAAAGGATACCGCCGAGGCGGGGAGTAGCAAGCTGGGGACTGGTCGGAGGGGCATTCGGGTCAGGCGCTAGTAGATATTTGGTATTCACACCCTCGCGCCGCTCGGAAGAAAAATTCCGGCCGAAAAATGGAAGGATTATCGCGGGGTGCGACCGCCATCAAAAACCGGAAGCGGCCCTCCCTACTTCGTCTTCTTAATGACCGGACGCGGGACCGTCTTCGTCTGCTCCTGGGCATTCGTAACCGTCACGCTGCCAGTATCGGCCTGCACCTCGCCGGAGCGGGTCTGACCCGTCGCAGACGTGGACGTTCCGCTCGCGTCGACCGTGCCGTTTCCATACGTGGCCGCGCCCGACGCGGTACCGCCTATCGGACCGGTCGCAGTGCCGCTGGCCTGAGTGGCGGTCGCGGTGCCGCTGGCGGTCGTGGTTCCGCCGGCGGGACCCGTGGCGGTCCCTCGTCCTGCCACCATTCCGGGAGTGACCGTGGCGCTGCCGGCGGCCGAGGCCGTTTTTCCTTTCACGCTGGTCGCGGTGGCGGTGCCGCTGACTTTGTTGCCGGATTGGGTCGCCGTCGCCGTTCCCGTGCCTCCCCTTTGGGTGGTTTTGGTGACGGTCTGAGTCTGACCCTGCGCCTCACCCGCCGGTGCTTTCTTCTTTTTCGTCGCGGCGGGCAGAGGCAGCACGGGCAACAAGGCGAGGAGCAAAAACGGCAGCAAGGGGCGGCGGGATTTCGGATGGTTCATGGGGTCGTAGACGTTGCCCGTCGCATCATCGTGACGCTGTTTGCCTCCTATTTCTTCGCCGCGCGCTTCTCCGCGATCGCGGCCTGGGCGGCGGCGAGACGGGCGACCGGCACCCGGAAGGGGCTGCAACTCACGTAGGCGAGACCCAGCGTGTGGCAGAACTTCACGCTGTCCGGGTCGCCGCCGTGTTCGCCGCAGATGCCGAGCTTGATGTTTGGCCGGGTCTGGCGGCCTTTCGCGGTGGCGATGCGCATCAACTCGCCCACGCCGGTCTGGTCGATAGTCGCGAAGGGATTCTTCTTCACGATCTCGAGCTCCGAATACTGCGGGAGGAAGGTGCCGCTATCGTCCCGGCTCATGCCGAGCGCGGTCTGCGTGAGGTCGTTGGTGCCGTAGCTGAAGAACTCGGCCGTCTCGGCGATCTCATCGGCCGTGAGGGCGCCGCGTGGGATTTCGATCATGGTGCCCACGAGGTAGTTCAGCTTCACTTTCTGCTCCTTCTGTACCGCGGCCGCGACTTCGCGGACCACGGCAATCTGGAGATCGAATTCCTTCTTGAAGCCAACCAGCGGGATCATGATCTCGACCTTCACTTTGATGCCTTTTTTCTGCACCAGGGCAGCGGCCTCGAAGACGGCGCGCGCCTGCATGGCGCTGATCTCGGGGAAGGTGATGCCCAAGCGGCAGCCGCGGTGCCCGAGCATCGGGTTGAACTCGTGCAGACCTTGCACGCGGTGCGCGATGTGTTCGGCGCTCACACCCATCTTTTTGGCGAGCGCGTGCTGCGACTTCTCATCGTGCGGGAGAAATTCATGCAGCGGCGGGTCAAGGAAGCGAATCGTGGCCGGATAACCGCGCAGGGCCTCGAAGATTCCCGCGAAATCCTCGCGCTGGAACGGGAGCAACTTCGCCAGCGCCTTTTCGCGGTCGGGGGTCGTCTCGGCGAGGATCATCTCGCGCATGGCGTCGATCCGGTCGCCCTCGAAGAACATGTGCTCCGTGCGGGTCAGGCCGATTCCCTTGGCGCCGAAGGCGAGCGCATTACGCGTCTGCTCGGGGTTATCGGCGTTCGTGCGCACGTCCATGCGGGTCGCCTTCTCGCACCAGACCATGAGCTTCTGGAAGTTCACCACGGTGCGCGAGCGCGCGGCCACCTTGTCCCCGTGGATGAGCGCCTGCTCGATTTCCGAGGCGGAAACCGGAATCTCCTCGGCGTAGACGGTGCCGGAAGTGCCGTCGATGGAGATGCTGTCCCCTTCCTTCCAGTGGCGGTCGCCGACGGAAACCGTTTTCTTGTCGTAGTCGATGTAGAGCGCCGATGCGCCGCAGACGCAGACCTTGCCCATCTGGCGCGCCACCAGCGCGGCATGGGAGGACACGCCGCCCTTGGCGGTGAGAATGCCCTCGGCCGCGATCATGCCGCGGAGATCCTCCGGGGAGGTTTCGTTGCGCACGAGCAGGACCTTCTCGCCCCGCGCCTCCGCGGCGGCGGCCCGGTCGGCGTTGAGGTAAATCTTGCCGGTGGCGGCGCCGGGCCCGGCCGGGAGACCGGTGGCGATGACCGTGGCAGACTGGAGCGCCTCGCGGTTGAAGACCGGCGCGAGCACCTGCTCGAGCTGATCGGCGGGTACGCGCATGACGGCGGTTTCCCAATCGATGAGCCTTTCCTTTTCCATCTCGACCGCGAAGCGGACGGCGGCGATGCCGGTGCGCTTGCCGTTGCGGGTCTGGAGCATGAAGAGTTTCCGCTCCTGAATGGTGAACTCGAAGTCCTGCACATCCTTGAAGTGCCGCTCGAGCGTGGCGCGCACCTTTTCGAGATCGGCGAACGGCTTCGGCATGAGTTTCTGCAACTCGGCCACGGGCGAGGGAGTGCGGACGCCCGCCACGACATCCTCGCCCTGGGCATTGATCAGGAACTCCCCGTAGAAGACTTTCTCGCCGGTGGCGGGATCGCGGGTGAAGGCGACGCCGGAGCCCGAATTCTCGCCGGTGTTGCCATAGACCATGGCCTGCACGTTCACGGCGGTGCCCCACTCGGAGGGAATGTTGTATTTCCGGCGATAGACGATGGCGCGGTCGTTCATCCACGAGCCGAAGACGGCACTGACGGCGCCCTTGAGCTGATCCCACGGATCGTTCGGGAAGCTTTTGTGGGTGCGATCCTTCACGAGCTTCTTGAAGCGCACGACGAGCTCCTGGTTGTCCGCCGCCGTGAGATTCGAGTCCTCGATCTCGGCGCGGTAGCGCTCGTGCTTGAATTCATGCATCACGACCTCGAAGGGCTCGTGATCCTCGCCTTCGCGCTTCTGCACGCCCATCACGACGTCGCCGTACATCTGGATGAAGCGGCGGTAGCAATCCCAGGCAAATCGTTCGTTTTGCGTCGAGCTGATGAGCGCAAGCACGGACTGGTCGTTCAGGCCGAGGTTCAGGACGGTGTCCATCATGCCCGGCATGGAGTCGCGGGCGCCCGAGCGCACGGCGACGAGCAGCGGCATCTTCGCTGTGTCGCCGAACTTGGTGCCCATGATGCGTTCCATGTTCTTCACGCCGGCCTCCACCTGGCCCTGGAGAGTGGACGGATAGGTGCGCTTGTTCGCGTAGTAGTACGTGCAGACCTCGGTGGTGATGGTGAAGCCGGGAGGCACCGGCAGGCCGATGCGGGTCATTTCCGCGAGATTGGCGCCCTTGCCGCCCAACAGCGCTTTCATGGAGCCATCGCCGTCCGCTTTGCCGTCACCCCAATTGTAGACGTATTTGCCGGCCTTGGGCTTGGGCGAAGTTTTGGCGGCGCGCTTGGCGGAGGCCTTCGCGGCGGGCTTGCCGGAGTTCTTCGCGGCCGCTTTCGTGGCGGCGGGTTTTTTGACGTTGGTGGTCTTCTTCGCCGACGGGGCGGCGGGACGGGACGATTTCTTGGCCATGAATCCGGCAGGTGGGGGTTGGGGAAAGGGCGGCACATCCTAGCGCACGCGGGGTAAACGGACGTGCAGACTAGGTCTGCCCGGATTGAATGCAAAAAGCGAAAATCCGCTGGCGGGCCCGCCGTTACTTCGCGCGCGGATGAAAATTGCGGTGCACCTTTTGCAGATGCGTGCGGTCGACGTGGGTATAGATCTCCGTCGTCGAAATATCCGCGTGCCCCAGCATTTCCTGGATGACGCGCAGATCGGCGCCGCCCTGCAGGAGATGGGTGGCGAAGGAATGGCGGAGCAGATGGGGGTAAAGCGCTTCGTCGAGGCCAGCGCGCGCGGCCGATTCGCGCACCAGCACCCAGAGCCGGTGGGTCGTCAGCCGGCCGCCGCGGACCGAGAGAAAGATGTCGGCGCCGGTGCGGTGCTTCACAAAATTCGGACGTCCGCGGGCCAGCCACCGTTCGAGCGCGGCGCGCGCCTGGGATCCGACGGGCACGAGGCGCGTTTTGTTGCCTTTCCCCGTCACGCGGATCACGCCGTTCTCGAGATCGAGATTTTCCAGGCGGGCGCTGCAAAGCTCCGCGGCCCGGAGACCGCTGGCGTAAAGCAGCTCCAGCATCGCGCGCAGGCGGAGGTCGAAAGGATCGTCGGAGGCATCGGGGATGGCGCGCAGAAGCTGTTCCACGACAGGCCCGGAAAGCGTCGCAGGCAGGGTGCGATCGAGGCGGGGAAGGGCCAGCGGCTCGGCGGGATCCGTGTCGAGATGGCCGCGGGCGTGGAGGAAGCGGGAGAAGATCTTGATTGCGACGATGCGCAGCTTCATCGAGCCCGCGCCCAAGCCGGCATCCTTGCGCTGTTCGAGCCAGGTGACGATGAGGGGATACGAAAGGGCGGAAACGTCGTGTCCGGTCGGGCTGCGCTCGAGCCAGTCGAGAAACTCCTCGAGATAGATCCGGGTGTTGAGTTGGTACTTGTCGGAAAGGCCGCGTTCGGTGGCGAGATGGCGGATGAAGTCCTCGAGACGAGCGCGGAGAGAGGAAGACATCCGGGTTGATACGCGTGGGTGTCGAGTCGCGAAATGCTACTAGACGAGATTTGCGCCTGCGGCGATTGGCGGATCGCTTCGAGGACAGCCGAGCAACGCGAGACAGCCGCGCAAAACTCCGGCAATCAAAAGCGGCAACGCGGGCTGTTCTGGGTGCACTCGATCGCGCTGACGACCGCGAGACCTCATTTTTACCGGCGCAATTCCGCCTCGCTTTTTTGCCGGGTTCCAACTTTCCTCGTCCTCTGCTACTGCCTCTTCCACGCCTCGAATGCTTTTCAATTCGCTTACGTTCGTCGTTTTCTTTGTAGTCGTGGTGAGCGCGTATTGGACGATTCGCTCCTGGAATGCGCGGAAGAACCTGCTCCTGCTCGCGAGCTACATTTTTTACGGGGCGTGGAATCCGCCCTTCGCGGCACTCCTCTTTGCGACTTCGGCCCTCGATTTCTTCCTCGGGGCGCGCATCGCCGCGGCGTCCGAACCGCGCGCGCGGAAGGCCTGGATGCTGGCCAGTGTGGTGGTGAATCTCAGCGTGCTGGGCTTCTTCAAGTACGGGAACTTCGCGCTCGAGAACTTCCAATGGCTGCTCGCGCGCGTCGGGATTGCCTACCAGCCGCCGCATCTCGACCTCTTCCTCCCGATCGGGATTTCCTTCTACGTTTTCCATTCGCTTTCCTACACGCTCGACGTCTATCGCGGCGTGGCCCAGACCACGCGCTCGCTCCGCGATTTTGTTCTGGCGGTTTCGTTTTTCCCGCAGCTCGTCGCCGGGCCCATTGTGCGCGCGGCGGACTTTCTGCCGCAGTTGATCGCGCCGCCGAAGCCGCGCCCCGGTCGCTTCATCTGGGGCTTGCTCCTCATGACGCTGGGACTATTCCAGAAGACGGTCCTGGCCGATACCCTGCTGGCCAGTTCGGCCGATACGGTTTTCACGTATGGAGGTCCGCTCCAATCGCTCGATGCCTGGACGGGTGTGCTCGCCTTCTCGGGCCAGATTTTCTTCGATTTTGCGGGTTATTCGACCTGCGCGATCGGCGCGGCTCTCTGCCTCGGTTTTGAGTTGAGGGATAATTTTCGCGCGCCTTACGGTGCGGTCGGATTCTCGGATTTTTGGCGCCGCTGGCATATCTCGCTTTCCACCTTCCTGCGCGATTATCTTTACGTGCCGCTGGGGGGAAACCGCTCGGGCCCGGTGCGCGCGGCGATTAATTTGATGATCGTGATGCTCATCGGCGGGCTCTGGCACGGGGCGGCCTGGACGTTCGTCGTTTGGGGACTCATTCACGGGCTGTGCCTCGTGCTGGAAAGAGGGTTGCGCGCGCTCTTCAAGGACGCGGCGTGGACCCAGACGTTTGGGGCGCAGTTGCTCGTCGGGCTGGGGACGTACGTCGCCGTGTGTTTCGCCTGGGTCTTCTTTCGGGCCACGGACTTCACGACCGCCGCGCGGCTGGTCCGGGGCATGGTGGGACTCTTTCCCAACGGGGACGCGATTCTCACCACCCGGGAAATCCTGCAGGTCGCGCTCGTGACGCTCGCGCTCCTCATCGCCCACTGGATCCTCCGAAATCTCACCATCGAAGCCGCGGTCACCCGCGTGCCCCGCTGGCTTCTCAGCGCCGTCTGGGCGGTCATGCTCTGCGCAATCCTCCTCACGCAAGGAAGTGGCAACGCCTTCATCTACTTTCAATTTTGAGCGGACCATCCCGGAGCTACCTTGGCGGGTGGTTCTGTTCGCCGTGGCCGCGCTGGCGGTCGTCGCGACGGTGGTTTGGGAACTTCACGCCCGGTCGGTCGGTTACGCGCCGACCCTGAACGATACGCCCGACCTCTGGGCGCAGCGGCGGGAGATGGTTCGTCCCGATTCGCTCGTGATTGTCGGGGATTCGCGGCCGTTGTTCGATCTCGATCTCGACGAACTGGAGAAGGGGCTGGGGCAGCGTCCGATCCAACTGGCCCTGCCGGGAAGCTGCGCGTATCCCGTGCTGGCCGATGTCATCGCGGACGAAAAGTTCCATGGCACCATCTTGTGCAGCATCGTCCCGGCGATGTATTTCGCGCCCGGGGGGCCGTTGCTGGAAACCTCGGAGAAGGCGCTGAAGCGCTACCGCACGTGGGCGCCTTCCCAGCGCGCTGGGCACCAGCTTGGCCTGCTCCTGGAAGAGCGCGTGGCCTTTCTGAAGCAGGAGGATCTGACGCTCGAAATGCTGCTCAAGAAGATTCGGATCCCCAATCGCGCCGGAGCGCAGGTGGGCCCGGAATTGCCGCCTTATTTTCAGACGGTCGATCGCGAGCGGCGGGCCCGCATGAGCGAAGCATGCGCACGTCCGGGCGAACTCCAGACACGCATCAAGCAAGGCTGGCTGCCGCTCTTCACTCCGCCACCACCGCCCAGTTACGTGCCGAGGGAAGCATTTCTCGCCGGGGTGGAAAAGGCGATTGAAGCGCGGTTCCAGGACACCGCAAAAGCCGTGAAAAAGTTCCAGGCGCGCGGTGGGAAAATCGTCTTCATCCGGTTCCCGGTGACCAGTGAACTGAAGGCGCTGGAAGAGCGGGCCACGCCGCGGGCCGGTCCGTGGACGCGTCTGCTCAAAGACACCGGCGCACCGGGGATTTATTACGAGGACTTTCCCGAGCTGGCCGAATTCGACTGCCCAGAGTGGTCGCACCTTTCTGCTCCCGATTCCGTCGAATTCACCCGTCGGCTCGTCCCGCACGTGCGCGCCGCCTTGGCAAAGTAAAGGCATCTACTATTTAGATTGCTGCACTGCTGGGCAACGCACCAAATCCTGAGCATGGCCGCTCCTTTGGTTCCCTTCGATTTTGAGCGAACGATCCCGCCATTGCCGTGGCGCGGACTTCTCGTCGCAGTGGTCCTGCTGACCCTTGCCGCAGCGGTTGCCTGGGAACTCTTCGCGCGTTCGGTGGGCTACGCGCCGACGTTGAACGATACCAATGATCTCTGGGCGGAGCGGCGGGAGGCGGTCAAACCCGATTCGGTGGTCATCGTTGGCGACTCGCGCGCCTTGTTCGACTTCGATCTCAACGAACTGACCAATTCCCTGAACTTGCGCGCTTCGATTACCCCGAATGGTCGAAGCTATCCGCGCCTGATTCCGTCGAGCTCAGCCGCCGGCTGGTGACGCATTTGCGCCGCGCTCTGGGAAAGTAGAGGCATGAACGCCGGAACCAGGATTGATCGCACAACAGGCAGTTGCGGCGCCCCGCGGGGGCGCAGCGCGATCTCTTATTTTCCGGGGGGGTGGTCGCTCGCAAGCTCGCTCGACCCCCGGCTAATTTCCCTGAACCTTCCGGGTTCGAAGCCCGACTCTCGCGACCCCCTGCAAATTTCCTTGAGCCCTCCGGGTTCGAAGCCGACACCCTCGATGCCCGATCAATTTCTTTAAGCCCTCCCGGCGCGAAGTCGATTTCTCGTTCTACGGCAACCTTTTCCGCTTGACCTGATCTTCGATTATGGTGCACTCAATCCGAAAGAGCGCCTCATGAAGAAATTCCTTTTCCTTTCGGCCGTTCTCGGCCTCGCCGCCGCGGTGCCTTTCGCCCAGGCGGAGTCCATTTTCGGGCTCGTCGCGCCCTCGGCGAGCACGTCGCAGATCATTACTTTCGATTCCAATTCGCCTTCGGTTTTCACGACGTCACCGCTAATTAGCGGTTTGAACAGCGGCGATGTGCTGATGGATATCGACGTGCGCCCGCTGAACAACGTGCTCTACGGCATCGCGAACTCGGGGAATTTGTATACCATCAATCCGGTGACCGGAGTTGCGACGTTCAACGCGGCGCCTGCGTCGAGCGTGGGGACGGCCACCTCGGTGGATTTCAATCCCGTGGCGGACCGCCTGCGCATCATCTCGCTCAACACCGCGATCAACCTGGGCGGCGTCAATCCCGGCCAGTTGAACTTCCGCCTCACCCCGGGGACGGGCGTAGTAAGCACCGACGGAACGCTTTCCTATGCGGTCGGTGACATCAACGCGGGGTTTGCCGATCGCCCCAATATCGTGGGCTCCGCCTATACGAACTCATTTGCCGGCGCGACCACCACGACCCTCTATGGCCTGGACAACGTCGTGGGGCCTTTCGGCACGCAAGGTTTTCTCGTCATGCACACCGGCTCGCCGCAGTTCAACAGCTTGAGCACAGTGGCGGCGCTGACCTTGAACGGCCAGCCTTTCGATTTGGCAGATAACACCGGGTTCGATATTTCTGGGGCGACGGGATTCGCTTACGTGACGATCTCGAACACGAACAATCTGGCCCCGCTCGGCGACTTTCTTTTTCGGTTAA
The DNA here is from genome assembly GCA_038226705.1 of Chthoniobacterales bacterium. Classification (GTDB taxonomy): domain Bacteria; phylum Verrucomicrobiota; class Verrucomicrobiia; order Chthoniobacterales; family SZAS-18; genus SZAS-18. The sequence goes on along the minus strand of JBBRQH010000006.1, from coordinate 105,083 downwards.
ATCTCGCCACCGGGCAGCTGACGGCCTTGGGTTCTGGACCCATCAATGCACAGGGCGTCCTGAATCTCGAGGCGATCGCGGTGGCAGTGCCCGAGCCGGGCAGTGTGGTTCTGACGCTCCTCGGAGGCGCACTCGCGCTCGGCGTCGGCGTGCGACGGCGCCGGAACGCAACGGTGTAAAGCGTCCGTATCAAACTTTCTCCGAAACGGGTCGGCTTGCCGGCCCGTTTTCGTTTGGCGTGGGCAGGCCAACCGTGCGCTCTGGCGCTCTCAAGGCGTGCCGTCGAACTGCTGCCGGGCGTGCGTGGCCTCGTCGAGTTTTTGCAAGGTATCGAGCAGAAGGTGCTCGGTGTTTTGATCGAAGAGCACTTCGATGTGCTCCACGCTTTTCTCGAAAAACTTGTAAGTGCCGTTCCCGAGCGCGAGCGCCCGCTCGAAGCTGCGCTGACCTCGCGGGGTCTTCGACCCGGTGGCGTTGATGACGCGGCCCTGCTCGACGTAGAGCCGCAAAGTCTCGTCCCCGCGGGCGCTGATCACGATGAGCTCGCCCGTGCGCTGCGTGTTCATGATCATCTGAATGATCTCGACCACCATGCCGCGGGTGAGGGCGCCGCTCAGCAGCGGTTCCGGATCGGACATCACGGTCGCCTCGGCGGCGCTTTCGCATTGTTCCGCCATGCGATAGGCGCGGGCGGCCTCCTTGGTGAGACCCATTTCGCTATAGCGATCTGCGATCGCAAGGTAGCCCTCGACATTCGGCGAAATCTTTAATTCCGCCTCCTGTCGACGGATCTCGTCGAGCATGCTGCCCCAGGATTCAATCGCCATGGTTTGGTGCGGGAGGAACGCCTGAGGAGATGCCTCCGTCCCTTACGCCTGTAAAGCCGGCATCTTCAGGAACCGCTCGAATTTTTCGCCGAGTTGCTCCTTCGAAAAGGGCTTCGTGACGTAATCATTGGCCCCGAGCTCGCGGGCCTGGAAGCGATGTTTCTCCGCGGTTCGCGAAGTGACGACGAGCACGGGCAGGTCCCGCGTCGCCTCGTTTTTCCGAATCGCGGCCAGCAAATCGAAGCCATGCATGCGCGGCATTTCGAGATCTGTCATCACGAGGGAATACGTGTTCCGTTTGATCTTATCGAGGGCCGCGAGGCCGTCGGCTGCGGTATCAGTGCGGTAGCCCAGTTCGCCGACGTACTTTTCCGCTACTTTCCGGATGGAGAGCGAATCGTCCACGATCAGGATGGGCGCGAGCGCGCGCGGATCAAACCCGGGTGCGCCGCCGGGGGCGATGGTCGTGGCATCCTCGGTTTCGGCGACGACGCTCACCGGGGTGTAGAGCGCCTCGACCTGGCCGGTGCGACGGAAGAGTTGATCGGAGATTCCGGGCAGATCGAGCACCAGGATGGCGCGTCCATCCGTGCCGATCGTGCCGCCGCTGAAGAGCGAATGGCCGGCAAGAATCGGCCCGAGCGCTTTCACGACGACGTCCTGCCTTCCGATGTTGCGGTCGATGCCGAGGGCGAATTGCTCGTCCGCCAGTTGCACGACCACCGCCTGCTGGTCCTCGGTGGGCGTCGCATTCGGAATTGGCGGCGCTTCCAGCAGCCGGTCGAGGCGGAGGAACGGAACATCGCGGTCGCCGAGCGGCAGCATCTCGAGGCCATCTTCCCGGTGATAGATGTGATCCTTGCGCACCGTCACCGCGCGCTCGAGGAAGTTGGCGGCGAGGGCGTACGTCTCGGTGCCGACTCCAATGAAGGCGGCCTGGTTGATCGCCAGGGTGAGCGGGAGGCGCAGGGCAATCGTCGTCCCGAGGCCGGCGCGGCTGCGGATTTCGATGCTGCCGTTCAACCGGGTGATCTCCCGGCGCACGACGTCCATGCCGATGCCACGACCGGAAATATCGGTCACGGTCTTGGCGGTCGAGAAGCCCGGCTGGAAGACCAGGTTGATGAGCTTCACTTCCTCGACTTCCACCCCGGGGGGAATAAAGCCGCGTTCGGTGGCGCGAGTGCGGATGGCCTCGATATCCATGCCCCCGCCATCGTCCTCCAGCTCGATGACGACCTGGCCGGAGCGCTGGGCGGCGCGGATTGTGACCGAGCCCTGGCGCGGTTTACCGCGCGCGGCGCGCAGGGTGGGATCCTCTATGCCGTGTGAAACGGCGTTGCGCACCATGTGCAGCAGAGGCTGGAAGACTTGGTCGATCACGACGCGGTCCAGCTTCGTGGCCCCACCTTCAGTGAACCAATTGATCTGTTTTCCTTCCTGCCCGGCGACGCCGGCTGCCACGCGCCCAAGTCGGCGGAAGAGCGATTCCAGCGGGCTGAGACGAACCGCGGTGATCGTTTCCTGCAGGCGGCTCGCCGTCTTGGAGAAGCGATCGGACTCGTCGTTGAACGCGCCCATGAATTTACCCGACTGCGTGATGACTTCGTTGGCGTCGTCACCGATTTCCACCAGGGCCCGGCAGAGAATGTTGAGGTCGTCGTAGCGGTCGAACTCCAGGTCGCTGAACCCGGCGGGGGCGGCGGCCTCGGCATGGGCCTGCGAGGTGCGTGCGGCGGTGGAGACCGGCCGCGCGAGCGGGCTCGCGCCATGTCCGGCCGCGGCGGAAGCGGCGAGTCCGCCACCGGCCGGGGAGTATTCGTACTTCTCCTGAAACTCGGCGACCACGTCGAGCAGGCGGTTCTTGGCCGATTCGAGTTCCCGCTGCAGGGCGTTGAAGGCGGTGAGGCGGCCCTGCAGTTGATTTCGTCCGACGATGAGCTCGCCGACGAGATTCATGAGCAGATCGAGGCGCTGCGGCTCGATGCGCGCGGCGACGAGGCTTTCCCCGAAAGACTCTTCTTCCCCCGAGGTGCTCGCGGGCAGCCTGGCCGTGACTTCCTCGACCTCGACGGGAGCCGCGGCTGGCGCGGCCGGCAGCGGGGGCACAGGCACCGAGACCGGAATGGCAACGGGGACCTCCTCGTGGTGGGGAGCTTCGACGGGAACCAGCGCGGCAATTTCCGATGGGACTTCTTCCGAGGGCTCCAGGAGCGGCGCGTGGAAAGGGATCTCGGCCACGGGGATCTCAGCCACGGGCGCCGCGACGGGCTCTGGCGCAGAAACCACCTCAAGAGCAGGAGTGGGAACCACCTCGGCCGGCGTGGTCTGGGCCTTCTCGATTCGCGAGATGACTTCGGCGAGCGTTGCCGGTGCGGCAAATACCGGGGGCGTGCTGGAGGCGCGCCGCAGGCACTGGCGCACGACTTGTACGGCTCTCGAGGTGAGCTGCATCTTCTGTGCGTGCGGCAGCGTGATGCGATTCTCGCTCAGGCCGCCGTATAAATCCTCCATCGAATGGGCCAGGTCGCCCATGTGCCCCAGCCCAATGCTGTTCGCCGCACCTTTGATGGTGTGGAAAAGGCGCAGAATGGTTTGCTGCGAGTCGTCGTCGGACGGATTGCGCTCCATCGTCTCGATGGCGCGTTCCATGGTCTCGCAATACTCCTCCGTTTCCGGGATGAAGTATTGCAGCATCTCGAGATCGACATGCGGCTCGGGTTCGGCTTCAATCGGCGCCAGCGGAGGAGGGACGGTCGGCGCGACGGGACGCGAGGCGGAAACAAATTTCAGCGATCCATCCGGCGAGACGCTGCCGCCATCGAGGGAAGGAGTCACTCGCGGGCCAAGCCCCGCGGGTGGCGGGGCTGCCATGCGCGGCGTGACCGCGGGCACCGGGCCGGGCTCGATCGGCGCCACAAAAGGGGTGCTGGGTGGGTCCAGTTCGCTTTGCGGCCCCTGGACGCGCGCGGCGCCGCGGGCCAGGAAATCCGGGGGTGTCGGCGGCACCGATTCAGCTGCGGGAGTGGCGGCGAAGCCTGCGTCCATTTCCGCGAGGAATTCCAGGACGTCGTCATCCGGGGTTTTGAGCGGCTCAGGTTCAGGCTCAACCGGAATACGGCGGGTGCGCTTCTGCTGCACGGCTTCGCCCGGAAAGGGGGCGACAACATCGAGCGGATAGGGGCTGGAAGTTGCGGTGTCGGCCACGGCTGGGGGAGCGCTGCCATTGCCGGCCTCAGCGGGCTTCAAGGAAGCGGGCAACGCCTGATAGTAGTAGTCGCCCCACTCGGCGAAGACTTCCCCCTGCAAGCGCTCGGCCTCGGCTTCGGCCTCGGATTCGCGCCCGGAAAGGGTCACTCCGATGATTTCATGCACCACGGCAAGGTGCAGCTTGCTGAAGTAGAAGATCGCCAGCGCTCGTTCGGGATCGGACTGCGAGAACGTGCTCGCCACATCGATGAGCCGCTCGAAAAGACGGCCCGCTTTTTCGATCGCCACGGCCCGGGCCATTCCTCCCATCGAGCCCATGCTGTGATAGGCGGCGAGAGCGTCGGCCAAGGCCGCCTCGTCGCGTGGATTCTGGGTCAGCGTTTCCAGCGAAGTGGCCGCGCGCTCCATGAGCGACGAAAGCTCCGAGGAAAAGATTTTGCTGAACTCGCTATTGGCGACGAGTGGAAGCATGGGGATTCGGGGCGCGGGTGGACGGGGCGCGACGATTAGGTCGCAGGCTGGCCCTCGCTCCCATTGGAGCGCGAGGCCACACTGGCGGGCGTGAGGGCAGGCAGCGTGGTGAGGCGCTCGGACGGGCGGGCGGGCGGAGCGGCGGAAGGAGCAGGCGCGGCGGGCGCGACGGGGGCGGCGACCATGGGGGCGGGAGCGGGCGCGGGCGTGGCTGGCACAGTGGCGCGCACAGGCGCGGGCGCAGGGGCTGGCGCGACATCGTTTGAAACCTTGAACTGCGCGACCGAGCGCTGGAGATCGGAGGCAAGCGAGGTGAGACCGCCCGATTCCTCCCGATTGCGGCGGGAATTTCCTTCGGCCTGCTCGGCGATGCTTTGCACCACCGTCATGGCCTCCAGAACGTGGCCGGCGCCCTCGGCTTGCTCCTTCGCCGCCGTATTCATGGCGGAGATGAGCATGGCCGATTCGGTGATGGAGTGGCGAATGCGCTCGAGTTCCGTTCCAGCGGAGGACACCACGCGCGCTTCGCGTTCCACTTCCGCGGTCTGCTCTTCCATCGTGATGACGGCTTCGTTGGTATCGGTCTGGATGGTGGAAACGAGCGACTCGATTTCGTGCGCCGCCGCTTGGGTGCGTTCGGCGAGTTTACGCACTTCCTCGGCGACGATGCTAAAGCCCCGGCCTTCCTCACCGGCGCGTGAAGCCTCGATCGAGGCATTCAGCGCGAGCATGTCCGTCTGGGAGCTAATGGATTGGATCGCGCCGAGAATGGACGTAATTTCCATCGAGCGTTCGCCGAGCCGCTTGATTTTACGGGCACCCGCCTGCACCGCGCGCCGGATGCGCTCCATGCCGGCGACAACCTCGCGAACCGCGGCGTCGCCCGCCTCGGCGGCCCGCCGGGCGTTGTCCGCCGCGCCGTTGGCCGACTCGGCGTTGAGCGACACCACCTTCAGGTTCGAGGTGATCTGATTCATGGCGAGCGTGGTAAAGCCGATTTGCGTCGCCTGCTCCGCCGCACCGCGGGCCATTTGTTCGGACGAATCCTGGAAGCCCAAGGCCGCGCGATTCACGCGCGTGGTGGCAGTCTGCACCTGCGTGAGCGTGTCGCCGATGTTTTCCAACATGAGGTTAAACGCGTCGGCCACGTTGCCGAGCGCTCCCTCGGTCACCTTCGCCCGCACCGTCATGTCGCCATCAGCGGCATCCGACACGACCTCGAGCAACTGGCGGATATCCGCCTGCAGCAGGGTGTTTTCCTTTTCGGCCTTTTCCTGCGCCGTGATACGGGCGTCGACCATCGAGTTGAACGTGCCAGCGAAGAACCCAATTTCGTCGCGGGACATAACCGGAGCGCGAACGGAGTTATCGCCCTGGGCGATGCGACCGGCGACCTTGGTCAAGGCGTTGAGCGGTGTCAGCACGCCGGCGGCCGTGATGACGGACATCAAAAGCGCACCGAGGAGCAGGATCGCGCCGACGAAGGCCAGGGTTCGCAGCAGTCGTTTCAAGTCTGCGAACGCTTCCGACTCGCTTTGTTCCACGACGACACCCAGGTCCAGACCTGCAATGGAAAGGGGTGCGTATGCGCCCAGGACTCGTTCGCCAGCGTAGTTCGAATAGAGGCTTGTGCCCGAGTTGGGCGCACCGGGCGTGGTACTAAAGATGGTTTTCGTCGCCTCGTTTTCCGCCTTGGTCGCGAGAATGCCCGTGAATTCTTTCTTGGCCGTCTTATCCAGGGACGTGATGCGCGGTTTCCGCTGGTTGGCCGGGAGATTGTCCGTGTAGCGCGAATCGGAGCGGAGCTTGAAGTCCGGCCCGACCATGTACGCTTCACCAGTCTTGCCGAGGCCGCTTTCCTCCTGCCTGCCGCCGAACGTGAAGAGTGAATAAATCCGGTCAATTCCGAGCCGAAAGACGATGACACCAAGCCGGCGGCCGACGGTATCGGTCACGGGTGTCGCCATGAAAATCGAGGGCGAGTCGTAGGCGTAATCATAAGGGGCAAAGTCCGTCACAACGACTCGGGAATCGAGATCGGCGTTCGAGCCGGATTCGGCGTACCAGGCGGCGAAAAATGCCTCTCCGATTCCAGTATTTCGGGCCGGACCCGTGCGCACGTTGGTGGCGAAATCGAGCGATTTGTCGAGGCTGTAGACGACGTTGCCCTCGGCATCGATGAGATATACATCCTCATACCCGAAGCGGTCCGCGATCGCCTTAAAATACGGGTGGTAGCGGTTGTTCGCCACGGCGTAGTTCGAACGAAAAAATGCCTCACGTAACGGGCGGTCGAGCTGCTCGTTGGAAAGAATGTCGGTGGTCGAGTTATTGAGGAATTTCGATCCGACCGGGGCCGGGTTTTTGACGTTGTAGACCGACTGGAGCAAAAGAGCTTCGCGGTCCTTCGGGAGGTATTTTTGCGCGTCCTCCCTCGGTTCAGGCGTGCGGGCAAGGAAGAGGCCTTCGATGAGGGTGGAATCGTAGTAGCCTCGATTCGTTTCGGCGAGATTGAGCATGAAGCTCACGTCCGCGGTGAAGCCCTCGGTCGCGAGTTCCGCGAAGAGGGTCCGCCGGGCTCCAGTAAACTCCGCGAGGGCGAGCTGAACGGTCTGGGACTCCGCCTGCGTCGCGATCTGGGCCCGGCCGTTTTGGAAGTATTCGTTGACCTGCCGGGTCAGGGTGTTGCGCAGCCCGATAAAGCCGGCTTCGCGATCCTTCTGAATTGAAGCCTTAAGCAGTTGATAGGCGATCAAGCCGAAGGCCGTGAGGGCAAAGAGCGTGACCGCCATGCTCGCGGCCAGCAGCTTCGTGCGCACGGTGGCGCGACTGAGGCGCTGGGTTTTATCTGCAGCGGGGGTCTGGGGAGTGGGATTAGTTGCCGTAGCCATGGCCGGATTCCTCTTGCTCGGTTAGGGAGTGAACTTTTCGACCTTCGCCAGTGCGCCGTTTCGCACCACCGAGAGGTAAAAATCTTTGAGGCCCTGCCGCGTGGAGGGCGTGAAAGTGACGGTGATGCCCCCAAGGTCGGCATTCAGATTCTCGAGCACCTTGAGGAAGGCGGGGGTCGTGAGGTTTGGTCCCGTATCTCGCAGGGCCGACGCGAGGGCGGCGGCGTTCAGGTAGCCTTCGAGCGCGACCTGGGTGTAGCGCGGGTTGGGTTGCCCGGCCATGTCGCCGCGAAAAGAGGCGACGATCGGGATGCTCGCATCCGTGGGCGGTGGCACTACTTGGGTGAAGAAAACCTGTTCGCCAGCGGCGCCGGCCGCTTCAATGAAGGACTCCGCCCCGACGAAGGAAGTCCCCACGAAGATGGGCGAAAAGTTGCGCGCTTTCAGGGCGGTGACGAGCGCACTGCTGGCCTGATAGGTGCCCCCGAGGATGACCGCATCGGGTTTAGCGGCCAACAGTGCATCGGTGGCGGCGGAGACGTCGACGGTGTTTCGCACATAGCTGGCCGTGGCGGCGACCTTCGTCCCCCGCGGCCGGAGGGCCCGCTCCACGCCGCGAAGGATCGATTCGCCGTCGGCATCGAGTTGATGGAAGACGGCGATCTTCGTCACCTGGCGATCCGTGATCAAATGCTCGACGATGAGGGCGGTTTCCTCATTGAAACCGGGGCGGAGATGAAAGAGGTACCGATTGATCGGCTGGCGAAGCGACTGCGCGCCGGTGAAGGCGCCGAGGAGCGGAATCTGCGCCTCACCCAGCATGAGACCGACGGAGCGGGTGCCGACTCCGCCCACGTAATTGAGCAGGACGAAGACCTTGTCGTCGTTGATCAAACGTCGGGTGTTCAGCACCGCGGGGAGCACTTCAAAACGATCGTCATACGCGATGAGCTTGATGACCCGGCCGTGAATGCCTTTTTCACGCTCGTTGAGCTTGTCGAAGAAAGCGCGGGCGCCCTTGAGATAATCGTTACCGATCAGGTTGGTTCGGCCGGTCTCGGGGAGGCTGACGCCAATGCGAATCTCGTTCGTATTGACGGGGCGATCCGTGGCGAGATACGACGCGGGCTGGTTTTGGGCAACGAGCGGACCCGCGACAAGCGCGGTGGCAAGGGCAGCGAGACGGAGGGATTTCATGCGGCGAGAGGCTGGGGCGCTTTTTTGATCTGGAGGGCGCGGATGAGCGCCTCGGCGGAGAGGCAATAGATGGAGCCGTTGGGACGCGACCAAACGCGCGGGGCGATGTTGGTGTGGGGCCCGGGAGCGGGGTCGGGCTTCGCGGCGCCGTCTGGAATCGCGACAACCTGCTCGAACCGATCGATCCGGAGGGCGACGGTCGCGGCGCCATGTTTGACCACGAGATAAAAGGGAATGGCCACAGTGCTGGCCGTCGCCTCGCCGAACCAGGGATCGAGGCAGGCGGCGGGGAGAATATCGCCGCGCAGATTGATCAATCCCACCACGCCCTTTTGCGGCATCGGCAGGCGGGTCAACGGCACGTCACTTGCCACTTCGCCCACGGCGCCGATCGGCAGCGCGAAGCGCAGCTTCCCGGACTCGAAAAGAGCATGAGGCGTGGAAGGCGGCGCGGGCGCGGCCTTGGGCGCTGGGGCGGTTTCGCTCATAGGGATCAGCCGGCGAGGACCTTGTCGATGGCGGCAAGCAGGCCTTCCTGGGTGCACGGCTTGGTCAGGTATTCGGAGGCGCCTTGTTTCATGCCCCAGAACTTGTCCGTATCGCCTGCCTTCGAGCTGATAAGGATGACCGGCACGTGCGCGGACGCCGGGTCGCGCTTGATCCGCCGGCAAACCTGAAAGCCGTCGAGTTTCGGCATGACAATATCCAGCAGGATGAGATCAGGGCGCTCGCTTTGGCAAAGCGAGATTCCCATCTCGCCGTCGGTCGCCTCCACGATTTCATAATTGCGGGAGGAGAGAAACGAACGGAGGACCATGCGGTCCGTCGCCATATCGTCGATAATCAGTAGCTTCGGCATAGTGCGGGGGGGAGTGAACCTGCTTCGGGCTGGGGGCGGTGGGGAGAATCGGACTAGCGGGAAGCGCCCACCAATTCTTCATCGGCGGGGGCGTGGGCCGCGAGCATCGCGGCATCCGCGAGCGCGCCTTCGTCCACGGGCCGGGTGGCTTCCTCGGGGACGGATTCGGCCGCCGCGGGGACGGATTCGGCCGCCGCGGGGACGGATTCGGCCGCCGCGGGAAGCACGGCAGATGTCGTGGAAAGGAACGCCAGGTCCAGCCGGATCAGGCAATAAATGGCGCGGCAGACTTCGAAAACGGCGTGTCCGCTGTGGTCGATGATTTGCTGCACGGTCAGCGCGCCGTTGATGCGTCCGAGAAGCTCGGTCTCGAGTGAGGTGAAACTGAGGCGCCCTATCTGATCTTCGCCGTGCTCCGTGAGACCCACGTAGTACTCGAGGGCAGGGATGTAGGCGGAAATCTGCTGCCAGTCGCTGACCCGACGGTAGGAATCGAGCAAGAGCTGACTGAGCGAGTACTCCACGCGGTGGTCGTTCACAAATCCCGGCAGTTGCCCCATCGCGGAGAAGCTGAGCAGGGACGTCTTTTCGTCGTTCACCCGCGCCAGGCAGCGGTGCCCGCAATCGCGCAGAAGGGTGCGAAGGGAGAGCCCCGAGTTTTGGAATCCGCCCTCCTCGAGGCTGACAAAAAACGGTGTGTTCGAATCACGCTGTGACTGCATAGCCTGCGAGATGAGCTGCCGCGGCACCTGCGCAAAGGGATAGGTGCTCCCGGCGCAGTAGGCGCGAGGATTGTTGCTCGTGATACTGACGATCGAGCCCCGGTCGAGGTAAAGCGACACGGTCTCCTCCCGGAGTTTCATCGCCATCCGCCCGGTCGCCCGCTCGGCGCAAAGATACGTCATCATGTGACGCTCCGAAGCAAAACGGGACGGGCAGCGAATCGGTTCGTTATCGCGACTCGCGCCACCCTCCTGCGCCACCGCCATGAGCTCATCGGCGAGTTCGTCTATCAGCTCGAGGGGCAGCAGCCGGGTCAGATAATAGGCGGACGGAGCCTGCCCGCCGCGCGCTTCCTCGAGGGAAGGAATCGAAACAAGCGGCGGATGGAGTCGTGCGACCAGCTTCTGGAAAATCCTCTGGCGCAGGTCTTTTTCGAGCACCTGGACGGAAGGGGCGGGCCCAGCGGCGAGCGCGGCCGGAACGGGTTCCGCCGCCACGGGCGCTGGCGCGGGAGCCGGTTTCTCGAGCTTGCCCAAAATGTTCGAGACGACCGCTTGCAGTACATTGGAGGCAAACGGCTTCGTGAGATAATCGACGACGTTCGAAAAATCTTGGTAGAGTTCGCGGATCGCGTTGCCGTGCCCGCTGATGAGCAGAATGGGCACCGATTTTTCCGCCGAGGCCTCCTGCATCTGCTGGCAGAATTCCACGCCGCGCATATCCGGCAGGATGTAATCGAGCAGCACCAAGTCGGGCTTGTGCTCCATCGCGAGACGAAACCCTTCCGCTCCCGTGGAAGCGAGGATCACTTCGTAGCCAACTTGGCGGAGCGTCGTCTCCGTCAGCTTGCGCATGGTCAAGCTATCGTCGACGGCAAGAATCGTCTTCTTTCTCATGTTCTGGGCGGCATCCGGGACTGCGTTCGACCCCGATGTGAATGAGGTCTTCGATAGCGAAGCTATAATTATTAGCAAGAGCTATCGAGGCAGGATTTCGAACGAAAAGGCGAAAAAGTCGAGTCGAAATGAACGGTCCATGGGTCCGGTCCCACCTTTTCGTAAACGCTTGCTCGTAAAGTTCTTGGTTATTTGTGGTCGATGGAATCGCACCGCCTGCCATCTGCCGGATGTCGGTTGCGAACAATCTCCCGGCCTGGTGCGGAGCGATGCTTCCAAGTGCCTATTCGCTGTTTCCAAGTCAGCGCGCGAATTGGGTCACACCCGCTTCGTCAAAGGTGGACATCTCATCAAGCACCCGCGCGGTGGTGCGGACGATCGGGATCGCGAGGGCCGCGCCGCTGCCTTCGCCGAGTCGAATCTTGAAATCGAGCAACGGCTCGGCTCCAAGCGCCGTCAGCATCGCAGCATGTCCGCGCTCCGGACTGCGGTGGGCGAATATCAGGCTCTCGCGCAGGGCGGGTGCGATCCCACAGGCCAGGAGCGCTGCCGCCGTTGCTACAAATCCGTCCACAATCGCCGGCACCCGGCGCAGAGAGGCGCCGAGGAAAGCGCCGACCAGGCCGCCGATTTCAAAACCGCCGACCTTCGCGAGCACATCCAGCGGATCCTTCCCGTCCGGCGTCCAGCGGGCGAGCGCGGCGTCGATGATGGACACTTTGCGCGCGAGTCGCTGGTCGTCGATCCCCGTGCCGCGCCCAGTGATGAGCGCCGCCGGCACGCCGAGGAGAGCGCAGGTGATGGCGGCGGCACTGGTGGTGTTGCCGATACCGATCTCGCCCAGGGCGAGCAGGTCGGCGCCTCGCTGGATTTCGCGCTCGGCCACCTGGATTCCCCGCTCGACGGCGAGTTCGGCCTCACCGCGCGACATGGCATGTTCCTGCGAGAAGTCGTGCGCGCCCGCGGCGACGCGCCAGTTTTGTAGCTCGCGCCGATGTGCGAAGAAAGTTGCGAGTCCAAAATCGGCAACCACGATCCGTGCGCCCGCTTCCTTGGCGATCGCGTTGATGGCCGCGCCGCCGCTCAACACATTCAGCACCATCCTGGCCGTCGCCGTCCCGGGATACGATGAGACCCCCTGCGCGGTGACGCCGTGGTCCGCCACGAGGACCAGCACCGCTGGAGCCTTGAACTTGGGGCGCGGATTCGCGGTGATGCCCGCGAGTTGCACGCCCAGTGCTTCCAACCGGCCCAGACTGCCCGGCGCCTTGGCCAAATGGCCGTGCCGGGCGAGCGCGGTGTCCATGGAAGGACGATGCAGCGGCGCAATGCCCGCGTGGGCCTGCGCAAGATAGGTTTGCATGAAAGGGCGGCAATGGAAGCTCGACCGGCGTTCGATGCAATCATCAGACGAGAAATGATGGGCGCGGGCTCCCGGGTTTTCGGTGCCCTTGACCGAAAGACTAGGAGATGCGAAACCGACGGCCGCAGTCTTGTTCTTTTCAACAATTCCCGGCGGGCCGCAACGCCCGACGGGAAGGCTCGGCGCATGGAACCCCGTGAAACTCGGGGACAGTCGCGCTGCTGTAACTGGATACGACCCTCGATGCGCAAGCAGCCAATCGTGAACCCGTCCGCGGGGGATCGGTGAAGGCCGGGGGAAGGCAAAACCAGGAGTCAGAACATTTGCCCGAGCCGCGCTCCGCGAGCCTCCGCACGATGCGGCAGGCCCGCCCGTTGTTTCGCCCGAAAACAGCAGGAGAAGTCCGCGCTTCGCTGCCGCCTTATCCGCGGCGGATGGGTCGGCTTTTCCGCCGACCATCCAACTTATGCTTAGCTCTTCCCGTGGCATCGCGCTCCTGGGCGCGTTCGCCGTCTTTACTTCTCTCGCCCGCGCGGATGAACCGCGTGTCGTCGTCACCGGCACCCGCCTGCCGCTCCCGGAGGAGGAATCCCCCGCCGCGGTGACCACGCTGCGCGCCAGCGATCTCGCGGAGCGCCAGATCGATTCCGTGGCCGAAGCTCTGCGCGAAGCGCCCGGCCTCGATGTCGTCCAGACCGGCACGCCCGGTCAGGTGACAAGTGTCTTCACCCGCGGACTCAAAAGTGAGCACACGCAGGTGCTGCTCGACGGCATCCCGATCAACCAGGGGCTCGGCGGCCTCTTCAATTTTGCCGATCTGACCACCACCGGCCTGGCGCGCATCGAAGTGCAACGCGGCCCGCAGTCCACGCTCTACGGCCCGCGCGCGCTCGCCGGGGCGATTCAACTCTTTAGCGCCCGTGGGGACGGAACGCCCCACGCCGTCATCTCGGCGGAAGTCGGTTCCTTCGGCACATTTCGGGAGCGCGCCGCCGCCAGCGGGAAGATCGGCGATTTCGACTTCCTCGTGGGCGCCTCGCGCTTCGACACCGACAACGAGCGCCCAAATAATCAGTACCGCGCCCTGAGCTTTCTGGGAAACTTCGGCTGGGTGCCGAAGTCAGTCAGCGGGTTGCGCCTCGGCCTGCTCGTCACCGCCTCGCGCGACGATGCGGGAAATCCCAACGACTTCCGCAAGCTCAACCCGCCGCCGGACGCGGTTTTTGTTCCGGAATTTCGACCCTCCCGAAACGACAACCTTTTGACGAAACGCCTGCTCCTCGCTCCGTCCGTCGAGTGGAAGCTGTCCCCGGCCGTGAAGGTTCGCGCCGTGGTCAGCTACGATCGGGAGGAACAGGTCAACGATCCCAACGATCAGGAGTTCAACAACGGCGCCCCCAATCCATCCAAGGCCGTTTTCCGCCGCACGCAGGTCGATTTGCAGTCGGACTTCGAGGTCGCGCGCTGGCTCACCGTGACGGCGGGCGGCTACTACGGAACCACCCGGGCGGAACGGTACAGCCCGCTTCCGTCCTTCGACGCGCGCTACCTCTTCGATCGGGTGGAGAATGAGGCGGGGTTTCTGCAACTGACCGTTCGGCCTTTCCCCGGAGCCTTGCTCGTCGCGGGCGCGCGGGTCGATCATTTCGACATCGCGACCCGCTCCGATCAGGATCCCGGTTTCATTCCGCCCTTCACCACGCGGTCAAGCGAGACCTTTACCGAAGGCACCTGGCGGGTCGCCGGAAGTTATGTGGTGGCGCGGACACAGACCACGCTCCGGGCGAGTTACGCGACGGGATTCGCGCCCGCGACTCCGCAAGATCGGCTCTTTCGTTCTAACTTTTCCGATGCGCTGAATCCCGAGCGCAGCCGGGGCTTCGACGCGGGTTTTGAACAACCCCTCGCGTTCGGCAAGATGCGCTTTGGGGCGAACTGGTTTTACAACCATCTTTCGAACGTCATCGGCTTCGACGGCAACTTCAGCACCCTCAATCTGGGGCGCGCGCGCACCCAGGGCGTCGAAGCATTCGTTAGCGCCGAGCCGATCGAAGGCCTGACGCTCCGGGCCGCCTATACCTATCTCGATGCCCGGCGCACCAATGGCGACGATATCAGCCAGCCAAATGGCGCCCGCCTGCCGCGGCGCGCGCGCAACACCTTCACCGCCTCGGCCGCCTACCGCTTTTACGAGAAGAAGGTCGGTGTTGGGGCCGATGTGCGCTTCGTCAACGGGCGGGAGGAACTGAATTTCGGCCGGCCCAACTCCGATGTCGGTGACTACGCCGTCGCGCGCGTCTGGACGAACTGGCAGGTCACGCCACGCGTGAAATTGACGGCGCGGATCGAGAATGTTTTTGATCGCAAGTACGAGGAGGTGCCTGGCTACCCGAGCTTGCGCCGCGGATTCTACGGCGGCGCGGAATGGAAGTTTTAGGCTGGGCCCGCGGCGACAAGCAGCCGCGCGAAAAGGCTGCCATCCGAGGCTGCAATTTGCGCGGCATGCGTTTTGTTGGGGCCATGCGTGCCCGTTTTTTCGTCGCCGGTTGTCTCCTCGCCTTGACCGCTCCGCTGTCTGCGGCCGATTATCCGACGCCGAAAGAGGCGGACTTCATTATCAAAGGATTTCAGTTTCGTTCCGGCGAAACGCTCCCGGAACTGCGCCTGCACTACCGAACGGTGGGCGAGCCCCAGCGCGACGCGCAGGGGGTGGTGCGCAATGCTGTGCTCATCATCCACGGCACCACCGGAAGTGGGGCGCAGTTCATTCGCGCTGAGTTTGCCGGCGATCTGTTCGGGGCGGGGCAGCCGCTCGACGCGGGGAAGTTCTTCCTCGTGCTGCCCGATGGCATCGGCCACGGAAAGTCCAGCAAGCCGAGCGACGGGCTGCACACGAAGTTTCCGCGTTACGGTTATCTCGACATGGTCTCGGCGCAGCACCGTCTGCTGACCGAGGGACTCGGCGTGACGCATGCGCGTTTGGTGATGGGCACCTCGATGGGGGGCATGCACACGTGGCTGTGGGGTGAACTTCATCCCGACTTCATGGACGCCCTCATGCCGCTCGCGAGCCTGCCCACGCAGATCGCGGGGCGCAACCGGGTCTGGCGCCGCATGGCCATCGATGGCATCCGGCTTGATCCCTCCTGGCTGGAAGGCGAATACAAGGTGCAGCCAGGTTCATTGCGCCTCGCCGCCCAAATGTTGTTTTTCATGAGCAGTAATCCGGTGATTCGGCAGCAGGCCGCGCCCACGCTGGCCAAGGCGGATGAGGTGCTCGACACGTTCGTGACCGATTATCTCAAGACCGGCGATGCCAATGATTTTCTCTACGCCGTGGAAGCCTCCCACGACTACGATCCCGGCCCGGCGCTGGAAAAGATCCGGGTGCCCCTGCTCGCGATCAATTCTGCCGACGACCTGATCAACCCTCCGGAGCTCGGCATCCTCGAGCGCGAAATCAAACGCGTGTCGGGGGGACGTGCCGTTGTGCTTCCGTTCAGCGACAAAACCCGCGGGCACGGCAGCCATACGGTTGCCGCGCTCTGGAAGGAGGAACTGGTGCGGTTGCTCGCAGAAACGAGCAAGTGACCTGGGACGCTCGGATTAGCGCGGCCGCAGAACCGCCCGCACCGGGGAGCCGTCGCCGCCCGCGATGCGCAGGGGCAAGGCGATCAATTCGTACTCACCCGCAGGGACGCCCTCGAGCACGAGATTCTCGAGAATCTGGATGCCCGCCCGGCCGATGGCTTGGTGCACCGGCAGCGACTTCGAGTCGGGCAGGTCGACGGAAGGAACGTCAACACCAATCAAGCGGCACCCCTGCGCCGCGAGCCACTCGACGGCAGCAACGCTGAGCGTGCGAAAATGCGCGGGGAAGCGGGTGCGATCCTGCTCCGGCGCAGTCTTGATCAGCAGGCGCTCGGCGGCGAGCAATTCTGCGGGCGCGATCTCGCCCTCGCCAAAGCATTCGATTAGGCGGGCCGGTCCGATGAAGACGTCGAGTGCAACGCCTTCCATGGTCAGCCCGTCGTCGCGATAGTGGAAGGGCGCGTCCGCGTGGGTGCCGTTATGCAGGCTGCTCGTGATCGCACTGAGATTGACCGACGATCCGCTCGCGATGGCGAGCGTGATGTCGCGCCGAAAGGGCTGGTCGCCCGGCCATGGCACCACCGCGCACGAAAGCGGCAGAGTGATGTCGATAAGCTCGCTCATGGCACGGGTCCGTCCTCGGCGGGGAATCGCTCGTAAGCACGTTCGTTCATGATGCGCGCGAGGCGATCGGCCACGGCATCGCAATCGGCGAGCGAGGTGTAGAGCGCGGCCGGCGTCAAACGGATGACATCGGGCGCACGAAAATCCGGCAGAACCCCCGCTGCCTTCAGGGCCTGGCAAATGCGGCGTGCTTCGGGATGCCGCAGGGCCAGATGGCCTCCTCGACGTTTGTCCTCGCGCGGAGTGGCAAAGGCGAGACCGAGCTCATCCTCGAGCTTCTGCCGCAAGTGGCGCGTGAGCCGGAGCGACTCCTGGCGCAGTGCCTGGATGCCTCCGGCCTGGGCGAAAATCTCGAGCGACCCGAGCAGGGGCGCGAGGCTGAGAATATGGGGCGTGCCGGTTTGAAAACGCGCGGCGTCGGGCGCGTAAGAAAGCGTTTCCGAATAGGAAAAGAGCGCCTCGGGGGTCGCCCCAAACCAACCGGCCAGCGCCGGCACCGCGGTCGCGTGCCGGGCATTCACGTAAAGCGCACCCACTGCGCCCGGGCCTCCGTTCAGGTATTTGTACGTACACCAAAACGCGAAATCGATTCCCCAAGCGTCGAAGGCATGCGGCACTGACCCGGCAGAATGCGACGCATCGACGGCAAGAAGAACCCCGCGCGCGCGGGCCGTGGCGGCGAGACGCTCGAGATCGAGGAGCTGCCCGCTCGTGAAAAGCACGGCCGGAAGGATTGCGAGGGCGATATCCTCCGTCAGGGCGGCCTCGATGGTCGATTCGTCGAGCGTGTAACCATCGGCGCTCTGGACCGCCACCAGATCCGCGCGCGGATCCAGCCCGCGCCAGGCGAGTTGGCTCTGGGCCGCATAGCGATCGGTGGGAAAGGCGAGTGCATCGATGAGAAGCTTTCGGCGGCGACCGGCCGGACGGAAGAAAGTCGCCAGAATCTGGTGCAGGTTCGAAGTAGTCGAGCCGGTGAGGCAAAGGCGTTCCGGCGCGGCCCCCACGAGGGGTGCCATCAATTCCGCCGCCCGGCCCGCCAGGCTGAGCCAGGGCCGGTCACCGCCCGTCCATCCGCTGATCGCCAATTGTTCCCAGGAATCGAGCGCGGCGAGGACCGAGGCGCGCGCCGCGTGCGAAACGGGCCCGAGGGAGTTGCCGTCGAAATAGAGCGTCCCCGGCGGGAGGATGAACAGGTCGCGAGTGGGCGGCGCGGAAGCGGCGGAGGCTGGGGAGGATGGGCTGGGCACGTTGGACCGAGGGGGCGGGAGGGACGAAGAAATGGAATCGACCTGGAATGCTTACGCGATCGCGGGCGCGTGGCGGCAGCAGATTTCCCAGCGGTTGCCGTCCGCGTCCTCGAAGTAGGCGGCGTAGTAGTGCTGGCCGTAGTCCGTGCAGTATTCGGGTGCTTCGTAGTTCACGGCGCCGGCGGCTTGCGCGAGACCGGCGATCCGGTTCACGTCCGGAGCGCCCGGCTGATAAATCGCGACGCGGTTCAGCCCGCCGCGATGGGCCGGCTCCTCCACCATCCAGATGAAGGGCATGCGGCCGGACTCGCCCGCGAGGCGATACGTCTTCCAGTCCGCGCCGCCACCGCCCGCGGTGAGGCCGAGGGCGGGGAGCCAGGCATCGTAGAATTCCCGCGCTTTTTTCAGGGAGGAGACCCGCAGATCGATATGATCGAACATGGCGCGTCGATTAGACGGCGAGCGCACCTGCGCGCAGGAGGCGCTCGACGAATCCGGTGTCGTAGTGACCGGCGCGGAAATCGGCGTTGCGCATGATCACCTGTTGGAACGGAATCGTGGTCTTCACGCCTTCGATCAGATATTCCCCCAGCGCGCGGCTCATGCGGGCGATGCAGCTGGCGCGGGTGGAACCCAGCGTGATGAGCTTGGCGATCATCGAGTCGTAATTCGGGGGGATCGTGTAGTTGGAATAGGCGTGCGAATCGACGCGCACCCCGCGGCCGCCGGGCGCGTAGTAGAGCTGAATCTTGCCCGGCGACGGCTGAAAGTTCTTCGCCGGGTCTTCGGCGTTGATGCGGCATTCGATCGCCCAATGCCGCGGGTGCGGATCGGCCACACCGGCGGAAAGATGTTCCCCGTTTGCCACCCAAATCTGCTCCTTCACGAGATCCACGCCGTAAACCTCTTCGGTCACGGTGTGTTCCACCTGGATGCGGGTGTTCATCTCCATGAAGAAAAAGTTCCCATGCTTGTCGACGAGGAACTCGAGCGTCCCGGCGCCTTCGTAACCCACGGCGCTGGCCAGCTTCACGGACGCATCACCCATGCGCTTCCGCAGATCCTCGGTCAGGAAGGGCGAGGGGCATTCCTCGATGATCTTCTGGTTGCGACGCTGGATGGAGCAGTCGCGCTCGCCGAGATGAACGACGCGTCCATGCGTGTCGCCAAAGATCTGGAACTCGATGTGCCGCGGCTGTTCGATCAGCTTTTCGATGTAGACGTTCGGATTCCCGAAAGCCTTCTCCGCCTCCGTGCGCGCGGCGTGGAAACCGGTGACGAGCGAGCCGTCGTTATGAGCGGGGCGCATGCCCTTGCCGCCGCCACCCGCGGTCGCCTTGATCATGACGGGGTAGCCGATCTTGCGCGCCACCTTTAGCGCCTCGGCCTCATCGGCAATGGTGCCGTCCGATCCCGGCGTGATCGGGACGCCTGCCGCCGCGGCGGTTTCGCGCGCCGTGTTCTTGTCCCCCATGGCGCGGATCGCCGTGGTGGGTGGCCCGATGAACTTGATATTGCAGCTCGCGCACACGTCCGCGAAGTGCGCGTTCTCGGAGAGGAAGCCGTAGCCCGGATGAATCGCGTCGACATCGGCGATTTCCGCGGCGGAGATGATGCGATCGATCTTGAGGTAGCTTTCGTTGCTCGGAGCGGGCCCGATGCAGATGGCTTCATCCGCCGTGTGCACGTGCAGCGAGTCTGCGTCGGCCGTGGAATAAACGGCGACGGTCTTGATCCCGAGTTCCTTGCAGGCCCGGATGACGCGAAGGGCAATCTCGCCGCGATTGGCGATAAGGATTTTGTCGAACATGGTGCGAACGGCGCGACTACTTCACGCGGTAGAGCGGCTGCCCGAATTGAACCGGCTTGCCGTTTTCCGCGACGATTTCCGTTATCACGCCCTTTGTCTCCGCCTTAATCTCGTTCATCACTTTCATTGCCTCGATGATGCAGACGACCGTTTCCTCGGTAACCGCATCGCCCACCTTCACATACGAGGGTGAGTCGGGCGAAGCCGCCGAGTAAAAAGTGCCCACCATCGGCGAGACGATCTCGCGCGAGTCGGAAATGGCGGCCGCCGGCAGAGCAGAAGGGGCGGCGGGAGGCGCGGGCGAGGCCGGTGTAGAGGAGGCCAGGAGAACCGGCGGAGGGGCCTGCTGCACGATCATGCCCGTCGTGCCGCGCTCGAGCACGATCTTGAAATTTTCCTTCTCGAGCTTGAAGACCGAAAGGTCGTTCCGCTTCATCAGGTCGATGATGAGTTTGATGTCTTTGAGTTCCACGGGCGGATCCTCCGGAGGTCGCTGGGGGGTTGGGGGCGTACGGCGAGCGCGAGTTGTAAGGGGAATCCGGAAACGGGTCAAGCGGACCGCGCCCCGCACCCCGGCTCGACGCATAATTACACCGTTCCTTTTTTTGGAGTTTGCGTGTGCGCGTGGTTTGTCGAGTCTTGCAGGCGCGTCCCGATGATCGATCCAGCCACCGCCAGTCCGGCCTCTTTCGCAGCGCGGGAAATCGTCGATGCGCAGCTTCGGGCCGAGAACGCGCGGCTCCGCGCCGTGCTCGGATCCCTGACGGATTGCCATCTCGCGCTGGACGAATTCTGGCGGATTACGGAAGTAAATGAGCCGGCCGAGCGACTGCTCGGACATACGCGCGAGAATCTGATCGGGCGAAATTTTTGGGAGTCCTTTCCGCAGCTCGTGCGCACGAGTGCCTACGAGCTGCTGCAAAGCGCCATGCAGGACAAAGTCGTGCTCCATTTCGAGGAGACGATTCCGGAGCTGGCGGAGTGGGTGGAGATCCACGTGCATCCGGAAGAGGGGGGATTGTGGTTATATTTCCACGACCGCTCGGCGCAGCGGCACGCGGAACTCGAGCTGGAACGGTTCGCCGCCCTGACGCGGTTGAATCCCAATCCGGTCGTGGAGGTCGACACAACCGGCCGCATCATCTTTGCCAATCGCGCGGCTCACGAACTGGCCGCGGCCGTCTCGGCCGATTCCCCGGCGGAGCTGCTTCCGATCGGCATATCGGAAGCGCTGGTGGAGTGCTTCGCCAGCGGAGAGTCCAGCACCGGGCTCGAATCGATCGCGGGTGGACGCGCCTTTGCGTGGTCCCTTTTCCCCGCCGCGGGGGGAGAGAGCGCCTACGTCTCCGGATCTGAAATCACCGACGTTCTCCGGCTTGAGAAGCAACTCCAACAGACGCAAAAGAATGACGCGGTCGGCCAGCTCGCCACCGGAATTGCCCACGATTTCAACGCGCTCCTCAGCGTCATCGGTGCTGCCGCCGGCACCATTCTGGAAGGTTCGGATTTGCCAACGCCGGTCCAGGACGCCGCGCGGCAAATCAGCACCGCAACGCTCCGGGCCGGGCTTCTCACGCAGCAGATTCTGACCATTGGGCAGCAGGAGCGGATGAGTTCCGCCCCCGTCGATTTTGCCGCCACCCTCGCGGATTCCGCCACGCTCGCAGCGCAGTTGCTGGGGTACTCCGAGATCAAAATCAAGATCGATACGCCCGGACATCCGGTGCCCGTGGAAGGGGATCGAACGATGCTCGAGCAGATGATCGTGAATCTCGTGCTTAACGCGCGGGACGCCATGCCGCTCGGCGGCGAGGTTCTCCTCCG
Organism: Chthoniobacterales bacterium; assembly: GCA_038226705.1. Taxonomy (GTDB): domain Bacteria; phylum Verrucomicrobiota; class Verrucomicrobiia; order Chthoniobacterales; family SZAS-18; genus SZAS-18. The sequence goes on along the minus strand of JBBRQH010000006.1, from coordinate 83,547 downwards.
TTTGCGAGCCGTGGACGTGGAGGCGGCAGCAGCCGAACTCCATCCCGATGCGCGCGCCGGGAGGTTCGCGCGCCTCGAGGTGCGTGATCAGGGCGTGGGCATGGCACCCGAGGTGGCGGCGAGAATTTTCGCTCCCTTTTTCACCACGAAAGCGAAAGAAGCCCGCACCGGCCTCGGCTTGCCCGTTGTGCTCGGAGTGGTGAAGCAGCATCAGGGTTGGATCACCATTCAAACCAAGCTCGGCGAGGGGACGACCATGTCGGTCTTCATTCCCCTGCTGGCGGTTCCGGAAGCGGAGCCGGCCTCCGCCACGGCAGGTCGCGGGGAGCGGGGAGGGATCCTGCTGGTGGAAGACAACGAGGGCATCCGGGCTCTGCTCGTCCGTTATTTGCAGGCGCGCGGATACGAGGTCTTCTCGGCCAGTTCTGGCGATGAAGCACTCGAGCTTTGGCCCCAGGTCTCGGCCCGGGTTCAGGTCCTCGTGACCGATATCGTGATGCCGGGCGAAATGAATGGACCGGCGCTGTCGCGGGAGGTGTCAAGGATTTCGCCGAAGGTTCGCTCCATCTACATGTCGGGCTACGCGAACGATGAGAGCATGAGGGGCGTGGCGCTCGAACCCGGCCGGAATTTCCTGGCGAAGCCCTTCGCCCCGGCGGATCTGCACGCAATTGTCCAGCGGGCTTTTGCCGAGGGTTGACTGCTGGACGCGGTTGAACAGGGGCGGTAGTAGTGTGGGTCTCCCACGCCCATGAAAACCAATAGCGACACGTCTTCCGCCCCGCCGGCTGCTCCGCCGGCGGATAATCTCGAGCGCACGCGCGAACTCCTTTTTGGCGGGAACTTGCGCGACATTGAGAAACGCTTCGCCCGCCTCGAGGAGCGCGTCGGGCGCGAACTGGGGGAGGTCCGTGAAGAGTTTCGCCGCCGTCTCGGACAATTCGAGACGCACATAAAGGGCGAACTCGAGAGCGTGAACTCGCACCTCGGAACCGAGCGGGAGGAACGCGCCCGATTGATCAAGCAGATCGCCGGGGAGCGCACGTCCGGCGACAGTGCCCTCGAGGAGAAGCTCGCCCAGTTGGTGGAATCGACGGGCCGCGTGCAGCGCGAAACGAGCAACGCCACCCGCGAGCAGCACCGGCTCCTGGCCGAGGAACTGCAGCATAAGTTCGATACTCTCAGCGCCAATCTGGCCCGCGAATCCGCCGCGCTGCGCGATGACAAAACCGATCGCGTGGGCCTGGCGGACATGCTCAGCGAACTGGCGCTTCGACTCCGGCGCGAAGTACCGGGCTTGCCGGAGCCGACCCAAGGCGCTTAACGCGCCTTCCGCCCCATGAGCGACCGGTTCGCCCAGCCCGAAAGAAACGGCGGGCCGTCGCACAACGGCCATCCCGAACCGCCACCGCCGGCCGCGGCCGGGTTTGACGAGCTGCGCGATTTGCTCGTGGGTCCTGAGAAAGAGGCGCTGGCCCGGTTGGAGGACCCGGAGCGCCGGCTGGAGGAAATCAGCGCCGCCCTGCCGGAGGCGCTCGTGCGTCGCGGCGCGAATGACAAGCTCCTCGTGGCGGCGCTCCGCCCCACCATCGAAAACGCCTTCATCGGCTCCATCAAACGGCAGCCGAAATTCTTCGCCGACCTGCTGGTCCCGGTCATTGCACCCACCATTCGGCGCGCCATCGCGGCAGCTTTCGAGAATACGCTCGAGGCCTTGCGGCGGATGACGGAACAGACGTTCACGCTGCAGGGATTGAAGTGGCGCCTCGAAGCGATGCGCAGCGGTCTTTCGGTTGCGGAGGTCGCCCTTCGACACACGCTGCGCTACCGCGTCGAACAAGTCCTGCTTATCCATCGCGAGACGGGCGTGCTGCTTCAATTTGTCGCCGTGCCGGGCGCGCCGTCGGCTGATTCCGACATGGTCTCGGGCATGCTCTCGGCGATCGAGCAGTTCGTGCGCGATTCGTTCAAGGTGGGTGAGGGGGAAGGGCTGAATACCGTCCGCGTGGGCGAGTTCATCGTTTGGGTCGAGTTTGGTCCGCGCGCGGTCCTGGCGGCCACGATTCGGGGAACCCCGCCCGCGGATCTGCGTCCCATCCTCGCGGATACGCTGGACGGCATACACAGTCTCCACGCGCGTGACCTCGCCGACTTCAAGGGGGACGCTTCTCCCTTTGAGAGCTGCCGCCCCGAACTCGAGGCGTGTCTGCGCTCGGAAGCCAGTGCGCCCGCCCCGGCCAAGCGGTCACGGGTCGGGCTGAAGCTCGCCTTTGCGCTGCTCCTCATCACGCTGGTGACCTGGCTGGGCTGGGGCGCGCTCACGGCGCGAACGGAGCGGATGCGGCGCGATCAATTCGTCAGTCTCCTCGAGGCGGAACCCGGCCTTGTCACAACTTTCCTGGACCGCGAGAGTACGCCCATTCGGGTGCGGGGATTCCGCGATCCGATTGCGGCGGACCCCGCGCAATTTGCCACAGCCGCCGGAATTCCGGCCTCGGCGATTAGTGCGCAGTGGGAGCCGTACTTCAGTCTCGAGCCCAGCTTCGTCCTGCGGCGGGTGCGAAGGGAAATCGCACCGCCTGCGGGCGTCACTCTCCGCATCGAGGGCGGCACGCTGCGAGCCCAGGGACGCGCGCCGCACGCGTGGGTGGAGCTTTTTCGCAGAAATGCCCGCGGGATTCCGGGTGTCACCAGGGCGGACGATTCCTTACTGGCCGATGCGGATCTCGTCGCTTGGCGCGATCTCGCGGAGAAGGCGGAAGCGATTCTCATTCGCTTCGAAGGAGACGCCCTGGCCGAGGGCCAGCGCGAATCGCTGGCGCGGCTCGCCGTGCTGGCGCGCGAAGCCGCCGAGCTTTCTAAGGGCCTTGGCCGGGGCACCCAGGTGGAGGTAAGCGGCGAACTTTTCCGGGCTTCCTTGATCGTCGGCGCAATTGCGCCCATCGCGGGAGTGCCCCCGGTCCTGCTGCGCGTGGGTCCACCCTCCTCCGGAACCCAGGATTCGGTTTCCTTCCGGTTCCTACTGACCGACAGCACTTCGAAATCATCCACGTCTCCATAGCCGCGGTCTCGCCTCCTCGAAGATTCTTTTGCCATGGTGAAGAAAAAGATCTGTCTGCTCGGCGCCGCGGGCGTGGGCAAGTCGAGCTTGGCGGAGCGCTTCATGAAGGGGACTCACACCTCGTACTATCGGGCCACGGTGGGAGCCAAAGTGCATCGCAAGACTATCGGGATCGGCTCCCTCCTGGTGGATCTCATGATCTGGGACATGGCCGGGGAATCGGCAGAACGACTTGCGCACTCACCGTATATCCGCCGCGCCGCCGGGCATCTCGTCGTGTCCGATGGCACCCGTCCCGATACGGTCTTGGAAGCACTGAGCGTGGCGCGAGAAGTGGCGGCAATCCAGGGCGGTCTGCCCATGGTCTTTGCCGTGAACAAAAGCGATCTCGTGACCGAATGGGCCGTCACGGAAGCGAACCTCTCGCCGCTGACGGCCTTTCGGGGCAAGCCGCTTCGCACGAGTGCGAAAACCGGGGCGGGCGTGGAGAGCGCCTTCCTGCAGTTGGTCGGAATGATCCTTGCGCCCGCCACTGCGTAGATCTGCTTCAGGACTCCGCTTTCTTCTTCCGCTCGAAGCGGCTCTCCGTCCCGGCCAGGAGTCTTTGGATGTTTGTCTTGTGGCGCGCGATCGCGAGCGTGCCGATGAGAAGGGAGAACCAGAAGAGAGGGCCGATCCCGCGAATCCCCCAGACCACGACCGGAAGCGCGGCAGCGGCGAGGATGGAGGCGAGCGAAACATAGCGGGTGAGAAGGAAAAGGACCGCCCAGAACCCGAAGACGATCGCACTCACAATCGGAAGCAATGCAATCAGGACGCCCAGGCTAGTGGCAATGCCCTTGCCTCCCTTGAAACCGAGCCACGGCGTGAAGTTGTGTCCCAGAACGCAGGCGATGGCGGCAGCGATGGCGCCCCAATCCCCGCCCTCCGGCAGCAGCCACCGCACGAGCAAAACCGAGGCGACCCCCTTCAGCGCATCGCAGGCGAAGACAAGGTAGCCCGGTCCTTTGCCGAGCATCCTCAGCACATTTGTGGAACCGATATTGCCGCTACCCAGTGTGCGGATATCCACGCCCCGGGCGCGCCCCACCAGATATCCGCTCGGGATTGAGCCGAGCAGATAGCCAAGCAGGATCGAGAGGGCGTAGGGCATCGCGCGATTCGTGCGACGAAGCACGCGGAAACGCAAGCGCGACCTGCGGACCGGGCGCTCGCGACCCGCTTCCTAGACCGTGACCGGCGCGCCCGCCGCTTTCGGCGCGCCTTCGACTTTCGACTCCTTCGAACCGTGGGGCTGGCCGCGGCGGAAGAGGGGGATGCGATCCAGCCATGTCTCCTGCACGTACTCAAAATACAAAAACAGCACCGGGGTGATGTAGAGCGTAATCACCTGCGAGACGATCAGCCCGCCGACGATGATCAGCCCGAGAGGCCGGCGGCTTTCGCCATCGGCGCCGAAACCAAGCGCGAGAGGAACTGCGCCCATCAATGCCGCCAGCGTGGTCATGATGATGGGGCGAAAGCGCTCCAGGCTCGCCTCGTGCACCGCCTGGAGCGGTGCAATCCCCTCGTTCATGCGCTGGATCGCGAAATCGGTCATCATGATGCCGTTCTTTTTCACGATGCCGAGCAGGAGGAAAATGCCCACGTAGGCATACAGCGAGCACTCCTGGTTAAAGATGAGGAGGGTGGCCAGACCGCCGACGGCAGCGACCGGAAGAGAGGTGAGCACCGTGAGAGGATGGACGTAACTCTCGTAGAGAATCCCCAGGATCACATACATCGCGAAAACGGCGGCCACCATGAGAATCCCGAGCGCCCCGATCGTTTCCGCAAACACTTTGGCTTCGCCCTGGGCCGCTCCGACCACGCTGGGGGGCAGGACCTCGCGGGCGGTCCGCTCCACGAAAGCAGAGGCATCGCCGATCACCGCACCTGGGTTGAGGTTGAACGAAATCGTCGCAGACGGGAATTGGTTGAGATGGGTGATTTGTTGCGGGCCCACCACTTCCTTCCACGTGGCTACCGCCGAGATCGGCACGAGCGTCTTGCCGTCATTGGCCCGCACATAGAGCAGTTTCAAGTTTTCCGGCACGGAGCGCTTGTCGTCGCCCACTTCGAGGATGACCTGGTACTGGTCGTTGGCCTTCTTGATCAGGTAGACGTAGTTTTGCGAGTAGGCGTTGCGCAGGGCGCTGAGAATCGTCTGCGCGGACACGCGGTAACTGGCTGCGGGCTCGCGCAGGATATCGATCTGCAGATTCGGCGTGCTGACCTGGAGGTCGTTGTTTACGAACTGAAATCCCGGATACGCCCGGAGCTTCTCCGTCAGGTCCTCGGTTCCTTTGCGGACCTCTTCGCCATCCAGCCCGCTGATCGAATAGGAGAATTTCCCTTGATTCGTGTTGGCCGCGCCGGTGCTGATCTGGAGCACGGGATTTGGCTGAAGAAACGCCTGCAAGCCGGGAATTTGGTTGATCTGCCGGATCAACTCGCCGGCCACGGCCGTCACCGGCGGCCGTTGATCCCGGGGCAGCAGGAAGGCGACGGTAAACACGTTGAATCCCTGGCTGCGCACGATGGATTTATCGACCGCCGGGTGGTTCTTGATGATCTTTTCGACCTGGGAAAGATACGTGCGCAATTGATCCGGCGACGTACCTTCGGCCGCGCGGATGGCCCCGCGGATCATCCCGCTGTCGCCCAGGGGAAGAAAGGCCAGGCGTTGCGCGCGGAAAAGAAACACCGTCGCGATCAGGCAGAGGAAAAAAGCGATTAGGGAAAGGAATCGATGGGCCAGCGCCCAATGCAGGGTGCGGCCATAGAACTTGAGCACGCGGGCCATGAGCGCGTTCATCTTTCGTTCCATCCACGTCTTGTGATGTCCCATGTGCCCGTCGAGCAGGCGGGCGCACATCAGCGGAGTCAGCGTGAGCGAAACGATTCCGGAAGCGATGATCGCCACGATGATCACGATCGCGAACTCCCGGAACTGGAGGCCCAGAACTCCCGGCATGAACACCAGCGGGATGAACACCGCGGCAAGCGAGAGCGTCATGGAAAGGATCGTGAAACTGATCTCCTTCGCACCTGCCAGCGCGGCTTCCGCCGGGGTCTCGCCGAATTGCTCGATGCGGCGAACACAATTCTCGAGGAAGACAATGGCATCGTCGACCAGGAAGCCGATGGCGAGAGTGAGGGCGAGCAGCGAAAGGTTGTCGATGCTGTAGCTCAGCCATTTCATCACCAGGACGGTGATGAAGAGCGAAAGCGGCAGCGCGACGACCGGAATGAGGGTGTCGGCCGCCCGACCGAGGAAAATGAAGATCACCGCCACGACCAAAATAAATGCGATGACCAGGGTCTCCTGTACGTCGTTGACGGAATCGACGATCGTCAGGGAACGATCGTAGGTGGGAATGAGATCGACGGAGCCGGGCAGTTCGCGCTTTAGTTCGGGCAGAAGTTTTCGGACCGCGCGCGCGACATCGACCGTGTTGGACCCCGGCGCCCGTGAAACGGCCAGGGTGATCGAAGAAGGAGGCGTGGGCCGGCCGCGAATGTTGTAGATTCGGATGTAGCGCTCGTCGGCAATTGAATCCGTGATGTTGGCGACGTCCCCGAGGCGAATGACGTTGCCATCCCGCTCTGCAATCACGAGCCGTTTGTAATCCTCCGCATTTTCCAACTGGCCTTTGGGCTGCAAAAGGAACGTTCGCGACGGTCCATCGAACTGTCCTGCGCCCTGATAACTGCTGCCGGCTTTGATGGCACCAGCCAGGTCGTCCATCGTGAGCTGACGTACCGCCAGCTTGCTGGGGTCCGCCTTGACCCGGATGGCTCCTTTGGCCCCAAAAAGGTCGACCTTCGAGACGCCAGGGAGGATGGCGACCTTTTGCGCGACCAGCGTGTTCGCGAAGTCGTAGATCTGTCCAAAAGTGAGCGAATCGCTGGTGAGCCCGATGTACATAATCGGCTGCTCGTTTGGATTCTGTTTGCTCAACGTAGGCGAGGAAGGCAGATCGGGGGGCAAGGCTCCCGCCGCCTGCTGGATCGCCGCCTGGACGTCGGTCGCAGCGGAGTCGACCGTCTTGCTCAGGTTGAATTGAATGATGATCGAAGCGGACCCCTGGGTGCTGTTCGACGTGATGATATCGACTCCGGGGATTTGCAGAAACTGGCGTTCGAGGGGAGTCGCGCAGGTCGCGGCCATCGTGTCCGGGCTCGCCCCGGGATAGCTCACGTTCACGCTAATCACCGGGAAATCGACGGTAGGAAGGTCGTTTACCGGCAACTGCCGGTAGGCGAGCGTGCCGAAAATCACGATCGTGACGGTCAGCAGGAGCGTCATGACCGGACGCTTGATGAATGGTTCGGAAAGATTCATGGAACGCGGCGGCGGCCTACATGGGTTCCTTATCCTTCGGAGTTTCCGTTTCGGCCTGGGCCGCTTCCGGCGATCCGGGCGGAATGACGATTTTCACGGCAGTGCCCGGCGCCAGATAAAGCTGCCCGGTCAAGACCACATTCTCGCCGGACTTCACGCCGTCCTCGATGACAATTTCGTTTCCCTGGCGCTGGCCCGGGCGCACCGGTCGGATAGTGGCCTTATTGTCTTCTCCCACGACGAAAACGAACGTCCCGATCTGACCGGTCTGGAGGGCCTGGGTCGGAATCATTACGGCATCCTTCGCGGTATCGAGGACGAGGCGGACATTGATAAACTGACCTGGCCAAAACATCCGGTCCTCATTCGGCAGCCGGCCACGCAGACGAACCGTCCCATTCCCGCTGGAAATGGCGTTATCGACGAAAGAGAACTCGCCCACGCGCCGCTTCTTCGGGTCGCTGGCAAACCAGGCCTCCAGGCTGAGGGTGCCGCGCGCCTGGTAGGCGCGCACGGCGGGCAGTTTTTCCTCCGCCACCGAGAAATCGATGAAGAGCGGATCCTGCCGGGTGATAGTCACCAGGGAGGGGCCGCCGGGATAGGCGACGATATTGCCTCGATCGACGAGGCGCTTCCCGGCCCGGCCCGTGATGGGCGCGCGAATGGTGCAGAACTCGACGTTCAACTGGGCCGTCGCGACCGCGGCCTTGTCCGCTTGCAGGATTGCCTCCTGCTCGACGAGCGTGGAGCGGGCTTGGTCATAGTCCTGCGAAGAGGCCACTTTTTTCGTCTTCAAGTCGTCCATGCGTGCCATCTGCACGCGTTGGAAATCGTGTTTCGCCGTGTTCTGCGCGAGCGTGGCCTTCGCTTTGTCCAGGGCGGCTTGGTAGGCGCGCGAGTCGATGGTGAAGAGCACGTCGCCCTGCTTCACGTCGGCCCCGTCCTGAAAATGAATTTCGGTGATCTGGCCGGCGACCTGTGACTGCACGTTCACGTATTCTGACGCGGTGACAGTCCCGATCTCGTCGATGTAGAGGGGTACATCCCGAGTCACGGCACGGGTCGCAGTGACGGGGCGTGGGGGCGGCGCACCGGTATTTGCCGCCTTCTTCCCGCAGGCGGAAAAAGTCAGCAGGACCAGAAGTGCGGCGAGGGGAAACGGGAGCGCGCGCATGAAGCATTCATCCGCGCGGCTGAGGCCGGCGGAAATTGCATGCAAAGTCCCGATGGCACCTGCGGTGTCAATCAAACGCGGCCGTCACCAGAAGGGTCGAGCAACATCGGCGGAGTCTTGAAAGGACGGCGGCGCTGGGATTCAAATCCCGCGGCGGGAATCGTCTGCGCGTTTTTTCACCGCGATTTCACACCGCGTTCATCAGGGATTCATGAGCGCGCGCGAGGATGCGGCCATGATTTATCGCCCGCTTGCCGCCTTCGCCCTGCTCTCTTTGGTTAATTCCGTTGCTTTCGCTGCCACCGGCGATGCGCCTGACCTCCGCGGAGCAAGCGTCACCATCCCTTATCTGGAGCTCAAACAGCTCTGGGATAGTGCGCGCGCGGCGGAGATCCAGAAGGCAAAAGCGGCGGAGAAGCCTCTGGCACCCATCCTATTTTCCGTCCAGTCGGCGCGCTACTCCTTCAAAATCCCGGCCGAACTTACCCAGGCCGAAGGTCGCGTGGTCTTCGAAGTGAATACCTATGGGGAGGGCTGGGTCGTGGTCCCTCTTTTGCCCGCCGAGGTCCGGCTCCAGAGCATTGGACCGGACGGTACCGCTCTCGTCGTGCGTGATGGCTATTACGCGCTGCTGCTCCAAGGCGCCGGCAAACGCGCGGTGACGCTGGATTTCAGCGTCCGTCTCAGCGGAGCGACGGACAGCATTTCGAGCCTGCGCCTTGGACTCCAACCCGCCCTCATCAACGAAGCCACTATCTCTGGTGTGCCTGCGGACCGAACTCTCCTCGTCGAAGGCGCGACTCGCGCGGAATCCGGCGCAGGCGCAGCGCCACTCTTTCGTCTTTCGGCGGATCAGCCGCTGGTGGCCTCCTTTTCGCGCCACGACAGAGTTGTGCGCCAGCCGGTCCCGGTGGTCTGGAATGCCGATGTGCAAACGCTCGTCGCGAGTCGTGAAGGCCGGCTCTTCTGCGTGGCGCGCGTCCTCGGGAGCAGCCTCACGGGAGAGTCCTCGTCCATGCAGCTCCTGCTGCCCGCTGCGGTGAGCATGCGCAATGTGGAGAGCGAGGACCTCGAGCGCTGGGACGCCACGAAAGCGGAATCGGGCGACGGTCGGGTCGTCCAGGTTCGCTGGAGGGGTGCGAGCCGGGCGGCGCGGGAACTGGTGCTCGATTTCGAATTGCCGCAGCCGGCGGAGGACGGGGAGTGGGCTTTGGCGGCGCCGCAGGTCAAAGGAGCGCAAGCCCAGCGGAACACGTTCTTTGTCGTTTCCGCCCCCGGTTTGGAAATCAGCGGTCCGGCGGGCTCGGATCTTCCTGGTCCGGCGCCTGTCCAGGTCATTGCCGCCGCGCTGGAAGGTGCGAGTTTTCTCCCGGTGGTTTGTCCGCCGAACGAGAGCACATCCAGCGTCACGGTCCGGCGTCTCCCCCTTGTCCAGGCGGCCCAGGCCACTGTTGACGAAGCGCACTACAGCATGCGGATCGTCGCAGACGGCAGCATCCTCAACGCGGGCCGGCTCATCGTCCGGCATGATCGGGCGCTTCCGCTGCGGCTCGTGTTGCCGAAAGGGTGCGAGCTCCTGTCGGCTTCTGTAAGCGGGCGCGACGTCAGCCCGGTCGATCGGGGTGAGGGGGTGATCGAGTTCACCCTGCCCGCGGCGGCGCCCGGCAAGCCGACCGAGATCGCGTTCAAGTATTCGGCGCAGGGCCCGAAGCTCGCGCCCGTCTCCGGGGAAATCGAACTCGTGCTGCCGCGTTCGACGCTCTTCACGCATGCCATCGTGTGGGAGATTTCGTTGCCGGGCGCCTATGACCTCACGGCCTTTGAAGGCAACGTTGAAATGGCCGCCGCCACAAGCGTCGCCACCGAGAAAGACGCCACCATTGTGCGCTTGAAAAAGGATCTCTGTCGCGCCGAGGAACCGCGCGCCGCCCTCTTTTATCAAAAACGCACGGCCAAACCCTGAGGACGCGTCGCTCCAAATTTCGCCCCAAATATCCCATTCCATTGCCTCCCCATCCCATGAGTTTTCCCCGCATCCTTGCCATCTTCGCCATCTTTATCGCCACCTGCGTCGGCTGGGTTCTTCTCGCCGCTGCCTTGGTGAAGCGCACCGAGACCCGCTCGGACGAGTTCAGCGCCAGCATCGCCGGAGGCTGGGGGCCGCCCATGACCCAGGCGCATCCCGTCATTTACTATCCGTCCCCGGCCAGCCCGGACGGGCGAAAACGCCTGCAACCGGCGGCGAGCGACGTGCGCGTGCGGCTCGCTTACGAGCCGAAGAAACGCGGACTGTTGCGCTATCGCACCTACGTGGTGGATTTTACGGCGGACTATCGGGTGGAGAATCCCACCCCGATTACGCAGACGCTTTACGTGCACTTCGACTTCCCGGCGCGGGACACGAGCTACGAAAACTTCTCTTTCCGCGTGGGCGAGAAAGTCTCGACGAACGCCGCGGCGGCTGCGACCGGGCTCACTGAAGCCGTCACGCTGGCGCCGGGCGAAGCTGTGACGGTCCAGGCCGTCTACCGCTCGCGCGGGGTGGATCGCTGGGACTATTCGTTCGGCGAGGCTGGCCGAATCCGCAATTTTGCGCTCAATCTCCAGACCGATTTCGCGGACATCGATTTTCCGACCGGCACGGGTTCGCCGGGGGAGCGGGAACGGGTGGGGGAAGGCTGGAGGCTCACGTGGAAGTACCCGGATGTGATCGGCGCCCAATCGATCGGAATGGCCATGCCCGCCGTGCTCAACCCGGGCTTCATCGCAACCCGGATGACCTTCTTTGCCCCAGTCTCGCTGCTCTTCTATTTCGCTGTCATCCTCATCCTCGGACTCGTGCGCGGGGTGAACTTTCACCCCATGAACTACTTCTTCTTCGCGGCCGGATTCTTCGCGTTCCAACTCCTTTTCGCCTACTCCGTCGATTTGATTCCCGTGCACGCCGCGTTTGCCATCGCGGCCGTGGTGTCGCTTGCGCTGGTCGGCGGTTACGTGCGTGCACTCGCGGGGGCGGCCTTCGCGCGTCTCGCGCTGGGGGCGCAGTTCGCCTACCTCGTCCTCTTCAGCTACAGCTTCTTCTTCGATGGACTCACCGGCCTGACGATCACCATCGGCGCCATTGTGACACTCGCCCTGCTCATGGCTGCGACCGCGCGAGTCGATTGGAGTACGAGGTTTGAGCGCATTCGACCAGCGACTCCACCGGAACCGATCCAAACCTGAGGTGAGGCAAGCGCCCGCGGATGTGCTTCCATGCGGCGTGTTCGATGTTCTTTCTCCCCTGCCGGCGGGCACGCAAGTCGTCGTGCTCGCCGCGGTCCTTGGTTCGCAGAATGTCGTGATTCATCCGCGTGGCGCCGTCGGCCTCGTGACCCGTACGCCCACCCGGCCGGACGAGTCTTACTCGATCCGCTTCCCGGATGGATGCGAGGCTGTCCTCCCGCGGGAGCAGCTGGAGGTGCTGCGTCATTTCAAGAACCGTCCGGACGCGGGGAAGGGGAGTGAACCGTTCAGCGTAGAGGACCACGTGATCTACCGGGGCGTCGTTGGCTCGCGCGCCTACGGCCTCGAGTCGGAGGAATCCGATTTCGACCGTCGCGGCGTGTACGTTGCGCCGGCCGAAATGCATTGGTCGCTTTTTGGCGCACCGGATCAGTTTGAGGATCACGCCGGGCAGTGGTGCGTCTGGGAACTCCAAAAATTCGTCGTCATGGCCTTGAAGGCGAATCCCAACATTCTGGAATGCTTGTACTCGCCTCTGGTCGACCGGCTCACGCGGCTGGGCGCACAACTGCTCGACATGCGTGAGCGGTTCCTGTCCAAGCTGATCTTTCAAACTTTCAACGGGTACGCCATGAGTCAGTTCAAGCTGATCGAGCGGGATCAGCGCAACCGGGGCGAAGTCCGCTGGAAGCATGCGATGCACCTGTTGCGCCTTTTGCTTGGCGGCGCGGCTGCCCTGCGCGAAGGCCGTGTCCCGGTGCGGATGCACGCGCACCGCGAGCGACTTCTGGCCGTCAAATGCGGCGCGACTCCGTGGTCGGAAGTTGAGGCGTGGCGCGTCGCCCTGCACGCCGATTTTGAGCGCGCCTTGGGGGAGACGCGGCTCCCGGACCGCCCCGACTACGAAGCCGCGAACCAGTTTCTCGTGCAGGCTCGCCGGCAACTCGCCACGCCGCACGAACGGACGAAGGCGCTTTCGCGTTGCCTCCTCGAGCGGCCTGACTCGCCAGCGCCAGTCGAGCGCGGAGAATAGACCCTCGCGCCGCGCGGTGGAGTGGATTCCATTTCATTCCGCATGCCTGTTGTCGATCCCACCGCTCTCGAAGTCGACCCACGCCTGCACCGCATCGTTGCGGCCCAGCCTTATCCGCTACTCTTTGCGACGATCAGCGGGGCCCATCTCTACGGATTCCCGTCGCCCGATTCCGATTTCGACCTGCGGGGCGCCCACTTGCTTCCGCTCGAGCGGATCGTGGGTCTTGAGGTGAAGGAGGAGACGATCGAAGACACCCGCATCATCGATGGGCTGGAGATGGACATCGTGAGCCACGACGTGCGCAAGTTCATGGTCCTGCTCGGACGGAGGAATGGGTATGTGCTCGAGCAACTTCTCTCACCCCTGATCGTCGCGACGACTCCCGGACACGCCGAATTGAAGGGCATCGCGCGTGGCTGCGTCACGCGGCACCACGCGCATCACTACCTTGGTTTTGCGGAGACCCAATGGGGCTTGTTCGCGAAGGAATCGCCCCGTCGCGTGAAGCCGCTTCTCTACACTTATCGCGTGCTCCTGACTGGGATCCACCTGATGCGCACCGGCGAAGTGGAGGCGAATTTGGTCTCGCTCAATGAGTTTTACCGGCTGCGCCAGATCCCGGATCTGGTTGCGCGCAAGCTGGCCGGACGCGAGCAATCGGCTCTCCCGAATGCGGACGTCGCCTTCCACGAGAAGGAGTATCGGCGCCTCGTTTCGGAACTCGAATCCGCCGCGGCGGCAAGTGCCCTGCCCGAGGCACCGGCGGAGTCGACGCGAGCGGCCTTGCAGGACTTGCTCGTGCGCTTGCGACTGGGCCGCCCCTGAGCGGGTGCCGTCACGGTCTCTGCTTCTTGTGTCCGCCCTTGGCGCCGCGGAGCACCTGCAGGACCTCGGCAAGTACGCTGACCGCGATTTCCATGGGTGCGTCGCTGCCGATTTCCAGGCCGATAGGCGCGTAGACCCCGGCCAGCTCCGCTTGGGCGAATCCTTCTTCGCTCAGCTCGACGAAGACGCGGCGGACCTTGCGTTCGCTGCCGATCATCCCCACATACCCCGGCCTGACCTCGAGACGGAGCGCCGTCGCCAGGGCGCGCCGATCGAGCCCCGGATTGCGATTCACAATCACGAGGGCATCCTGGGCCGTCCAGCCGATCTGCTGCACATGGGTTTCCAGCGTGCGCGGGTCGTCTGCGCCGTCGATCCGATCGTCGAAGACATGGGCGAACAAGCCGCAATCGCGGGCGAGCTTGGCAATCGCGAGCCCGACGTGGCCGGCACCAATCACGAAGATGCGTTCGCGGGCGCCCACGGGTTCGATGAAGACCGTAGCGGTGCCGCCGCAGATGGCGCCGAAGGACTCTGGGCTGGCTTCATGCAGCGCGTATTCGCGCAGGACAGTGCGCCTTTCCAGGAGGCAGGCGAGTGCCTCCTCGATGACGAGAGCCTCGAATTTTCCGCCGCCCACCGTGCCGAGCATGGCGCCTTCCGGTCCCACCAGCAGGCGTGCGCCGGGCGCGCGGGGACAGGATCCACTCGCGGCGACAACCGTGGCCAGGGCGTACAGCCGGCCTTCGCTGCGCGCTTGGGCGGCCGCGAGCAGGATTTCGTCCGGGGCCGCGTCGGCCATTCCAGTCGTTGCCAGGGCCTAGACCGGCGTTTCCATGACGCGATTCACCTCGCGCAGGAGTTCACTGATGGAGTAGGGCTTTGTCACCATCCCAAAAAAGCCGAAGGCGCGGTAATTGGCCAGGATGGGATTCTGCAGGTATCCGCTCGCGACGATTGCGCGCACCTTGGGATCGATCTCGCGCAGCACCTTGATCGTCTGCTCGCCATTCATTCCTCCCGCTGGAATCGTGAGATCGACAATCACCAGATCGTAGGGATGACCCTCGTGGGAAGCCTCTGAATACCGGCGTACGGCCTCGCCGCCCTCGGAGGCGGTGTGCACCTCGTGCCCGAAACTCGCCAGCAGCTCGCGGAGCAACTCACAGATGATCTCCTCGTCGTCCATGACGAGAATCCGGCGACGCTGCGCGGGTGCATCCATTTCCGGAATTTCCTCAGGCGGGGCAGCGATGGGTGCGAGGGTCGACATGTAACTCAGCGAGCGAGTAGAGCTTCGGGCCGGAAGCTTCAAAGCACCAGCGCGAAGCGCGAGAAGTTTTTCGTCCGCCTGAGGCGGCGATTCAGGATTAACGTACTGCATGATCTTTGTGGATGCCACGAGTTCGAGCAAGTCGCCGCTGAACACGGGCGTGCAACGCGTGGTGCGTTCGCTCTTCGCGGCCCTCGCGCGCCATGCGGGCGTCCCGGTAGAGCCTCTGATCTGGAATGACCTGCTTGGCAGCTACTGTGTGCTATCGCGGCGCGAGCATCGCTTTCTCACCGACGCATTTGCGGAAGGACGGCACGCCAGTGCAAAACCGGAGCGGGCGGCGAATCCCTGGCCTTGGAGCAAAATGACGCGGCACTTGGGGCAGCGGCGGCGGCGCATCGATCTCGCGGCGCGTCTGCGCGAGGGCGATCTGCTTTTTGTCCCGGAGATTTTCCAAGACCGTCGCGTGGCCTTGCTGACCGGGCTCGAGGGGCTCGCCCAGGGTCGGCGGATCGCGGTGTTTCACGATACCATCGCCTACCGAAGGCCGGAATTGTCGCCGCCTGGACGAGCGCGCAACTTTGCGGCCTATCTCGACTCCCTTGCCACCTTCGACGAGGTTATTGCTGTCTCGGAGTTCTCGAGCGAGGACCTCGCGGCGGTCTGGCGGGAGCGCGGCATCAAGCCGCGGGCGCAACTATCCGCCCGCAGTCTCTGCGTGGAAAGAAGCGAAGGCCGGCCGCTCCCCGGTGTCTCTGCTTTGTCCCGGCGCGTTCTATGTGTCTCTACTCTGGAGCCGCGCAAGAATCACCTCAGCCTTTTGGCCGCCTGTGAAAGTCTCTGGCGCGCCGGCGTGCTTTTCCAACTGGAGTTGATCGGGCGCGCCACCCCCGGCCACGGCGAGCGCGTGGCGGCGGAGGTCGCGCGCCTGCGCGGGGCCGGTCATGCCGTCGAGTGGCGCCTGCATGTCGACGACACCACGCTCATGGAGGCCTATGCCGCGTGTCGGTTTACGGTTTTTCCGTCGTTCATTGAAGGGTTCGGTCTGCCCATACTCGAGAGCGTCTGGCGCGGGCGGCCGTGCGTGTGCGCGAATTTCGGCGCGATGGCCGAAGTGGCTCGGGAAGGCGGTTGTGAAACGACCGATGTTCGGGACGTGGACCAGCTCGCGAGTTCAATGCGCCGGCTGCTCGACGACGACACCCGCCTCGACGAACTGGCGCGGGCGGCTGTGGCGCGAGTTTTCCCAACCTGGGATGACTACGCCCAATGGTTGCTGGGGCGGGTGTAGGTGGGAACCGCGCGGCGGAGGGACTTCAAGCCGATAGATCCGACCGATCGATTCGTAGATTTGTCGTTCGATGGTGCGTTCGCCATGTCACGGGGCATGCTGCATATCGCGTCGAGGAACGGCAATCTCTTCGCGCCTCCGCTGCACTTTCACCTGACGACCCCGTAATGCTCCGCTCCATCGCTGCTTTCGCCGTCGTGTTTCTCCTGGTGACCGGTCGGCTTCACGCCGCCGCGGACGTCTGGATCGACACGGATCCTGCCATCGGGCTTCCCCTGCGCGATGCAGACGACGGTCTCGCGCTTGTCCAGGCCTTGCACAGCCCCGAGCTCACTATCGGGGGAATAAGCGTGAGCTATGGAAATGGTCCGCTCCCCTTCGCCGTCGCCATCACCCGCGAGATCGCGTCCCGTTTCGGAGGGCCAGCGCGCGTCAGGCCCGAGCAGGTTCACGCCGGCGCCGCTTCGGCCAGCGAGCTCGGACACGCCACCGCTGCGACCCATGCGCTAGCTTCGGCACTCCGCGAACACCCGCTGACGTATATCGCACTCGGTCCATTGACGAACCTGGCCACTTTTCTGCGCCTGGAGCCCGCCCTCGCAGCCCGAATCGAGCGCGTGATCGTGCTTGCCTCGCGACGACCGGGAGAACGATTCCGCGTCGGAACGTGGAATCCGTACCCGTTTCACGACCCGAATTTCGAGAAGGATCCCGCGGCTATGGCGGAGTTGCTGCGGTCAGGTGTCCCGATCTCGTTTGTCCCGATGTCCATAACTCTCGAGTGCATTATTACCGCGCATGACATGGCGGTCTTGCGCGGCACCGGTCTGGCCGGAGCCTGGATCGAAGAGCGCACCCGGATGTGGCTTCGGATCTGGCGCTGGCTCTTCGTCGTGGAAGGCGCCCCCATGTTCGATTCAGTGGCGATTCTCGCGGTCACGCATCCGGATCTCTTCGCGACCGCTCCCTGCCAGCCGCGCATCGAGATTCAAGGTCGGCGCGAGCGGCTCTTCGCTTCTCCGGGAGCTGAGCCCGCCAATGCCCGGGTCGTTACCATGGTCCGACCTGACGCCCGGCGCGTGATCCTCGAACGCCTGGCCGCACGTCCACCCCACTAATACCGCCAGCCGCGCGGCAACCCGAAGGCGGCCTGCAAAACGTTGCATTTTACGGGCGCGCCGGGTTCGAGAAACACTTCCACAATATCGAAACGGAAGACGATATCCGGATGGCCCAGCAGCCGGAGCCAGGAGAGTCCGCCCCGCGCGATAAGTCGCTCCTTTTCCCGCGTAACGGAGTCCGCTGGCCGGCTCCATTCACTTCGGGCCGAGCGGGTCTTGACCTCCGCGAAGACAAGGGTCTTGCCATCGCGACAGACCAGGTCCACTTCGCCGCCGCCGGGCGCGCGGTAGTTTCGGTAAAGAATCTTCCAGCCCCGGCGGCGCAAGTGCTTGGCGGCTTCCTCCTCGCCTTGCTTGCCGAGGGCATGGCGGGGATCGGGCTCAGCTTTCGAATTCGAACTGCCTCTGCGCCACCGGTTCAAAACTCTGCCGATGGATCGAGCAAGGCCCATGGGCGCGGAGCGTAGCAAGGTGCTCCGGCGTCGCATAGCCCTTGTGTCGCGCAAATCCATAGCAGGGCCACGCCTGGTCGTGCGCGAGCATCAGCCGGTCGCGCGTGACTTTGGCCACGATGCTCGCGGCCGCGATGCTCAGGCAGCGCGCGTCGCCCTTGACCAGCGCCGTGCTCGCGATCGGGAAGGGCCGGACCGGCAGGCCATCGATTAAGGCGTGGTCCACCCGGCAGGGCAAGGCAAGGACGGCCCGGCGCATCGCTTCATGGGTGGCCCGGAGGATGTTCAGTCGATCAATTTCGTCCGCTTCCACCACGGCGCAGGCCCAAAAAACGTCGGCATCGCCGGTGATCTCCGCGAAGGCAATCTCGCGCTGCTCGCGGGACATTTGCTTCGAGTCATTGAGCAGGGCGTGGCCACGATAGCGCGCCGGCAGCACGACGGCGGCAGCGGTGACCGGCCCGGCGAGGGGCCCGCGCCCAGCTTCATCGATCCCGGCCACGATCAGGCAGCCTTCGGCGCGGCAGCGATCCTCGAAAAGCAAATCGGGCCGCGGTGGGCGTTTGCCCGCGCGACCCGAGTCCCCGGCCATCGTAATGGACCGGAAAATGGTGAGACGATTACTTGGCCGCGACTACAGCCTTCTTCGTCTTTCTGACCTTCGGGGCATTTCCCTCGGCCGCGGCGGCGGCGGCCTTCTTGGCGGCGGCTTTGACTGCCGTTTTCTTTTCCTTCACAAAAAGGGCGTCCTTGCCGGTGCGATCACGCAGATAATAGAGCTTGGCGCGGCGTGGGGCGCCTTGGCGCTCCACCTCAATCTTGGCGACCTTCGGGGAATGCAGCGGGAAAACCCGTTCAACGCCCTCGCCGTAGGAAATGCGGCGCACCGTGAAGTTGGAGTTTATGGAGCCGCCTTTGCGGGCAATCACGACACCCTGGAAGATCTGGATCCGCTCCTTGTCGCCTTCGACCACGCGCGTGTGGACCTTGACGGTGTCGCCCACGTTGAAGGGGGTTACGTCTTTCTTGCGCTGCTCATTGCTGACTTTATCGAGGAGATTCATGGCGGAAAACGGTTATCCCCAGCGTTTGCGGGGCGGGACGTATCCAATCGAAGGGCCCATTTGGCAAGAAATATCTGATTCCCTACGGCACCTTCGCCCGAGTCGCCGGCTTGTCTTCCCCCACGGTCCAGCGTTTCTGCGTCCAGCTCCGGTCGCGGCGGGCAAAGCGGACATACGAATTTAGTACGGCGATCTGGCGGAACCAGTGGAAGACGAGTCCTTCGGTCAGGATGAAGAGCCACTGGCGCGCCGGGGCCACGCGCGCGCCAAAATGTCGGCGGTGCCAGCGCCAAAGGAGTGCCGCCATGGTCGTTTCCAATACGACCTTCGCTCCCAGCAGCGCAAGGGCCGCATATTGAATATGGGCCTGCCCGCTCGCGAGCGCGGCGATGAGCACGAGCAGCGAGGTGAAGCCCCAAAGCGGCAGGACCGCATCCACGCATTTGAGCGGGAGCATGAGCCAGCCGAGCACGCCCAGACCGGGATCTCCGACCAGTCGGCGATATTCCCAGAGCGTCTCGAGAAATCCCGCAAACCAGCGCGTGCGCTGCGTGACGAAGGCTCCCGCTGTCTCCGGCCCGTCCGTGAAGGCGACCGCGGCCGGCGCGACTTCGACCCGCCGATCCAGGCGACCGGCCCGGCGCAGCCGATCGTGCAGGCGGAAGATAATCTCGTAGTCCTCCACGAGGCTGCGCTCGCTGAACCCGCCCAACTCGCGCAGCACCGTGCTGCGGAAGGCGCCGAAGGCTCCGGAAACCTGCAGGCAGACGTCCATTTCGACGAGGCCCAGACGCCAGATAAAGTTTTTGAGGTACTCCCAGTATTGCCAGCGGGGAAGCAGGGGACCGCCTGGTTGGGCATTGCGAATATAGAGAAATCCCCCCGCGCAGGCGATCTTCGGGTCGCGGAAGACAGCCGCGAGCGCGCGCAACGCTCCCAAGTCAGGATGCGTGTCTGCATCAAGAGTGCAAATCACTTCGTGGCGCGCGACGGATTGCGCGGCATTCAGGGCGCGTCCCTTTCCCACTCTGGGGAGAGTCAAGAGCGAGAGCCGGGGATCCTTCGCGGATCGCCAGGCGACACTCTCGCCATCGGCACCCTCTGGCTGCATCGCATAGTGGGCCATGAGCAAATCGGGCATCGCGTCGGTGGAGCCGTCGCTGGCGATGATGAGTTCCCACTCGACGCCCTGTTGGGCTCGAACCGCCTCGACCGTCTCCACGATGGCCTGGGCTTCGTTGTGTGCCGCGATCAGAACGGAAACGCGGGGCACCCGTCCCTCGGGAGTTTCGGCGAGCGCGCCTTCCCGGCTGCGGCGCCGCAAGGCGAAACCCGCGGCGCCGGCAAAGAGGAGGGCGGCCACCACTTCATAGGAAAGATACGCGCCGGAAACCCAGAGCGCCGTACTCACGCCACGCCCGAAGAAGCTGCCCAAAGCCAGAAGACAACTTGCGGCGGCCCCGGCGAGCACGAGCCAAAACACCACCGGCGCCCGGGCGGCAGGAGGGGGCGCAGCCGCGGGGCGCGCGGGAGCATCTGGATGGCGCTGTGAAGACACGGCTGATATCCGCCTCGACGACCGCGCCGGGACGCGCGGTACCGTGCCATTTTACGGCCGGGACGCAACGTTGGCCCGGAATGCGATCTGCTACTTTTGTTGCGAAACCATCCCGGGGACCCACCCATGCGCTTCGCCGCCGCCCTCTTCAGCCTCGTGCTTGGTGGAGGTATGTTGGCGCATCCGCTGGGCGAGATGAGAGTGGCGCGCTACTCGCGCCTGGAACTGGCGCACGACCATATCCAGCTCCTTTACGTCGCCGAATTCGCCGAGCTGGCGACGCTCGCGGAGATACCGCGGATCGACCGCGATGCGGACACCGTCTTTTCGCCGGATGAGCAGATGGCATTCGCGGCTTCGCGCGCTGCGGAATTTGCCCAGGGAATGGAGCTCATCGTCAATGGCGAAGGGATCATTCCTTCGCGGGGGGTCCAGGCGTCACCGAGGCGCAGCGCCTGCAAAGGCAGCGCGACACCGCCGCGAATATTTCGGGCTATGTCAATACGCTCTCCGCCGATGCCAGGACCGCGCTCGGTGGCCTCATTTCCAACAGTGGTCCGAACCCACGCTCCTATTTGGATGGCATCTCGTTGAGCGGGCCGGGGGGCGACACGCAATTTACGCAGCGCTTCGCGCTTCGCTCCCATGGCGCGTACGATTCACTCCTGGCGCTCAAATTTGCGCTGGAGCATCAGAATCCTCCCGCCGTCGTCGCGCTCTCGACGACCGGCACGGCGCCCTCTCCCGCGACGAATTTCTCCCTTCTCAGTGTTTCGGATCCCAGCGTACTGGTCTGGGCGATAGAGCCCGCGGAGGAAGGCATCGGGAGCGGGGTGATCGTGCGCGTCTGGAACCAGGCGGCAAATATTTCCACTTTCAGCCTGACGCCGAATTTCGGCTCGCGTGCGCGGGTGAGCGCGTCCGCCACCACGCATGTCGAGACGGATGTGGCGGCAGCCTCCGTCGTCACGCAGGGTGGCGCCGACAGTCTTTCCGTCTCGGCGAGCGCGTTCGAAATGCGCACATTTCGATTGCGCCCCGGCACTTATTTTGAGGCATGGCGCGGACAGCTTCAGACCTGGTTCGGCGGGGCGGCGAGTGTAAACGATTCGTTGCTGACGCCCGGTGCCTCGTTCGACGTCCGCCAGGCGCGCGATCTCGGGCAACCGCTGGCGCCCCCTTCGAGCCTCGACCGGTTCATCCGGCTGCGACTTTCGGAACCCTGAAAGGCGTTCTTGCCGCGGGAATCAGGGCCGCTATTCTCGCGCCGCCATGCCGCTGACCCCCTCGCTCGCCGATCGAATGCGCGGCTGCCTTTGGGGCGCGCTGATCGGCGATGCCATCTGCCTCGGCACGCATTGGATCTACAACCTTGGCGAGATGGCGCAGCGGTTTCCGGCCGGGCTCAAGGGCTTCGAGGCGCCGCACGAGGGCCACTATCATTTTCCGAAGCAGCCCGGGGAGCTCACGCACTACGGTGAGGGCATGCTCCTGATGCTCGAGACGATTTCGGCGCACGGAGCCTTTGACGTGGGGGACTTCTGGCTGCGTTTTCTCGAGGAGTTCGGATCGCCGGAATACACGGGCTATCTCGATGCCGCCACGCGCGCCACGCTCGAAAAATTCGCGGTGTTCGAAGAGGCAAACCCGAACACGGAATATCACTGCCAGGGCGGTGCGGATGACGATCAAATGGCGGGAGTAACGCGCCTAGCCCCGCTCGTGCTCGCCCATCGCAACGACCCCGATCTTCTCGCCGTCGTGGATCGCATGGTACGGGTCTGCCAATACAACGACAAAGCTGTGGCCTACGGGAAGGCGGCGGCCATCGTCCTGAAGAACTTGCTCGACGGGAAGGACTTTCACTCTTCGTTCGAGATCGCCCGCTCCCTCGCACAGGGTCTCGATCCGCAATACGGCTACGAGGTCAGGCGAAAAATCGAGGCGGGCATGAGTTCGTCGCTCGATGTGACTGTGATCTCGAACGAAGACATCGATCCCACCGTGCTGGCGATTCAAAAGCTGGGGCAGTCGTGTCCGCTGCCGCAGAGTTTTCCCGCGGCTATCATTTGTGCCGCCAAGCACGCGCATTCCTTTTCGGAGGCGTTGCTGGCAAATCTGCGGGCCGGGGGCGATAACGCCGGACGCGGCATTCTCATCGGCTCCTGGCTCGGCGCCCTCCACGGCTACGAAGCCATCCCGATCGCCTGGGGTGTACGCCTTAAGGCCGCCCCGAAAATCGAGATTCTCGTTGAGCGCATCGTTTCGCGGGCGACGCGCTGACGGATTGCGGATACCGGGTTCCCGCGCGACGCGGAGCCGACCGTGGAGTATTGACGGCTTGGGAATGCCGCCGCTTCCCCCCGAACCGTATGGCGCTCAAAGCCACGATTTACAAAGCCAGCCTCCAGCTCGCCGACATGGACCGAAACGTCTATGGCGACTACGCGACGACCATCGCGCGGCATCCTTCGGAAACCGACGAGCGCATGCTCATCCGGCTTCTTGCTTTCGCCTTGAATGTTCCGTCCGACGACTCCCGGGGCACGCTCGAGTTCGCCAAGGACTTGTGGGAAGCCGATGAGCCCGCGCTGTGGCAGAAGGACTTCGCGGGCGGCATCGAGCACTGGATCGAAGTCGGTCAGCCAGACGAAAAGCGCCTCATGCGGGTCAGTGGCCGGGCCGCGCGGGTCAGCGTCTACAGTTTCAGCAGCAGCACATCCGTTTGGTGGAGTGGAATCGCGAATCTCGTGACGCGGGCGCGCAACCTGACCGCCTGGCAGGTCCCGGCGGAGCAAAGCCAAGCGG
Source organism: Chthoniobacterales bacterium (assembly GCA_038226705.1). Lineage (GTDB taxonomy): Bacteria > Verrucomicrobiota > Verrucomicrobiia > Chthoniobacterales > SZAS-18 > SZAS-18. Next base: position 60,272 of record JBBRQH010000006.1, on the reverse strand, counting down.
TCGCCGCGCTTGCGCAGCGCTCGATGCAGTTACAAGTGACCGTGCAGGATGGCGCGATCTGGATCGGCGAAGGCGCTAAAAGCGTGGAGGTCGCGCCGGTGCGGCTTACACTTTCATGATTTCCGCTTCCTTGTGCGCGATGTGGTCTTCCACATTCTTCCCGTACTTGTCGGTGATCTTCTGCGCTTCGGCTTCGAAATCCTTGAGCTGATCCTCGGTCAGGTGGCCGTCTTTCTTCATCTTCTTGGCCGCTTCGATGCCGTCGCGGCGATGGCTGCGGATGCTCACCCGCGCTTCCTCGGCCATTTGCTTGATCGCCTTGACCAGGTCCCGGCGACGTTCCTCGCTCAATTCGGGAATCGGTAGCCGGATGATCTTGCCGTCCACGGCCGGGCTGATGCCGAGCTTGGATTCGCGAATGGCCTTCTCGATCGCCTTCACCGTGGACGCGTCGAAGGGCTGAATGACGAGGAGGCGCGCCTCGGGAGTGGTGATGAGCGCCAGTTGCTTGAGCCGCATCTGCGACCCGTAAGCTTCTACGTCCAGATTCTCCACCAGCGCCGGCGTGGCCTTGCCGGTGCGCACACTCCCAAATTCCTGTTCGAGGTGTTTCACGGCTTTTTCCATGCCGGCTTCGAGTTCGAGCATCATGTCGTCAGCGTCCATAAAAAGAGTCGTTGGGAATTGGGGGATTGATCAATCGCCGGTCACAAGCGTGCCCACGGCTTCGCCACAGGCGGCGCGCACGATATTTTCCGGATGTCCCATGTCGAATACGACGATGGGCACCTTGTTGTCCATGCAGAGCGAGAACGCGGTGGAATCCATCACGCTCAGGCGCTTGGTCAGGCATTCGACGAAACTCACGCGCTCGTACCGCACGGCATGCGGGTTCTTCGCCGGGTCGCTGTCGTAGATCCCGTCCACCTTGGTGGCCTTGAGAATCACTTGCGCGCCGATCTCGCTCGCGCGCAACGCGGCCGTCGTATCGGTCGAGAAATACGGATTGCCCGTGCCGGCGACGAAAATCACCACCCGGCCCCGCTCGAGATGCGACGTGGCGCGGCGGAGGATGAAAGGCTCGGCCACGTTCTTCATCTCAATCGCGGTCTGGACGCGCGTCACCACCCCGATCTGTTCGAGCGTGCTTTGGAGCGCGAGGCCATTGATGACCGTCGCGAGCATGCCCATGTAATCGGCCGTCGTGCGATCCATACCGCGATGCGCCGCGGCCAGTCCGCGCCAGATATTGCCGCCGCCGATCACGACCGCAACCTGCACTCCCATCGCCTGCACGGCTTTGATCTGCTGGGAGATGCCGAGCACGATTTGCGGGCTGAGGTTATCCTTGCTCCCGGCCTCCCGGAGCGCCTCGCCGCTGATCTTGAGAACAATCCGGCGATACTTCGGGTGGGTTGCAGCGGGGGAGTCCGGCATGGGCGGAAGGTATCGGCGGGGACGCGCCCAGAAGCAAGCCGCCCCGGAAGGTGCGGCGCGTGGGATGCGCGCAAGCTTCGTCCCGAAAGTTCGACCGCTCTTACCCCAGCTTTGTGCCGGCGAGGAGCGAATGGCCGCGCAGATACTCCGCAGCGGGCAGGCGTTTGCGGCCTTCCACCTGAATCTCCCGCAACCCGAGCGCGCCTTCCCCGCACGCGACGATGATCCCTTCCGAGTCGGCGCTCAGAACAATGCCCGGTGTCCCGCTTCTGGCACCCGCCATGGTGCGAAAAACCTTAAGTTTTCGGCCATCCGGTAGCGCCGTGTAAGCACCGGGCCAGGGATCGTAGGCGCGCACCACGCGAGCCAGTTCGCCGGCGGACAGATTCCAATCCAGCAAGCCTGCCTCGCGTTCGAGCTTGGGCGCGAGGGTGGCAAGCGTGTTGTCCTGGGCTTGGCGGGGCGCAATGCCGCGGTCGAGGAGTTCGAGCGCTTTCAGAATGCATTCGGGCGCCAGTGCGGCGAGGCGATCGTGCAAAGATCCGCCGGTCTCATCCGCTCCAATCGGAATCTCCCGTTGCAGGAGGATGTCGCCGGTATCGAGCCCCGCCGCCATGAACATGACGGTGTGACCGGTGTGGGAATCACCTGCCCGAATCGCCGCCTGGATGGGCGCCGCCCCGCGCCAGCGCGGCAGGAGCGACGCGTGGATGTTCAGGGCGGCGAGCCGGGGCAGGTCGAGGACGCTCTGCGGCAGGATCTGGCCGTAGGCAAAGACCACCAGGGCGTCGACTTCAAGCGCACGCACGGACCCCACGGCTTCGGGGCGGCGCAGACGCTCGGGTTGCAGGACGACGAGCCCCAACTCGTGGGCGAGTCTTTTGATCGCCGGCTCGCGCAGGGCCAGGCCACGACCGGCGGGATGATCCGGTTGCGTGATGACGGCCGCAATCTCGTGGCGGGTCGCCAGGGCGCGCAGGGTGGGGAGGCCGATATCGCCGGTTCCGAGGTACGCGAGACGCATCCCGTCTCCATGCGCGGCGGCGCGCGCTTTGCAAACCGGCGGAGGCCCGGCTACTTGCTGTTCCGCATGCGCCTGTTGCTCCGCTTCTACCTTGCCGCCGCCCTGCCACTGCTTTTTGCGGCGTCGGCACGCGGACAGGTGCAGGTGGAGTTGAAGCTTAGCCGCCGGCTTTACATCACGTACGAGCCCATCTATGCGACTGTCATCATCACGAATCTCGCCGGGCGGGACCTCGAGCTCGAGGCCGAGGGCGGCACGCAGTGGTTTGGCTTCGAAGTGACGCAGGGTGACGGAAATCTGCTGGTCCCGCTGGAGCCCGATTACAAAATCACTGCACTCCGGCTCGCCTCCGGCGAGCGGGTCACGCGCCGGTTGGATCTGGCCCCGCTCTTTCCGATCCGGGAGTTCGGGCAGCATCGCCTACGCGCCACGATTTTCGTACGCGAGCTCGGGCGTTTCTTTTCCTCGAATGTCCAGGCCTTCGACCTGACCGATGGCCGCACGATCATGCGCCAGACGGTGGGCGTGCCGGGCACCGGCGAGATGCGGGACGTGCAGCTGATGAGCTTTCAGTTGCCCAATCGCCTCTCGCTTTATGTGCGCATCCGCGATCGGGCGAGCGGGATCGTCTACGGCACGCAAAACATCGGGCGCTACCTGGCGGTGGTCTCGGAGCCGCAGACCATGCTCGACGCGCAAAACCGCCTGCACATCCTTCACCAGGCGGCTCCACGCGCATTTTTGTACACGCAGATCGGACTCGATGGGCAGCGGATCACGCAGGAAGTCTTCACCGTGGGCAACAGCGGAGGCCGGCCGACGCTCGCCCGCACTGGCGCAAAAGTGCAGGTGAAGGGCGGCAAGCTGGCGCCCCCCGAAAGCGAGGCGATCGACGGCGCACCCAGCATCGGCGAACGCCCGCCGGGACTGCCGCCTGTCCGCTAGACTCACCGTGGCTCTCGTTCTCCGCTTTTTGCTTGCGCTCGTCGGCGCTCTTCCGGCTCGTTTTGTCCATTTCCTGGGACGCGCGCTCGGACGCGTCGCCTACGTGGCGGCGATTCCGTATCGGCGGCTGGCACAGCGGAATCTGCGCATCGCTTTCCCGGAAGAGGCCACCCCCGCGATTCGTGCTCTGGCCGCGGAGCACTTCGCGCGACTGGGCGCCAACGTCCTCGGCGGGATGCGCGCCGCGCCGCTCCCGCTCGAAAAGATCCGTCCCATCCTGGCGGTGGAGGGCTTCGAGCAAATGCGCGCCCTCGGTGCAGGCGGACGCGGGATGGTGATGGTGCTAAACCATCTCGGGAATTGGGAGATGGGGGCGCGGCTGGCGCAGTTTCTCGCCGAGATCATGCCTGATCGGAAATACGGCACCGTGTATCAACCGCTGCGCAACCCGGCCGCTGATCGCTTCGTGCGGTCGCTACGCGGACGAAACGGACTCCATCTCTTTTCGCGGCATGACGGTTTCGCCGCCCCCACGGCCTTCCTGCGCGAGGGCGGGGTGCTGGGGGTCCTCGCGGACCAGCATGCGGGCGATGCCGGCGCCTGGGTGCCTCTTTTCGGGCGGCTGGCTTCGACGACCACCCTGCCTGCCTTGCTGGCCTTGCGCAGCGGTGCTGGAATTATGCCCGTTGCGATCTATTCCGCCGGACCCGGCCGCTGGCGCGCCGTCGCAGCGCCGCCAGTCGCGAAGATCCCTCTGGAATCGGTCGAGATGCTCACCGCGCGCATCAATCAAGCGGTCGAAGCGCAGGTTCGGCAGGCACCAGCCGATTGGTTTTGGGTGCACAACCGCTGGAAAACCCCGCAGCCCAAGTTTCTCCTCGCGACTTACAAGCGGGGTGTCACGCTCCCGCCCGCGATGTCCGTCGAATCGCTCCGGCCTTTCCAGATTCTTGTGCGCTCGCCGAACTGGCTGGGCGACGCGGTCATGGCCGTACCCGCCGTCCGCGCCATTGCCACCGGCCGGCCAGATGCACGGCTCACAGTCCTCAGCCCGGCGAAGCTCGCGGACTTTTGGCGGACCGTTCCAGAAGTCGCGGAAGTCCTGTCCATCGAGGCCGAAAAGTCGGGTATCTTTGCCGTGGCCGAAATCGTGCGAAACGCCGGACCCTTCGAGGCGGCAGTCCTGCTTCCGCATTCGATCCGCAGCGCGCTGGAGGTCTGGCTCGGGCGAGTACCGCGCCGGGCGGGATACGCCGGGCATTCGCGGCGCTGGTTGCTGAATCAGATAGTGCCGGAGCCGGAGCTAATTCCCGGTCCAACGCGCCCGCACCATTCCGAGCGCTACCTGCACCTGGCGCGCACGATCGGAGCAATCGATCCGCCGCCGCCGGCCGGGACGGGAAGTCTACCGAAATCCGCGGCGGCGTTTGCCCGCATCGGCATCGTCCCGGGCGCCGAGTACGGCCCGACCAAGCGCTGGTTCCCGGATCGTTTCGCGGCTGCGGCCAAGACGATCGCGGCGGCGCGACCCGCGCGGTTTGCCCTCTTCGGCGTCGCGCGGGATGCCGAAATCGGCGCAGCGATCGAAAAGGACCTGGTAGGTCTGGAGTGCGATAACCGCATCGGTCAAACCTCGCTTACCGAACTCATTGCCGAACTGCGCGCCTGCGATTTGCTCCTGACCAATGACACGGGCACGATGCACCTCGCCGCGCACCTCGGCGTGCCGCTCGTCGCGATTTTCGGTTCGACCGACCATGTGGTCACGGCGCCGCTTTCCCTGCGGGCCCGCATCGTGCGCCACCAGGTGGAGTGCAGTCCGTGCTTCTTGCGCGAGTGTCCGCTCGACCTGCGCTGCCTCAGATCGGTGACGGGCGACGAAGTCGCGGCCGCGGCCCTCGAACTGCTAACGGACGTAAAAGTAACAGCGCCCTTTTCTCCCAGCGCCATCTCCGCTACCATTATCCCGTGAATCTCGACGAAATCCGCCAGGCGATTTACGCGCACATCGAGCTGAAGGGTCTGCGCAAGACTGTTCAGCGCGATGCGATTATTCGCGCGGCCTTCTCGACGAAGGAGCATTTCACCGCCGAGGGCCTGCTGGACATGGCGCGGAAAATCGAGCCCAGTGTCTCGCGGGCCACCGTGTATCGCACCCTGCCGTTGCTGGTCGAAGCCGGGACCTTGCGCGAGATGGATTTCGGCAAGGATTACAAGTTCTACGACCCGAACTTTAACGACCATCCGACCCACGCCCATCTCATCTGCACCGACTGCAACAAGATCTTCGAGTTCGAGGATGCGCATATCGATATCTTGGAGAACTGCATCAGTCATCGCCTCGGTTTTACGCCGACGAGCAAGACGCTTCGGATCGAGGGAAAATGCTTGCAGATGACGCGGGATGGGAAGTGCGAGCAACGACAGGAGATGGCGCTGGGCAGCCGCTGAAGCTGGTTGGCTTGCGGCGACCGTCACGCGCAGCGCATTTTGAAAGAGAAGAGGAATCGCCGGCTTGCCTCGAGATCGATCAGCCGGTCCAATGACTCCGATGGACCCGGCATGGCTCGCGCAGCCACATGATCACATCTTTCGCACCGTCTTCGCGCGTCCAGAGTTGGCGGCGGAACTGCTCCAGGCGGCGCTTCCAGCGGATTTCGCAGCGACGCGGGATTGGGCCGGGGTAAATCAGCTGCCTTCAGATTTTATCGATGCGGATCTGAAGGCTTCTCAATGCGATCTCCTTTACGCGGTACCGGCCGCGGATCCGACGTCCAGCGGAGAGGCGCTCGTCTATTGCCTGTGCGAACACCAAAGTACTCCGGAACCGTCTATGGCCCTGCGGCTGCACCGCTACATGGGGCGCATCTGGCAGCGGCTCATGGATGCAAACCCGGGCCGTCGGCGTCTTCCTCCCATCGTTCCCATCGTGATCCATCATGCGGCGCGGCCCTGGCAGACGAGTCTGCGCTTCGATGACTTGCTCGAGTTGCCTGAGGGCGCGTCGACCAACTCGCTGCGCTTGCATGTGCCACAATTCGAGTATCGCCTGTTGGATCTGCCAGCTTTGCAGTTGGATGAAATCCGCCGCTGGTCGCGGCTGCGCGTCGTGCTGGGCGTAATGAAGATCTCGGTAGAGTCCGCCGGAACGAGCGCACTCGCTGCCGTCTGCAGTTTGCTCGAAGAGGGCGTGGATGAGCTTCCGGAGAGCGTCCTTCGCGCACTTGGGCTTTACCATTTCGGGACGAATGCCCGGATTGACAGAGAAGCGGCGAAATCGATCATCCAGAGCATACGCGCACCGCGATTGCGCTCCGAACTTATGACACTTGCACAACAGTGGATTCAAGAGGGCCTCGAACAAGGCCTCGAACAGGGCCTCGAACAGGGCCTCGAACAGGGCCTTGAACAGGGCCTTGAACAGGGCCTCGAACAAGGACGGGCCGAAGGCGCGCGCATCGGCAGCATAATGACGCTCCAAGCTGTGCTGGGGAAGACGGAGTATGCGGAGGAGCAACTCGCGTCGGCTGCGGACCCGCAATTGAACGCAATTCACGCGAGGCTCTGGGCGGAGTTGCGCGCGCGGGGGATCGCCTGATATCAAGGTCAGAACGCGTCGACACGGGAAGTCGGCAGCGTCGTCGTCCGCGTTCTTCTCGATCGTTTGTTAAGCCCCGCCGTGCATACCTCCACTTCCATCGTCATGCAGGCGCCGCGGGAGCGCATTTTCGAGACCGCGGCGGATTTGTCGCGCTGGCCGGAGATTCTCCCGCACTACCGATACATTGAATATCTCGAGCGCGGCGTGGACCGCCACGTCGTCCGGATGGCCTGCGTACGCGATGGCATCCCGCTCGCCTGGGTGAGCGAAGAAGTCATCGATCGCGCCGCCGGAGAGGTGCGGTTTACCCATCTGCGCGCCTGGACCAAAGGAATGAAGGTGGTCTGGACCTTCACCCCCACCGCGGAAGGAGTGCTTGTGGACATCAAGCACGACCTCAGATTCCGCATCGCGCTCCTGGCGCCGCTGGCGGAGCGGATCATCGGCGGGTTCTTCATTGAGAATGTGGCGAACAAGACGCTTCGGGCGATGAAGAAGCATTTGGAGGCCCCCTGATTTCGCGTCATGTCCTCGACAATGTTTGTCGAGTTTCGAGTTTGCTGCTCTCCTCCTTGATTCTGCGCGACGAACGCACATCGCCGCCTTGCCCCGCGTCGGATTTTTCGATTCGGGATCAGTCCCGCACCGTCTGAACGAACCATGATCCCCCGTCGCGCTGTCATCACCGGCATCGGTCCCATCACGTGCATCGGCAGCGGCCTGGAGAATTTCTGGCAGGGATTGTTGGCGGAGAAAAGCGGGATTTCCCGGCTGACCCGTTTCGACCCCGAGCCTTTCGGGGTCTACTCTGCGGGCGAAGTGCGCGATTTCGTCCTGACCGACTACGTGACTCCCAAACGCGCCAAGCGGCTCGACCGTTACGCCGGTCTGGCCGTGGCCTCGGCACTTTTGGCCTTGCGCGACGCCGGGTTCGAATTTTCAGCCGAGCATCCGCAGCCGCGCGTTGGCGTGAGTTTCGGCACCGCGCTCGGCGGGATTTCGAACGCGGAGGAACAGCACGGGAAGTTTCTCGCGGGCGGACCGCGGGCGGTGAATCCGGGACTGGCGCTGACGGTTTTTGGCGGCTCGGCGCATTCGAATATCGCCATCGAATGCGGCTTCCGCGGAACCGGCACCACCAACTCCAACTCCTGCGCCAGCGGACCTGTCGCCCTCGGCGAGGCGATGCGCTATATCCGCGATGGCTGGGCCGATGTCATGGTGGCGGGTGCCGCCGAAGCACCACTGGCGCCGCTCACGTTCGGGGCCTTTGCGCTCATCAAGAGCATGAGCACTTATGAGGGCGAGGAACCGGGGCGCGCCTGCCGCAGCTTCGATCGCGAACGCACCGGATTTACGATGGGGGAGGGGGCAGCCTCGTTCGTGGTGGAGGAATACGAGCACGCAAAGCGCCGCGGCGCGCACATTTATGCGGAGCTGCTTGGTTACGCGCTGAACAACGATGCGCACCACATGACGAATCCGCTGCCGAGCGGCGCGAGCGCCGTGGCCTGCATGAAGGCCGCCCTGGCGGATGCCCGGCTCCGGCCGGAGCAGATCGAGTACGTGAACGCGCACGCAAGCTCAACGAAGGCGAACGACGCGACAGAAGTGCGCTCGATCAAGACCGCGCTGGGCGCGCACGCCTACCAGATTCCCGTTAGCGGCACCAAGGGCTACACCTCGCATGCGCTCGGCGCGACCGGCTGCTTCGAAGCCGCGGCCTGTTGTCTCGCGATCACGCGCGGCTTCATTCCGCCGACCCTCCATCTCGAAAATCCCGACCCCGAGTGCGATCTCGATCACGTGCCGAATCACGGCCGGGAAATGAAGCCCAAGTTTGTGCTGAGCAATTCCTTCGGATTCGGCGGGATCAACTCGAGCATTGTCCTGGGCGCCGTGTGAAGACCGGGTGGGACGTCATCGTCGTCGGCGCCGGCCCCGCGGGATCCACTTGTGCCCTCGCTCTTGCAAGCCGGGGTCATCGCGTCCTGCTCCTCGAGCGCGTGGCGTTCCCACGCGAAAAAGTCTGCGGCGATTGCCTGAATCCTTCCTGCTGGCCGGTCTTCGAGCGACTCGGGGTGGGCGAGACGGTGCGCGGCCTTCCACAGGTGGAATTGCGCGCCGTGGAGTTCGAAAGCGCGGGCGGCGCGCGTCTCCGTTTCGAACTGCCCCCAGCCCGCTACGGCGAGATCGCGCTCCGCCGGAGTGTGCTGGATGCGGCCCTGCTCGAAACGGCTCTGGCGCGTGGCGCCCAGCTCCAGATGCGCGCCGTCGCCCGCCTGGAGCGTGTCGGTGCGGAATGGCGGGTGGGAGGTGAGTCCGCCCGTTTTCTCGTGGCCGCGGATGGCCGCAATTCGACCGTCGCGCGCCTGGCAGGCATCAGCGTCCCGCGCGCCCGCTCCGCCCGGATCGGCCTGCAGGCGCACCTGCCGCGTCCGGCGGATTTCCCGGCGGAAGTCCGGATGTTTTGGCATCCCGCCGGTTATGGCGGACTGGCCCCGGTCGATGCGGAGCGGCTCAACGTTTCGATCGCGGCGACTCCCGATGCCATTCCGGCGCTGAAACAGTGGGTGGCGGAACGGTTCGCGGGCGCAGAATCGGCCGAATGGCGGACGATCGCGCCCCTCGATCGCGCGCCGATGGGCGCGGCGCGGGGCGACGGGCTTTTCCTCACCGGGGATGCGGTGCGCGTGGTGGAACCTTTTACGGGCGAGGGGATCTATTACGCGCTTGCCTCCGGCGAGATCACGGCTCTGGCGCTCGATCGCGCGTTGCGCGGAGATTTCAGCGTCCCGGAGGCTGCCCGTGCTTCGTGCACCGGGCATGCGCGACTCGTCCGGCATCGCCTCTGGTGGAATCGGCTGGCGCGCTGGGCCGGCCAGCGTCCGCGCGCGGCGGAATGGCTGCTGCGCTGGTCGGCGAAGCATCCGGGTTTGTTGCGAGCTTTGACCAGGAAGGTAGCTGCGGGCTGACCGCGGCGTCTCATCCGGTTCCAGGGCAAACAGGACCTATGCGACCTATATGAACTAAGCCAATGCGGTGGGAAGCCCGCTTCCACCACGCCCCGCAAACCGCTGACTGCAACTTCCCATTGGACGCTTCGTTGGTTCGCGAGCATATTCCCCGCTCTTTTCCCCATGAGTCCCTTTCTTTCCTCCGTCTATTTCTTCCTCGCGCAGGCTGGCGCCGCCTCCCCTGTACCGACGGGAGCGGCCGCTCCGGGACAGCCGGCCCCCCAGTCGATGCTTGGCGGTCTCGTGCCCTTTCTTTTCATGGGTGTGATCTTTTATTTCGTGCTGATTCGACCCCAGCAAAAGAAGGCGAAGGAGCTGCGCGCCTTGCTCGATTCGATTCAGCAGAATGACCGCGTCATCACCAATGGCGGCATTCACGGCGTCGTCACACAGGTCAAGGAGCGCACCGTCATCATTCGCGTCTGGGAAGGCGTGAAGATGGAGTTCGAAAAGAGCGCGATCACCACGGTATCCAAGCGCGACGCGTCCTCCCCGGCTGAGACCGCCAAAGCCTAGTCCGAGTCTGCCGCCCGATTTTCCCCCACCTCTGCCCGTTTCGTTTCGCAAATGTCACTGTCCCCGGCTCTCACGTTCGTCCTCGGCCTCGTCGTTCTCGCGCTCTTCGCGTGGTACTTCATGGAGCAGGATTCCTTCCGCAAAAAACTCAGCGGGCTTTTCCTGACCCTCCTCCTCTGCTCGCTCTGCGTGGTTTGGTTCACGCCTCCCTTCGACGTCAAAGACGCGACTGGGAATGTGACCACTGCCGGCAAGGTCAAGCTGGGCCTCGATTTGAAAGGCGGCACTTCCTTCCAGGTGCGCCTGATGAAGGACAAGGAAGCCACGCTTTCCAAGGACGCGCAGGACCAGGCAGTCGAAGTCATCCGCGGCCGCGTCGACAAATTCGGCGTCGGGGAACCGATCATCAGCCCGGTGGGCACGGATCAAATTCTCGTGCAGATTCCTGGCCTCTCGACGGAACGTATCGCCGAGGCGCGCGCCAACCTGCAATTGGTTGCCAAGCTTGAGTTCAAGCTCGTTCATCCCCAAAGCGAATCGATTCTTTCCCAAATCGATGCCGGCCAAAGCATCGTGCCGCCCAGTTACGAGATTAAGCAGATGTCGGAAAAGGAGAATGCGGACGGGAAGAAGGCGAAAGCTGCGCCCGAGCCACCGCAGCGTCTCCTAGTCAAGAAGCGGGCCGATCTCACCGGCGACAAAGTCTCGGCTGCATACCCGTTTTTCGACATCCAGGGCTGGGGCATCTCGCTCAAGTTCAATTCCGTCGGCGCCAAGCAATTCGGTGATCTCACCGCGGCGAATGTCGGCCAGCGCCTCGCCATCGTGCTCGACGGCAAAATCGAGTCCGCCCCGGTGCTGCAGGCAGCCATCTACGGCGGCAGTGCGCAGATCACCGGCCGCTTCTCTGAACAGCGTGCGCGCGATCTCGCCAGCGTACTGGAGAACCCGCTCCAGACTCCGGTCAGCATTGAGGAAGAGCGCAGCGTGAGCGCCAGTCTCGGCGAGGACTCGATCAAGTCCGGCATCCTCGCGGGCCTCGTCGGCGTCATCGTCACCTTCCTCGCCGCGGCGTTTTATTATCGCTTCGCCGGCCTCGTCGCGAATCTCGCCCTGCTCGTCAATATCGTCCTGCTGTTCGGGGTCATGACCCAGTTCGGTTTCGTGCTGACCCTGCCGGGCATCGCCGGCATCGTCCTGACGATCGGCATGGCGATCGATGCCAACGTTCTGATCTACGAGCGCCTGCGCGAGGAACTCGCCGCCGGCAAGGGGCTGCGCTCTGCGCTCGATGGCGCCTACGACAAGGCGTTCAGTTCCATCTTCGACGCCAACGTCACCACGCTGATCACCTCGGTCATTCTCTTCATGCTCGCCAGCGGCCCGGTGAAGGGCTTCGCGGTCTCCCTCACGGTCGGCATCATCTGCTCGCTCTTCTCGGCTCTGATCGTGACCCGGAACGTTTTTTCCTGGGCCATCGACTCCGGCGGCTTGAAGAAAATTACGATGGCCAGCCTGATCCGGAATGATCGCAACTTCGACTTCATGGGGCGCGCCAAGATCTGCGTGGCCGCCTCCGTTGGCATCATTGTCCTGTCCCTCGCCGTCTTTTCCATCCGCGGGAAGGACAACTTCGGCATCGACTTCCGCGGCGGCGATCTGCTCGTGCTCGCGGCGCAGAAGCCGGTCAAGACCGAGGAAGTGCGCGGTGTGTTGACCTCGCTCAAGCTCTCGGAAAGCGCGGTGCAAATCGAATCGCTGAATGGCAAGGAATTCATCGATATCCGGAGCGAATTCGACTCGAGCAAGAAAATCGAAGACGCCCTCAAGGCCGCCTTCCCCGATCGCGTTCTCAGCGTGGTGAAGCAAGAAAAGGTGGGCGCACTCGTCGGTGGCGAGCTGGCCAAGAAATCTCTCTACGCGCTCCTCCTCGGCATGCTCGGCATCTTTGTGTACGTCGCGGCCCGATTCGAGTTCTCGTTCGCGGTCGGTGCGCTTGTGGCGCTCATCCACGACGTGGTCATCACCGTCGGAGTCTTCTCCATCCTCGGGAAGGAAATGTCCCTCGTCCTGGTCGGCGCCATTCTCACAATCGCTGGTTACTCGATTAACGACACCATCGTCGTCTACGATCGGATTCGTTCCGGCATTCACGAAGGCCGCCGCGGCTCGATCAAGGAGGTCATGAACGCCTGCATCAACGAGACGTTGAGCCGCACGCTGCTCACCTCCAGTCTGACCCTGATCACCGTGCTCGCGCTGTTTATTCTCGGCGGTCCGGTGCTGGGCGACTTCGCGCTCGCCATGCTCGTCGGCATTCTCGTCGGAACCTATTCCTCGATCTTCATTGCCTCGCCGATCGTCCTCTGGTGGGCAAACGTCAGCAAGGGCGGCCTGCGCGAGGAAATCAAACGCGCGCAGTTTGCCGACCCGAATCAGTCGGTCGTCAAAGTCTGACGCGTTCCGCTGTGCAATTAAACGGGCTCGAAAGTTGACTGCGAGCCCCACTTGCGTCATTCTCCCGGCCCGTTTCAACTCTCCGACCCTCCAATCTCCGTATCATGCCAGAAGTCAGCGTTCGCAAAGGTGAGCCCGTGGATCGCGCGCTCAAGCGCCTCAAAACCAAGATGGATGCCGAGGGCATCATGGATGAAGTGCGCCGCCTGCGCGCGTTCGAGACCCCGGCGCAGCGCCTGAAGCGCAAGGCCAAGGCCAATGCGAAGAAGGGCAAGGTGAAGTTTCGCTTCAACCCGAACCTGAACGCTGGCGCCGCAGCCGCGGCGGGCGCTCCGGCTGCCGCTCCTGCCCCAGTGGCTGTCTAAAATTTTTTATCCGCATAAACGAGAGGGCGCGCTTTGACGCGCCCTTTTTGTTGGCAGCGCGTCCGGTCCATTTACGCTCCGCCGCATGGCAGTCACGACGGAACGCGATCTCCCCCCCGATGCCCGCAATCGGTGGCTAAAGGCGTTGAGCGCCTTCGAGACTCGCAATTTCGGCTACACCGTGGCGCTGCTCCAGCAGGTCCTGCGCGAACACGCGGCCTTCCTGACTGCCCGCCAGCTCCTTCGCCGCGCGGAGCTCATGCAGGCGGGCAATGCCGGGAAGGGTTTTCTGAAGCGTCTCTCCACGGCTTCTATCTCCGTCATGAAGGCGCAGGGTTTACTCAAGAAAGATCCTAAGGCCGCCATCGTCGCCGCCGAGGAAATTCTCGAGAAGGAGCCATCGAACCAGGCCGCCAATTTTCTGCTGCGCGATGCCGCGCTCGCTGCGGGCCTGCCCGAAACGGCCGGCTTTGCGCTTGAGACCTTGCGCGATGCCTACCCCAAGGAACCCAAGATCCTGCACGAACTGGCGCGCCTTTATTCCTCCCAGGGCGAGGCGGAGAAAGCGGTCGAGATTTATGATCGCCTGTTGGAGTTGAATGCGTCGGATCTCGACGCGGTGAAAAGCGGCAAGGATGCCTCGGCCCGCGCTTCGATGCGCCAGGGCGGCTGGGAGGAGGCGAAGCACTACCGGGATGTCCTCAAGAACAAGGACTTGGCGGTCTCGCTCGAGCAGCAGAGTCGGTTGACGAAGAGCGACGAAATGATCGACCAGCAGCTCGCGGAGCTGAGCGCGCGGTACGATGCGGAACCGGAGAATCTCGATGTGGCGCGAAAGATCGCCGGTCTTTACGAGCAACGAGAGGACTTTGTGAATGCACTGACCTGGTTCGCGTATGCCCACGCGCTCACCCAAAACACCGACCACGGCATCCTCGGCAAAGTGAACGAGCTTCGCCTCAAGGTGCTCGAGGTCGAGACGCGCATGACCGAGGCGTGGTTGGCGGAGCACGCGGCCACCGCGACGCCGCAAGATGTGATCGCCGCCGAGGCGGCCCTGGCCGAGCAACGCACGCGTCGGGCCGAGCTGTTGATCGGCGACGCCCGGGATCGGGTGGAGCGAAATCCGACCGATCTGCAATTTCGTTTCGAATTGGGTGAGCAACTGATGGCCGCCGGGCGTCACGGCGACGCGATCCAGGAGCTGCAAAAAGCGCGCCAGAGCGCGAGCCTCGGCGTCCGCGCCGGTGCGCTGCTGGCGCAATGTTATGAAGCCAAGGGACTGCCCGACCTGGCGCGGAAGCAGTACGAGGAAGCGGCCGCGAAGCTGCAGTCGATGGATGGCTTGAAGAAGGAGATCCTTTATTCGCTCGCCCTGCTCCACGCGCGCAACGGCGATCAAGGCGCCTACCTCGCTTCGCTCAAGCAGATCTACGAGGAAGATTATGCTTTCCGCGACGTCGCGGCGCGAGTGGAAGGGGCGTCGGCGTAGCGGGCGGTTGGGGCAAACAGGTGGGCGGCGTGTGACCGTGAAACGGCGCTCCGCCAGGCAGGCCCAAGGGGCCAGAATTCCTTAGCCCAGGCCAGCGGCCGGCCAGCGGCCTGGGAACACGGCAACAAATCCCCGCGGCCTGAAGGGCCGTGATCGCACGCGATGCCCAACCTCGCGCCATGCTCCGCCTTGGGGCCCAGCCGGAATCGCGGTCTTCAGGCCGCGTCGCATCAAAATTTGTTCCCATGCCAACGGCGTGGGCGACGCTCCGACGCTTGCCCGCTCTTCGCACTGGCGCTAATGCGCCGCACTCCTCATGAACTTCTTCGACTGGTTTTCCGATCCGCAGGCTTGGGTCAGCCTGCTCACGCTCACGCTCCTCGAGATCGTGCTGGGCGTCGACAACATCATCTTCATCTCGATCCTGGCCGGAAAACTTCCCGCCGACCAGCAAGGCAAAGCACGGGGCATCGGCCTCAGTCTCGCGCTCATCACGCGAGTCCTTCTCCTGTGCTCCATTTTCCTGCTTACCAAACTCACCACGCCGCTCTTCACGCTCTTCAGCCATGGAGTTTCCGGCAAGGACCTCGTCCTGATCGTAGGCGGGCTCTTCCTTATCGGGAAGAGCACTCACGAAATGCACGGGAGCCTCGAAGGCGACGAACACGGTAAAGGTTCGGCCGGCAAGGCCTCCCTTGGCGCGATCGTCGCGCAAATCGTGGTGATCGATATTGTCTTCTCCCTCGATTCGGTGATCACCGCGGTCGGCATGGCGCAACAAATCGGCGTCATGATTGCCGCCGTCATCCTGGCGATGATCGTCATGCTGTTCGCGAGCAAATCGATCAGCGATTTCGTCAATCAGCGGCCCACCGTGAAGATGCTCGCGCTTTCGTTCCTGCTTCTGATCGGCGTCGTCCTCGTCGCCGATGGCTTCGGCCAGCACGTCAGCAAGGGCTACATCTACTTCGCGATGGCGTTCTCCTTCGCGGTTGAAATGTTGAATCTCAAGCTGCGCGCGAAAGCCTCGAAGCCGGTTGAGTTGCGGAAGCAGTTTTGAGACGGGGCGACGGGCCAACCGTAATAAACTACTTTTCCCCGCAGACCAAGTCTCCGCCCGAAAGCCCATGAGTTCATGGTACACGTGCCCTTGTGGGCACAGCATTCAGACCAACCTGTTTGCTGGAGCCGGGGTCTATCGGTTGGTCCGCGATGAGCTTTGCGCTGCGTGGACGGATTCGACCGACCCTGAGGCCGCCTTACGGATGTTCGCGTCGGGCCACCAGACGTTGCTCTGCCCGGCCTGCGCCCGACTTCTCGTCTTTTGGGACGGCTCTGACCCGCCGACCATTTATCAACGCGAGGAGTGGCCCGCGACCGGGCCGTTGCCCCGGATCGATGAAGCAGCGGTGGAGCGCGGATTCCTCTCGGCTGCCGTGCATGCGAGCAACGATGTCCGCTGCCCACATTGCGACCGCATTTTCAGTACCCGATCAACGACGCCTTGGGATGGGATCCGTCACAAAAGCTGCGGGACCTTCCTCCGACTCGTCGATCGGTGAACCATTTGCCGCTCGCGGCGCCTGGATTGCATTGCATGCACTGTGAAGCGCTGAACCTTTGCGGCAAGCACAGGGAGGCAGGCGGCCGTGATGCGCCACCGCCTTCTACGCCTCCCCCACAAACCACTCTTCCAATTTCGCCCGTGCCCACGGCGTCTTGCGCAAAAACTTGAGACTGGAAGTGACGGTCGGGTCGAACATGAAGCAGCGCACCGGGATGCGGCGCGCCATTTCGGGCCAGCCGTGCCGCTGCAGCATCTGCTTCAGCAGGTTCTCCAGCGTGACCCCATGGAGTGGATCGCGTGCAGGCGACGGAGGCGTTGTCTTGGGTGAATCCGACACGCCCAACCTTCCTCCAGCGCCGCCGCCGGCACACGCGCAAATCGACCGATTTTCTACCGTATCGTGTGCCCGCCTCCTGCTCAGACCGCGCCGAGCAGCGACCGCGTTTCCGCTTCGCTTTTGCACACCGGCGGAATAGGAACGAGGCGTTCCCCGCCGCCACCCTCATGCCCGCCCGCATCTTTGCCTTTCTCAACTTCAAGGGCGGGGTCGGGAAGACAACCAATGTCGTCAATCTGGCGGCCGGACTGGCCTACCTGCGCGGAAAGCGGGTCCTGGTCGTCGACCTCGACGCTCAGTGCAATGCCACCTACTGGCTGCTCCGACCCTCGGAATTCAAGCCCATGCACGAGCTCCGCGTCGACGGTCGGAGGAAGCAGACCACCTGGCAGATTTACCGCGACGCGCTCGATCAGACCCACTCCTTCGACGCGCGGGTCTCGATCCTGCGTGGGGTGCCGCGGAACGAAAACGGCACGGAACTCGTGCCGCTCCTGCATCTGCTCCCCGCCTCGGTCGATCTCCTCGACATCGAGTTCGATGTCGATTCGGGCGTGGCCGCCCACCGCTTGCGGGTCGCCCTGCGCCAGGCGCTCGAGCCGTTGCGCGAAGATTACGATTTCATCTTTCTCGATTGCCCGCCGCACCTGCATTTCATCACGCAGAGCGCGGTCGTCGCCGCCGATCATCTGATCGTGCCCTTCATGCCGGATTACTTGTCGCTCTCCGGTTTTCGCGTGCTGGCCCGTCTGCTCAAAACGCTCCGTGGCGGCGAACCGCAGGCGAAGATCGACGCGGTCATCGTGACCCGATTCAAGAAAATCGGGAACGCCTACGGGGCCGCCGTGGCGGAGCTCAAGTCGCTGGTGGAGGAACTTCAGGCCGTGCAAATGCTGCCGGCCCGCTGCGCGGTATTGGAGCCTTCCATCCGGGATGACATTCGCATTGGTGAGTCGGCCTCGGAGCATCAGCCGGTCTTCATGCATGCGCCGCTCTGCAATGCCGCCACCGACTACTTTGCGCTGATCGGCGCCTTCCTTCGCCATTTCCCGACCCCATGACATACCCCGAACTCGCGCAGCGGCTGTGGTCCCTCGCGGCCGCGCTGGAAACGCATTCCAGCCACCTGACCGGACCCGCGCCTGCCAAGGCGGCGGCCGCCGTGGCAAAAGCGGCGGAGAAGCTCAACTCGTTCCTCACCCAAAGCGCGCAGCGCAATAGCGGCGACAACCGGCGGCTGGCCGATCTCCTCGCCGATCATACCGACGTCCTGACGAACCTGCGGCTGATCGAAACCGCGAAGCGACTCCACTGGAAGTCGCCCGGCGCGAAGACCGCGATCCCGGCCAAGGTTCGCGCCAAGTTTTTCGATCTGGCGGTGGCGGCCGATGCCGCGACCGCCGCGTGCGAGCGGCTGGAAAGCATCATTCGGCTGCATGCTACCCCCAAAACTGATTTCGCCGACGAAGCGGCCCGGCGCGCGGAGTTGCGCCGGCTCGGGCGACTGACGCCCGAGGCCTTGGAACTCGAACTCGACATCCGCTTCCCCGAGGCCGAACTGCGCCAGCTCGCCCGCGCGGCCGGCCTGACGGTGGGCACGAAGGAATCCCGGACAAAACTCACCCCGCGCGTGGTGCACTACGCGCGCCGACACGCCGAGAACACGGCCTTGGATGCGGGCGCGTGAAGGTCTCGGGCGTCTCTAATTCGAGCCGGTCACGGTCGGCCAAAGCGACCATTACGCCGTGGACTGCGGCAGCTCGCTGCCGCCGTTTCCCGGAGCAGCTTGCTGCGATCTTTCGGCAAAGCCGAACTTCTTTTCAGCCGGTGGACTCCTCAATCACAGACAGATGACTTTGGGTCCGTCTTCCCGTGACTGCGCCGTTCATACGCGAAACGAGCACCATTGCTGGTGTCATCGATCAATTTCAGAGAGCCTCCGCCTTTCGACCTCGAGGCGTCATCACGGTTGCACATGAAATCTGCTCGATTCAAATCATGCGTGTCCTACTAAATCATGCCCGCGACACGATTGATGGACTCATGCTCCCACTAAAACGCGGATTCGGCCTCCAATTTGGTGTCGGCATCCCTCTTTCACAAGGAAACGGCTCGATTAGTGGACTCACGGCCCCAGTAATACGGGCAAGTTCCGGGATTCATGGAACCACGGATCCACCATCTCAAGGCTGCGCCGAAAGAAAGCGTGTTTGGCGCTCGATCAGTGATGTGCGCGGCGCGATTGCTGGTGCCGACATTCCTTTAACGGCGCGCATTTGCGTCCGCAATAGTGCCCGCGGCACGTTCATAGACCCCAGCGACATAAATGCAGGAAGCGATATCCTGCCAATTCATGACAAATTCACGTTCCAACGTGTGTGTCGCGTGAAATGATAGGACTGCGACTCAACCAATCGACCAATCGGCCCGAAATACCAGAACGACGACTCAAGCAATCGACCCGTTAGCGCGAATTGATGGGGCGGCGACTCAACTAATCCACCCGCAGCCTCGAATTGGTAGGATGCCGCCTCAAGTAATCGACCCGCAGCCTCCAATTGCTAGGACGACGCCTCAAGTAATCGTGCCGACGGCTTAAAGCAATGAGGCCCGCGCTGTTTCCATCGAGCCCGTTATCCGAATCGGTAGGACGACGCCTCAAGTAATCGACCCACGCACGCAATCCAACGAGGGGTGCGCGCTCTTCATCGAGCGCGCGACTCAAGATAGTTGGATGATGACTCAAGTAATCGAGTGGCGGACGCCTTTGTTGAAGGCAAATCTGCGCCCAAGAGCGCCGTTGTCTCGTTCACTCGAGAGGAAATCACACCGGAAGACGACGCGATTGCCTTCTGGCGTGATGAATTTCGTACTCGAATCACGTGTGGGGAACTTTCGGCAGCAGATTTCCCGGTTGAAGGCATCCGCCGTTCCGCTTCGCTGAGGGAATGCGGCCATACGTATTCGTCCGACAATCCTCATTAGCTTAGGGTTAATCCGGCAATTGGCTCTGCGCAGCAGAGCGGAACGATCCGACTTGGCGAGCGCCATGAGCAGCACGGCGGCTCACAGGCAGAGAACGGAGCGAAAGTTCATGACACGGCGGGTCCCAAATCGAGAGCTCACGAATAGTCGGATCGTCTGAAAAATCGGCCTAAAAGCCAAGTCAACCGTTGTAATATGTCGATCTAATCCATCCACCCGATGCTCGTAGAGAGGATTGCGCTGGCGAGTGACCATTCACATCGAGGAGGGCTTAAAGTGGAGCGGACTTTGCAGTAAATGCGCGTTCCAACATCCGTGGTGCAAATCTCGAGAGCATTCGGTTTACGACCGAATTCATAACCTATCCTTTCGTTGCCGAGGAATTTGAGACACGCTTCGACGGATTTCATTTGCACGAGTTCCGCGGGGAAGATTTCAATGAAACTTTTGGAAGACTCATCTGCTAGATCTATCAGGATCACAATCCTCTTGAGCGAGCCTGAATCAAAACCGAATTCTATTAGCTCATAATCCAGCAGCCGGATACGCTCGGGAGACTCCCCATGAGGTATGACGCCCCGAGGACTGCCGAACGATTGGACAATCAGGTCCGGACTTGCCCCGAGGCGAACTCCATCGATGGTGCCGGACCGAAAGAACTCGAGGAGGGAAATAGTTTTCATTTGCTTGCGCTTGTTCGAGGAACCCAGCTTCCGCTCAGCGACGCAGTGATTACCCACGGGCGGTATGCCACCTTGGCGCGGAAGGCGGGCGACTCCGGACCCCCCGTTGTTGGCGCCTGAATCGCTTCGGCACGCTTGTGGGCGTCTTGGCGCCGCGTTTGTTGATCCACCCAGCTCAGCCGGAACTTGAAGTTGGCGGCAAGCCAGCGCGAGCGAACAGGGCCCTTCACATCGGATTGCGTTTCATGAGGGACGCTTTCCGCTCAGCCGGCGATGCAGCCTCCTCAGCCGATTCGTTAGCTTGTCAATGGCGCGGGCGGTGGTAGCCGTGAAAGATGAAGGCTGAGTTCACCGCTGTGATCGAGTCCGTCCCAGAGGGCGGTTTCTGGGCCATCTGCCCGGAAGTCCCGGGGGCCAACGGCCAAGGAGAAACGGCGGACGAGGCGAAAAGCGATCTGGCTCGGGCCATCGAGCTTCTCTTCGAGGATCGGCGTGAGGATATTCTCCGCGGCGTCCCTGACGACGCGATCCGGACAACGGTTCTGGTCGGATGAAGCGGAGGGAACTGGAGCGGCGGTTGCGCGTCGCCGGGTGCAACCTCAAGCGAGAAGGTGGGTCACACTCGATCTGGATGAATCCAAAGAACGGAACAGTGGAGGCACTCCCGACATAACGAAATCAAGGAACCGCTGGCAAAGAAGATCCTCAAGCGACTTGGTGCAGAATAGGGACCGAGCCGCTGAGATGTCGATCCTGCCATTCGACCACTCTGCTACGGAAGAAACTGCCTTCATTCAGTGCTTGAGCGGCGAAGCGGTGCAATCGACGAGGAGGAAACGGTATCTCGTGAAGAATCGTAGGGAAGCGGGATGCTGAAGGGATCGAACCGCAATGAACACAAGGTACGCAGGGGTCACGAGGAACCTGCTCGGGGCGTGGAGGCGGCTCCGGTTGTAGGCAGGCTGGGCGACCCGACGGGAATACGACATAGCGTTCCGCTCGCGCAGCTCCGCCGCTCTGCCGGGGCGGGACTTTTATCCCCGCCAAGATCGCCCCACCCTCCAACCTCACAGCACTTTGATGTCGCGGCTCTCGAGCGCGCGTTTGGGCGCGCCTTCTAAAACGCCGAGACAAAAGAGGCAGGCGTCGAAACCGGTCAGCTCGGCGTCCAAGCCGGATAGATGGCCGATGTCGGCGCGGGCGATTTCCTGCAACTTCTCGTGCGGTTTTCCCAGATTCTGGCGCCCGACGGAAACGACCGGGTCGACCCGGGGATCGAGCAGGCATTCCCGCAGCACACCCTGCCCGACCATCCCGCTCGCGCCGAAAAGAAGGATGCGCTTCCCAAGTTCCGACTGGTTCATGTCCGGCCTTTCCGCTCGAGCAATTGCCGGATCACGGTGTCGAGTGTCGTCCGGCCTTTTTGCGAACCTTCCGGCCCGCCCTCAAATTCGATCCAGCCCTCGTTGAACCCCTCGAGCATTTGCATCCGGGGCGTGGGA
Source organism: Chthoniobacterales bacterium (assembly GCA_038226705.1). Taxonomy (GTDB): domain Bacteria; phylum Verrucomicrobiota; class Verrucomicrobiia; order Chthoniobacterales; family SZAS-18; genus SZAS-18. The sequence continues at coordinate 38,344 of JBBRQH010000006.1, read as the reverse complement.
TTCCGCATGCCTTGGGAGATGAAAAACCCCTCCCAAATCGCGCGCGGGACCTTCTCCGTGCAGACCGGCCGCTGCAGCAGTCGGGTGAATGACTCCGCGATATCGTAGGGCGTGACGCGAACCGGCCCCTCGAGTTCCACCACGCGTTTTCCGCTCCAAGTGTCCTGGAGGAGTTCCGCCGCCACGCGTCCCACATCGGCCGTGGCCAGCATCGGCACGGGTTTATCGAGCGGTCGGAGGAAGCTGGGAATAACTCCCGTTTCACACGCCGGTTCGACGTCCCAGACGGAGTTCTCCAGGAACCAGCCGGCGCGGAGAAATGCGACGGGCAGCGACAGCTCGCCGAGCGCTTGTTCGAGGAGGGAAAGCTGGTTGAGCAGGTTTGGTTGGGTGGCCTGCACGCCGATCGTCGAAAGGCACACGACCCGAGCCGGTCGCGCTTCTTCCAAGGCAGCTCGCACGGCCGCGCTGACTTCCCTCGCCTCCGGATAGCCAGGGCTGGGATCGAAGATGGGGGGCAGCAGGATGAAGACTCCGGTCGCGCCGCGAAAAGCCGCCGCGAGGGCCGCGGCGTCGGACATTTCTGCGAGGGCGACCTCGCAGCCGCGCGCGGCCCACGGCTGGCCTTTTTCCGTGCTGCGCACGACGGCGCGAAGAGGTTGTTGCGCGGCAAGGAGAGTTTCGGCGAGGGCTCCGCCGACCGGGCCGGTGATTCCGGTGATGGCATACATTGTAGTGAAGGTTGCATGGACGGAGTGGACGGAACGGATGACCCGTATGGCCCGATTCATGAAAGAAAAATCTACTCCCAAACTCGCCGCCGCCAGCGGCACCTTCGCCCTCGGCGGAGACCTTGCCATTCACCGGATGGGCTTTGGCGCCATGCGCATCACCGGCACCGGCATCTGGGGCGAGCCGAAGGATCCGATGGAGGCGAAACGCGTGCTGAAACGCTCGCTCGATCTCGGCATCAACTTCATCGACACGGCTGACTCCTACGGACCGGAGGTGAGCGAGCGACTCATCGGCGAGGCGTTGCACCCATATCCGAAGGGTCTGATCATCGCGACAAAAGGCGGCCTGACGCGCCAGGGTCCCAACGCCTGGCAGCCCGTGGGACGGCCGGAATATCTGCGGCAGTGCGTCGAGATGAGCCTTCGTCGGCTCAAGCTGGATCGCATCGATCTTTACCAATTGCATCGGATCGATCCCAAGGTGCCGGTGGAGGAATCGCTCGGCGTGCTCAAGGAATTACAAGGCGAGGGCAAAATCCGGCACATCGGTCTCTCGGAAGTGAATGCGGAGGAGATCGCGCGCGCCACGCGAACCGTCCCGATCGTGAGCGTGCAAAACCTGTACAATATCGCCAACCGCGCGAGCGAGGCGACGCTGAAGTATTGCGAGAAGCAGGGCCTCGGATTCATCCCGTGGTTCCCCGTCGCAGCGGGCAAGCTGGCGCAGCCCGGTGGCGTCCTGGACAAGGCCGCGAAGACGCACGGCGCCACCGTGGCGCAGCTCGCCCTGGCCTGGCTGCTGCATCGCTCGCCGGTCATGCTCCCGATTCCGGGCACTTCGTCGGTGAGTCATCTAGAAGAAAACACCGCCGCGGCGGAGCTCAAGCTCACCGACGGCGAATGGGCCGCCATCGAAAAAGCTGCGGCGTAGCCCGACAAACGAATTGGTCACCGGAGTCGTCGCGAAGCGCCGCCGCAGGGAGACGGGATGTCTCCTCCCTTCCATCTGGGCTGAGAGCCGGCCGCGGTGCCGCCATTCCCATAAACCTTGACGCTTCCCGCACCCCCCGTGTAAGACCCGACGCACGCTCGTATTCCAGCGTGCGCTCATGCCCGGTTCAGAAGATCCCTCGGAAATCCGCCAATGTGTGCCGTTGGGTCAGGCTCTCGGCACGCGGGAACAGCGGGGCGGATCGGACCCCGGCACCACCGTGCGTTTTTGGGGAGTGCGCGGCGGGCTGCCGATTCCGGGAGCCGGCACCGTGCGGACCGGGGGAAACACCTGCTGTGTCGAGGTCAGGACGGGCAACCAAGTTATCATCCTCGATGCCGGGACCGGCATTCACGAATTGGGACATGCGCTGACGGCGGAGTTCAAGGGCCGCGAGCTGAACCTCGCCCTCCTCATCTCGCATACCCACTGGGCGCATATCCAGGGGTTCCCGTACTTCGAACCGGCGTTCAACCCGCGGGCCAAAATCCGAATTCTCGGATACGAAAGCGCCGTCGGCGATCTGGCCAGCGCTTTCGCCAGGCAAATGGAGTCGCCTTACTTTCCAGTCGAGCTCTCGCAACTGGCCGCCCGTCTGCAGTTCGAGGAATCGGAGGAAATGCGTTTCGAGATCGGTCCGGTCGCGGTGCGCACGACCTTTACGAATCATTGCGGCGTCAGCCTCGCCTTCCGTCTCGAGACGCCGGTTGGGGTCGTCGTTTACCTGCCCGACCACGAATTCTATGTGCGGCAGGAACGGCAAGGGCAGGAGGAGAGCGGAAAGTCAGACGCTGCGGCGCTCGGTTTCGCCAAGGCTGAGGATGACAAATTGGTGCGCTTCGCCGACTCCGCCGACGTCCTGATTTGCGACAGCCAGTACGACGCAGCTGAATATCCGGCGCGGGTGGGCTGGGGACACGCCTGCCTGGACGACACCGTTGGCTTCGCGCTCGCCGCCAGGGTCAAGTATCTCCGGCTATTCCATCACGACCCGGATCACGATGACGAACAGATCGATGCGATGGTCGCGCACGCGCGGAGCCAGGTCGCCAAGTCAGGGCAGCCCCTGGACGTCGATGCGGCGCGGGAAGGACAGCAGATTACGATAGGGTCCCGCGGCGTTTGAGTCCGCCGCTGGGCGAGAGATTCCGCTACGCGCCAGCAGGTCGACGGACCAGCAACGCCACCGCGACATTCGCGAGCAGGAACAGCACCCCAAAGATTGCCACCAGCGCGAAGGCGATCCGACGAAACGCTTCGTCGGCAATCGCAATGGGGATTGCGGCCGGCACGCTAACGATTTGCGCGCCGATAATTTCGTTGAGCTTCCAGCCGAAGCCGTTGGCCGAGCCGTAGGTCTTGATCATCTCGGGCGGGGCTTTATCGGGCGTGCTATGGCACACCAGGCAACTGCTGTTGTTGATCCGGAGCGGCACCCCGAGAAAGAGCGACGCGCCGGACGGCGTCTGCCGCTGTCCGACAAATTCGGTCATCTTGTCATTCTGGCGGAAACCATTCACGATGTCGGCTTCCCAATCGACGGTTCGATCGCGCGGGTTCGTCGGATTGAGCGTCGCTTCCTTGTAGTTGTAGTCGGGATAGCGGGCGCGGAAGTAGTTGAAGATTTCGGTCGCGGCGAAGGCCGGAATGGTTTGGGGGTGGAATTCCGTCTCCGGAAGTTCCTGCGGGCGCTGCCGGATTGATTCCAGCACGAGTCGCTGCACTCCGCGTGCGGTCTCTTTTTCGCCGGGCTTGGCCGTTTGATCGACCACCTGTTGCAAGGCGGCCGGCACGAGCTGTTCGGCGAGTTGCTTTTGGGCGGCGGTCGAGCGGTCGATCTTGAAGCGCTCATTCTGCAAGAGCGGCGCAATTTGCTTGGTAGTGTAGGAGCGCGTTGCCGTCATGGTCTCCATCATGACGCGCGCATTTTGCAGCACCTCCTGTTCGGCGTTGCGCTGCAAGGATTCGCGAATGACGAAGCCGGACCCGGCGAGCGCGAGCAAGAGAAGGGGCAGGAAGAAGAGATTGAATTTGAGCAGGGTACGCATCGCAGTGGGGCAGGGTTATTCCAGAGCTGGCGGAAGAGTCCAGTGCGCGTTTGCACTCACAGGTCGGTTCCGAGCACGCAGCGGAAACCAATGTCGTCGCGCCGGAACTCGGGATTGAAACCTTCGCGTGCGCCTTTGCGCAGCAGCGCCTTGGTGGAAGTGAGCCACGAGCCGCCGCGCGCGGCCTTCCAATTTGCATCGGGCTTGAAACGATCCGAGCACCATTGCCAGACGTTTCCACCCATGTCGAAAAGGCCCAGCGAATTGGCGGCGAAAGACCCCACCGGGGAGGTGCGCGGGAATCCGTCCTCGTAGCCGGCGAGCGTTTCCGGCGCAGGCAGGGCCGCCTCCTTGCCCGCATAATTCCCGACGCGTGGCGGCGGGGGCCATTTCGTTCCCCATGGATACTCCTCGGGTGCCTTGTCACCGCGCTGTTGGGGAGTGAGGCCAGCCGGTTCGTCCCGCATGCCGGCCAGGCGGCTCCACTCCTCGTCTGTCGGGAGCCGGTAGCGGCGGTTGGACGGCAGCAAGCCGGCGTCCCGCTCGAGCTTGGTCAGCCAGCCGCAAAACGCTTCGGCATCGGCGACATTGACCCCCACGACGGGACTATCGTTGCCCTGCTGGAATCCCGGTTCCTTCCAGGTGCGGCCCATCTGCTTGCGCATGCCGTCCGGACCGACCGAAAACATGCCGCCTTCCGCATCGTAACGGTCGGCGGTGATGAAGGCGGCGAAATCCGCCACGCGCACCGGCCACACGCCGGCGTTCAGCGTCGGACCTGCCGGAACGAACTTCATGCCGAGGCTGTTGGTCCACGCCTCGGTTGCGACAAAGGGGGCCAATCCCGTGAGGCGCGGAGCCGCTGCGACTGGGGTGGCGGCATTCGGGGAGAAGGGCGTGGAAGGAGTCGAAGTTGTGATCGATTGAATCGGCGTGCGGATTTCCCGTTTTCCCCACCACATCCAAAGCGCGACCCCACCGCCGGCCGCTACGACGAGAAGCGCCACCAAGGCGAGGATGGTGCCCATGCTGGTCGAGTGCGCCGTGCTTCGCGGAATGACTTCCACCGGCACTTGGGAGGAGGGGGCCTCCGTCAGGTCGCCCGGAACAGAGGTCGCCCCGCGCGCTCCGCCCGACAGCCCCATCATGGTCGTGGCGTTACGGGAAAACGGGGCGCCGCCCGCGGTGCCTTCCACGCTTCGGTGCAATGCCGCCACAAATTCCAGACCGCTCGCGAATCCGTCTCCCCCGCCGTCACCGGTGGCGCCGCCGGGCGGCGCCGCGGTAAGACAACGCCGGAGCATGACATTGCCAGCCTCGTTGAGCGAGGAGAGCGGAGTGAAGCGGCCGCTGTCCGGCTCGAGCCAATTGCGCGCCGGTCCGCCGAGCAACTCACAGGCGAGGCGGCCGAAGGCGCGGGGATCGCTGCCGCAGGAAAGCGAGGGCACCGACGAAGACGTGGAAAGAATCGTCTCGTTGCCAGTCCCGTTGGCGGCGGTCGTGGGCGGGAAGAGCTCCGCTGGAAAAACCCGCGGGTAGACGGCTGCGCCGCCATCCGCGGCCGGCTGCAGGAGGATGTGGCCCAGTTCGAGATGCGCGCCTTCCAAGCCGTGGGCGCGGAAAGCGGCATCGGCCCGCGCGAGCGGGTCGAGCAGCGTCAGCGTCTCGCCCAGCGTCAGCGCCCCGCGGTGCCGCACGAGATCGAGGAGCGTAGTCGCGCCTTCGACCCATTCGACCGCCACGAAGCCACCGCCACTTTCAACGAGTGCGCCGACCGCATGTGGCCGCACGATTGCACTGCAATCGGCGGAGGCCGCGGGCCAGCGTTCGGCCAGTGCTGTTACCGCCGCGATCGCGGCGGCCGAGGCTGCGCGCACCGCGACGGTTTGATCGCTGCTGAGATCGGTCGAACGGAAAAGCGCGGTGCCGATCCGGTCATCGAGGCGAAACCGGTCGTGCAGTACCGCCCCGACCTCGAGCGTGGGAGCGACGCTTTTCGCGGGCGTGACGGTCGGCGGTGTTTCCGCGAGCGTGGCGCCAAAATCTTCGAGGATGGTCGGCATGCTCGCCACGGACCCAGTGCCGCGTTGGGCCGCTGCCGAGTCGGGCCCCAGCGCCGGCACTTGCTTGAGGCAGGCGAGAATCTCGTCCCGCAGTTCGGTGGGAGTCTGGGGCCGGTTTTGCGCGTCCTTGGCCAGCATCCGCTCGAGCAGGACCTTGACGCAGTCTGGCACCTTGGGCAGCAACTGGAACGGCGGTGCCTTGGTCAGGTGCTCGCTGACGACCCGCGCGAGCGACGTGCCCGTGAAGGGCGGACGTCCAGTCAGCAGAAACCAAAGCGTGACGCCCAGCGAGTAAAGGTCTGAGCGGGTGTCGAGCGACAGGTTCTCGAGCTGTTCGGGGCTGGCATAGAACGGCGTGCCGACAAAGCCGCCGCCGGTCCGCGTGAGGGCGTTATGCGGTCCTCCGGAATCGTCTGAAGTCAGCTCGGGACCGATCGCCTTGGCGAGTCCGAAATCGATCACCTTCACGATCGGATCGCCGTGCTGCTGCGTGAGCATCAGGTTGGATGGCTTGATGTCGCGATGAATCAAACCAACGGCATGCGCGGCGATGAGCGCGCGCGTGACCTGAAGGGTCAGCTCGAGCGCCCGGCCGACCGGGAGGGGGCCTTCCCGCGCGAGGAGTTCGTCGAAGGTCTCGCCCTCGATGAGTTCCATCGCGTAAAAGTAATTCTCCACGCCTTCGTGCCCGAGGTAGTAGATCGTGGCGACATTCGGGTGGCGCAATTGCGCGGCGGCCCGTGCTTCCCGCAGGAAGCGCTGCCGGGCGGCCTCATTCTGCAGGAACGTCGAATTGATCACCTTCAGCGCGGCCGGGCTGCGTAAATTAGTGTCGAAAGCCTTGTAGGTGACGCCCATGGCGCCGCGACCCAGCTCCCATGGGCTGCCATCGGGGCGCTGCGGAACTTCGTAATGTTGAAAGCGAACAGCCAAAGTTTTTCGGTCCTCCACCCGGGTTTTCGGCGAAGTCCGTAGGCTATGGAATTTGGGGTCAGTGGCAACTTGATCGCTTCCCAAGCACCGGATTTGTTACCCATTAGAAGCTGGCTAGGGATGGAGCAAGCTTCTTGACATGATCGATCCCACGCACCCGTCTTCGCCGAAACCGGGCGGGCGTTTTCCCGGCCGGTTCAGCGTGTGGCCGCGCCGGCGCTGGCAGGGCGACGCTCTCACGCAGCACCGGCAGTGGCAGACGGATCGCACGATCTTGGTGCTGCTGCTCGTGGCGTTGGCCGGGGGAGTCGTGGCGCTCGGCGCGCGGCCGCTGGCGCAGAAGTTGAAGGCCTGGCATGCCCGGAGGCTGGCAAAGGAGGGAATCGAATTGATCGAAAGCCGAAAATGGAGGGAGGCAAACGCCAAAGTGGCGGATGCCTCGAGGCTCGCGCCGGGCGAAGCGGAGGTGCGCGTGGCGCGGGCGCGCTTGTTCGCGCAAGGCACGCCGGCGCAGGAGGTGCAGGCGTGGCGGGAAGTCATCGACGCATTCCCGGGTGAGCCGGAGCATTACACGGGCCTTGCGCTCGCCCTCTTGCGTGCGGGCCTTACGGCGGAGGCGGCGCAGACGCTCGAGCGCCTGCCGGAAAGTTTGCGCGGGAGTGGGCGGGCCCGCCTCGCGGAAGGCCTGCTGCGCTGGCGCGAAGGTAACGCATCCCGGGCGGAATCGGCCCTGCGCGAAGCGGTTCAACTTTTACCGCGGGCACCGGAGGCGCAGCTCGCGCTCGCCCGGTTTCTGGTGGGTGGCTCCGGCGTGCAGGCGCGTGCGGGCGTCGAGCTGCTCGAGCGGCTCCGGGCACCGGCGGGCGATCCCGAAGCGGGGCGGGCGGCGCGCTTCGCGCTCCTGGAATATTTCCTGGGGGCGAATGACCTGCCGCGCAGCCTCGGGCTGGCGCGGGAGCTGGCGGAGCAGCCAGGGGCGGATTTCTCGGACATGTTGCTTCTGGCCACGGTGCTCGCGCGCGCCGGCGCGGATTCTGCGCTTGCGCCGCTGCTCCAGCGCCTGATCGAAAATGCGGAGGGCAAGCCGGGCGAGCTCGCATCCCTGCTGGCGTGGCTGCAGCGAAATGGCCGGCAAGCGGCCGCTTTGGAACTGGCGGGAAAGCTGCCCGTGGACATCCAGCGCAAGGCGGGGCTCACCCCGGCGCTCGCAGGCCTGTGGGAGAGCGTGGGACGGCGCGCCGAGTTGCGCGAATTGTTGCGCCAGGGCGATTGGTCAGAGGCACGGTTCGTGCGGGCGGCCTATCTCGCCCGTACCGCCGAGCAGGATGGGAATCGTGAACTGCGCGAGGCGCATTGGGCTCGCGCGTTGGCGGAAGCGGGGGCCGACCCGGTAACGCTCCAGGGGCTGCTCGCTTTCGCTGTGCAATGGCGCTGGGGTGCAGACCAGCTCGAGCTCCACCGGCGTCTCGCGGCGCTCCCGCACCCGGCGCCCGCGCAGCTTCAGGCTTGGTGGGAGGCAGCGGCAACGCTCCGCCACGTTCCCCATGTCTTCGACGCCACGCGGGCCCTGCTCGCGGCCGGGATCGATAACGTCGGGATCCGAAACGACTTTGCGGCGACTGCGCTTCTGCTAGGGCGGGAACTCCCGCGCGCCCACACGCTCGCCTTGCAAAACTTTCAAGCTCAGCCTGACCGGTTGGAAGTCGCCGCCACCTGGGCGACTTCGCTCCGGCTGCAGGGTCGCGTCGAGGAGGCCCTGCGCGTCATCGCGCGCCTCCCGTCCGATTCCGCGCGCGCGCCGGAAGTCGAGATGGAGCGCGCGTTCTGTTTCGCGGCCGCCGGGCGGAAGGAGGAGGCGAAAGCGATCGCGAGCCGTGTGCGAGTCGAAGTGCTCACCACGGAGGAGCAGGCGTTGTGGCGGGAACTCATGCGGTGATTGCCGGCGACCGCCCGTCAGGCCGCGTGGCGGGGCGATGCGCGAAAGGGCGATGCGCGAAGGGGCAACGGAAGGGCGAAATTCTGCGGGTGGGCTGGACACATGGCGCAAGTCGATTCGTCCTCGCGATCGAAGAACTCCCCCAATTCCGCCTCGGTGCAATCGGGTGCGAGCGGTTTGTAGTGCAGGTACGGTTCCCACGCGGAGCCGAGGCAATGCGTCCGATGCTGCAATCCAAGATAGGCGAGCGGCGCACATTTCCAAATGCGGCCTTCATGCAACTGCGCGCCGGTGCGCGCCGGGCAATTCTCCCAGCTCGCGCGCGGGTCGGCATCGGCATAGGGCTGCATGTCCGCGCCGGTCCGGTGGTAGCGCCGGGTCCACGCGCCGTGGGAGCGCAGCGCGAGGACGCGGAGGCCGTGCTCGTGCACCCACCGCTCCAGGAGTTCGAGGTTGGGCCGCAGCTTGCCGAGATATTCCGGTGCGTCGTGATGGACCGAAACCTCGATCAACGCACACGGATCGTCGCGCAGCACCTCGACGAGCGTGGGATGTCGCTGCACGAAAAAACCGTTGGTGACAAGCCGCAGCACCGCACCGAGCCCGGCCAATGCCGGCGGGCGAGGCGGAGAAAATCGGGAAGCTGGGGATGGAGCGTGGGCTCGCCGCCGAGGATCGTAAACAGCCGCGGGCGCACCCGATTCTTCCAGCGCAGCATCCAGTTTTCCGCTTCCGCGAGGGAGAGGTCGCCGCGGTGCCCCTGGTTCGAATAGTGGGCAGCACAGCTCTCGCACACCAAGTTGCAGCGGTGCGTGATGTGGAGCTCGAGATTCGGTAGCGTGCGCACGGCGGGACCTTCGGGGGAGTCCGCTGTGCGGCAAGGCGGAATGCGGAGCCCGGAGTCCGGAGTCCGGAGTCCGCCACGCGGCGCCATCTGCTGCGCGAGGCGGGTGCGCGCATCATCTTTGGCCTGCACAACCACGCCTACTACACGGTCTCGCGGACCTTCTTCAGTCCTGCGGGCGGGGTCGACGCGGTCTTCGCACCGAGCGCATTTCTGAGGGAATGCTACGCGGCACGCTTGGGTTTGCAGTCGGAAGTCTTCATCCCGCCGCTGGATCCGGACGACATGCCGCCCGTCTCCGAGGACGACCGCGTCTTCCTCACCTTCGTGAACCCGTCGCCGACAAAGGGGCTCTTCTTCTTTGTGCGCTTCGCCGACGAGCTGGCCCGGCGCCGGCCGGATCTGCCCATGCTGGTGGTGGAGTCGCGCGGAGGCTGTGCGCAATTGTTGGCCGCCTCGGCGGAGGCCGGCATCGATCTCACTCGCCATGAGTCGCTCATGATCTCGCCCAGCGTCCCGCGCTCGGCGGAGATCTACGCGGTATCCCGGCTCGTGCTGATGCCATCGGTCTGGGCTGAGCCGGCGGGCCGCGTGGTGCTGGAGGCCATGCACTACGGCATTCCCCCGCTCTTCTCCGACCGGGGAGGGTTGCCCGAGACGGCGGATGGCGGTGGAATCATTTTGCCGCTTCCGGCTACGCTGCAGCCGGAGACGCGCACCGTGGTGGAAGTAGACGCAGTCGAGCCTTGGATCGAGGCGGTGGTTCGATTGAGCGACGATGCGAGCGCCTATGCCGCAGCCTCGGCGCGGGCCCGGGAGGCCGCCAAACGCGCCCTGCCCGCGGCTCAGTTACAACGATTTGCCGGGCTCGTGCGGCGTTTAGCGGATACGGCGTGAGGACGGGGTGCACCGGGTGTTTTCCACTTTTCCTGTAACACCTGGCTCCGGTTGCCGTTCTGACGGGTACGGAACTGCGTTCAAGCGATCGAGATCGTTCGCGTGGAACCGTCCAACCACACGGAATGAACCGATGCTGTCGGTCGGAAGTTCCAGCGGGGCGGCCGGTCGATGGGGCCGGCCGCCTCGCTCACTTCCCAGGAGGGGAGCCTCAAGATCGCGCCTCCGCCTGCGCCATTTTGAGTGACGTGCCCGGGGAGAGACGCTAACCCTCGCGCGTGGAAGCTGCTGCTGCTGCCCGCCCCGCGCTCGTGACCCTGGTGCCCGCGCACTTCGGCGGGGTGCTCGGCACCGCCATCCTGGGTGTGATCGCGGAACGCCTGGATTGGACGTGGGCGCTGCTTCCGTTGCTCGGGTTCAATGCCGCGGTTTATACTGCCTTGGTGGTGCTCCTTCTGGTCAAGTTTGCCCGCACCTCGGTGGCGGTGCGAGGGGACCTTGCCCACGCCGGGCGCGCGCCTGGCTATTTTTTGCCGATCCTGGCGACCTGCGTTTTCGGGACGCAACTCGCCAACTCGCATCTGGCGGACGGCCTGGCCCGCGCGCTTTGGTTCGTGGCCGCCGCGCTCTGGCTGGGGGCGAGCGTCGGGCTGGGAAGCGCCATCGTCCTGCGGGAGGAAAAGGCCGCTTTTGAGACGGTGCTGAGCCCGGTTTGGCTGCTTCCCGGAGCCGCCGGTCACACGCTCGCTTCCCTCGGCAGCGCGGTGCTTCCCGGCGGATGGGCGGCGCGGGAACTCGCCTTGGTGTGCTTGTTTGCCATTGTCGTCGGTGCGGTCGTGAATGCGCTCGTGACCGCCGCGCTCGTCTGGCGGTTGGTGGCGCGGCCGATCATGCCCGCCGATCTCTCCGCCTCGCATTGGATCAATCTCGGGGCGCTCGCCATCATTGCGGTCTCGGCCCTGCGTTGGATTCCGAAGCTGAGCGAGGTCGGGCTCGGTCTGGAAGTGAGGATATCCCTGGGGCTGCTGGCGGGGTACGGCTGGATCTTGGCGGCGGCCTGGTTGCCGTTTCTCCTGCTGGCCGGCTTCTGGCGCCACGGCTGGCACCGCACCCCCGTTCGGTTCGATCCGCAGTATTGGCCGGTGGTTTTTTCGGCCGGCGTGTTCTCTTCCGCCACGCTGGCTTGGTCCGATGCGGGCGATTTCCCCTTTCTCCGTCCGCTCGCATATCTGACCGCGGGACTCGCGGCCGTGGCGTGGGCGTTTCTGTTGCTCGGTGCGGCGCGTTGGCTGGCCCACCGGACGTCGCCGGGATAGCCCCCGGATTTGGCCCTCATGATGGGGCGCGAGCATCCCGATCCAGGATGAGCGTGACTGGCCCGTCATTCACGAGTTCCACGTCCATGTGCGCGCCGAATTCGCCGGTCACTGCCGGACGGCCGAGTTGGGCGCTGAGTTGCGCGACGAAACGTTCGTAGAGCGGCTGGGCCTGCTCCGGGCGTGCGGCGTCGATAAACGAGGGCCGCGTGCCTTTCCGCACCGAGCCGTGCAACGTGAACTGGCTGATCACGAGGGCGTCGCCCCCGATTTCGGCGAGAGAGCGATTCATCTTCCCTTCTGTATCGGGAAAAATACGAAGATCCGGAATTTTGACGGCCAGCCAGTCCGCCTCCGCCGTAGTATCGGTATGGGTAATGCTCAGGAGGAGTACGATCCCGCGCCCGATGGGTCGCGGGCTTCCGCCGTCGACGGTGACGCTGGCACGGGAAACCCGCTGAAGGATAAGGCGCATGGAATGGAAAGATCGCGTCTATTACCACCGTCGCGTAGTACGATCTCGAATTCCGCCCACTTGGGGAAATTGCCGCATCCGGTGCGAGCTGCGACCCGAAGTACGTTTGTGCTCGCGTGCGAACAAATTCAGGCAGTACGCCGAAGCGAACGGGCGGAGTATGACGGACGCCGGTCCCGGGAGAAACTCCCGGAAATGAAGAATTCTCGGGGTCCGGACGTCGAATCCTGTAACAACCCGCTCCCAGGCAAAGCCGAAATGTTGACGTTCGATTTCCCCGCGCATTGACGCCCCCGCCGCTCTCCGTTAATTTTGCATGCAATCGCAGTCGCCCTCGATGCCGGTCCAGCCCTCCATTCTTGTCGGTCTCGCCCCGAACGCGGTCTGGGTCCAAGTCCATGGGCGTGGCTCGTTCCAAAATAGCTCCGGCCTCAAGCAGTTTGCCCGCGAGATGATGGACCGCGGACATCGCGATTTTTTCGTCGACCTGCGCGAATGTCCGATGATGGACTCGACCTTCATGGGCACGCTGACCGGCATCGCTTTGCGCCTGCGCGACCGGGCAGGCGAGAAGGGCGTTCTTCGGGTGGTGAACTCCAACACCCGCAACGTCGAATTGCTCAGCGGCCTTGGCCTCGACCAGATTTTGGAGGTCGACATCAAGCCCGCCGCCGCCCCTTGCACAACCAGTCCGGAACCGGTTGCCGCCCTGCAGTCCGTCGCGAAGCGTGAGATCACGGAAACGATGTGCGATGCGCATGAGTCGCTTTGTGAGGCGGACGAGCGGAATCGCTGCAAGTTCAAAGACGTACTGGAGTATCTGAAAACGGACCTGAAAGCCGTCGAGTCTGTGAACGGGCGTTGACGCGAAAGGCAGGGCAGTCGATGAACGGGGGACGGCAACTGGCATTGCCCAGGCTCCTTCCGAACTAGTAGGCAAGGCGCCCGCTGGACCATGAGGCACGAATTCACGCTCAAACTCGTCCTCCGCGTCGCCTTCCCCCTTCTTTTGGCGGTGGCATTTGGCCTCACGCTCATGGCCGTGCGCGACGAAGGCAGCGCCACGCTGGCGCTGGCCCTCGTCGTCGCGCTTTTCGGACTGAGCGGTTACCTGCTGGTGCTGACGCGGCGGATGACCCGAAAGATTGAGGCGCTTCGTTCGCAGCGCGATCATCTCTTGATCGAGGAGCGGCGGGTCTTCGAGTTCCTGCATGAATTAGGGGAGGCCTTCGTCGGTGACTTGCGGCCCTCCGAACTGTACCGACGCATTGTGGATGGGGCCGTCCGGATCCTCGAGGCCCATGGCGGTGTGCTCTATCTTCTTGATCGTACGGGCGCGCAGCTCACTCCGGTTTCCATCAGCAAGGGGTGTCCGCCCCTGCTCGAAATCCCGGCGCATGTCCGCGAGCAAGCCATGCTGGTCCCGAACGCGGCGGAAAGTTACGTGCGCCTGCATAACTTGAAGCCGGGGGAGGGCCTCATCGGCTCGGTCTGGCAGGAAGGAAAAGCCCTTCTACTCTCAGCGGCGGAAGGCGAGTCGCGGCTGGAGGCGCTGCGTTCCTCCGGACTCCGCACGGATTCCGCCATCCTCGCGCCGCTCCTCTACGCCGGGCAAAACCTGGGCGTGCTGGGCGTCGCAAACGGGCCCATGGGCGCCACTTTCACGGAGGCGGATTTCGTGGTGTTTAAGGCGATCGCCGAGCAATCGGCCTTCGCGCTTTTCACCGCCACGATGTTTGCCGAGGCGCATGAAAAAAGGCGCCTCGACCACGATCTGCAGGTCGCCCGGGACATCCAGCGCATCCTGCTGCCGAGCGGGTCCCCGAAACTGCCGGGCTTCGAGATCTGCGGCATCAACCTGCCGGCGCGCAGCGTGAGCGGCGATTACTTCGACTACCTGCGGGTCGATGACGAGCGACTGGGGGTGGCCATCGCAGATGTTTCCGGCAAGGGCATCCCGGCCTCGCTCATCATGACGATGTGCCGCAGCGTGCTGCGCAGCGCCTCCACGGGCCAGCCGTCTCCGGCGGAAGTTTTGCGGACGGTGAACCGCCAGCTCTTCAATGACATTAAAGAGGATATGTTCGTCAGCGCGGCGTACCTGATCATGAAGCCAAATCAGGGCGAGATGACACTCGCCCGGGCGGGTCACGACGCACCGCTCTTATATGTTGCCCGGGAGGGAGTTGTGAACTCAATCAAACCGCCGGGGATGGCGCTCGGCATTGACAGCGGGGGGGTTTTCGACAGGGTGATAAAGGATCAGTCGATTACTCTCGAGAAGGGCGATTGTCTTGTGCTCTATACCGATGGAGTCAGTGAGGCGCTCGATCCCGAGGGGATGGAACTTGGTCTGGAAAACGTGATGCTGGCGATCCGCGAAAGCGCGCCGAACGGTCCCGGGGCGGTGCTCCAACGCCTAACCGACGACCTCCGCACCTTTGCCGGAACGCAGCCTCAGCATGACGACATCACACTCATCGCGATTTCAAAGACATGATCATTACCCCCGAAACCACGACCCATTCCCCCGCTGTGAAGACGTCCGCTGAAATTGCCTCCGCGCGCGCCGCAGCCATGGCCGCAAGCATGGGCGCCCCGATCCCGAATGCGACGGAGTCCATGCCACCCGATCCGGATTTTTCGAGTGAAGTGGAAAAGCTGCGCGAAGAGAACGCCCAACTCATGGAATCGGCGCTGCGGGCGCGGGCGGATTTTGAGAATACGCGCAAGCGGCTGCACCGGGACAAGGACGACGCCGTAAAGTTTGCGAATGCAGGTCTGCTGGAAAAGATGCTGCCGGTTTTCGACAGTTTCGAACTCGGCCTGGATGAGGCGGCAAAACACGAGGCGGCGGCCCCGATCGCGAAGGGCTTCGAACTCGTGCTCAAGCAGATGGGCGATTTTCTCAAGGAGCAGGGCGTGGAGCCCATCGAAGCGCTCGGCAAGCCCTTCGATCCAAACCTCCATCAGGCGCTCGGGAATCTCGAGAGCGAAGAGTATCCCGAAGGGGTGGTTTGCCTGCAGGTGCGTAAAGGCTACAAACTGCGTGAGCGTCTGTTGCGTCCGTCGATGGTCTTCGTCTCGAAAGAGGGGCTGGGCGGCGTCCTGGACGCCAACGCGTCGTAGGAATCAATCATTCCACCGTCACCCGCGTTCCCTTTTCGACGAAATTTGCCACGCGCGCGGCGTCCCAATTCGCCAGGCGGACGCAGCCGTGGCTGCCGGCGACGCGGCCGATCGTCATGGGATTGGGAGTGCCGTGGATGCCGATGCCGTCCTTGCTCAGCCCCATCCACATAATCCCAACGGGGTTATTCGGGCCGGGTGGGAGCATGTGAAAGTCATCGCTTCGCTTCCCAGTGTTGAGCATGGCGTTATCGTGACGGAACTCCGGCAGGAAGACTTTCGCGCGCACCACCCAGTTTCCTTTCGGGGTCGGCAGGGTCGGGCTGCCCGGCGTAATCGGGAAGCAGGCCACCAATTTTTCGCCCTCGCGAATCTCCAGGACTTTTTCGCCCGTCAGAACCTTGAGGTTGTAGCGATTCGCGTCCACGGCGGGTGGAGGCTGCGGACCCGGGGGCGGAGTCACCGACGCGACGGGAGTGGGCGGATTGGCAATGGAGGCAAGCTGTATCTGCTTGGCGCGTTCGGCCCGCGCGGCTGCGAGCTGCGCCCGTTGCTGGATCATCCCGGCGAAATCGAAGGGCACCACATTCGGCACGTTCAAGGTATCGCCGGCCTTGAGCTTCATCGTGTTTACACCCGGATTGATGGCGCGGAGGAGCTCCGGCGCGACATGGTAACGCTCGGTGACCATCTCGCCCACGGTCGTGTAGGGCATCTTTTTCCCCTTGGCCTGCTCGGCGAGGCCGCCCGCGAGTTCCCCGATCAAGGCCGCATCGGCCGGCGTCACCGTGTAGGCGACATAGGTAGGTCCGAGATTCGCGATTGTGGCCGGAGGATTCAAGGTGGGATCGGTCGCGGTGAGACCGTGTGCCGCCTCATACCGAACCCAGGCGCGGCGCGCAAAGACGTCCCAAACTCCGCTGATCTTGCCGGGGGCAAAGAGCTCGCGATCCAGGAATACTTGCAATCGGACATTGTGATCGCGTGCCTCCACGGTCGGCGGCGCCTTGGCCACCTGACTCGGACCCGCGGGCACGGCTTTTCGGGGCGCGGGGACGGCCCGGACGATCGGGGCGGGCGTGGGCTGGACTTTGGGCTGACCCCCAAAAAGGCGCTTAAAAAAGCCCGGCTTCTTCACCGGTGCGACGGTGGGTTCCGGGGTGGCGGAGGCCGCGGCCAGAACCTGGCCGGAGAGAGCGAGACAGAGCCCGAGCGAGAGAAGAATGCGAAACGGTGACATGGCAGAGACCGAGGAAGCCCTCTTTCATACACTCACCGCCGGGAAAGCGCGAACCGCAGGCGTAGCGGCCCGGGAGTTTGCACGATGCCCGGCCCGCTTCATCGTGCGCGTGTGTCCGCACCCGTCATTGAAGTGAAGGGCCTCAGGAAGGTCTACCGAGTCTACAAAAAGGAAAGCGGGGTTGCGGGTGCGATCAAAGGCCTTTTTGCGCGCAAATACGACGATGTGCGTGCCGTGGACGATGTTTCGTTCAACATCGGAGCGGGCGAATTCGTGGGTTTCCTCGGGCCGAATGGAGCCGGCAAGACGACCGTGCTGAAGATGCTGAGCGGCCTCCTCAATCCCACCGCGGGAGAGGCCCGTGTGCTCGGTTTCATCCCGTGGGAGCGCGCGAGTGCGATGAAGCGCCAGTTCTCCCTCCTGATGGGGCAGAAGAACGCCCTCTGGTGGGATTTGCCGGCCCGCGAATCGCTCGAGCTGAACCGCGCGATCTACGAGATTCCCGAAGCGCAATACCGCGAAATCGTCGAGACGCTGACCGAGTTGCTCGACGTGAAAGACAAGCTTTCCACGATGGTGCGAGAGTTGAGCCTGGGGGAGCGCATGAAAATGGAGCTGATCTCTGCGCTGCTCCATCGACCGAAGGTGCTTTTCCTCGACGAGCCGACGATCGGATTGGATGTCGTCTCGCAGAAGAAGGTCCGCGAGTTCCTGCGCGAGTATAACGCGAAGCATCGCATCGTGACGATGCTGACGAGCCATTACATGGGCGACATCGAGGAACTGTGCGAGCGCGTCATCATCATCGACCACGGGAGGATCTTTTTCGACGGTCCGCTGGCCCAGATCGTAGATCGCCTGGCCACGGAGAAGATCGTCAGTTTCGAGTTCGCGGACGCGCGCCTGGACCGCTGCCCGGAAGGCTGCGGCGAAGTGTTGGAGCAATCGCCCGGCACACTCCGACTCAAAGTACCGCGCAACGAAGTAGCCGCGGTTTGCCGGCGCATCTTCGAGAAGAATGCGGTGACCGACCTGGAAGTGCAGGAGCCGCCGATCGAGGAGGTGATTCGGCGACTCTTCGCCGAGCAGCGGGCCCCGGCTCCCGCACCGCCGGGCTAGTTTGCGGTGCGGCGCCTATTTTCGG
This sequence comes from Chthoniobacterales bacterium, assembly GCA_038226705.1. Lineage (GTDB taxonomy): Bacteria > Verrucomicrobiota > Verrucomicrobiia > Chthoniobacterales > SZAS-18 > SZAS-18. The sequence goes on along the minus strand of JBBRQH010000006.1, from coordinate 20,594 downwards.
CGCGAGAGAATCCGATTCCATTGCTCCACCCTCGGCGCGAGCGCTTGGAGGAGCGGTGCGCTCGGATCGAGCACGTCGACCCCTAGAATCTTATCTCCTTGCTGGATCGCCAGCACGATATCCTGGCCCTTTGTCACCTGACCGAAAAGGGTGTGCCGGTCGTTCAGGTGGGGGGTCGGACCGTGGGTGATAAAGAATTGGCTGCCATTGGTGGCGCGTCCAGAATTGGCCATCGCGAGAAGTCCCGGTCCGGTAAAGCGCAGTTCGGGGCGAAACTCATCTTCGAAGGCATACCCCGGGCCGCCCGATCCGGTGCCGGTAGGATCGCCGCCCTGGATCATGAAGCCCGGAATCACCCGGTGAAAGGTGATGCCTTCGTAGAATTTCTTTTCCACGAGGTTCAGGAAATTTGCCACCGTGACGGGGGTCTTCGAGGCAAACAGAGTCATCTCGATATCGCCCCGGGTGGTCCGAAGGAGCACGCGCACATCCGAGACGGAAATAGGCGTCGGCGTCGGAATGGGCGTCGGCGTGGGAACCAGCGTCGGTGTGGGTGTGAATTGCGTCGTTGGAACCGGAGAGGGCGTCGGCGTCTGGGCCAAGGCCGGCAAGGTCAGGGCGAGCAGGACCAGGAAGGGACTGAATTGACGAAGAATCATAGCGGAAGTGAATCGGCAGAAAGTAGGCTCGGTGACAATGGGTACGGATTACGAAATCCGGGAGAGCTGGAAAGGCTAGGCCGGCAGGAGGCGAAAGCGCGCGTCGTAGCGCCCGGCATTTCGCGCTTTACAGCAAGGGCCACAGGCCAGCGGGCGGCGAATGGGGCGAACACGGGGATACTCCCGGGCACAATGCGGGCAACGGTAATGATAGCGGCGCGCCTTGGGCTGGGTCTGCAGGGCCTCGAGCTTGTGCGTACGCTCCTCCCCCGGGATGCCGAGTTGCACGCAAGCCTCGCGCCATTCGACCCCGTGGGGCTCGATACGCCGGCGTCCTTCCTGGGCCGCGCGGTGATAGGCGACGAGATGGGCGAGCTCGTGGCGGAGGGTGCGATCGACTTCTCCCGCGCTGCATTCGAGCAGGCGCGGATTCAGTTCGATCCTGGCGCGGTTGCTCCAGGCGCGCCCGGCGGTGGAAGTCATCCGCGTATTCCAATGCACCTCGAGACGGCGCGCGAGCGCGTCGCAATCTCCCAGCGTGCGGAGCAAGGCCGAAGCCTCGTGCTCGAGGTGCGCGTCGCGTCCCCGGGGACGCGGAGTCGGCGCGGGATCCGCCGCTACCGCGGGTTCTGGGATCGCGGGTGCCGCGACTGTCGATTCACCCGACCACCACGGGAGCAGCAGCTGCACCAGACGAGGCAGACCGGGGCTTCTTGGGGAGGATCCGGAGCTGGGTTTCTTCATAGATGACGAGCGAATTGGGCGGCACGCTCTGCGTGAGAAAAACATTTGCGCCGATGGTGCTGTCCGCGCCCACGACGGTATCCGCGCCCATGATCGTCGCACCCGCGTAAATCGTCACGCGATCTTCCACGGTGGGATGGCGGCGCTGGCCCCGCAGGGCCTGGCCGCCGGCGAGCGAGCGGGCGGTCAGCGAGACGCCCTGATAGAGCCGCACGTGCGATCCGATGACGGCCGTCTCCCCAATGACGACACCGGTACCGTGATCGATGAAGAAGTGGGAGCCAATCGTGGCCCCGGGATGGATGTCCATGCCGGTGCGCGCGTGGGCCCATTCGTTCATGACCCGCGGCAAAAGAGGAACGCCAAGCCCGTAGAGCACATGCGCGCAGCGATGGATCGCAATGGCCTCGACAAACGGATAGGCGAGCACCACTTCGTCCACGCCGCTCGCCGCCGGATCGCCTTCGAACGCCGCCTGCACATCCGTGGCAAGGAGGGCACGCACTTCCGGCAGGCTGAACAAAAACGTCTGGGTGCGCTCGGCGGAGAGTTCCTCCGGGCAGCGTTCGCCCGAGCGCGTGCGCAACGCGTTGCAAATCTCCGCCTGGAGACGGAGGGAAGCGCGCCCCAGGCGAGTGGAAGTGATCAGGACGAGCTGTTCCGTTTGGATCGGAGCCGCATCGTGATAGCCCGGGAAGAGGAGCTGAAGAAGATCGACGCAGAGATCCCCCACCGCGCGCTTCGACGGCAGGTTCGCCGATTCCGCGAGATTGATCGCGCCGATTTCGTGATAAGACGCGACGAGCTGCTCGACGAGCGGCGCGAGTTTTTCGTTCATGCTGGTCGGAGGATAGCGCGGACCCGCCCGACGCCAACCGTTGGCGCGTCATCACATTTCAAACGAGTCTCCGGCCATGCCCGACCCTGCCTACGACGAAGCGGCGCGACCCGCCGCGCTGAGCGCCTTCCCTTCTTTAACGGAACTGGCCGTGCAATGGGGCGACATGGACGCGCTGCGGCACGTGAACAACGCCGTCTATTTCCGCTATTTCGAGGCGGGGCGAATTACGCACTTCCTCGAGTTGAGCGGAGGCCGCGCGCCCGGGGACGGCGAGACGGGGCCAGTACTGGCGACCATCCAGTGCAAATTTCGCTTCCCGCTCACCTATCCGGATCGGATCGTCGTGGGCTCGCGTTTTCTCAGTGCGTCCGGTGACCGGGGCGAGATCGAGCATAAGATTTATTCGCGCCGGCACCGTCGCGTGGTCGCGGAATGCCAGGGAATACTGGTTTGGATCACGGTCGCCGATGGGCGCAAGATCTTGATTCCCTCGCCGTTGCTCGAGGCGATCGAGGAGCAGATCCGGCAGTATGCGGAGAAGTAGGGGGCGCGATCGCCTCACGCCCGCAATGCCAGCACCGATCCGCCAAATCCGCCGCCAGTCAGGCGCGCGCCCTGCACGCCCGGTTCGGCGCGCAGTCGGCGCGCGAGGACATCGAGGGCGGGTGTGCTGTTTTCGAAATTTGACCGCGAGCTTTCGTGCGAAGCGTTCAAAAGCGCGCCGAACTGCGCGGCGTCGGCGGCACTTCGGCCGCCGGCGCGCAGAATCGAGACGCCCTCCAGCACCCGCGCATTCTCCCCGTAGATATGTTGGACCCGCCGCCGCAGAAGTTCAGGAAGCGTCGCGAACTCCGCCTCCGCTGAAACCGCGCGCAGCGTCGCTACCCCCAACCTCCGTGCCGCCTCCTCGCACTCCTGCCGGCGCGTGGCATAGGCGCTGCACGCCAGCTCATGCGCCCCGGCGCTGGAATGGACGGTGAAGGTCCACCCAGCGGGGAGCGGCAAGCGCTCATGCGTGGCCGTCCGGAAATCGAGCAGCAGGATTTCGCCCGGTCGGCCGAGCCCGCAGCAGAGTGGGTCAAGGAGCCCACACGGTACGCCGGAGAAGTCTGTCTCGGCCTCGCGACACAACTCCGCAAGTTCGCGCACAGGCAGCGTCCATCCGTCCAATTCGCCGAGGGCTTGCGCTACGGCCACTGCCACCGCCGCGGAACTCGCCAGCCCGGCGCCGGCGGGAAGGTCGCCCCCAATCACCAGATCCGCGCCCGGCCCGCCCAGACCGCGTCGACGCGCGAGCGCGGCCACGCCGAACGCCGCGTTCGCCCAGGCGAGCTCGCCATCGAACGGACGAAACTTCGCGAGCGGCCCGCTCGCCTCGGCGGCAAATCGCTCCGAAAAGACCCGGAGGATTCCGTCCGGGCGCGGAGTCGCGCTTACCGTGATGCGCTCCGGCCAGCCCAGGGCGAGCACCAGTCCGGAGTTGTAGTCCGTGTGGTTGCCGAGCAACTCGACCCGGCCGCAGGCTTCGGCGAGGACTTTCATGTGCCCACGGTAGCGACCGCTGGCGCGTCATCCGCACGAAAAATCTCTTGCCCCGCGTGCGCCCAACCACGCGCAGCTTGATTTCCGGCGGCTTAACCGTTCCCATGACGACCTTCCCTTCTTCCCGCTGCGGCCTGGCCGCGCTCGTCGCTCTTTCTCTATCTGCCATGTCCGCCGCATCCACTCCCTTCACCGACGACTTTCGCATTTCCTGGACCTCCGAAAGTCTCGTGGTGGAGTATGCCGGGCCGTCCAGTCACGCGGTTTATGTGGCGCTCGATCATCGCGGGAATCACACCGGCTCAGCGGTGGTTCCGTACGCGGCCGGCGCGGAAGGCTCGACCGTCTTCCTCGCAATGAAGGCGCAACGCATTTACCTCGCGCATGTCGCGTTGAAAGTACGCGAGTGGCGCGGCACCCAATGGGGAGTGCGCGTGATGGCCGGACCCGAGATCAGCGGCACGCGCGCGGACGGCAAGCTCCGGCTCACCATCAAACGCGCCTCGCTCGGAAGCGGCCGGCTTGGGCTGACGGCTTGGGCCAAGGATCTCTCCCGCAATAACGGCTGGGGGGCCCTCGTCGCCGCCACCACTTCCGCCGTCAGCGCCGGGGAAGGCGACCGCTACCTGCCGCACTTTCTCTCCGTCGACCTCGACGCGCCCTCGGGCACCACGCGTCTTTCCTCACGCTACGGGGCGGGCGAGGAGCGCGTGCGCATTTACCAATGCCTGCCGCGGGTGTGGGGCAACCAAAACGAAACGCGCAAGGAAAACGGCACGAGCGAGGAGAATGGAGTCGGCAAGTTCAGCGACTTTTCCCCGCGCTCGCTTGGGGCGATCAAGGCGATGGGCTTCACGCACCTCTGGGTTACGGGTGTGCTCCAGCAGGCAACCGCCACCGCGTATCCCGGGATCCCGGCAGACGACGCCGATTTGCTCAAGGGACTCGCGGGCTCGCCCTATGCGATCAAGGATTACTTCGACGTCTGCCCGGATTACGCCGACGACCCGGCCCAGCGCCTGGAGGAGTTCAAAGCCATGGTGCAACGCGCCCGCGCGGCCGGACTGAAGATCATCATCGATCTCGTGCCGAACCACGTCGCCCGCAGTTACGTCAGCGATGTGCACCCCGAGCACGATTTTGGGACACGCGGGCGGGGCGGACAGGGCGACGACCGCAGCCAATTCTTTCTGCGCGACAACAACTTCTTTTACCTGCGCCCAGGTGACCATGGCGGCGGACCGCCCTTGCGACTGCCCACCTGGGATCCGGTGCACAAGGTGGCGCTCTCTCCCACGTGCAAGGTACCCGGTGTCCAGGCCGACGGATTCTTCACGGGTGAAATGGATCACGGCAAAGTGACCGGCAACAACATCGTGAGCTGGGCGCCGAGCCTCGACACCTGGTACGAGACCATCAAGTTGAACTACGGTTTCGATTTCAGCGATCCCGAGGGGAAACGCCGTGATTATCCGCACGGGGGGAGTCCCGAGATTCCCGTGCCGGACACGTGGCTGAAAGTGGATGCGGTGCTGGCCTATTGGCAGTCGCTCGGGGTCGACGGTTTCCGCTGCGACATGTCGCACATGATCCCGCCGGAATTCTGGCAGTGGGCGATCGCGCGCGCGCGGGTGCGGCAGCCGGACGTTTATTTCGCGGGCGAGGCCTATGACAACGACCCGGCCAAGGTGCCAGGCGCCGATCCGGTGCTGGCCGGTCTCGCGGGGGAGCGCGGGAACGTGATGTTCGATTTATTGAACGCGGGCTTCAATGCGGTTTACGACGACCCGAGCTACAAGGTGCTCAAACGCATCTACGAACAGGGGGCGTGGGCGAACGACCTCGATCGCGCGATCCCCGATGACTTCATCTCCCAGAATTCCCTGCGTTACGCGGAGAATCACGATGAAGTTCGGCTCGCGGCCCCGCGCGAATGGGGGGGTGTGGGGATGGATGTAGGCCGGCCCGTCTCCGCGATTCTGTATGGTCTGGGGCGCGGTCCGCTCATGCTTTACAGCGGGCAGGAGGTCGGCGAACCCGCCGCGGGCGTGGAAGGATTCGGGGGCGACGACTCGCGCACCACGATTTTCGACTATTGGTCGATGCCGGAATTCACCAAGTGGGTGAACGGCGGCGCCTTCGATGGCGGAAGGCTTTCGGCGCAGCAGAATTCGCTACGCGATTTCTACGGGCGATTGGTGCGGGTCTGTGGCGAGCCAGCGTTCCGGGAAGGCGGCATGTGGCTGCTCAACGGCGCGAACGGGCAGTCGCGAAATTTCGGCCGGACGTGGGGCGATTCCGCCAGCGGCCACTGGATGTACGCGTATCTCCGGGCGGATCGCACGAGTGGCCAGGGCTTCCTGGTGGTGGCAAACCTGCACCGCCACGAAACCTTTCATGGGGTGCAGATCGTCATCCCGCGGGATGCGCTGGCGTTTCTGGGCCTGGCGGCCGAAGGCGCCGCCGCCCAGGCGCCGCTGCGTTTCACGGACCGCCTCGGCCAGGATGGCATGGCGCTTTCCACCAGTGCCGAAGCGGTCAGCGGCGGTGGCCTGGAAGTGCCGGAGTTTCCGCCGCTCTCGGCGTTCTATTTCGAAATTACTTCTCCTCCGCCAGCTTCACCGTGAAGGTGCCGATCTCGATCACTTCGGCCTTTTCCTGTAAGCGCCGGGTGACCGATTCATAACGGCTTCCGGGCTCGCTGTAGGCGGTCTGGAATTCGAGCTGAACCGTCGTGGCGCCGGAGAGCTTTTGCTGGCGGTTGCCGTAGTAGTTCGCTTTCACGATGTAAGTGCCGGGCAACGGGCGCCGGATCGTGAATACTTCCGGACCGTAGCCTCCCGTGAAGTCGCGCGAAACATGGCCGCCGGTGGCGCCGCGGTTGTGACTGTACATCACGGTCTCGCCGGCAGGATCAGTCACCCAAAGGTCGATGTCGGTCGCGTCCGCGTCCCACGTGAGCACCACGCGAAGTCCGACCGGCACGCCGCCCAGGCAGCGTTTGTCGATGCCGATCTTGGCGGCATCCGGGCGGACGCCCACCGGAAGCGACTCGAGCAGCGCGTTCAGTTCATGGAGCACAATCACCTCGATTTCCGGGAAGCGTCCGTCCCAGCGCCGCGAGATAACCTCCCAGAGGAGCCGGGCGGCGCGCTCATGGTCGGGCTGCGCCTGGCGGGAAAGACTGAGGGCGAGATCGCGCCGGCTCTGGGGCTCTTCGCCGCGAATTTCGAGCACCTTTTCGAAGACAGGCACGGCGAGATCGTGGCGACCAATCTGTTGCAGACGGTAGGCCAGGATGCGCAACAGCGGCGCACTCTCGAGTTCCATCTCGGCGAGATTCGACAGGACCCGCAGTTCCAGGCTGGCGTCCTTCTTGTCGTTGCGGAAGAAGTCGGCGCAATCGAGGAAGAAGGCGGAACTGGTCGCGTTCGCGGACCGCTCGGCCAAGTAAGTCGCATAAGCATCTTCAGCGGCGCGCAATTTCTTGAGATAGGGTGTATCCGGATTCCAGGGCTTGATCGCGATCGAGCCGGCGAGCGGCTGGGGCGCGTCCTCGCTCTTGCGTTTGCCGGCCTTCGATTCGTCGTCCCGCCCGTCTTTCTCTTCGGCGGATTTCGTGGCCGGAGCGTCGCTGCCGCCACCACCGCCGCCGCGGCCGGGCGCGGCGGCCAGGGCGGGCCGGGGTTGGGGCGCGGCCACCATGGGCGCAGGCGGCGGAGCTCCGGCGAGCGCGCGCTCGCGCGTGCCGGTGGAAGCGCCGTTCCGCGACGACTCCTGGCGGGCCAGCGCCGTTTGCTCGGTCTGGGCGAGCTGCGCCTCCGCATTCGGGGCGAGGGCGATGCGCTTCTGCCGGAGACCATCGAGCGCGAGCATCGTCTCGATCGCTTCCGACTCGGCACTCCTGCGGGACTCACCCGAACTGAGCCGGGCGGCGAGCTTCGTGGCCCTCGCCCGCAGCGCGACCGCTTCGGCGACGAGTTGCGGGTCCGGGCGCTGCTCTTTCGGCCCCTCCGCCAGTGCCTCGTAAATGCGCGCCTCGCGTTTGGCGGCGGTCACGAGCACGCCTTCGATCCACGGATGCTTCTGGTCGTGCCAGGCTTTAAAGGCGTTCCACTGCTGCACGACTTCGTCGAGATGCCGGGCATCGATGACCGCCTGCTCGGTCTTCGGCTGCTTCGCGAGCAGCGTGAAATACGTGTCCTGCAATTCCGGCTCCGGCGGCTCGATGCGATGGCGCACGTAGTCCTCGATGCGCTCGAGTACAAGGAGCGAATTGAACCGGGTGACGAGGCCGTGGGCCTTGCCGAGTTCCGCGATGGCCGCCTCATTCTTCTTCGCGTCGAGTTCGAGTTCCGCGATGCGCTTTTGGGCCCAGACACGACGCACGAAGGCGCCGCGCTCGACGGGAAGAGCCGTCGCGGGGTCGATGACGAGGCGCTGTTTCGAGAGCACTTTGCCAGCCGTTCCGAAACTGAGCTCGATTTCGCACTTCCCTTCGAATCGTCCGGAGAGGGAGAAACCGCGTGAGATCGGGGTCGGCAACGCCGGGGCGAGGTCTGCGACCTTGCCGGAGATCACCTCCGCGCCCAGGAACGAAAACGGCGCGCTCTGCAGCGCGGTGAGCGCGTCCTCCTTCGACCGTGCAAGCGCATCGATCGTGCAGCCGCCCCGCGAACGCGTGAGCCGGTCGAGCACCGCCCGGTCCACCGCCTGCGCGGCGTAGAGCGCGAAGAGCGGCAGGGCGCCCCCGAGCTTGGGCTCGGATGGCCCGAAGTTCGAAAAACCGTCGCTGACCAGCAGCGCGAAATCCGCCTGCGGAGTCGCGGCAAAATCCACGGCACCCAGCGAAGTGCCACCATCGATCGGGAGCCCATTCAGCGCGGCGATTAGCTCGCGGCTGTCGCCCTCCTTGATCTCGAATCGACGCGGCGCATCGGCATCGTTGCGGAAGGCGACGAGATCCACGGTCACGTTCCCCAAGGAGGCGAACCAGGCGCGCAGGACCTCGTTTTCTTTCACTCGATCGCGCTTGGCCGCGCTGCCGGAGGCGTCGTAGAAGAGCGCGATGCGCTTCGGTTTCAGCGCGGCGACTTGCTCCGGCACTTTCGGTTCGAGGCGGGCCGTGAAGAATCCCCGCGTCGGGTCGCGCGGATCGGCGACGAGAAAGCTGCGAGGTGCCTCAGCGAGTTTCGGCACCGTGAACACGAGTGGCTTTGCCGGTTCGTAATCGTCCCGGGTCAACTCCGCCATGAAGCCATCGCTCCATTTCTCGAAGGTGAGCACCTCGGCAGAGCCGGGCCCTTCGACCAGCGGGATGCTTTCCTGCCGGATGACTTCCGCGCGAGCGTGGAAGTGGCCCACTTTTGCGCCCCAGCCCAGCGGCAGCAGGTAACGGAAGCCCTGGGCATCCGCCGACAACTCTTGCTCGAAAGAAATCGCCACGCGTTTCGTGCCCTGGGCGGGAATGGGATAAATCCGCGTGCGGAAGACGTTGCCCTGGGTGAGTTCCGCGAGTCCGGGATCGATGCCGCGCCGGACGATTTCCTCGAAAATCTCGCGCGCCTTTTCCTTCGGCACGGAGACGGCCTGGCGCAACTTGCCGTCCACTTCGAGCGCGTAACCGGAGATGGTCTGACCCTCCCCGAGAGGAAAGACCAGTTCGCCCTCGAGCACGCGGGCATTGGGGTTGAAGAACGTCAGTTCGATCGTGGTGGCAGCAAGGTGCCCGCGTACTTGCACCCGCACATCGGCGCCGCTGAGCTGGAGGGGGAGAAGGTTTTCCGCCGTGCGGGGAATCCAGATCGTGGGAGGGCGCAGCGCGCGTTCCTGGGCGGCGACGGAAGACAGGGCCGCCAGCGCGAGTGCCGCGTGGAAAAATTTCGATTTCATTGCCCGATTAGTCGTTAGCCAGGCGGGAATGCTCCGGGAAATCGGGGCAACCCGCGACGAGCCTCAGTCCTTTGCCCTTTTGGAAGAGGATCCAGGCGAGATCAGAGGGCTGTCCTAAGTCCTCACCGCCGCTTCGAAAGCAGCAGCTCTGTCCCATCGCCCTTGCACCGGAAATCCACGAAGGAAAAAACCCGGCGCATAAAGTGCAGTCCGAGCCCGCCGGGGCGCACCTCTTCAAGCGGTCGGCCCTGCAGCTTATCGGCCTGGAGGGGCCCCGACCAATCGCGCAGTCGGAAACGGACTTCGCGCGCATCGGCTTCGGCGGTCAGATGGATCGGGTGAGCCGGCTCATCGCGGTAGGCGTGGCGGATCACGTTGGTGCAGGCCTCATCCAGTCCGAGCACGAGCAGATCGACATCGTCCACCAACTCAGTGGCACATTGCTCCACAAAATCGCGGACAAAGCTGCGCACCTGGCCCAGGCACTCCGCCTCGCTCGTGAATTCGAGTTTCCGCCGCGCGACCAGATCGGCTGAGGGGCACTGCGACTCGGAGGCCCCCTGCGGGAACCCGTACACGAAGAGGGTGAGATCGTCGTGCGGGTCGAGGTGCGCGCGATGCCGCTCTTCGGCCCGACCGAGCGTTTCGAGGATTTCGCTCGAGGTTTCAAACTTGCGCTGCAGCGTCGCGACGATGCGCTCGACCCCGAACAACTCGCTGCCCGGTCCGTGGCTCTCGCTCAATCCATCGGTGTAGAAGACCACCCAATCGCCGGCGGAGAATTCCAGGGTGGTCGTCTCATAGCGTTTGTTCGCCATCATCCCGAGGGGAGCCCGCGAGCGGATCTGACCTTCCACGGCTTGGCCGTCCTTGTTGATGACGATCGGGAGGCAATGCCCGGCGCAGGCAAACTCGACCAGGCGGCGCGAAGGAATGATCCGTCCGAGCGCCGCCGTGACGAAGAATCCGCGGACAATGTGTTCGCAGAGCGCGCGGTTCCAGCGCGTCATGGCTTCGCCGGGGTCCATTCCGTTGGTCACGATCAGGCGCAACAAGCTGACCGATTGCGCCATCAGGAGGGCGGCCGGAACGCCCTTGCCCGCCACGTCGCCGATGACGAAATAGATCTCGTCCGAATCCAGCTCGAAAACGTCGTAAAAATCGCCACCCACCTCGCGGGCCGGCTGGTAGTACGCGGCAAATTGCAGGTCGGGCCGCAAGGGCATCGACTTCGGCAGGAAGCTTTCCTGGATTTCCGTGGCGATGCCGAGTTCGCGTTCGAAGCGGGCCTTTTCCTTTTCCTGTTCGAGCAGGCGTAGCTTCTCGATCGCCGTGGTGGCCAGCAGGGCGTAGGCCTCAAATGCTTCCTGGTCCCGGGCATCGAAGGATTCCTTACCCTCGGCATTGATGACCTGGAGCACGCCAATCGGACGACCGGCCCGGCGCAGCGGAACGCACAGGACGGAACGCGTCCGGAAGCCGGTCTTTAGATCTGTGCCACGATGGAAGCGGTCGTCCTGGTAGGCATCCGGGATGTTTGCACTTTGCTCGTTCTCGAAGACCCAGCCGGCAATGCTTTGCCGGGGGACCGGCATATTCGGCGTGATGACGCTCTCCCCCATGGCCGAGCGGGCCACGACGAGTTCCAGCGTATCTGTTTCCTTGTTCAGCAGGATGAGCGAACTGCCCTCGCCCCCGATCACGCGGCGGGCGACATCCATGATCGCCGTGAGCAATTGGCGGTAATCGGTAATGCCGTTGATGAGAGACGCGACTTCCACCAGGCCCTTGTAGAGGCTGAGCGTGCGCCGCAGTTCATGCGGACAATCCGGCGGCAATCCCCCCGCGGGCGCGGGTGGCGCGGAGTCGAGGGTAGCGGGCGGAACGCTCATACTGCGAACGACGGACAAACTTCCATACACCGGCTGCGCGCCGAGGGCGAGAGCGGAAGTGGAGACTCTCGGTAAGGCCGCGTTTGGACCGGGAACGAGGTTTTCCGCCGGGGTTCTGGCAGACCACGTGAGCCGCCGCCAAATCGGTCACTTGAGCAGAGGCGCGAGTAACTGGGGGCACGCGCCTCATCCGGTTCTGAGATCCGCCTTGCCGAGTCTCCACAAGCGTGGACCCGTCCAATTTCCCAGAGTAAAATCGCCCAAGCGCCCGGAGAGGGGAGAGGGGATTTCGTGACCTCTGCCGCTTTTGGAAGTGAAATCGCGACTCTGATCGGCTTTGTCTCGTTCAAGTCAGGTTGACTTGCGATTTTGAGAAAAGCCCGAGGCCTCAAATCGGCAGCCATGTAGAGCTGTCATTGCCGGCGCGTCGTCCTGGCTAAGCGTTTTCGCTTTTTTCGTAGCTGCCACCGGACCTCTCCGCGAGACGCTGCATGGCAAGCGCTAGCGCGCTGGGAGTCGTCAACGGATGCTTGGTCAGGTCGGCCGGAAAGGAACCTTCGTAGCGCGTGATGGCCCGCTCGTTTGCCAAGGAAGCAAAGATCGTGGCACTCGCCTTGGAGCCATCCTTGAAAAGGATGCGGTGGGTAATCAGGCGGTGCTTCATCGCTCGGAGACAACAGAGATTTTGAACCACGAAGCATGCCAGAGGTTACGAATTGCTTGCCCTCGGCTGTGTCACCATCGGGCTTCTGAGCGGCGCGGCGAAGCGCGCGCCGGGATCGACGCGCGGCGGGCACAGCCGCCTCGTCGCCCTAGACCGCAGAGGTGCGTGACGGGCGGCGTGAACGTGGGCGGGCGCGCGCTGCTCAGGGTTTGATCCGTGCGACCGCATTCACCGGCACTTGCGTGGGCGCGGTCCCATCCTCCCAGCGCACGATCACATTCTGGCCGGAGACCGCTCCCACCCATCCCGGGTACATCCGCGGCTGGCCGTCCCAACACGCGAGCACCCGGTCGCCGACGAGCAATTCGTTCAGCCGCGCCACGGGCACCAAACCGGGCAGCGCGACCCGGCCACTCGTCTCATCGTCATATCGCACCGCGTAGGTGCCGTCGCGGACTTCGGTGATCCTGGCGCGATACCATGCGCTCTTCCATTGGGCGGCGACGATGGCTCCGATCGAAAGCTCGTGCGGCGTCACCAGCGCGGCGAATTCAGGCCGCTGAATGGCGGTTGCGGCGGTCGGCGGACGGGTCCGTTCGGACGTTACCCATTCATCGTCGTCGCCCGCCTCCCCCTCGTAGTGCACGAAGTAAAACCAGTCCTCCACGGTCTTTGTGATCGTCCCGAGATACCAGTGCTTGTCCTGCCATTGCACGTCGTATTGCTGGCCGATGACAAGGGGTTTTGCCCTCGCAATCGGGCGGAGGCGCGAGGCTGCGACCCATTCGTCCCATTTGTCGTCCCAGCCGGAAAAATGCACCCGATACGTTCCGTCGCCTCCATTCCAGGCGAGGATCTCCGCGGTGTACCAATTTCCCTGGAAGTCCCGCGCTTGCCGGATGTCGCCGATCTGATTCGGACCGGGGATTTTTGCCGGCGGTTTCGCGCCGGGCGCGAGTTCGCTGACGACGAAATCCTTTTCGAACGAGGGCGTGAGGGCGATTCCGGCGAGCTGGTTCTCCTTGTACTTCATCTGGTCGTGGAGAAAAGCTGCCGCCTCGCCCAAGCCAATCCGGCCGTCGCCGTCCCGGTCCACCAATGGGTCCCCGGCCAGGATCCGAATGAGCGCGGCCGTGAAGGTCCAATGCTCGGTCGAAACATTCGAGGCGGTGGCGGAAGCGAGACAGGCCGCGCGCACGCCCGGCCGGTGCTGCTCGTATTGCCGGACGATCGAGGCGAGGGATCCCGACCCGCAGCAATCGCCGATGAGAAACAAGCGGTCGCCCCTCCAAACCGGATCCAGAATCGGGATGATCTCGTCGACCCGAAACTCCGTTTGCTTGCGCCGGTCCTTGTCGGTGTCGTAGCAGGAGAGCCGATTCCGACCGCCGTGCCCTTGAAAGTAGAAAACGAGCGTGCTGCCCGGGCCGGCGCGTCCGGCCAGGGCTCGGAGAGAATCGCGCATGCCGGCGCCGGTGGCCGCACTGTCCTTGAGGTAGATCAAATTCGCCGCCGGCACGCCGCTCGCTTTGAACTGAGCGACGAGATCGTCATCGCGCCGTTTTTCGCCAGTGAACGGCTTGAGACCGGCCTGTGCCGGCCATTGCGTGATGCTGGCTACGAGTACAAATGTAGAGGCGGGATTCCATTGCTCCGGCGCGGGTGCAGCCGCGTGCGCTTGGAGGCATGACATCAGGAGGGCCACCTTCCAGAAGATGCGTAGGGCGTACTGCATGGGTCCTTGGATCGATGCATTATCGATTCATCGGCAAGTGGCAATGGTGGGTTCGCGCGGGTTATCGGGCGGGACCGTCCGGGTCGGAGGTTGGCGCTGGAGTTTGGCCGCAGGCGATTCGCACGATTTTCGCGGGTTTCGCTTTCCTGCCGGTTTCCGACGTTGTAGTGAAAAGCCGCGCCTCAGGATCCGCCCATCGACCTTAACTGCTCATTTCCATACTCATGCGCTTGCTCCCACGTTTCTTCACCACGTTGACCATCACGTCCCTCCTGCTTGCGGCAGGTGCCCCCCTGGGGGCAAAAACGATCAAGTTCCCGAAGGATGATCCGGGCATCATCTTTGACGTGCCCGATGACTGGACCATCGAGCAAAAGAGCGACTCAACCGTCCTCCTCTGCAAGTCCGCGAGCGGTATCGCGATCGTCGTCTTCCTCGCGCTCCCGGGGGTCAGCAGCATTGATGAGCTGAAGTCATCCCTGAAGGAATGGGCCAAGTCGACTTCTGAGGAAATGGCGGATGTGTCGATGTCCGAAGTCACCGCGGGCAAGACCGGCCCGGGGATGCCGCTCTCGCTTTTGAGCGTCAAGGCGAAGCAGGATGGCGAAGAGATGATCTGTGTTTTTGCCGGCTTCTCGCCCGCCAAAGGCAAGTATTTCGCCGTCTCGTGCATCGCGCCGCCTGCCGCCTACAAGGACGGGGGCGAGGCGACCGGCTTCGATGCCGTGCTGGATTCCGTGAAGGCGATCAAGTAACGCGAGAAAGGGGCGGCGGAACGGGCACCTCGCGGGTAAACGCACGGGACGGTCTATTCCCACATTTGGTTTCGGGTGAGGTTTGCCGGACCAGGGTGGGGGAATCCTCGAGCGGGCCTCGCGCGGCCGCCGCAGCCCGTGTGTCCATGCGAATGAGCATCGTCGACTTCGCATAGAGCAGAGGCAGGATCGCATCCATGACGAGGAGCGTGCCCCCGCGATGCAACCGGGCATCAATGATGACGGCGCGTGCATCGGCGTGGGTGAAGAGGAACTCCCGCGCTCGCGCCGCAACGGACTCATCCTGGGGAAAGAGATTGAAGCGCAGATACGCGACTTCCCCGATCATTTTGGCTTCCTCAAGCGCTTCAACCCTAGGTCCTCCACGTCCGCCGGGCATCGGCCGCATCATCGGGCCGCCCGCGCCGGCTGCACCCGCGGGCATCAGGCGCAGATGGCCATCCTTGGAAACGGCTTGCAGGTCCGCGGTCACGCGGTCCGCTAATTCCATGGGATCGGCGACACCTTCGTACGCGGTCCCCGCGAGGCGCTTGCGCATTGCGGCGGCGTACGCGGTGGCGACGTCGGGAAAGACGACGTCTTGCTCGAGTTCACGCGCGAGGATTCCAAGTACGTTGCGACGCTCGGCGGCATGGAGCAGTTTCGCCGGCGCGGCGCTTTCAGGCGCAGGCGCAGGCGCGGGATGGGGCTTCTGGCCCCAGACGAAGGTGAGCAGACACGAGCTGGCGAGGAGAGTGCTAACGAAAAGTTTCATGGGAGGGTGGGCAAGGTCGTCCGGTCCGATTTCTCGAACTGTTCCCCGTACCAACGCCGCCGACCGAACCGCCCGGGCAGCGAATCTTTCGGATACTGCCGATTTGGAGTGCGACAGTCCTGAGGGACCCGGAGGCTTCTACGGAGAATATCCGGTGGGGAAGCGAAGCGAGAACCACCGGGCAGAGGACTTCCGCACTCCAAATTCGCCGCGTCAGCGAATCGGCCACTCGCTATCCCGCCGCTTCGTACGCGCGGCGGAGCCAGTCGAGGACTTCGCCGTCGATCTCGGCCGAATCCCGCAACTCGATGCGGTGGGTGATGCGGTCCTTTTTCGCGGTGCCGCCGGTGTCGAGCAGGCGATCATCGAAGGGAACACCGCGAAGGCACAAGCCGAGGTCGATGCGGGTGAGCGTGGTGGGCTTCACCTGGGCAAAGACGTGCTTCCGATAGAACGGCACCATCGTCTGGCACGGGCAAACCTTCACGTCTTCCCCGAGCGCCTGGCCGTGCCGGAGGAGCGCCTGAAAAATCGGGCGCAGGTGCGACTTCTTTCCGGCATACATCGTCTCCACGTACTCCTCCGCTTCCGCGAGGTACTGCTCGTCGTCCTCCCACGCGAAGTCGGTACGCGGCAGGGACTCTGCGCGCTCGGCGATCCAGGAGGCATAGGCCGGACCCAGCTTGTGCTCCGTTTGCAGCCACGCCGCCCGTTCCTTCGGGCTGCGCATGGGTGCGTCTTTCACGAGTTCGATCCACTGCGGCAGCGTGCGCCCCGTGTGCTTCGGCATCTCGACCATGAACTTCTGCACCATCGCCACGGCTGCGTGCACGGAATAAAGACTCGTTCGGCGCGCCATCAATTCCATCACGCCAGAGCCCCGCGTGACGGGCAAGTCCGATCGCGCCAGTCTTGGCCGCGCGCACGAAAGAATCGCTCACACCAACTCCCCGAATCCCGGCGGCCGCCATTCCCAATCGAATGGCCCCTCGTGGACCAAGTCACCGGCTGCGCTGCAATGGTGGAGTAGGCGGGTGTAAACCGGATCGAAGTCCGGATGCCGGTCATTGACCCATTTCCAGACGAGCGCGCTTTTTCCCGACGAAGCGGCCGCCGTAATCATCGGGCGGCCTTCGTCGGGGACGCTGCCGCGCAGATGCTGCTGGGCTATGGGGCACTCCAGCTTCTCCTGCTCCTGCGCCTGTTTTCGTGGATGCGGGCGCAGCCTTTTGGGGCGGGATATTGGGCCAACACGTTCGGCTTGACCGCCCTGACGCTCGGCGCCATGCGGGCGGTCGAGCGCGGCCTCGTGGGCCCGGTCGAAGGATTGGCCTTCGGTTTGTTCATCCTCACCAATGTGGTTCTCGCCGCCATCTTCGTGGCTCGATTTGCCTGCTGCTGCGCGGAAAGCGGCTTCCGCCGCGCCTGCTCGCAGTGGACGCCAGTTGAGTCTTTGTCGGCGTTCGATCGGCTTCGTCCGGGAATGGGGATCGAACTAAATGCTCTCCTCGCCCGGCCTCGCGACGTACAAGGAAATGATGTCCACGCGCGCGCTTCGACGGAGCTTGGGAGGGCTCCTCCTTCTCGTCCTGCTGGGAGGGCTGCACGCTCAGACGATCGTGGTCATCGTCGATGTGACGCAGGACCGTCAGGCGATCTCGCCGCTCATTTACGGAATTAACTACCTGACGGATCCCTTCGGCACCGTCTCGAGCGCCACGATCAGCGACCTCAACGCCTCGCTGGTGCGAAACGGAGGCAACCTCGCCACCCGCTACCAGTGGCAGTTCAACACGGAGAATCACGGCAACGACTACTACTTCGAAAGCATTCCCTCGGATGGCAACGCTGCGACGGATCAACGTGCGTCGGACCTCTTCATCAGCACCGCCCGCAGCGGCGGCGCGGAGCCCACCGCGACCATTCCGACGATCGACTGGTTGTCGAAATCCGGTCCGGGTGGATCGATCCTGCCGAGTTTCTCCATCGCGAAATACGGGGCGCAGACCGATAGTGATCCGTTTCTGGCGGACGCGGGGAACGGGATCGTGACGATCGGCGGCGGCGCGACCCGAAAGATCATCGGCAACGACAAGAACGATGCCAGCGCGCCCAACTCGCTTTCCCTGCAGATGGGTTTCATCGACTACCTGCAGGCTCATCCGGCGGGGTTTCCGCCCTTGCGGTATTTCACGATGGATAACGAACCCGATCTTTGGCCGGACACCCATCGCGACGTGGTGCGGCCCGATGGGGGAGGAAGCCCGGCCATCAATCCCGTCAATGAGGGCGACAAGTCGGGGGCATCGGTGACGCGGCTCGTGAACTACGCGAGCCTGGTCAAGCAGCGCGCGCCCGGGGCAATCGTGCTGGGGCCGGAGACGTCGTCCTGGTTCGGTTATTTGGTCAGCCCTTTCGACCGGCAGTATGCCAACAATCGGGCCGACAATGGCGATCCGAACGCGTACAGCACTTTTCCGCTCGATGGCGATCTCGCCGGCGGTTACCGCACGGTGACGACGGCAAATCCGGACGGATTTTATCTCCCCTGGATGCTGGGCCAGCTCGCGAGCGCCGGAGCCGCCCAAGGACGGCTGCTCGACTACTTCACGCTGCATTACTACCCGGAGACCGTTTCTCTCAATGCGGATGTCTCGTCCGGAACGCGGACGCTGCGCAACCGTTCGACGCGCTCGCTCTGGGACCCCACTTACGTCGACGAGCAGGCCGTCGGCGTGCCCTCCTACATCGATACGCAAATCCAACTGATTCCGCGGATGAAGCAATGGATCGCGCGCAACTATCCCGGCACGAAGTCCGGGATTACCGAATACAATTGGGGCGCGGACCAGGATATCAATGGCGGCACCACGCTCGCCGATGTGCTCGGAATTTTCGGGCGCGAGGGTCTGGATCTCGCCACGGTGTTTCCGGTGCCGAATGCGTTCGCCGCCTCGGGTTTCAAGATGTTCCGGAATTACGACGGGGCGCGCTCCACCTTCGGCGAAACGCGCGTGCGCCTGACCCCGCTGCCGGATGCCAACAACTTTGGTTTCTACGCGGCGCAACGGACCAGCGATAGCCGGCTCACACTGATGCTCGTCAACAAGGGCACGACGAGTGCGAACGTGCAGGCAAATCTCAACGTCTTCCTGGCGACCGGCCCGGCTGCAGTCTGGCGCCTTTCCAGTGCCAGCAGCGCCATTCAGGCTTTGCCGGCCTCGGCAGTCACGCTGACGCCCTCCCAGCTGAGTGCGACTCTGCCCGCCCAAAGCGTCACCCTCGTGGTGCTGACGCCGACCTCGGCCAGCCTGTTTGCCGAGTGGCAGGCGGCACACTTCACGCCGGCGCAGATCGGGAACGGAGCCGTCTCCGGCTGGACCGCCGACCCGGATCAAAATGGGATCCCGAACTGGCTCGCTTTCTTCTGCACCGTACCGCCGCTCGGCGGGCTCACCGCGAGTGATGCCGGTGCGCTGCCAACGGTGGGGTCAGAGCGCATTGCCAGCGTAAATTATGTGACGCTCACGTACCGTCGAAACGCCCTCGCGGCGCAGACCGTATTCTCCTATGAGACGTGCGCCGATCTCGTCGTGGGGGCGTGGCAACCGACTGCGCCCGACTTGGTGGAATCGCTTGGCGCCGATTCGGTCACGGGCGACCCGCGCGTACAGGCGAAGTTTGCGCAGAGTGGCGGCCAGAAGTTTGTGCGACTGCGCGTGACCGGGCCGTAGCGGAGCGACACCCTCGTCGAAGTTTTCGCGTCCCGGCCTGACACGCAGGCTCCTTTCCCAGCGTTCGGATTCTGCTAAAGGCGGAGCCGCACGTCCACGCCGCATGTTTTCGCTTCGTTCCGCTTTTCCTCTCTTCGTACTCGTTGTTTCGGCCCTGACAGTTCCGGCGCAAAACCAGGCGCCGGTCGTGCTTTCCGTTCCGGCCGATATCTCGCTGGTGGGCGCAGCCGGAACCGCGCAGACCATCGCGCTCGGCACCGTGTTTTCCGACCCGGACCTCCTGACTCTCGATGGCACGCAGGTTCGCCTGGTGACCAGTTTGGGCGTGATGAATCTCGAGATGTTCGACGCGGAAGAGCCCATCACCGTGCAGAATTTCCTGCGCTATGTAGCTGACAATCGCTACGCCAATTGCTTCTGGCATCGATCCGTTCCGGGCTTCGTGCTCCAAACGGGCGGATACACTTTTGTGAACAACACGGTCGGACAGGTTGTGGCTTTTCCCGCCATCGTGAACGAGTTCCACCATTCGAATGTGCGCGGCACGATTGCGATGGCCAAGCAGGCATCGAATCCCAACAGTGCGACCTCGCAATGGTATGTGAATCTCGCGGATAATTCCGCCAACCTGGACTTTCAGAACGGCGGATTCACCGTATTTGGACGTGCCATTGAGGGCGGGATGGGGACCGCGGACGCCATCACGGCGCTGCCGCGGGTGAACGCGGGACCGAACTTTGATAGCCTGCCGGTGCAGGACTATTCCGGCGGTTCCATCCAGGCAAGCAACCTGATCTATCTCGACACCTTCGCCACCGGCCCGAAGATGACTTTCACGGCCTCTGCGGCGGATCCATCGATTGCAAACCCGGTGGTGCAGGGGCTGAACGTCGTCGTCGTCGCCGGACACACCGGATCCACGACCATCACGCTAACCGCGCAGGACTTTAACGTTCTTTCCACGCAGACTTCATTTCAAGTTTCGGTGCTCAACCCACCCACGCTGGTAAGCATTGAACGTGCACCAGGAGCAACGTCGATCGTCTTTCGCGGCGAACCGAACACCCCGTATGCCGTGGAGTTTTGCGATTCCCTGCCGGCGCCCGCTTGGCAACCGTTGGCGGGAGGTGCGGTGACGTCGGGCAGAAGCGGCAGCTTTACGGTGTCGGATCAATCCGCCGGCGCGCGGAGGTTTTACCGCGCGCGGCAAGTGCCGTAAGCGGCGGTGCGGCGGTGCGGCGGTGCGGCGGTGCGGCGGTGCGGCGGTGCGGCGGTGCGGCGGTGCGGCGGTGCGGCGGTGCGGCGGTGCGGCGGTGCGGCGGTGCGGCGGTGCGGCGGTGCGGCGGTGCGGCGGTGCGGCG
>JBBRQH010000005.1:0-118718 GCA_038226705.1 Chthoniobacterales bacterium | reverse complement strand
CCGTTTTCCCCTTGCTTGCCCGCTCTTGCGCATCCGGCGGGAGGTTCCAAGTGCATTTTGCGCTGCAAAAAGGCCTCTCCGACGCCCCTTACCTCATCCCGCCCGATCACTCTGGGGAACTACAAAACTAACCGAATAGCCCAAACGTTAGGCGACTCCGCGCATCCATCTCAAAGCACGCGATGACGAAGACATCGAACAAAGACTGGTTCTGGGCTTGAAGAGTTATGGGCACAATCCACAAGGACCGGCAGGACGACCCCGCCGCTTTATGCGAGGTCTGGAAGAACTGCTTCATTATTCGCGCGCTCCGAACGCGAAGCGCTACAGAAAGCCAAGAAGATTGGACGCGCAGAGGCTGGCGACTGCAAAGGTTCCCTCCAATTCGACGGCAAGCCTGCAATCTGCAAGTTCATGGGCATTTCATCTCTCGGACTCATTCACGAGCCACTTGGCGACGGAGCGGAGATTTGTTGGTCACTCCAACGATGCAGGCAATCCACAGCGCTCAAACTGCCAACAGACGAAGCCACCCTCCTTACCCAACCCAAGAAGGAACGCCGCTATGTCACACCATCTCAGCAATCAACCGTCGCCACGAGCTGCAGCGAACGGCGGCGGGCCATCGTGGTTGCAATCGGCGCGCCTCGTGGCCGCCGTCGCTGAGCTTCGGGGTCGTTAGGATCCTCGACCGCAACGCCCCCAGCCCTCGGCAACTCGACTGCAACGCCTCACAGCGGCGTTGGGTGAGACCGGGTCGGGGTTTTGGTTCTTCGGAGTGCCCCATGAGACGACGGGTCGCTTTTGGCCGTGACTTTCAATGGGCTTGACCCTCGGGCGCAGAACTGAGCAAATGGCGTCCGAATGAAAACTTCCCTGTCTTCCGTCGTCGCGCTGCTGGTTCTCGGCGCCGCAACCGCCCGCGGGCAGGCGATCCTGAGTTTCTCCGGCGGTTTAGGGACGCCGATTACGCTCACGCTGTCACAATCCGTCGCTTACACGATCACTTCGTCGACCCCAACGCTCAACGGGCCGTATTTTGTCTTACAGAACGGGGGAAACATCTTCGCCGGTGGCTTCGATACCGGGATTAGCACGATCACCTACAGCATCAATGGAGGCCCGGCCCAGTCGCTCAACTCGCTGGCAAATAACCTGACCCTGAACCCCAGCGACTTGACGTTTCTGGGCACCCAAACGGGCGCGACGATGGGAAGTATTGTGCTTTTAAACGCGGGAACATTCACCACCAGCATCAATATCGCCTCGCCGCCGCCGGCGAACGGATCCTTCAACACGTTCGTGATCGATAACAATGGGAGCCCGCACTCCGGCTTCGGGGTGGGTGTGCCCGAGCCATACCCGACCGCCCTTCTCGCGAGCGGCGCTATGGGCCTCTTTGTCGCGCTGCGACGCGGCCGGAAATCGCTGGAACCTTCTGTCCCTCGAGCTGCCCAGTGAGCCAGCATCGATCAGCGGTCGCTGCACCTCCTCGCAACTGAGCACAACGGGCAGCTTTTGCCGATCCAAACGGCTGACTGGGAACGCTCCAAGCACTGATCGCATCCACCCATCTTCGACAAGCCTTTCGCGCGCGGGGTCCTGACTTATTGGCGCTCTTAGGGAGCTGTTTCTTTATCTAGAAAGGAAGAGCCTTCTTCTTCTCCCGGCCAATAACCCCGGAGATCTTCGGAATTAGCTGATGAGCAGGAGGTAACGCCGCCTTTTCGCGGCCAATAGATTTTGGGCGGAGAGCCGACTTGCGCCGGTAAGCCGGGTTTTCCGCAGATATCGGACTCCATCGGCGGGTTATTCGGACGCTATCGGCTCCGCGCCCGGAGCGCCCGGAGCGCCCACCTGTGGATGTCCGGGCCGGGCTTCCCACGTGCGATTGACGAGGGCATCCTGGGCGGCAGTGATCTCCGCCTGTTTTTTGCTCCGACCGAAGCCACGTCCGAGTTCAAGATTTTCCCAGACCACGATCGCTTCGAACTTTCGCGCGTGATCCGGCCCACTGGCCGAAGCAATGTCGTAACGCGGACCATGCGGAGAAATCGCCTGGAGGATTTCCTGCAGTTCCCCCTTGGGATTCAGGTCCTCCTTGGGGTCCTTGGTGATCGCACGAAGCAACTCGCGGGACTCCCGGAGGGCGAACCCGCGCGCCACGTCAAAGCCGCCATCGAGATAAAGCGCGCCGGTCAGCGCTTCAAACGTGTTCGCAAGGATGGAGGCGCGGTCGCGTCCTCCGCTGGTTTCCTCGCCGCGCCCGAGCATGACATATTGGCCCAAATCCAGGCCGGTCGCCCGATCTTTCAATCCCTCCCGGGAGACGAGGCGCGCGCGGAGCTTGGTGAGCATGCCCTCGGGGAATTGGGGAAACATCTGGAAAAGATGCTCGGTGAAAATGAGTTGCAGCACCGCGTCTCCCAGAAATTCGAGGCGCTGGTTGTCGAAATGCGGTTGCTTGGTCTCGAACCCGAGGCTGGGGTGCGTCAAAGCTTCCGCCAGAAGCAGGCTATTCCGGAATTTGTAGCCGATGCGGGCCTCGAGAGGACTCATGGGAAAAGCGGTTCGAAAAGGCGGGCGGTTGGCGGATGGCCCGCGTGGACAAAAAACCAGAAGAAAACCCGCTTCTTCACAAGTTATTCTCAAGGGTGGGGGCCCGGGTCAAGAGAGCGTGGCGATTTTTGCGTGCGCCGCGCGATTTTCCTCTTTGGGTGTCCGTGAATAACCTGCCAAGAAGGCGAATTCGTCACCGACTTTAGCGGAATCCAGAAGCGGATGATGACAGAAGCGTCACAATGGCCTCCGCTCAGTGTGGAGGCGCATCATTGCTAGGCGCGGGGCGGGTCAAGGACAAATCGCAACAAACCGTGCTCCAGAAGGGAAAAGGGGGCCGCGGAAAGTCGGGCGGCGCCGAACTTTATTCACAGGCACGCGCGGAGGCGCTTATTTGCTTGCTTTCGCGGGGGGCACCGCGTGCGAACCCGCATCAAATCAGGTGCTCGGGATTGAGGCCATCGAGGCCGGCACCGACGAATCGCCCATCTTTGCGGATAAGTTCGCCATCGAGCAGGATCTCGCCGCCACCGTATTCCGGGCGTTGGATGCAAACCATGTCCCAATGGACCTGGGACCGATTGCCGTTATCCGCCTCCTCGTACGCCTGGCCGGGCGTGAAGTGGAAGGAGCCGCTGATCTTTTCGTCGAAGAGGATGTCGCGCATCGGCTGGAGGATGTGCGGATTAAAGGCGAGCGAGAATTCACCGATATAGCGGGCCCCTTCGTCGGAATCGAGGATCTGGTTGAGTTTGTCGGTCAGCCCGCCTTCCGCATGCGCGCGGACGACTTTGCCCTTCTCGAACTCGAGCCGGATCCCGTCAAAATTGGTGCCGAGATAAATTGTCGGGGCGTTAAACGTGATCTGGCCTTCGACCGAGTCGCGCACGGGGCACGAGAAGACCTCGCCATCAGGGATATTGTGCGACCCGCCGCACGTGACGGAAGCAATGCCCTTGATGCTGAAACGCAAATCGGTGCCAGGCCCTTTGATGTGAACCTTGTCGGCCCGCTCCAGGCGAGCCTTCAGGGCGGCCATCCCCGGTTCCATCTTGGAGTAGTCGAGGGTGCAGACCCGGAAGTAGAACTCCTCGAACTGTTCCGAGCTCATCGCGGCTTGCTGCGCCATGGCTGAGGAAGGCCAGCGGAGCACGCACCACTTGGTTTTGCGTACGCGGTAATCGGTGACCGGACGCATCGTCTTCATGACGAGCTTCATCCGCTCGCTCGGCACGTCGGACATCTCGGTGATATTGTGGCTGCCGCGGATCGCGATGTAGGCATGCATCCGTTGCATCCGGGCGAGTTCCAACTCGGACTGAACGTCGTACTGGCCCTGCTCCGCATGGAAGGCGAGCTCGCGCGAGACGCGTCCGTGATTGAGCTGAACGAAAGGCAGGGCGCCGCAGGAGCGCGCGGCCCGGACGAGCGCGATCGTCATGCCGTCGGGGATGTCGTACGCGTCGATGAGCACGCGCTCCCCGGTTTGCAGCTTGGTGGAAAACGTGGTGAGCGCGCGGGCGAGATGGTCGTAACGGGGATCTGACATGGGAGGGAGAGCAGGAGAGCAGAGCGCCGGAGGTCGGAGGCGCCAGCGATCAGAGCGCGGGAGAATCGACTGAGAACGGAGAGCCGACAACGCAGAATGCCAGCTGATTGGAAAAAAACCAAGTTTTTGGCGGCAGACTTACAGGGTCGCGAGGATATAGATTTTCGGAATCGTCTCGAGGTCGATTCGATTCTCAACCAACCCCAGACCTCCGCCCGCGTCCTCCGTCCTGGGATCTCCGTCCTCAGGCGCTCGGGCGTTCAAATCTTTGCCGCTCCGATGCTTCCACGCGCTTTTCGCGCGCCTGTTGCTCCCGGGCCTGGAAAACGATGTCGACCACGTTTCGGACGAAGGCTTCATCAGAGAGATCGAGGGTCAATTCCTCCGGCAAGCTGACGAGCGACCGAAAATGGGCGGCGAGTGCGGCGAAGATTTCAACGCGGGGGCCGGCATCGAGCTGATCGCGGCGAAGTAACGCGAGAAGCGCGATATTCGCATCTGCCGGGTCAATGGCCTGCCGGAGCCGCGCGGCCAGGACGGGTTTTTCCCGCAGGGAGTTGAATTTGAAATCGAGCCCGAGGCGCGCCAATTCCACCGCCTCCAGGCGAGGGAGGCGAACTACGATGGTGCCGGCCGCCAGGTCGCCCAGCCGCTGACAGCGACGGCTCATCAAGCAGGCGGCGCCGCCCAGGAGATAGGCGGCCGGGAGCGAATCCACGACCCGCAGGAGGTTGCGCAGAACGATCTGGCTAAAGCGCAGGCGCAGTCCGCCGGCGTCCATCACCCGAAGTTTCAACACCCGCTTGCCCAGCGTTTGCCCGCGCAAGCCCCACTCGCAGGCGATTCCGTACAACACCGGGACGAGAAAATAGGCCAGCACGATCACGGCCATCCCCACATCCGGTGCCAGCGGGACGATCACGCCAAGGACGGTCCGGAACAGCCAGACAAGCGAAAGCTCCGCCATGAAATCGATCGAGCGCGCCAGGAACCGGGACATCGGTCCGGCCAGCGGCAGGGCAAAGTCGACGCCCTCGGGCAGACGGATCACGAGCGAATGCGTGCGCGCCGAGGCGGAAGAAGACGAGGTGGTGGCGATCACGCAGGGTCGATGAGGGCGGCGGCGGTCGGGAGGCGAACGTCAGGCGGCAAGATGCCGCGCGGGCGCGCTGTCGCCCGCTGCATCCGTGCTGGCGCCCGCCCAGCCCAACCAGGCGATGAGGACGATCAGTTCGATCACGCCAAACGCGATCTTGATCGAGTAAGGCAGGACCGGAGCGTGATACTGGGAGAGAAACGCCTCGACGATGCCAGCCCAGACGAGCATCACGGCGACACCCCCAATGAGAGTGGCAAGATCGGGGGCGATCGCGCGCAGCCGCCGGCCGAAGGAAACGCGCTGACCCCAGCCGATGATGGCGCGGGCGAGGACGAGCCCCGCCTGGCCGGCGATCAGGATGGCCGGGATCTCGAAAGAGCCGTGCGGAAGCAGCCACCCGGCCAGAAAGACCCCTTCGCCGGCCCGGAGGTAGTCCCAGCAGACCGCCCCGAGGATCACGCCGTTGTAAAACAAGACCACCAGCGTTCCGATCCCCCAGGTGAGCCCGAAAGCCATGGCGTTGATCGAAACCCGGATGTTATTCGACATGAGTTCCGCGGAAAATCGGGTCTGGCGCCCGCTCATCTCCTTTCCGCTCTGCTGCTCTTCCTTCGCGACCCGCTCGGACGGATCCCCCAGAAGATGGCCAAACGGCAGAATGATTTCCTTGGCCTCCCGGTCGCGCTCAAGGGCGTAGCCGCCAAAGAGGCAGCCCAAAAGAGTTACGGCGACGGTCAGCAGGAAAGCGCGGGAGTGCCGGCGGAAGGTGCGCGGAAAAGTGTGGAGCGCCCAAGCCAGCGGCTGCCAACGCGAGTCACCGGCTTCCCGCGCCGAATGCAACTCGGCGTAGGCGCGCCCCACCAAGGTCTCGAGCCGGCGCCGGAGTTCCGGCTCGGAGGAAAAGGTCGCGAGCCGCGCAAGATCCGAGGCGGCACGTTGGTAGAGGTAGTAGAATTTTTGCGCCGCCGCCACATCGGCAAAACCGCGTTGCGGATCGTCTTCCAGGCGGTCCAGCCACGATTCCAACTCGTCCCAATGCGATTGGGATGCCGCCGTAAATCGTTCGAGATCGAGAATCATGGAAATCAGCGTTTAGATCACCTGCCGGGCCTTCACCTCGAGGTATGCGCCAATGAGCTGCGCAGTCATGCTCTCCTGATCGAGCAGGGAAAAACGCACGCCGCTGCGTCTGAGCTGCTCCGCGGTCTGCTGGAGCGCCCGCCAGCGAAGGTGGCCGCCAAACCGGGCATAAAGGCTGTCGAGATCCGCCACAGGAGTCACGGCGGGATCCTCCCCAAACAAGGGACGCGCCTCGGGCGGTCGCACCATCGGGAGGAGAACGACATGCTGCCGGGTGAGCAGCCCGACATTCTTCACGAACGATTCGGCCAGGACGGGATCATCGAGTGCCGTGAGGAAGACGAGGAGCGCACGCTTCCGCAGGGACGTGCGCAGGAAGGCGCAGAGCTCCGAGTAGTCGGGTGAAACCATCCGCGGCTGGAGCGCATACAGCGCTTCCCGGCAGGCTTGATGATGGGCGACGCCGTTGCGCGCGCGGACGAACGATTCGACCCGGTCGGCAAACGTGACCAGGCCGAAGAGGTCCCCCTGCCGTTGCGCCACATCGCCGAGGAGGATCGCGGATTGCAGGCAGCGCTCCAGGGTGGTGGGCGGCTCGGGCGGAAGTGAATAGAGATCGCCGTCATCCAGCTCGGAATGACGCGCCACTTGCGCACCCTTAATGGCTTCCGCGCCGGCGGTATAGGGCGCCAGGCGCGCGCTGAGGCGCGAGGAATCCAGAATGACGTATACCTCCTGCATACGCTCGATCTGGTACTCGCGCACGATCGGTCGGCGGCGGCGGGCCGTGGCCTTCCAGTGGATATCCTCTGGAGGATCGCCGTGGACATACTCGCGCAGCTTTTCGAATTCACGGCCCTTGCCGATCATGCGGCGCCGCCTGGTCCCAAGCCCCGCCCGCGGCAAAAAGAATGCGGCCACCTGCTTGCGATCGCGGCGGAGATCGGGATAGACGCGCAGTTCGCACCGACAAGACTGAGACGTGCGCCGGGCCCAAAGTCCGAATGGGGACGTAAATTCGAGGTGCAGCGTCTCCAGCAAATATTTACCCCTCCGTCGCGGCGTGACGGTCCAACTCCATGTCACGAACCCGTGGTCGGCGGGCAAGAGGACTTCCGGGGTATCCGGGTCGCCCTTGATTTCGCGGGGAAAGGCGGCGCCGACGCGGAGAGTGAGTGCGGGAGGGTGCTCTCCGCCGCGACGAAACGTGAGGGGCAACGCTCCGGCGCGATCCTTGGCGAGGCGGACGGTTTCGGGCGCACTCACGAGCACGTCTGGGGTCCCGCTGAAGGCGAGGAACGCGTCGAGAAGAGCCAGAACCCCCAAAATCCCGAGTCCCGCGATCCCCGCGGTTTGCGAAGACGGGAATCCTAGCGCGCCGGCGCAGGGGACTCCCACGAGCGCGAAAAACCACAAGAATCGGGCGGTTGGGACGAGGCGCATGGGGATGGGGAAACGCGGAAGCAGCCGACCCGCTTACCGCGGCACTGGTACCCGCTCGAGAATCTGGGCAACGGCCCCCGCGGGATCGAGGCCTTCGAGTTCAAACTCCGGTCGAAGCACGAGGCGATGTTCGAGTACCGGGCGGGCGAGGGCGCGCAGGTCATCGGGGGTGATGAAATCACGGCCTTGGAGCGCCGCGAAGGCCCGCCCCGAGAGGATGAGTGCCTGGGTCGCGCGCGGTCCCGCGCCGACCTGAATCGCCTCGTGGGACCGCGTCGCACGCACGAGATCCACCGCATAGTTCACGAGTTCATCGCGCACGGTCATTTCGGCGAGCGCGGCCCGGAGTTGCGCCAGCGCATCGGCAGTGATGATGGTCTGGACCACGCCAGCCGCGAGATCGGATTCCGGAGAGTGCGGGGAAAGGGAACGCTGGGCGAGGGTGAGCTCTTCGTCGCGGGCCGGATAACCCATCGGAATCTTGAAAAGAAACCGGTCTTTTTGGGCCTCAGGCAGCGGATACGTGCCCTCGGATTCAAGGGGGTTCTGCGTGGCGAAGACCGTGAAATTTGCCGGCAGCGTGTAGGTGTGACGATCGACCGAGACCAGGCGTTCCTGCATGGCCTGGAGCAGCGCGGATTGTGCTTTGGCGGGGGCGCGATTGATTTCGTCTGCAAGGAGAAACGTCGTGAAAACGGGCCCGGGAAGAAAGGAGAACTCGTTCTTGGAAAGGTCGAATACATTTGTGCCGGTGATGTCAGCCGGCATGAGGTCGGGCGTGAACTGGATGCGATTGAAGTCACACCCAAGTACGCGCGCGAGCGTTCTTACCAGCAGCGTCTTCGCCACGCCGGGAACACCTTCGATCAACGCGTGTTGGTTCACCGTGATGGCGATCAGCGCCATATCGACGACCTCCGCCTGGCCGATGATGACTTTCGCCACCTCGGCGCGTGCCTGGGTGAGAATATGTTTGAGTTGATCGAGGGAGGCAGCCATGGCGGGGCGACGGGAAGTCGGGTGGGAGGAAAACGGGTGAAGGCGGAGAGATTCTGGAGACTTGAGCCACGTGGGTTTTACTTCGGTCGGGCGGCGCGCGCCGAAGCGAGAGCGTCGCGCATGCGGCGATAAGCTCCGGCAGGATCCTTTTTCGGGTCCGAGCCCGCAAGTGTCTCCTGCAACCGCAGGATTCGATCGGGGTTGGGAGAAGAGCGTCCGTCGAGGCCGCTCGAAGTGGCCTTCCACTGGT
The DNA here is from genome assembly GCA_038226705.1 of Chthoniobacterales bacterium. GTDB lineage: Bacteria > Verrucomicrobiota > Verrucomicrobiia > Chthoniobacterales > SZAS-18 > SZAS-18. The sequence continues at coordinate 109,739 of JBBRQH010000005.1, read as the reverse complement.
CGAGGCACATCTGGGGAAGCGCCGGGGCGGGAACGGCGCGGCGGAGCAGACTGGGAAATCCGGCATCCGCGCCCAGCCCGGTCTGCGGCGGCGCACCGGCGAAACCGGGATCGGGCGGCGGGGGAACGAGCGAGGACGCATTTCGCCAGACGTAGAGCAGCGCAAGCAAAACAAAGGCCACGACGATGCCCGTCAGGTTGTAACGGTTGGCGAGCGTCATGAGGCCGGGATCTTCGCGGGTGCCGAGCGCAAATTCGTCGAAGACCACCTGCCGGCCGCGGCCGATCAACCAAACGAGCGCACGGGGATTGGCGTCGCGAAAAAGGGCTTCATTGCTCAGGAAATACGTGTCGGAACACAACACCAGCGAGCCGCAGCCGAACTCCCGCTCGGCAACGACAGGCTGGTGGCCGCGCGTGTAAGCGACCCGCCAGAGCGGCTTGTCACTGGGACGAATTTCGAAATCCAAGGCGGTAAGCCAGGGAAGAGGGGCCTTGCCGGTCTCGGCCGGAAGCGTGGCGGAGGCAGGAGTGGTTGCCGCGGTGTCATCGGTCGAGAACGGTCGGTCGAAAAGGGAAGGCCGACCCTCGGATTTGGGTGGTTTCACGCGGTTCAAGGCCAGGCCCCATCGAGCCCCGAGAAAATCCTTCTCCAAAGGCGCGACCTCGCCAAGGAGCGGGGAGGATTCGTCATCGTCCGAGGGATCCTTGGAATTCGCCTTCTTGCGGGAGCGATTTCCGCGGGAATCGTCGCGCGGATCCGACTGTGCTGGAGACGGTGACGGCCCAGGGTTGGGCGAGACCTTCGCTTCTCCAAAGGGAATTCCAGCTGAAACGACAAGGAGTTTCTTGATGGGCTCGAAGGCGACCACGACGCGGGCGCCCGCCCGGGCAAGCTCTTCAATCCGCTCGATGCGGGAGCGCGGAGGGGCGCTCGAGGCCCAGCCCCGGGGGCCTTCCCCGAGGAGAATTACGGTGGTTTCGCCCAGGTCCCGGTCGCCGCCTTCCGCATCGGTGAGCAGCTTCTTCAGCGGTCGAAAAGAACGCGTCACGGCGATCGGCTGGCCGGGAAGATCCTTGAGCGCCAGGAAGAGGGCCTTCGTGCCGAAGGGATCGGCCCGAAAGGTCGAGTAGGGCGGATACCCGCCCCCTTCGTTGACGAACTGCTGCACGAGCGCGCCCAATCCCACGGCCAGCGCGAGGGTGAGCACCACCGGCAGAAGCCAACGAGGAAGGCGAGGGCTCATGCCGCGACGGGTGGGGCGAGCGGTGGCGGTGCGCCCGGGGAAGCCGGAGCGCGCAAAAGAATATCGTGTTGCGCATGGATGACCTCGAGCGCGGAGGAATCGGCGGCATGCCGGCCATACCAGCAACGCTCAAACGTACGCACACTCTCCGCGAACGCGGCCGGCCATTCCACCCGGTCGCGGTTGCGACGCTGCAGTTCCCGGGCGTAGTCGTGATTCGATTTGTGACGGGCGATGGAAAGGGCGCCGCGCGCGGCCAAGCCGGCCAGGGTGGCAAGAAACCAGGCGCGCAGGGCGAGCCGGTATTCGCCTTTGGCGGCCAGTTCGCGCGCGAGCAACAGCCACTCCTCTTCCGGCAACTGGGAAGCCAGCACGTCTTCGCTCTCGAGATCCGCCACGGGGGCTGCCGGCGGCGCCGCTGCGACCGCGGTGTTTGTCACCCGGCTTCGCCGCCGCCATTGCCGGAAGGCAACGAGGCCCGCTGCGACGATCACCAGGGCGAGAAGCACGTAGAGCAAAGACTGCACGGCGGGCGCGCCGCCGCCGCCAAAGGCGCCGCTTGGAAGGGAACGCTCACCCCGACGGGTAACGCGATCCCACCAGTCCCGGGCGCGGTTGTACCATTCGCGGATCCACTCGACGAAGCGCTTGATCCCGTCCTGGATGGAGCGCACGAACCGCCCGATGGGACCTTCGGGGGTTGCGGGACGCCCATTCAACTCCCTTTCCCGCGGGAGCCGCCAGGCGAACTCGCGGCGCTCGAGGACGTCGCGCAGAGAGCGATTGAGTTGATCTGGCGCCACCGAGCGGGCGGGCGGAGGAGCCGCGGGCGAGACGAGTGCGGCGTGCGCCGGCACAGGCAAATGCAAGGCCACGAGGACCAGGGCCGCGATCGCCGCGCGGCCGGCGCGGCGGGCCCCGGAAGCGAGGTCGAGTCCGGAAAGGAGGTCGCGTCCGTCGCGCACCGATTGGGTGTGGAAACAGCGGACCACATAAAAGGCCGAGGTGAAGGCGAACAAAAACAAATGTGCCCCCGCTAGGGCGGCAGCAAAAAAAGTGCTGCTGAAAATGAAGGCAAAGGGGTTCTGGGAAGCGGCTGTCTCGAGTCCAGTGAAGAGGCGCAGCAGTTCGGGGAGAAACGCACCCAGTACGTAGATATTCAGAAAAATGAAAAGGCCGACGGAATTGATGAACAGGATCGCGAGGAAGTTCCGGGCGGGCCAGGGAGTGGCGGCGGCGCGGGCCCGACGGACAGCTTCCCGCGTGGGCAAGGTGCCGTCACCCGAAATCGCGAGTTGATGGTAAAACGCACACGCGGCGGCAAAGGGGAGCGTGAGAAGAGCCGCGAGCGGCAGAACGAAGAGCTTAGTGGGCTGCCAGACCGTCTGAATGTAAAGGAGGCGGCGAATCCTGGCCCGCGTCCACGGCAGGCGCGGCGCGCGGGCACAATGCGCGTGCAGTTCAGAGGCGGCGGCCGACTGCCAGGCTTTCATCCAGATAAAGAGCAACGCCATGCCCAAGGAGGCTTCGATCACGTGCGTGTCCGCCCGCACGTTGCGGCTCATATCGCTCCAGAAGTAAAGAAACCCAAGCAGGAACGGAACAGTCCCGGTGAGATAAAATGACCGAATGCGCGCCGGAGCAAAGCGCAGGAGATGCACTGCTTCTTCGAGCAGGCCGAGCGCCGGCGGCCCTTTGTCGACGGGTTGGCGGGGGGCTTTCATCGCGGTTGCCTCCAAACCGTGCCGTCATGGAAAACGGTTGGAGTCCGGGAGAGAAACTGACCCGCCAGAAAAAAGGCGAACCACAGCCAGAAAACGGCGAGGGCGAAGACCGCACCCTGGCGCAGCGTCGTAAAGACCCGGCGAGACTTCTCCGACCCCTTGGCTGCGGCGATCTTCTCCCGCAGGCAAGAGGTGCAGAGCAGGCGTCCGCTGTGTTCCGTGACACATTCCCGGCAATAAAAACGCGAGCAAGAGGGACAGCGGGCGGCGGCCTCCCGGGCGGGATGCAGGAGGCAGCGCTGTCGGGCGATTTCCACGGCGAAAAAGACGGAGGACTAGGTTGGCGCCACGACTCCCTGCACGCGCTCAATCTCCGCAGCGAGAAGGTCAACCGCGCGCGCACTCGGGCGCCAGCGGGAAAAGGAGGGGAGGAATTCGAGACCCACGGCCGTGCGCAGATACCCATCGCAGGTGGGACTAGCGATGTAATTCCAAGCGATAAAGCCAATGAAGGGAAGAACGAGCGCCCCTATAAAGAAATATTGAAGTCCGGGTTCGCTGGAAAAATAGACCAACAGGGAGCCCAGGAGGACGGGAACCATAAACCAGATCGTGAGATAAAGCTGCCGGGGTGTGCGCTGCAAAAAGATCTCCTGAATGTCCCGATATTCGAAACGCTTGTAGGACTGTTGCGTCGGCGTGTCCTCCACCTTGAGAAGATGATCCGGCCCCAGCCAAAGCGAACTCTGCGGAACGGCCACGCTGCCGAAGCGCAGCGTGGGGGTGCGTCCGGGGAGTTTCCGGTAGGGGACGGGCGGAGGGGTCTCCATGGGTCAAAAAAAGCGCCGGCCCAGACTTCCGAAGAGGATGGCGGCCCAAACCGCGATTTGCGCGAGAGCGATCACGAGGGTGAAAATATGCCGGGCTTTTCCGCGGTGGACGAGCCGCTCGCTCGGCGACCGCCATTTCCAGAAGACGATGAAGAGCGCGGCGGGAGCAGTGAAGAGCGTGAGGTAAAGCCCCACAATGGTGAACGAGGGAAGCACCGCCAGCATCAGCCCGATGTTGTCCCACCGCTTCACCTTGTTCTTGAAGAGCGCGATCGTTTCCTCCTTACGACCAGTTTCCAGGCACGCAGGACAGATGTGCCGTCCGTCGATCTCGAGGTCGCACAGCGAGCAAACCAGGCGTCCGCACTGCGCACAGGCCACCGTCGCTTTCTTCGTGGGATGAAAGAAGCAACTAGAAAGGTCGTCTCCCAGGAGCGTTTCCCCGGCGGTTCCCGGAGCCAGCGCGCGGGCCGCGGCAGGAAAAACCCGCGCGATGAAGACTATGTCGCACTTTGGGCAGGGGGTCGGCACGACCGACGGAAAAAACTCCGTCGGCAGGGCGAACCCGCAGCGCAAACATTCGCGGGCACGGAGGGTGTTCGCGGCCACGGCAACACGACGAAACGCCGACTATTTCTTGTAGACGACGCGGGTGTTGCAAATGCGATCGTGCAACGAGCGTTTCTCATCGTCGAAGGCCGCCATGATGTAGCCAACGTACAGGATGATCCCACTGATGATTTCAGCAAACGCGCGCCCGGCGGCGAGTCCGAAGCCCGGCGCGGAGCCGTCGGGTCGAATGACTTTGATTCCCGCCACCATTTTCCCGGGGGTGGCGCCAAACTTGCCGATGAAGAAGATCTTGTACGCGATCCCCAGCGCGGAGAACGCCAGATTGATCAGCAGATTGGCATCCGCGGAGGCGAACGCCTTCGGCATGACGAAGAAAAACCCCGCCAGGATGAAGGGCATCAGAATCAGGGAATCCACAACGATCGCGGCGAAGCGAATCCAAAAACCCGCATAACGAAACGTCGGCTGAATGGTGTCTCCCTGCTTCAGCTTCTGCAGGTAGACCGGCTTGCAGCCGGCACACACCCGCTGTCCCCCAATGGTGATCTGGTCATGCACCGGCGTGAACCGATTGCAAACCGAGCAAAGGGCGGTCTCCGGCATGAGTTCGCCAAATGGCCTTTCGGCGGGGGCCAGCGCGCCCGCCGCACTGAGAAACTCTGGGGCAGCCTGCGCCAGAGGAGCCCAAGCCGGCAGCCCCGCCTTCCACAGGAGAGATTCTCCTCTCACCCGGCCGCTCGCCACCAAGGTGCGCAACTCGTCGTCGCTGACCGGACCGATCTGGGTGTTATTTTCCGCGTAATACCAAGTCATGTCCGCGGAGTTAGCGTGGAGCGGCGGGGATGCAAGGGCGCGTTCAATCTGTCGGGGTCCCATAAAGGGCCTCAACAACCGAAAGGGCCTTGCGATTTGGGAAGACGCCGAGCTCCATTTGGTTCATGACGTAGGCAAACGCGACCCCGTTTTCCGGGTCCGCGAAGGCATGGATGCCCCCCGCGCCGGGATGGCCGTAGGCACGAACCGAAGGCCCGAAGACCGACCGCTGCTTCGCCCCTTGGGCATCGAGGGGATCCAGCATGAACCCGGTGGAAAACGCTGTTGGCGTGCAGAGCACACGATCGCTGCCGGAGGTGACGGGACGCGACATCGCCTCGAACGCACCCAAGCTGAAAAGTTTCTCCTCGCGGCGGGCGAGCAACGCATAAAATTTCGCCAAACCGCGGGCGGAGGCGATGCCGCCAAAGGCCGGGAGTTCGGCGCGCCACACTTCGGGGCGGAGCATTTGCGTCACGACGTGGAGTCCAGAAGGAGAAGCGAAAGATCGGCGGGTGAGGGAGCCTTCCTCCGCGAGCGCACGATAAAGCGGCTCCGGATTCGGGAGTGAAGTCGCGGCGACGCGGGCGGAGTAGCTCGTGGCGACGCGATCATGGAGGGCGTCGGGCAGGCCAATCCAGACATCGAGCCCAAACGGCTCCCCAAAGAATTCGCGCCAATAGCGCCCCAGCGTGGTGCCGGGCACCACCCGCCGGAGAATCTCGTCGACGAGAGGGCCGAACGTTCGGGTGTGGTAGCCATGCGCCGAGCCCGGCGGCCAGTAGGGAGTCTGCGCAGCAATAGCCGCAGCACAGGCCGCATGATCGAGCACGCTTACGCCCTGGCCCAGCGCCGGCAGGCCGGCCTGATGCGAAAGAGCCTGGAGAAGCGTGATCCCGGCTTTCCCATTCTGGGCAAACTCCGGCCAAAGCGATGCCACCGGGCGGGTGAGCGAAATGCGGGCCTGCTCGAGCGCATGCAGTACGGTTGCGGCCGCGACGCCTTTCGTCGCAGACCAAATTAGCGCCAAGGTGCTACCGGTCCATTCTCGTGTGCCCTCGCGATTGCAGGCCCCACCCGCCAGCGAAAGCGTCTCACGTTCGCCGAGCCAGATCGACGCGGCGGCGCCGAGTTCGCCGCGAGAGCGAAAGTTTTCTTCGAAAGCCGCCTGGATGGCGGCGGCGGGAATGGAACGCATGGGGAAGGCGAAGACTACGCTCATCCCATGTCATGACGCCAGCCCGCTGTGGAAAGAGCGGAACGATCTCCACCTCCGGCTCCCGCCACCGCTGTGCCGAGCTGTCGCGGCGTTGACGCGGCGTTGACGCGGCAGACGAAGGAACGCCAGATCACCGTCGGGTTGTCAGTCGGCTCCGGTTCATTACCGTCAGGCGTTTTCCGCGCCCCGGATTCTTCCCATGACCCCCGATAAAGCCGATACAGGCGTCGATAAAAAAGCGCTGCAAATCAACCTCGATGCGCTGCGTTACGGAACGTTTGCCGAGATTGGCGCGGGGCAGGAGGTGGCGCGACGCTTCTTTCGAGTCGGCGCCGCCAGCGGCACGGTGGCGAAGACGATGTCGGCGTACGACATGCTGTTTTCGGACGCGATCTATGGACCGTGCGATCGCTACGTGAGCCAGCAGCGGCTGCGCACGATGCTCGACCACGAGTATAAGCTTCTCATCGAGCGCCTGTCGGAACAGCGCGGGGTGAAGACGAGCTTTTTCGTCTTCGCCAACACGGTGGCGGCCCGCTCCTTCAACCATCAAAACGAATCGCACGGCTGGCTCGGAATTCGTTTCCAGACGCATCCGCGCGCCGAGGCGAACGATATCATCATCCACGTGCGCATGCTCGATCGCGACAGCGTGCAGCAGCAGGAGGCTCTTGGGATCATCGGAGTAAACCTGATTCATGGAGCATTTTACCTTTACCAGACGCCCGAGAAACTGATCGGCGGGCTGCTCGATGGTCTCACGGTGGAGCGTATCCAGGTGGACATGATCCGGTTTAGCGGTCCGGATTTTCACTACATCGACAATCGGCTGATGACGCTTCAGCTCGTGCAGCTCGGGCTCTCCGATGCGGCCATGTTCACCGCGGCGGGCGAGGTGGTGCGCCCGGATGAATTCATCCACCGCAAGGCAATCCTGGTCGAGCGGGGATCCTTCCGGCCGGTGACGAATACCACCCAGGATATTCTCGAGTGCGCGCTGGCGCAGTTCCTCCGGGAGGAGCGGGTGCGGGGCGAGGAGGTCGTGGTGCTGATGGAAATCACGATGCAAAATCTCGCGGCCGCCGGCGCGGTGGATCACGCCGATTTCCTCGAGCGGGTCGAAGTCCTGGGAAAACTCGGGCGCAATGTTCTCATCTCCAAGTTTGGGGAATATTTCCGCCTGGGCGCGTACCTTTCCCGCGGAACGAACAAGATGATTGGCATCGCCGTGGGAATTCCCACCCTGCGCGATCTCTTCGAGGAAAAGTACTACTCAAATCTCGACGGGGGCATTCTCGAGGGATTTGGCCGGCTCTTCAAAAACGCGGTGAAGCTGTACGTGTATCCCACCCAGGCCGCAGACGGGGAGATCATTACGATCGACAATTTTCCCGTTGCGCCGCATCTGCGCCCGCTCTTCGACTATCTCGTGTTGAACGGCTGGATCGAAAACTTGAGCGGCTACAAGCCGGAAAATCTCTCCATCCTTTCCCGCGACGTGCTCAAGCTTATTCAGAGCGGCGAGGATCGTTGGGAGACAATGGTGCCGGCGCCGGTCTGTGAAGCGATCAAAGCTGGCAAACTCTATGGCTATCGCCCGTCGCGCGCGCTGGCCGGGGCGACGAGGTAATCTTACGCCCGCGGGGAACGCGGCGCCGACTCCGCTCGCCGCGGGGACGCCGGCATTCTTCCAGGACAGCTCCCCGCGCGCGCTCAACCCTTGGGTGGCGGCGCGTCCAGCACTTCTTCGACCTTTGCGATGAGCGCGTTGAGATCGTAGGGCTTGGGCAGGAAGCCGGCGACATGCCCGTGCAGTTGCGGATCCGAAGTCACGTCAGGCCCGTAACCACTCGAGATGAGGATTTTCAAATCCGGTTTCATCGTGCGCATGATGTAGGCACACTCCGGGCCGGCCATCTTCGGCATCGTCAGGTCGAGCACCACAAGATCGACTTCGAAATTCACCCGCTGAAACGCCTCCAGGGCCTCGATGCCGTTGCCCGCGGTGATGACCTTCTCGGCGATGTCGGTCAGCGCGTCGGCGCAGAATTCGCGCAGGTCGGACTCATCGTCCACGACCATGATCGTAACGGGGCGCCGTCGCATGGTGGCAACCGCGGCCGGGGTGGGATCGATCCGGCGCGCGGCATCGGTCGCAGGAATGAAGACGGAGAATTTTGTGCCGATGTTTTCCGCACTGTTCACCTCGATGAATCCATCATGCTTCTTGATGATGCCGTAGACCATCGCAAGGCCCAGGCCGGTGCCCTTGCCGACATCCTTCGTCGTAAAGAAGGGCTCGAAAATCCGGTGTAGGGCATCTTTGGGGATGCCCACCCCGTTGTCTTCCACCTCGAGCACCACATAAGAGCGGCCCGCGTTTTCGGCCGTGGCTTGGGGATCTTCCCCATGGCGGGTAGAAACCGTAATCATGCCGCCCTTGCGGGCGCCAAGTGCATCGCGGGCGTTGATGACGAGATTGATGATGACCTGCTGCAACTGCGTTTCGTCGGCCTCGATGAGTGGAATATCCGGGTCGGGCGCCAGGCGCATTTCGATCGTTGCCGGAACGGTCGACCGCAGCATCGAGTGCGTTTCCTCGATCAGCTTGTTCATGTCGAAGAGCCGCAGGATCGTCGGACTGCGCCGTGAAAACGCGAGCAGTTGGCCGGTCAATTCAGCCGCGCGGCTCGCGCTGCGTTCGATTTGAAGATAGCGCTGGTGGTTGGGATCCTCCGGCTTGCTCTGGCGCTTCAAGAGCTCGGTATAGCCGAGAATGGTGGTCAACAAGTTGTTGAAGTCGTGGGCCACCCCGCCGGCGAGTGTGCCAATGGAATCCATCTTCTGCGAGTGAATGATCTGCCGCTCCATCTCCTTGTCGTAGGTGACATCGCGGAAGAAAAACATGCGCCCGAAGATGTGGCCGGTCCCGTCTCGGGCCGGGGCGGAATAGCGATGCAGAATCCGCATCGTGGTGCCGTCCGGCGCGACGAGATTCATCTCGTCGATGTGCTCGGCGCCTGGATCGGCGAGGAGCGCCTCCAGCACCGCCATCTGCTGGTCCCAATCCGCCACGATGGGGCGGATCATCTCCATGAAATCGAGATGGCTGCCGCCGGCGAGCTTGGCCTTCGGGATGCCAAAAAGATCGCGGAAGCGCTGATTCACCATCGTGAGGATGGGTTTCCCGGGCGTCACCTGCTCGATCACCATGACGGCAATATCCGAGGAGTTGAGGAGATTGTTGAGATACGTGCCGCGCTCGATCGATTGCTTCGCGAGCATCCGGGATTCGAACGCGAGCGTAAGCGTGGTGCTGACGTCCTCGAGGAGCATCGCCTCCGCCTCGGACCAGCCTGGCGAGGCACGCTCAAAAAGCAGCGCCCAGCGAAAACCCGGATGCCCGTTGAGCGAGATGGCAAGATACTGCGAGGTGGTGGAAGTCAGGCTGCGGGCGGAGCCCGCCGGCGGGGGTACTTGAAACACGATGGCGCCGGTCGCACGCAGAATCGGGTCGAGATACTGGAGGGCCCATTCCCGCGTGGGCGGGGTGTGGGTGAAGGGATTCTGTCCGTGGCTCGCCGAAGCCGCTTCGGCGATGATCGTCTTCCGGCCCCAATCGAGGATGGCGCCGAGATCGGGTGGAACGAGCCAGAGGCAGGCGTGCTCGGCCCGGAAACACTCGCACAGCCGGCAGACGACCTCGTTTTCAAAGTTGACGCTCTCCGGGAGCGAGCGGAGCAAAGCGGCCTCGATCTCGAGACGGCGCGCCTGATATTCATCGTGGGCACGGGGATGCGCAGCGGCGACCCGGGCAGCGGCGACCGCGTGATCGATCATATCGCTGGCCGCCACGGGGGTGGCGTCCTGGAGCGGTGCCAGGCGCGCGATTTCCGGAGTGGCTGCGATCATCGTCGGCGTGACCAGCGGAGTCATCGCCGGCAAGGGCAGGATATCGGGCGGCATGTCCTCGTCCGGACCAACTCGCGGAGTGGGCGGCGGCGAGTACAAATCACGAAGGGAGATGACGCGCCCATTGCCGACCCGGCTCGCAAATTCACTCGCGGCCTGGCGAGGCTCGATCTGTTGCCTCGGCGTCACCAGAGGGACCGGTGCCGTGCCGGGGGTTGGAGCGCCGTCTGGCTTGCGCGCGGTGTTATCGGCCGCCATCCCAAACCGCCGGAAAAAGGACGGCCGATCCGCCGGTTCATCGGGGTTTTGAATGCGCCAGGTTTTCTTCGCGGACTCTTTCATGCAGGGATGCGTCACTCAGCCGTGGCGCCGGACTTGGGAAGGAAATAGGAGCGCGCGCGCTCGGCAATCTCGTGGCCGAGACGCTCTTTCACGAGCAGCATGTCTTCCCACGTCTTGCGCTTCTCGCCGAGGGCTTGATTGCGCAAAAGGTAGGAAGGATGGTACGTGACCATAACGGGCGTACCGCGATATTCGTGCCAGCGGCCGCGTAATTCGCGCATCGGTCGATCCACCGCAAGCAGGCCGCGGGCCGCCGTATTCCCCAGGGCGACCAGCACGCGCGGGCCGACGATCTCCACCTGCTCCTCGAGGTAAGGCAAGCACGTCTGCATCTCGCCGACGGTGGGCGGACGATTGCCGCTGGGCTGATCCGGCGTGTCGGGCCGGCATTTCAGGATGTTTGCGATAAAAACGTCCTCCCGCGCATAACCCATCGTTTGGACGATCTTGGTGAGGAGCTGTCCGGCGCGCCCGACAAATGGTTCGGCTTGTGCATCTTCGTCTACGCCCGGGGCTTCACCCACGAACATCAACTCCGCCTCCGGATTGCCCACGCCGAAAACAACGTTTCGCCGGCTGGCGGCCAAATGAGGACACTTCACACAGCCGGCCGTGATGGCCGCCAACTGCGCCAAGCGCTCGGTTTTGGAAAGGGATGCATCCGTAAGTCGGAGCGGAAGGGGAACGGAAGCGAGCGCAGCGGTTGCCACTTCGCGGAATGGTGTCCTCGTCTCAGCGGGGGTTTCCAAAACGATGATGGAGTCCCGTTCAGCCACGCACAAAGCGCGCAGACTGTCGAGACCCGCGTGCAAGCGCCGCCCTGCGCGCTGCGCCACCGTAAGATGGTCGAGAACGGCATCCAAGGCGTGGGCAAATCGGCTCATCGCGGGACGAAATGGGGGCAAACAGTGACAATTACACGCTTTCCTGGCCCGGCGCGAGCACCAATGCGCGCGGCAAATAGGCAGCGAAATCGGCCGGAATCGGAGCGATCAACCGGAGCAGGTCCCCCGTGCGCGGATGCGCCAGGGCCAGCGACCAGGCATGCAGCATCTGGCGCGGAACTGGCGGGGTCACTCCACTGGAAGGCCCGCCATAGGTGGCATCCCCCAGGATCGGATGCCCCAAATGCTTGAGGTGCACGCGAATCTGGTGCGTGCGACCCGTAAACAAACGGCATTCCAAGAGCGCGACGGACAGGCCCACGCAATCTGCCTCGAGCTGTGCCAACGTGCGGTAGGTCGTCAACGCGTGTCGGCCTCGCTCAAGTCGAACCACTGTCATTTTCTTCCGGTCAACGGGGTGGCGACCGATCGGACCCTCCATCTTTCCGCTTTGCCGCCGGGGCCAGCCGCGGACCAAGGCGAGATACCGCTTGTCGATGGTGCGTCCGGAGAACTGGGCGGCAAGCGCTTGATGCGCAGCATCGTTCTTGGCCACGGCCAGGAGACCGCTCGTGTCCTTGTCGAGACGATGCACGATTCCCGGACGCATGGCTGCGCTCCCGGCGGAAAGGGTGCGGCAATGGTGCAAAAGGGCATTGACCAGCGTTCCATCGGCGTGTCCTGGCGCCGGGTGGGTCACCAAGCCCGGCGGCTTGTCGATCACGATGAGGTCATCGTCTTCGAAGATGACCTCGAGCGCGATGTCCTGTGGCTCGGCGTGCAAGGGTGGCGGGGCCGCCTCTTCCAGCTCGAGGTGTTCGCCGCCGCGCAAGGACTGGCCAGCTTTTGCCGGCGGCGCCCCATTCACGCGCACGTGGCCTGACTTCACGAGGGACTGCACACGCGATCGCGTCAGGTGCGGAAGAGCTAACGCAAGGAAGACATCAAGCCGCGCGCCCGCCGCCGAGAGCGGGACGACGAGCCGATGAGCCTTCATGTCGGGCACGGTAGCACGTCGAAGCTTCGGTCCGACGGGCATCGCTTCAATCGATGCCGGCGAATATCGCATCAATGCGCGCCCACGGCCTTTCCCGGCCAGCATTGGGGATGGAAACTTATCGACGTGAACCTGATTCAGCCGCGTGGTTGTTCTTTGTGCGGATCACTTTCGGCTTGGCCATTTTTGCCTGTGGTCTAGGCATCTGGCACTCCCAGTGGACCTTTGGGTGAAGGGCTACATGGCCATGGCCGTCCTCTTCTCGATTGGCAGCTCCTTCACCCTCTCGAAAACACTGCGCGATCAACACGAAGCGACAAAACTCACGAAGAAAATCGACGACATCCAGACGGAAAAGATTCTCCGCGAGCACGTGGAAAATGGCGGCGGGTTCGTCCGCTAAGTGAGGTACAGGGTTTGCGCGCGGGGCGTGACGGCGGCAAAAAAACGCGGCTACAGCGGGGCGCGAGATGGACGCCGAGCCGTTTCAAAATCGCCCCGCTGGTGGAGCCGAGATCAGCGCGACCGCGTCACGGTGCTGGATCGCGAATACGGGATGCGCGAACTCGGGCTGACCAGGATCTCAACGGTCACGGAGCTGAAGGCGGCATAGTTTTCGAGCAGCAGGGTAGTCAGCTTCAAATTCACCAGTTCCCAAAAGTCGGTTTGATTGGGATACCGGGCGAAAAACTCCTCAGTTTGGGCCGCAACCTTGGTGAAATCGGGATACTCCTCGAGCTTCAATCCGTCGCGATACCGATAACGCACTTTCAGCGTCAGGATGTTCCCTCCTTGGTGAACAACGGGATGGTCGCGAATCTCGAACGCAAATTCCTCGATGACCCTGGCCGCGCGCGGCGCGTCGACCGCAAGGGCGGCAGGCATTGTACCAAACAGGAAAAGAAGTGAACAAAGAAGGGGGATTCGCATCAGAGAACATTGAGCGTCGCCGCCCGGCGGGCCATCACAAATCCGTGGCTCAACCTCGCGCGCGAAACGCTCTGAACTGAGACCAGCTTTATTAGGTCAAACGCAGCTCCTCGTGGAATTCCGCAGGGACGGCCGCTGGCTTGAACGCTCGGTGAACAAGCAGGCGGTGGATATCGCTGCAGGGCCTCGACAGGCCGGGATCATTTGTTGCCGAAGAGATTCTCCCACCATTTCGCGGATGGATTGGTTTTCGAGCCACCCACGCTGGCGGAAGGCTTTCCCCCCATCTTTTTGTAGATGTCCTCGATCTCCCAGCCAGTCAGTTTTGCGAGGGTCTCCGCCTCCGTCTGCTGCCGGACCGCCAGATTCTTTCGGTAAGCATTCGCCTGCGCGCAGTCTCCACTGCCAGTCCACGGATGGCGCAAGATATAGCGGCCTTGGAAATTGGTGCGGTCGCCTGTGGTTTGGAAGACGAGATCCTCCGGGAAGTGGTCGGCGTCATAGCGCAGGTGCAGCCGCGTGACGAAGACATTCACCGCACCACCCCCGGGCGGGGCTGGGCGCGCACGGCCCTGCGTTTGGCCGGCGGCTTCGTCGCCCACCCAGAAAACGCCAAGCTGATGCAGTTCTCCCGCGGAAAGCGGCTGCGCGGCGCACGGATCGCACCACGCCATGTCCCAGGCATATTCCTGGAAAACCACGTGCATTTCCTCTTTCTTCACCTGCTGCGCGAACATATCGCGGTAGAAGCGGGAAAAATCGTCCTTCACAAAAAGCGGTACATCCGTGTCCGTGGGCAGTTTCACCGTGCGGTAGTTCGTCGTTTCCACGCGACCGTTTTTCGTTAGCGCAAAAACGAAGAGCTCCTGTGGCCCGTTGGCATTCACGGTCCCGAGCCGGATAGGCAGCATGAATTTTGGGCTCTCAAAGGCGATCTGCAGGGGCCGCAGGAGCTGGACGCCGAGTTTCTTCTGTTCCGCGAGATTCACCTTCGCGACGAAGAAGCGCATCTTCTGCTTAATGTAGCTCCCGAGGACCCCGGTGGCGCCGGAGGGAATCTTGTAGCCGTTCTCGATCAGCCAGGTCTCCAGGCCGTCGCTCTGGTCGGCGGAGAGGATAACAATATCGTACTCTCCCACGGTGTATTGCGCTTCGATTTTGACCCCGAGGTCCTTGGCGCGGGCGGATTGGACGGGAGGCGGGGCGCCGGCGGGCATCATCCTTTCGTAACGGCGCACGTTGCAGGGATCCTCGTCCCAATACTCGACGAGGCGGGGGGCCGAGTACGCATCCAAGTGATCGAGCGAAGCCTGGTTGCCCACGTTGATCTGTCCGCGCTCGAGAAAGGTCGGAACGGGCACAACCAGCGCGAAGTCCTTGGCTTCGCCTTCGAAGTCGTTCGACATCGTCAGCACCGTGCGATCGCCGTCGCGCACGAGAACAACTTTCGAAGCCTTGTTGAAGAGCTTCGTATCGGCGCGTCCCACGTAAAAGCCGCAGAAGGCTTGAAGGGAGCCGGGTGCAGTAGCGGCCAGCGTTAGCGCGAAAATGAGGGAGAGGCGGGAACGAGACATGGCTCAGGATTTGGTTGGGGTGGAGTGGAGGAAAGGGAGACCCATTGATGACGCGCGCCTGGGAGGAACCAATCGAAGAGGGGCACGAGCAGCGAGCAAGCGGCGAGGCTGAAGAGCAGGCCATTGGGTCGGAAGGTCCAGAATTGGACGTAACACGCCCCGCCCGCGACCAACGCCGCGAAAACCAGCCGCGCCACGCGGGAATTTGGGGTCGTGCGCGGATCGGAGATCATGAAAAACGCGAAGAGCACGAGTCCACCGCTCTGCAGCCCATGCAGCGGAATCGTGAGCGGCTCGCCCAGTAGAAGCGAGCGCCCGACGAGGAGGGACGCATACGCGACCAGGAAGGCAAAGGTCACGTCGGCGCGGGCCGCCCTCGTGACGACGAGCAATCCCGCGCCGACCAGCGCGAAGGCGAAAACCGTCGCACTCCCCCATTGCCCCGCTGAGACCCAGGCATGCCCACCGCCAGTCAGGAGGAGCAGGACGAGGGCGATGTTGGTGGGATTGAAGATGTGTTTGCCATTCCAGCGGAGGAGAAATTTGCTCGCGATCGCGGCCGCGGCGCCGGCCGCAGCAAGGAGGTGTGAATCGGTCCGCAGAAGGAGGCAGAGCGAAAGCGCAGAGATCAGCGCACTCTTGGGCTCGAAGTCGGCGCCCCGCCCCCACCGGTCTCCCACCCACTGTGCCGCGAAGGCCGAGACAAGAATCACGGCCGTGCGCGGCGCGGTGATATCGAAGCCGAGCGCGACCCACCCGTAAAAAAGCAGGCTTGCCAGAGCCGTGATCTGCAGCCAGCGCGCGTCACGCGGAAGGAACGAGATTTTCATCGCCGGGGGCGGCCTGCGGCCTGCGCCAATTTCACGCGTTTCCCCGGAAAAAAGCGAGCTCCGGACAATTTCAAAAACGGGCAGCACGATCCATTTGTCGGCACCTGCCTTGGAATGCTCTCGAATATCGCAGGCCGTCGTCGCGCCCGGGGTTAGCCGCCACTACGGCTCCCCGGCTTCTCATTCAGTTCGGCGAGGATCTCCGGATCGCGCACGTCGGCCCATTCGCCGTGCAATTCGAGACAGCGAACCCGCCGGCCGCTCTGCGCGAGCGCACGAATCGCATCGGTCAGCTCGTATTCGCCCCGCGGCGACTTTTCAAGCCGCGCCGTGAATTCGTAGATGCTCGGACGAAAAGCGTATACCCCTGCATTGTACCAGGGACTTGTTGGCTCGCCGGGTTTGGGCTTCTCGCGCAGATCAGTCATCTCAAATCGCTCATTCACAAAAACCGCGCCACCCTTGGAGACATCATCCATGCGCTTCACCGTGACCAGCGCCTCATCGCCCCCGGCGGGTCCGACGAGCTGAACGTAGTTGGAAGGCTCGACGAGAATGTCGCCGTAGCTCAGCACGAACGGATCTGCGCCCGTGAAGGAGCGGCCAAGTTCCACGACGCGGCCCGTGCCATCCTGGGTTTCCTGCGTCACGTATTGAACGCGAAAACCCTGCGCGGTCCCGTCCCCAAAATAGTCGGTTACGACGTCAGCCCGCCAGCCCACGACGAGGAGGAAATCCGTCACGCCGGCGGCGGCCAGGCCGCCGGTGATATGGGCAAGGATCGGTTTACCCCGCACGGGGATCATCGGTTTAGGCAGATCGAGCGTGAGCTCGCGCATGCGCGTGCCGCGTCCGGCGGCCAGGAGTACGGCTTTTGTAATCATTTCGCTGGGTCACGCGGCACTCTCCAGGGACGAGGGCCGTCGGCCATGCTCGCGCAGAAACGCGCCGATGCGTTTCAGCGCCTCCTTGATCTGCGGCAGCGCAGTGGCGTAGCTGCACCGCAAGTACCCTTCACCGCCAGGACCGAACGCATTCCCAGGCACGGCGGCGACCTGTTTTTCGCGCAAGAGACCGAGCGCGAATTCCCGGCTCGTCAGGCCGCTCGGCCGGATATCGGGGAAAACGTAGAACGAGCCATGCGGACGGCGGCAGGGCAGGCCTAACTCGTCGAAAGCGCGGGAAATGTAATTGCGGCGCAGCTCGTACTCCCGGCGCATCTGCTCGACAGCAGGCTCGCCGTGCTTCAGCGCCTCCAGGGCCGCTTCCTGGCTCGTGATGGGCGCGCACAAAATTCCATATTGGTGGATTTTCATCATGGCCTCGACCAGCTCAACGGGCGCGCAGGCATAGCCGATGCGGAAACCCGTCATGGCGAAAGCCTTCGAAAACCCGTGTAGGAAAACCGTGCGTTCCCGCATCCCCGGCACCGCCGCGATCGAGAAATGCTCCGCCCCGTCGTAGGTCAGCTCGCTGTAAATCTCATCGGTCAGCACCACCAGGTTGTGCTGCTGGCAAAGCTGCGCGATCGCTTCCAACTCGGCTCGCGCCATGGTCGCGCCGGTCGGATTCGTGGGAAAATTCAGCATCAGCACCCGGCTCCGTGGGGTGATCTTCTCGGCGATATCCGCCGCGCGCAGCGCAAAGCCGTCCGCAGCGCGCGTGCGCACCGCCACCGGCACCCCGTGGGCCAGCGCAATGCTGGGCGAATACGAGACGTAGCAGGGCTCGTGGTAAAGCACTTCATCGCCGGGGTTGAGCAAGGCGCGGAGCGCGAGATCGATGCCTTCCGAGACCCCGACCGTGACCAGCACCTCGCTTTGCGGGGCGTAGCCGATACCAAAATGACGCGCGACGTACGCCGCAATCGCGTCGCGGAGTTTGGGCAGGCCAAGGTTGGAGGTGTAGCCCGTGCGTCCGCGTTCGAGCGAGTAGATCGCCGCCTCTCGAATGTGCCAGGGGGTGACAAAGTCCGGCTCCCCGATCCCCAGGGAGATCACATCGCGCATCGTCTGCACGACTTCGAAGAAATCACGGATCCCCGAACGTGGAATGTCCTGAACGTGATGGGCGATTTGAACAGACATCGAAGAATTGTGGAGGGACCGAAAAGTAGAAGTGGAAAAAGATTTCGTCGGTCTGTTTCTCCCGCTTCGCGGGATCGGCGGCGGATTGATCGATGGGAAGAAGAAAAAAGGCAACGACCTTCGAGTGGTCTCGCTCCATTCGGCTGTGGATGGAAGCGAAAGGAAGCCAAAATGCGCGGACCGCGAATGCCGAAAGGAGCAGCCCGCGATCAGTCGATTGGCCATGGGCCCAGAGCCATTCCGGCTCCGCCGGTTCAATAAGCTGTCTTCGGCGGTCGCAGGAGATGAAGAAAGGTGCGGAGGATGATCGCGAATTCGAGGGAGAGGCGCCAGTTCTCGAGGTATTCGATGTCGGAAGTCACGCGGTTGGCGATGTCACGATTATCGCGGGCCTCGCCCCGGAAGCCGCGCACTTGGGCAAGTCCGGTGATGCCGGGTTTCACGAAAGTGCGCACGTGGTACTGGGCCAGTTGCTGGGCGAATTGGGCATTGTGCTCGACGAGATGCGGTCGCGGACCGACGAGGCTCATTTCCCCGCTGAGCACGTTCCAGAACTGAGGAATCTCATCGATGCTCCATTTGCGGAAGAAACGCGCCGCGGGATAGACCCGGTCGTCGTTGGCGGTGGCCTGTCTGACCATTTCGCCGTGGTCCGCCCGCATGGTGCGGAATTTGAGGATCTGGAACTGCCGGTTCTGGTAGCCGGCGCGCACTTGGCGGTGAAACAGAGGCCCGGGCGATTGCAGGCGCTGGAACAGCCAGACCAGCAGCGCGGTCGGTGGAAGCACACATAGGATGATAGGCAGGGAAAACGCGACATCGATCGCGCGCTTGACCGCTTGGTTCACCGGGTTTTCGAGTGGCTCTTCGCGCAGGGCGATGAGGCGCACGCCCGCGTCCTCGATGAACGTGAGGGCCCGACCCCATAGCCGCTCCACATCGCTGACGGTCAAGAGACGCACCCCCAGCGCTTCGCAGGTACCCATCAGCTCGATGTGCGAGTCGAACGTCTGCCCGCGGGCGGGCAGTCCTGTGCGAATCACCTGCGTGATTTCGTATTCGCGCACGAGCTGCGGAAGAGATTCGACTGTGCCCAACACTTCGTAACGCCGCTCCTGGGGCGATGGTGGAAAGGGGGTGTCGCACAACCGAACGAGGGCGGCGGGAGCGTGTTCTGGACCGTCGGAAAGAACCAAGCCAACGACTTCGACTCCGAGATACGCCTTTCCGTCGAGCCAGGGGCGGAGCATTTCGGCCTGCTCAACGTTGCCGATCAGCAAGGTGCGCTCGCGCCGGCGACCGCGGAAAAGCTGGCCCGCGATGAAGCGCGGCAGGAACGCGCCGGACGCGACAAGCGTGCAATAAAGCGTGGGGAGCAGCGCGAAGAGGAAAAGACGCGAAAGCCCGCGATCCTTGGCGGCGACGAGATAGAGCACGATCGGCAGTGCCGCGTAGCCCACCTGCCGGAAACTCCGCAGATGAAGGCGTACGAATTGATCGACGAAGGGATCGCCCTGCTGCCGGCGCGCGATGGCCTCGAAAAGCAGTCCTCCTAACGCTAGAAGCCAGTAGACGGCGTAGCTATTTTCGGAAACGAGTCCACCCCTGTAAAACTGTCCGAAGGCGAGGACGAGCAGCCAGTATACACCCGAGGCGATCGCGAGCTGAGCCCCGACCAACACCGCGTTGAACCCACTGGCGCGCTGTGAAATCATGATCTGCTCGAAACTTCGCAGCGTAGCTGCAGGTTGTTGTCGCATTCAGCGAAAGCTCCGTCAACGTAAGGACGAGCCCCTGCGCGGAAATATTTTCACTCGGAGGCACGATCCAACTAGCGCCCGCTCTTTGGTTTGCAGCAGTTTGCAAACAGGCTGAAAGGTTCCCTTTCTCCCGGATCGGAGGGATTGCAAAGGAGCCCCGGGCCGATTCTTACGGCCGAACGATTTGACCTCGTGGCCGCTTTGGAAGTCATCGAACATTTGGTTGCGCCCCGGGAGTTCCCGCGCAGCACTTCGCCCATTGAAGACGGAAGGCTTTTCCGAGGAATCGTTTCGGGACTCGGACGGCTGTCAGGATTTTGGAAGAACAAGCTGATGGTTCATCGACGGCCGGAGCGCAGAGCTTCCCTGTAAACCCGGCCTAGGCGGTCCTTCGAAACTTCCTTTCGAAGGGCCTGTGACGAAAAACCGATGGCGGCGCGCGGCGAAATCTTGAATATCCGCACGGATCAATGTCCGACGACGTCTCATCTCCCACGCCTGCCGTCCGCGCCCCGGGCTGGAAAGTCGGGTCGCGCCGTCGCCGCGCGACCGAGCGCGGCTCGGTAATTTTTTCCGCCTCCTTTCTACCTATTATCATGGTCTTTCTCGGGGGCGGCACCACCCCATGGGCGCAGGCGCTCTTCCTCTTCCTGGTCGGCGAGATGATTCTCTTTCTCCCCCCCGAGGGGGGTCTGGGCCGAATCCTGAATGGCGTGTTTCTTGGCCTGGCCGTTTTGCCAGTCTTCACCTTTCTCCCCGCCGCCTGGTTTGAAGAGTTGGAATGGCGGGTGGTTCTGACCCAGGACCTCGGAATTCCGCTCGCCTTTCCACTCACGCCGCAACCGTGGCTCACCCTTGAGGCCTGGCTCGTCTACCTGGGCGGGCTGGGCTGGATTTACTGGATGCTCGCCACCCGCTGGAATGGCGGCGAACGCGCAGCCGTCGCCCGCTGGCTCTCGATCGGGATCGTTCTGATCGCCGCGCTTAGCCTCTCTTTCCGTGCTACGGGCTGGCATCCGGAATTTTGGGAATCCGAGAAGTTTGGCCCCTTTCCCAACCGAAACCAAAGCGGAAACTTCTTCGCGCTGGGCGCCCTGCTCATTCTCGCCCGTGCTCATTTGGACTTTCGGCGGCGGACGCGTCCCTGGGCCGGCCTCTCCTGGATCGCGGGCTGGGCTGTCGTGGCCGCCGCGGTTTTCGCCAGCTATTCGCGGGCGGGAGTCCTCCTCCTGTTTGGCGGCGCCGCCGCTTATCTCGGCGGCGTGGCGTGGCTCGGCGCGCGCCAATCGCGGCATCTCGAATCGGAGGATGACGACGAAGCGCCGCCGGAAGACGACACAGCGGACGAAGGTGCGCAGCGGAGGGAAAGAACCTCGCGAACTCTTGCCTTGGGTGCTTCGCTTCTACTTCTGCTTGCCTGTACGTTCTTCGTCTTTGGGGGCGAGACGTTGCAGCGCTTTCGCGTGGAACGCGATGCCGGCGCCGCCCGCGCGATCGATCCGGCGTTCCGCTTCGCGCTGCAGGCGGATGCGCTCGACCTCGCCGCCGCTTCGGCCTGGCCGGGCATTGGGCTCGGCAACATGGGCGATCTTCTCGGGCTCTACCGCACGCGCACGATGATTCCGGCGCGCGCCATTCATCCGGAGAGCGATTGGGTTTGGTTGCGGGTCGAACTTGGGTGGCTCGGGCTCCTGCTCGCGCTCGTCGGCGTGCTGCTGGTGGTGCAGCGCATCCTGCCGCTCCGGCGCGGTGGCGTGGAACCCATTCGCCTCGCCGGCTTGCTGGCCCTTGGGGCTTTTGTCCTGCATGGCGTCTTCGATGTTTCCGGCCATCGGCTTGGCACGCTCTTGACCGCGGCGGTCGTCGCCGGTCTCGCGGTGCCACGTCTGCCGCGGGGAGGTCGTCCTGCCCTGCTGGGGTTTCGGATCGGCGGCGCCGCGCTGGGAGTCGTGGGATTCATTGCCCTCGGGGCGGCCTGGCAGCGCGCGGATTTCCCCGGCTCGATCGGGGTTTCGAACGACAAGTCCCTCGCCTATGAAAGCGCTGCGCGGGGAGAGGTTTCCGTCGCGCAACGTCAAGTGACCGAGGCTCTGCGCTGGGCCCCGCTCGATTATCATAGCTACCTCGTGCGGGCGGAACTTGGCGTGGCGGCGCGCATGGCCCTGCCCGAAGTGGAGGACGACTTTGCGCGCGCCCGGACGCTCGAGCCGCGCTCGGTGGTGCCACCCTATCGCGAGGCGATCCAATGGATGAAATGGCGGCCCGAAAATGCCGTGAACGCGCTGGCGGAAGCGTGCCGGCGCGATCCGGGAGGCGCGGACAAGATGATCGCGCGGGTGGTGGAAATGGGGGCCGGGCCGGATGCAGCCATCTTCCGTGAGCGGCTGCGTGCCTGGGTGCGCGGCGACGCGCAAAGGCTTTCCCTGTTTCTGACCCACGCCCGGCCGGAAGAGGTGCGCGAGGAAATCCAACTGCTGCTGGAGCGCGATCCTGGGCTCAAATCATGTACCGCAGTGCAGTTGCCCCGCATCCTGCAGGCGTGGGCCGTCGTGGGCGATGCTCCGTCGCTATTGCGCGCCTTTGGGGAGAATCCGGAGTGGCAGCGAGCGGCCTGGCAATCGTGGGCGATCGCTTTTTCCCGCACAGGGGATGTCGAACGGGCGAGTGAAATCGCCGGTCGCTATGCGCCGGCGCCGGCGCTTCCCGGCACGTCCGGCGAAGATTCCATTGCCGCGCTCGAACGTGATTTTCAGCGGCATCCGGAGGATGTCGCGAAGGCCTACGATCTTTTTCAGGCGCTCACGAAAGCAGGCCGGGCGGCCGAAGCGCTCGCCACCATCACGCGGGTGACGGCGCAACCCCGCGTGCCCGGCTACCTTCATTATCTCGAGGCCGGCGCCCGCATGAAACGCGGCGAATACGCGGCAGCATGGGACGCCTGGCAACGCTATTTCCAAACGCTGCGTGCAAACGGCTAGCCCCGAGCGTCGATTCGCGCACCCCGCCAGGATGCTCCTTGCGCTCGCGGCGCTCTGGGCGGCGGGAGTGGCGCAGTGGCGCATGGAATGGGAGTTCAATCCGCTCTACAACTACGGCTGGAGCGTCCCTTTTCTCATCGCCTACCTCGCCTGGCGCGAGCTCGAGTGGCTCCCCGTCCCCACTCCTGGTGGACGCCACCTTGCGGCCTTCGTGGCCCTCGCCGGCGTCCTCGCCTTTTTGCCGCTCCGGGTGTTGCTCGAGGCCAATCCCGATTGGCGCATCCTCGGCGCGACGCTCGGTTTGATCGTCGTCGCGGTGACGCTCGCGTTCATTCATCGGGCTGGCGGCTGGCCTTGGACGAGTGCCTTCCTGCCCATCGTCGGCCTGCTTCTCCTCGCCATGCCGTGGTCCCAGCGCGCCGAGTACATCGTGATCGTACAGCTCACGAACATCCTCGCGAGTGTCACCGTGGAGATTTTGAATGCACTGGGCCTGCCGGCCCTCCAGCGCGGCAACGTGATCGAGGTGGGAGCCGGGCTCGTCGGCGTGGCCGAGGCGTGCAGCGGGATCCGATCGTTGCAGGCCACGCTCATGCTGGCGGCTTTTTTTGGGCAATTCTACCGGCTCCCGCCCGGACGACGTCTGTTTCTCTTTCCGATCGGCCTCGCCTTCGCTTGGACCACCAATCTCGCGCGCACGCTCATCCTCACCCTGATTACCGCCCGGTCGGGCAGCATCGCGGCCTGGCATGATCCGGCGGGATTCGGGGTTCTCGGTATTTGCTTTGTCCTGCTCTGGCTGGTCGCATTGCGCTTTCGCCAGCCCGACCGAATCTCCCCGCCTCCAGCCAGTTTTCCCGCCTTTCCGCAGAGTTGGTCCGTGGCGTTGCTCGTCTGGGTCGTGGCCGTCGAGATGGGCAACGCGTCCTGGTACCGCTGGCACGAACGTAGTCTTGCCACGGTGGCCGCTCCACTCTGGCGCTTTGATTGGCCGGAGGCTGAGTCCGACTTTGCTGAGGTGACGTTTCCGGATGATGAACGCATCGTCCTGCGTGCCAGCGAATCCCGCGCCGCCACCTGGAATTCCGCGGAGGGCCGCGTGGGCTTCTCCGCGGTCTTTCTTCGCTGGGCGCCCAGTCGGGCGGCCGCTCAGCTTGCCCATAACCACACTCCGGAAGTTTGCTTTTCCGCGAACGGCTTCGCCTTTGTCGCGTTGCTCGATCCCGTCTCGATCGAGACACCCCGGGCGGTGCGTACCCTTCGATTTGAGCGCAGCGTTTTTGCCAGTGGTGCGCGAAGACTCTTCGTTTTTCGTTGTTTAACTGAAGACGGCGAAAGCACGACAACCGTTCCGCGCACTGCCGATTACGGCATCGGCGTGCGCTGGCGCGCCGCCCTCGAGGGTCGGCGCAATCTTGGCCAGCGCAGCTTCGAGTTGACCATCAGCGGACCGGAACTTGATGCGGAATCCGCTCTCGCCGTCGCGTGCGGCGTGCTCACGGAGCGGATTGTGTCAGGAAATTGACCTGCCCAAGAGGGGTCGTTCATGCTTGACTCAACCGCATGAGTTCCGTCTCCGCTTCGCCGTCTGCTGCCATCGGAATCGATTTCGGGGGTACCACCGTCAAGATAGGCTTGGTCGCGGATGGCCACGTGGTCGAAAAGCGACCGCCGCTTCCGACGCAGACCTTCCCCTCGGCGGCTGCGTTGATCGACGCAATGGCGGAAGATGTCGCCGCCGTTCGCGCCGCGCATCCCGATCTGCCAGCGGTTGCGGTTGGCGTGGGCATGCCGGGACTGGTCGATCGGGAAGGCGGTATCGTACATGGGCTCACGAATGTGCGCGGCTGGGAAGACGTGCCGTTGCGCTCGATCTTGGTCGAACGCACCGGACTCCCCACCGAGCTCGAAAACGACGCCAAGGCCATGACCTATGCCGAGTGGCGTCATGGCGCGGCGAAAGGTTTGTGGAACGTCGTCTGCGTCACCCTGGGAACCGGGGTTGGCGGGGGTTTGATTCTGGAGGGTAAACTCTTTCGCGGCTGCCAAGGAGGCGCGGGTGAGATCGGACAAATGAGTATCGATGCGCACGGCAAGGACGGGAACTACGGCAACTTCGGCGCCCTCGAAAAATACGTGGGCAACAAGCAAATCGCGGCCCGGGCGGTCGAGCTCTATGCCGCGGCCCGGCGGACTCCACCGGCGGAGGTGAGCCCGCTCACCCTCCAGACCGCCGCCCGCGCGGGTGATCCCGTTGCGCTCGCGCTCTGGCAGGAAATCGGGTCTCACATCGGGTTCATGCTTGCGAACATCGTGTGGCTGCTCAACCCCGACGCGATCGTTATCGGCGGTGGGGTCGCCAATGCCGGTGAATTGCTTTTCGGGCCCATCCACAAACAGATTACTGATCGTTGCAGTGACGTGCTGGCGGCCGGCATTAAGATTTTGCCGGCTTGCCTGGGCAGCGACGCCGGCCTAATCGGGGCAGCGGCGCTCGGCTTCGACTCGGCGCAGGCGGCGTCTTTGAAGTAAACGGCGAAATCATTTAGATTTTGCCGTCCGCAACGATGCCGCCCGCTTGCGCACGAAATCCAGGAACGCCTCGGGCACAGCCGAGAGCCGTCCCGCCCACCAGGCGGCGACAATGAGAGGTGGGAAGCCTGCGAGCGGAATTTGCCGCAGTCCGCGCCGCGGGGTCGCGCCGGGTACCGCCACCGCCAGGCCGAGACCGAATCCCTCGGCGGCGTAGGTTTCCACTAATTCCGAGGAGGTGACCTCAATAGCGGGTTCCCAAGTCCAGCCGAGCTGGCGTAAACCTTCGCGGAACTGACGCACCAGCGCTTCATGGGTGGGCAGCGAGATGAGGGGATGCCCGATGCGCTCGCCCTCGACGAGAATCGATTTAAGGGAGCGCACCGGCGAATCCTCCCGGGCAAGCAGCACCAGGGGCAAGCGCGCGAGCACCAGCGATTGCAGGCCCGCTGCGGCGCTGCCTTCGGCCTCGGTAATCGCGAGGTCGATCTCGCCGCGTTGCAACAGCGGCTCGGCCTCCGCCTGATTGGCCTCGCGCAGGTGCAGCGTCAGTTTCGGATACTTGTCGCGCAAGAGGCGCAGCAGGGCCGGGACGTGATCGCGCAGGACTTCCGCACTCGCGGCCAGACGCAGACGATTCGTTGTCTTGCCACGCAACTCACCGCCCACCTCGTGCAGGTTGGAAAAGAAAGGAGCGATGAACGCGAAGAGCCGGGCGCCTGTGGGCGTGAGCGTGAAAGGACGGCGATGAAAGAGCTTTCCGCCGAGCGATTCCTCTAGTTTCAGAATCTGACCGCTGACGGCCGGCTGTTGAATGCCGTAAGGCATCTGCCGCACCGCCTCGCTGATGCCGCCATGCTTGGCGACGTAGAAGAAAAGTTCGAGATGATGGACGTTCATGACGTGATCGATGGAAGCGATGCGTGACGCAGGCTTATCAATTCCTTCGACAGTGGCAAGCCCGCCAACGTTCGCCGTATGCACGCATTTCTCCGTCTTCTCCTCGCGGTGGTGGTTCTGGCGCTCGGCTCATTCCTCGTCGCTCGGCTCGAGACGCAGCAGCGCGCCCGCGCGGCGCAGCTCGCCGCGGAGCGCCCCGAAGCCCGGGTTTATCTCGCACGCGAATGGGAGCGCATCCCGCGCGTGCCCTGATCAGCTCACGCCGGGAACCACGAACCAAGCCCTGGGCGCAGGCGTGGCGCGCTTGGACAGTTGAACATCGCGTAGCATCCCAGCGGCCTTCGCCGGAGGTGTTTGCCGCGATTACCGTTTGCCGCGGGCAGACCGGCGGGCTGCCTTCACCTTGTCGAAAATCGGCGCGAGTCCTGGATCGCTTTTGAGCATGGCTTCGCGCATGGCACCTCGGGCACCGCGCCGGTCACCGGCCTTGCGGGCGGCGGCGACAGCGGGATCGTTTCGTGCCGCTTGGTGCGCGGCCCGGAGGCGCTGCATTTCGCCGGGGGTTAAAGAGGCGCGCAACGCCGCCTGCATTTGCTCGCGTCGGGCCCCGCGCGCGGGGTTGGCCGCGTTTTGGGCGGGCATGGAGGTGGGAGCAAAGACCAGCACCGCGAGCGCGGTGGCCAGGAGAGGAGCGATGGGACGAAGCATGGATGTCATGGATTGGGGCGTCTTCGTGAAACTCTCGTCCGGTCCACGGGTTGCGGCGAAATCTTGGAAACAAGTCGGACCGCGGAAGGTCGTTGGCCAATTCTCCAACTTTTGCACAGGCGACAAAGCAGTCCTTGCGAGTCGCGTCCGAAGGCGGCGCAAACCCGCTGCGACTAATCTCTCGCAAAAGGCGTCCGGGCCATTCCATCCCCGGGGAATGAGGTTCGTCGACTCGCGCCCTTGCTGGAGTTGCGGTGGGGGCGTGAGTCTGGGGCGGCGAACCGCCGAACCGTGGAGGGAAGCCGGGACGGCGCCAGCGGGAAGCCGTGCGTCGACGCTTGCACCGCCGTTTTTTTTTGGCTCACTCTCTGCCGCATGGAGGTATTCATCACGTCGGAACCTGAGAAGCTGCCCCCCGAAATCCGGGCGCTGCTCGACGAAGGTTGTCCGCAGGCGTGTGGGGCGACGTTTTTCGAGGAGAAGTTCACGGCCTCAGGGCAACTCCGAAGTTGGTTGCTTGGGGGTGGGCTCATGCTCGGAGGGGCCTTAATTTTCTTCTTCGGCCTCACGCTGCTCTTCACTCCGAAGCGCGCGGTCTACGATGAGCACGTCGCCAGCAGTTCATGGTGGTTGCTAGGAGCGGGTGCCGTGTTATCCTATGGCGGGTACCTCCTCTTCGGCTCGGGTAAGGGGAAGGGCGCGGTCCGAAGACGGCAGGAGAGGGGCGAGCGCACGCGCTACGGCATTTTCCTTCTGCCCGACGCACTGGTCAGTCACAGTTGGTTCGACACGACCGTCATCCCGCGCGCGTTCTTTCGCGGCCTGGACGGCAACGTCCTGAAATACGAGTTCAAAAAGCAGGCCAAGTCCTTTGATCTTCCCGCCGAGTTGGTGGGTTCGTCGGGCGAGGCATTACGCACTGCAATTGAGAACTGGGCCAAGGCTAGGTGAGATGAGAGCCTGGCCGGATCCGCTGGAAAGGGAGCGGACGAAAAAGCGCTCAGCCGGGCCGGTCGATGGTACTGCTGCAACCTTCATGAGCCTGCCGGTCGATATCTGGATTGATGGGAGCTGCCTGCGCAACCCGGGTGGACCCGGCGGATGGGCGGCCATCCTGCGCTATGGGAAGCAGCAAAGGGAGATCAGTGGCGGGGTCTATGCGACGACAAACAACCGGATGGAGATGCGCGCCTTCATCGAGGCTCTCGCCACCCTAAAGCGACCGTGCGAGATCATCGTGCACACAGACTCAAGGCTTGTGATGATGTGTGCCACGGGCGTCTTAAAGAAATCGCCGTGCCTCCCCACGAAAAAGAACCGCGACTTGCGCGCAGCCATGCGGGTTGGTTTACAAACCCATGCGGTCACCTTCAACTGGATCCGCGGCCATTCCGGTCAGCCGGAGAATGAGCGTTGCGATGAATTGGCGCGCGCAGCGGCCTCTCAACCGACCGGGGAGGATCCGGGATTTGGGAAGGAAATCGCTCCGATCCGGACGGATAACCCGAAACACTCGAGGAGCGAAAGCCTCTAAAGATTCTTCAGGCGACGGGCGGCGCTGAATTCTCTCCAAATGGTGCACAGTCCTCTTCCGCGCTGGTCACAGGCGCGCTTTCAAGAGAGAAGCGGTGATGATCGAATCCAGCCCCGATTCCGCGGAGCGCAGGGAACCGGCGCTGGCCCGGCGCCTCGGAGTGTTCGACGCGACGATGATCGTAATGGGCGGGATCATCGGGGCGGGGATCTTTGTGAATCCGGCCGTTGTGGCGCGGCTGGTTCACTCGCCGGCCTTGGTTTTGGGGGCGTGGCTCATTGGCGGTGGTCTCGCGCTCATCGGTGCTTTCGTCTACGCGGAATTGGCGGCGCTCCGGCCGGGAGTCGGCGGGCAGTATGCCTACTTGCGCGATGCCTATCATCCGATCGTCGCTTTTCTCTACGGCTGGACCCTGCTGCTGGTGGTGCAAACGGGCGGCATGGCGGGAGCAGCCATCATTTTTGGGCGTTATTTTCGCGAACTGAGCGGGGTGGAGCTTTCCGAGCAGGCGGTAGCGGCCCTCGCGCTCGCGTTCCTCACCGCCGTGAATTGTTTTGGCGTGCGGGCTGGGAGCAATGTGCAGAGCGCGCTGATGCTCACGAAGCTTGCGGCCATTGCCGCATTGATCGTTGTGGGCTGGTTCGCGTTGAATTCCCCCGTCCCGCTGCTCTCCGGCGCGGTGCCGGTTGCCAGCGGAACCGAGTCGGGCGGCTTGCTCGGCTTGGCCGCCGCGATGGTGCCGGTCCTTTTTGCCTACGGGGGCTGGCAAACGGCGAGTTTTCTCACCGGAGAAATGCGTGACCCGCGACGCGATCTCCCACGTGGCCTGCTCATCGGTGTCGTAGGGGTGATCGTGCTCTACATGTCCGTGACGTATATCTGCCTGGCCGTGTTGGGCTTCGAGGGGCTGGCCGCGACAAAAACTCCTGCGTCGGAAGTCATGCGTCGGGTGCTGGGCGAGCGCGGGGCGCAACTGATTGCCTTGGGCATCGCGGTCTCGACGGTCGGATTTCTGAGCCAGAGCGTGCTTACGGCGCCGCGGGTGTATTATGCGATGGCCCGGGACGGAGTATTCTTTCGGGCCGTCGGATGGCTGCATCCCCGCACGCGCGCGCCGATGGTCGCGATCGTGCTCCAAGGTGCGCTGGCGGCGATGATCGCCTTCACGGGCAAATACGATCAGATCCTGAACTATGTGGTCTCGATCGATGTCTTGTTCTTCGGCCTGACGGGCGCTTCCCTGCTGATTTTTCGGGCCCGCGAACGCCGCGCCGGCCCGGACGCGGATGGGCCGAAACGGGTGCGCGTGCCAGGGCATCCTGTGACCACGCTGCTCTTCGTGGTTCTTTGCTGGAGTGTGTCCGTGACAACAGTGGTGCAGGACCCGCACAATGCCGGAATGGGAGTAGGAATTCTCGTGCTCGGCGCCGTGGTCTTTGCCGTGTGGCGCCCAAGCGCAAAGCGGGCCGGGTGACTCCGGGAGAGGTTCAGCCCAGCTTGACCGCTCGGTCTACGCGGCATCGGCAATCTCTATCCGGGATGGCTGGGGGGAAGGGTGAGTCGGCGCCAGATCGCCACGTGCGTGGAGAGGGCAAACATTACCAAGACCGCCGGCAGCCAGATGAAGGGAAAGTAGGCGACCCAGGTATTCAGGTGGGCCGGCTCGTTTCCGAAGGCGGCGATCATCGGAAAGGAAAGAATCGCGACGGTGATGATGTTGAGTAGCAGAATGCTCCCGAGCGCATTCCAGGCGATGACCAGCCAGCGCGGCGCCGCGTCGCGGGAAATGAGGATGGCGACCACTATCGCGGTCGTGCCGGTGACGATATCCCAATTGCAACCGGAATAGGACATCTGGTTCGGCATGACGCCATCCAGCACCGCGCGATGCATGACAAGTTCGAGCGGCAGGCGAAAAGCTTGCGAAGCCACGAGAGCAGCCAGGGGAAGGCGGAACGCGAATTGTTTTCCAAAAGAGGACAGTGCGAGCACCAAAGTGGTGGCGATGAGCGACCCGAGGAGCAGGGTCAAGGGAGGAGGTCGCTGGTCGAACCGGGCGAGGACGCCGCCGAGGGCGAGCAGGGCAGGCAGGCCCAGCCAGAGTGTTCCGACCAAAGGGACGCGGAGAAGCGTCCAGATCGTGCGGGACTGGCCCCGCTGGGCGATCCCATCGCCCACGGCGACGGCCACGAAGGCGTAAACCGCAAACGCGGCGATCGCGACGGAGACGAGCAGCGAAGCCGGCGGCGGATTCATGAGGCAAGCTTACCTACGGCAAGGCGGGCACGGGAAGCGCGACTTGATAGGGGGGTTTTTGAGTTGTCCGGGAGCGGGCTAAAACGGAAATACTTTTTGACACTCACCGTGCCACTGTTACCGTAGCGGGCTTTTCGGAATTCAAGGGCAAAAGTCCTGACGGTCCGTCCCGCACCCGCGGGACCGACCTTGGGCCTTTTGCCTTTTTTGCCCGCATGGCAAGGCCCTCATAGCTCAGTTGGCAGAGCACGTCCTTGGTAAGGACGAGGTCACCGGTTCGATCCCGGTTGAGGGCTCCACAGGTTTGGCGACCTGAAAAGCACGACGCCACCAGAGTTACCTACATCTTCGCAAACCCCGGCGCCTCCCTACCTGCGCCCATCACCTACACGTTATGGCTAAGGCCCAATTCGAACGCAACAAACCCCACGTGAATGTCGGCACCATCGGCCACGTGGATCATGGCAAGACGACTCTTACGGCTGCCATCACCACTGTCCTTGCCAAGAGCGGCAAGGCCAAAGCCATGGCCTATGACGCCATCGACGCCGCTCCCGAGGAGAAGGCGCGCGGCATCACGATCAACACCGCCCACGTCGAGTACGAGTCGGAGAAACGCCACTACGCGCACGTCGATTGCCCCGGCCACGCTGATTACGTGAAGAACATGATCACTGGCGCCGCCCAGATGGACGGTGCAATTCTCGTGGTGAGCAGCGCGGACGGCCCGATGCCCCAGACCCGTGAGCACATTCTCCTCGCCCGCCAAGTCGGCGTGCCGTCGATCGTCGTGTTCATGAACAAAGTGGACATGGTCGACGACAAGGACCTCCTCGACCTCGTCGAGATGGAAGTACGCGAGCTCCTCTCCAAGTACGAATTCCCTGGCGATACCATTCCGATCGTCAAGGGCAGCGCGCTAAAGGCGCTCGCCGGCGATCCCGAAGGGGAGAAGCAGATCATCGAGCTGGTTGCGGCCATCGACGAATACATCCCGGTGCCGGAACGCCCGATCGATCAGCCTTTCCTGATGCCCGTGGAGGACGTGTTCAACATCGAAGGTCGCGGCACCGTCGTGACGGGTCGCGTTGAGCGCGGCATCCTCAAGAAGATGGAAGAAGTCGAAATCGTCGGCATCAAGCCCACGGTGAAGACGACTGCCACCGACATCGAAATGTTCCGCAAGCTCCTCGACGAGGCGCGCGCGGGAGAAAACGTCGGCGTGCTGCTGCGCGGCGTGAAGAAAGACGACGTGGAGCGCGGCCAGGTGCTGGCGAAGCCCGGCACGAGCAAGCCCCACAGCAAGTTCAAGGCGGAGATCTACGTCCTCTCCAAGGACGAGGGCGGCCGTCATACCCCGTTCTTCTCGAATTATCGCCCGCAGTTCTACTTCCGCACCACCGACGTAACCGGCAGTATCAAGCTCCCAGAAGGGGTCGAAATGGTCATGCCTGGTGACCACGTCGCCATCGAAGTCGAGCTTGGCACCGCTGTCGCCATGGAGAAGACGATGCGCTTCGCCATCCGCGAGGGTGGCCGCACCGTCGGCGCCGGCCGCGTGTCGGAAATCATCGCTTAATCCCCGGATTGCAATTCGCCGGGCGGGAGCGAGTCTCCTGCCCGGCGCAAATTCGTTTGACCGTTTCAGTTCTTTTCACAGGGCAGTAACTCAATTGGTAGAGTAGCGGTCTCCAAAACCGCCTGCTGGGGGTTCGAGTCCCTCCTGCCCTGCCAGCTTTCCCAGCGCCGCATGATCGCCAAAACCAAGCAGTTCACGAACGAAGTCAAAGCCGAGCTCGCCAAGGCGACCTGGCCTTGGGACCCGATGGAGAAGGGGTTCAAGAAGTACAAGGAGCTGACCGACTCCACGATTCTCGTTCTCGTCGCCATGCTCCTCTTGGGCGGCTTCGTCGCCTTTTGGGACCTAGTCCTTTCCTACGTCGTGGCGTTCCTCACGCGCGCCTGATCGCGGCGTTCTTCCGATCCCCTTTTCCCTCTCATGAACGCGCTTGCTCCCCAGGACCAATTTTACGTTGTGCATGTGCTCTCCGGCCAGGAGAACAAGGTGCAGGAAAGCATCCGCCGCCGGATCAAGACGGAGGAGATGGGCGACGTGGTCTTTGACGTCCTCGTCCCGACCGAACGCGTCAGCGAGATCAAGCGGGGCAAGAAGACGGAGACGACGCGCAAGCTGCTTCCCGGCTACCTGATCGTGAACATGCATCTTTACGACGAGACGATGGCGCTTGTCGAAAGGGCTTGGTATTTCATCAAGGAGACTCCGGGCGTGATCGGCTTTGCCGGCACGAAGGACAAGCCCACGCCCATGAAGCCGGCCGAGGTGGAAAACATTCTCGCGCAAATGAAGGATCGCGAGGACAAGGTGAAGCCGAAGCTTAGTTTCGAAGTCGGCGAAACCGTGAAGGTGGCCGATGGCCCCTTCCAGAATCAGAACGGCGTGGTCGAGGAAATCGATCCCGAGCGCGGCAAGTTGCGTGTTTCCGTCTCCATCTTCGGGCGTTCGACCCCGGTGGATCTCGAGTACTGGCAGGTCGAGCGCGGCTAGGATTCTGTTTCGTTCGTCGCCGGGAACTCAGAGGTTGTACGGGACCTTCTTCGGCCGCGAGCGGCGCGTGTTTTCGCACACTGCATTGTGCGGTATGATCCGTGCAGCCACGGAGCCCAACACGTGATCGCTGATCGCACATCTTTCTTCGGGCAAACGCGCCCTGAGTTTAAGGCCTGGATCGTAGACCGCGAATTTCCGGAGGTGCACGCGAAGACGATCTGGAGCGCCGTATATCTCCGCGGAGAAGGGCGCTTTGAGCAGATCGCCACGCTTCCGCGGCGCCTGGTTACAGCTCTGCAGGAGAGTTTCTTCCTCGAACTTCCCCCACTCGCGCAAGAGCGGCATTCCGCCGACGGATTTACTCGGAAATATCTTCACTCGCTCGAGGGAGGCCAGCAGGTAGAGAGCGTGCTCATGCGGTTCTCCGGCCGGGTGACTGCCTGCGTGAGCAGTCAGGCCGGATGCGCGATGGGCTGTGTCTTCTGCGCGACGGGGCAGCAGGGCTTCTCGAGGCACTTGAGCGCGGCAGAAATCGTGGGGCAAGTTGTGCATGTCGATCGGGTGGTGCGCGGCTCGGCCGCAGCAGGCCCAGCCCTGGCCAAAGCTGGCGCAGCCTCCCCGCATGCCCGGCACGAACGGCTGCGAAACGTGGTCCTGATGGGCATGGGTGAACCTCTGCACAACTACGACGCGGTAATGCAGGCGATCGAAGTGCTGCGCTATCCCCACGGCGTCGCTATCGGGGCGGAGCATTTCACGCTGAGCACAGTGGGGGTTGTGCCGGGCATTCGGCGGCTGGCCGACGAACCTCGGCCCGTGCATCTCGCAGTCTCGCTCCACGCCGCTACCCAGGAGGAGCGCGCCGCCCTTGTGCCGGCGGCACGCGCCTGGCCGCTGGATGAGTTGATGGAAGCCTGTCGGTATTACTGCGCCAAGCGCGACCGGGGCATTTTTTTTGAGTGGACTCTGATCGAAGGTCGAAACGACAGCCCTGAGGAAGCACATGCAGTCGGCCGGTTGCTGCAAGGCATGCAGGCACAGGTGAACCTCATCCCGCTCAATCCAACGAGCGGATTCGCGGGTGCGCCGACGCGACCGTCGGCAGCAAAGCGCTTCCAGGCAGTGTTAGCGGAATATGGGCTGCCAAGCACGGTGCGGCAGCGCCGCGGGATCGATGTCGCGGCAGGATGCGGACAACTGGCGGGCGCGGGGACCAACCGGGGCTGAGAAAAGGAGAGTGGAGACGGGGATGGCGAAGGAAATTTTCCCGCGAGAGCAAAATCTTTGCATCCCGGGTTGACCTGTGCCGGAATCCAGTTACTCTCCACGCCCTTTTCGCGCCATGGCCAAAGAGATCGTTGCTTCCATCAAACTTCAGATTCCCGCCGGTCAGGCGAACCCCGCGCCGCCTGTCGGTCCGGCGCTCGGCTCGAATGGCGTGAACATCATGGCCTTCTGCAAGGAGTTCAACGCCGCGACGCAAAAGCAGGCGGGCGACATCCTTCCGGTCGTCATCACCGTCTACAAGGACAAGACCTTCACCTTTATCACGAAGCAGCCGCCCGCGGCGATCCTGCTCAAGAAGGCGGCAAACATCGCGGCTGGCTCCAAGGAGCCGAACCGCACGAAGGTCGCCACCCTGCGCAAGCAACAGGTGATGGAAATTGTGAAGATCAAGAAAAAGGATCTGAATGCTCGGTCCGATGAAGCTGCCTTCCGCGTGATCGCTGGAACGGCGCGCCAGATGGGCATAGAAATCCGCGATTAAGTCGCGCCCCGGTTTGGATTTTCCCTCCGCCAGTCGCACAACCGCAAACGCAGCGCTCCCCGCAAAGCAACCCTTCCTCCATCCCAACCGCAGGAGAGCCGGCTGGCTCGTTCGAACTGCAACAATTATGGCAAAGACCCGTAGCAAGCGCTATCGCGCCGCCGTCGCCCTGGTGGACGTGCAAAAGAAATACACCCTGGCCGAAGCGACCGGAGTGCTGAAGAAGCTTCCGGCCCCCAAGTTCGACCAGACGGTCACTCTCTCGCTCCATCTTGGGGTCGACCCCAAGCAGAGCGACCAGATGGTCCGCGGCACCTGTCCGCTCCCCCACGGCTCCGGCAAGCAAGTTCGGGTGCTCGTTTTCGCCCAAGGTGCGGCCGCAGACGCGGCACGTGAGGCCGGCGCTGAATTCGTGGGCTTCGAGGACCTGATCAAAAAGTGCATCGATGGTTTTCAGGATTTCGATGTCGCGATCTCCACTCCTGCCGCCATGGCGGAAGTCCGCAAACTCGGCAAGGTCCTCGGACCACGCGGTCTGATGCCAAACCCCAAGGCTGGTACCGTCAGTGAAGACACCGCCAAGGCCGTGCGTGAAGTGAAAGCTGGCCGGGTCGAGTTCAAGCTCGACAAGGGTGCAAATGTCGCTGTCCCGGTGGGCAAATTCTCCTTCACCGAGAAGCAACTCGTGGAAAACAGCACTGCCGTTTTTGACGCGGTCGTCAAGGCCCGCCCGGCCACCGCTAAGGGCCGTTTCATCATGACCGCCACGCTTGCCGCCACCATGACGCCGGGTCTCGCGCTCGACGCCGGCGCGATGCAAGCCGTGGCCGTTGACTAACCAAGTCCCAACCGACCCGATCCATGAGACCCGAAAAGGCTTTTATCATCGAAGACCTCCAGCAGCGCTTCCAAGCGTCGCCGTTCGTTTTCATCGCCGATTATTCCGGACTAAAGGTGGCTGAGTTCGCCAAGCTGCGGGACCGCCTCGTCGAGGCTGGCGCCCGTTGCCAAGTCGTGAAGAACAGCTTCCTCCGCCGCGCCACCACCGCTGTCGGATTACCCGACGTGGCCGATCATTTTGCCGGTCAGACGGCGATCGTCACGGGCGACAAGGACGTCTGCGCCGCCGCCAAGGTGGTGAAGAAGTTCACCGCGGAATTCAAGAAGTTCAGCGTCAAAGTCGGTGTGCTCGACAACAAAGTTCTTAACAAGAAAGACATCGACACGCTGGCCGACATGCCGCCGAAGGAGTCACTTCAGGCGCAGTTGCTGGGCCTCCTCCAGACCCCGGCCACCAGTCTCGTGCGCCTGCTCAACGAGCCCGGTTCGATGCTCGCCCGCGCCCTGCAAGCTTCCATCGAGAAGCAGGAGAAGGCTGCCGCTTAGTCTTCCGCAACGCCTCCCCACTTCTTTCAATCCCTTTCAGGCCGCCCCGGCGGCCGCGAAAAACCCAAACACAAACAACCAGATGGATGTCGGTCCCGTGGCAATGGGATTGAATTGAATCGGAGCCCCGGTTCGCGACGCCCATCACAACGCAAAGCAAAATGTCAGACCTGAATGCATTGGTGGATCAGATCAGCGGGCTCTCCCTGCTGCAAACCTCGGAACTTGTGAAGGCCCTTGAGGCCAAGCTCGGCGTCAGCGCCGCGGCCCCTGTGGCTGCGGCAGCTCCTGCTGCGGGCGCAGCTCCGGCCGCGGCGGTGGAAGAGAAGACGACGTTTGACGTCGTTCTCCTCGAGACCGGCGCGAACAAGATCGGCGTCATCAAGGAAGTGCGCGCATCGGTGGCCGGACTCGGCCTCGCCGAAGCGAAGGCGCTCGTAGAAGGTGCCCCGAAGACTATCAAAGAAGGCGTGCCGAAGGCCGAAGCCGAAGAGATCAAGAAAAAGATCGAAGCGGCCGGCGCCAAGGTGGAGATCAAGTAATCTCCCCCACGCGTTCATTACGATTTCGAGGGTGGAGGTTCTCCTTCGCCCTCGTATCATCCCGTGCCGGGCAGATCGCGAGATCTGCCAGGCGCGCCAAAACCCGAGGAGCTGTGCAGACGAGCAGCTCATCATCGGATTTGACACGTCGAAAAGTCACACTACTTTCCGTGTTCCTCGAATGATGCGGAGGGCTCCAGGGCTCGCCGCATCTTTTTTCGTCCCCGTAAACCACTCCAGGAACACTGCTTAGGCAATCCTGGAGCGCCGCTGAAACACTGTCGATATGGCCGAGAGACTCTACTTCGGGAAACTCAAAGAGGTGTCGGAACCCCCGAACCTCATCGAAATACAGGTTAATTCCTACATCGAGTTCCTACAAAAGGAGGTCGCACCAAGCAAGCGAAAAGTGACCGGCCTTCAGGCGGTTTTTCGCGAAGTGTTCCCGATTGAGAGTTACGACAACAAGTCGACGCTCGATTTCAGCCACTACGACATCGGCGAGCCAAAGCTCACTTCTCTTGAAGCACAGCGCGAAGGCCAGACCTATAGCGCGCCGCTGCACGTCACCTTCCACCTCCCGGAGGAAAAGGGCCTCAAGGAAGAGAAAGTTTACATGGGCGAACTCCCGCTCATGACGCCGCAAGGCACCTTCGTGATCAATGGCGCCGAGCGCGTCGTCGTCAGCCAGTTGCACCGGTCTCCCGGCATCTGCTTCGAAGTCACCCCCCATTTGAACGGCAAGCTGCTCCATAGCTTCCGCGTAATTCCCGATCGCGGCTCGTGGCTCGAAGTGCAGTACGACACGGCCGATCTGCTGTATATCTACCTCGATCGCCGCAAGCGTCGGCGGAAGTTCCTCGCCACCACTTTCCTCCGGGCCCTCGGCTACGGCAGCGACGAGGCGGTGATCAAGCTTTTCTACGCCGTCGAAGACCTCAAGCTCAAGGGCGGCCTCGATGACGAGACGCTCGCGACCAAGGTGCTCGTCTCGGACGTCAAGGATGGTGAAATCATCGTCGCCCGCGCCTTCGAGCCGCTCACCCAAGCCATCGTCACCCAACTCCTCGGGTTGGGCCACGACAAGGTCAAGGTCGTCGACATCAAGAAGGACGATTCGGTCATCAAGGCAATGCGCAAGGACCCGGCGCACGACGAGGAAGAGGCCCTGAAGGACATCTATCGCCGACTTCGCCCTGGGGATCCACCCACGGTCGCCAATGCCCGTGCGCTCCTGAAGCGTCTCTTCTTCGACCCGAAGAAGTACGACCTTGGCCGCGTCGGTCGGTACAAGATCAACCAGAAGCTCGGCCTCGGTTCCGACTTGGCGGCCCGCATCCTCTCCGCCGACGATTTTGTGGCGGCGATGAAGTATCTCATCGGCCTCCGCAGCGGCGAGGGTACGCTGGACGACATCGATCATTTGGGCAGCCGCCGTGTGCGCACGGTGGGTGAACTCCTCGCGAACCAGTGTCGAGTGGGTCTCGCTCGCACCGAGCGTCTCGTGAAGGAGCGGATGACCCTTTATGACATCAACGTCGAAGGGATGACGCCGCAGCGCCTCATCAACCCGAAGGCGCTTTCCGCGGTCATCCGCGATTTCTTCGGCCGTTCGCAGCTCAGCCAGTTCATGGATCAGACGAATCCGTTGGCGGAACTAACCCACAAGCGGCGACTTTCCGCGCTTGGGCCAGGAGGCCTGAGCCGCGATCGCGCCGGCTTCGAAGTGCGTGACGTCCATCCGTCGCATTACGGCCGCATCTGCCCCATCGAGACGCCGGAAGGCCCGAACATCGGTCTCATCAGCTCGATGAGCACTTATGCGCGTATCAACGACTTCGGCTTTATCGAGACCCCTTATCGGAAAGTCGAAAGCGGTCGGGTGACCGATCGCATTGACTTCCTGACGGCCGATCGCGAAGAAAACTTCCTGGTGGCGCAGGCGAATACGCCGACCGATGCGAAAGGAAACTTCACGGCGGAAAAGATCTCCATCCGCTATCGCGGGGACTTCCTCGA
The DNA here is from genome assembly GCA_038226705.1 of Chthoniobacterales bacterium. Taxonomy (GTDB): domain Bacteria; phylum Verrucomicrobiota; class Verrucomicrobiia; order Chthoniobacterales; family SZAS-18; genus SZAS-18. The sequence continues at coordinate 70,826 of JBBRQH010000005.1, read as the reverse complement.
AGTCGAGCCGGCCAAGGTCCATTACATGGACATTTCGCCGAAGCAGCTCGTCTCCGTGGCCGCCGGCCTAATTCCGTTCTTGGAGCACGACGACGCGAATCGCGCGCTCATGGGCTCGAACATGCAGCGACAGGGTGTGCCCCTCCTCAAGAGCGAAGCACCGCTGATCGGCACTGGTCTCGAAGGCAAGGTTGCCCGGGATTCGCGCGCAGTCATCGTCGCCGAGGGCGACGGCATCGCCGCCAGCGTGACGGCGGAGTTCATCATCGTGACCAAGGACGGCGCGATGCCGGACGCGAAGAAGAAGCTCAAGCACGATCCGGACAACCATCTCTACGTGTATGAACTGCGGAAGTTCATGCGTTCGAACGCCGGCACCTGTGTAAACCAGAAGCCCATCATCAAGAAAGGCGACAAGGTCAAGAAGGGCATGGTCGTGGCAGATGGCCCGAACACGGAAAACGGCGAGCTCGCGCTCGGCCGCAACGTGCTCGTCGCCTTCATGCCCTGGAACGGCTACAACTTCGAAGACGCGATCATGATCAGCGAGCGCGTGGTGAAGGAGGACATCTACACGTCCATCCACATCGACGAGTTCGAGATTGGCGCTCGCGACACCAAGCTGGGGCCGGAAGAAATCACGCGGGACATTCCGAATGTTTCGGAGGAAGCCCTGCGCAATCTGGGGCACGACGGCGTCATTCGCGTCGGCGCGGAGATCAAGCCCGGCGACATCCTTGTCGGCAAGATCACGCCCAAAAGTGAAACCGAACTCGCCCCGGAAGAGCGCCTCCTGCGCGCCATCTTCGGTGAGAAAGCGGCCGACGTTAAGGATACCTCGCTGACGGTTCCTTCGGGCACTTACGGCATCGTGATGGACGTAAAAGTGTCCTCGCGCACCAAGGAAGCCCAACGCAAGCAGACCACCCCCGCCGAGTCCAAGAAGCAGGCCAAGCAGGTGCAGGAGGACTACAAGAAGAAGAAGGACGAACTGGTGAATGAACTCACCGAGTCCCTTTCAAATGTGCTCCTCGGCGAGAAGATCCCGCTCGACGTAGTGAACGCTGAGACGGGCGAGATTCTGATCCCGGCCAACCGCAAGATCACCAAGACGCTCCTCCACAAGCTCGCGGAAAACTACGACCACATCGAAATCGACCCGAGCCCGATCCGAAATAAAATCCAGGAAATCATCGGCAATTTCGAAGGGAAATTCGCCGATCTCGAGATGGAGCACGAGCGCGCGATCGATCGGGCGGAAGCGGGCGATGAAGTCGATCCCGGCATCATCAAGCAGGTCAAGGTCTACATCGCCTCAAAGCGCAAGCTCTCGGTCGGTGACAAGATGGCCGGACGGCACGGAAACAAGGGCGTCGTCGCCCGCATCGTGCCGGAAGAAGACATGCCGTTCCTCTCCGATGGAACGCCGGTCGACATCTGTCTTAACCCCCTCGGCGTGCCGAGCCGAATGAATGTCGGTCAGGTGCTTGAAACGCACCTTGGCGTTGCCGCGAAAGCCCTCGGGTTTCGCGTGGCCACTCCCGTCTTCGACGGCATCCAGGAGAAGCAAATCCGCGATTACCTCAAGCAGGCGAAAGCGACAAAGGGCTTCACGTGGATCGGCGAAAACGGCAAGTCCCGCCTCTTCGACGGTCGCACGGGCGATCCGTTCGACCAGGAGGTCGTCGTTGGCTACATCTACATGCTCAAGCTGGGCCACTTGGTCGCGGACAAGATTCATGCCCGCGCGGTCGGACCCTACTCGCTCGTCACGCAGCAACCCCTGGGCGGCAAAGCCCAATACGGTGGCCAGCGCTTCGGCGAAATGGAAGTCTGGGCCCTCCAGGCCTACGGGGCGGCTTACACGCTGCAGGAACTGCTCACCGTCAAATCCGACGACGTGCAGGGCCGCCAGCGCATCTACGAATCCATCGTCAAGGGCGACAACTTCCTCGAAGCGGGCACGCCGGAATCCTTCAACGTGCTCATCAAGGAAATGCAGTCGCTTGGCCTCGATGTGAAAGTCGGGGGTCGCGCGTCCGCTTCTTCCGGCGGCACCACGGCCAACAGTCCGGAGCTTGCCGCTGGCATGCTCTAATCCGCCCCATTTCAGACCGCATCCGCAAACGCATCCGCTATGATTGAACAGAACCTGCGCGAGATTTTCGGTGAAGAACGTGCCCTCAGCTTTGACCAGGTTGGGATCACCGTCGCTTCCCCGGATTCCATCCGCTCGTGGAGCAAGGGCGAAGTCAAGAACCCCGAGACCATCAACTATCGTACGTTCAAACCTGAAAAGGGCGGCCTTTTCTGCGAGCGTATTTTTGGACCGACACGCGACTGGGAGTGCTCCTGCGGCAAGTACAAGCGCATCAAGCACAAGGGTGTCATCTGCGATCGCTGTGGCGTCGAAGTGACCCTGAGCCGCGTGCGCCGGGAGCGCATGGGGCATATCGAGCTGGCTGTGCCGGTGAGCCACATCTGGTTCTACAAGTGCATGCCCTCGCGCATCGGCCTTGTGGTCGACATGAGCGGCCGCCAACTCGAGCGCGTCATCTATTACGAGGACTACATCGTGATCGATCCGGGCAACACGCCCCTGACGAAGTGCCAGCTTCTCAACGAAGCGGAGTATCGCGAAGCGATGGAACAATACGGCGACGCTTTCGTCGCCGGCATGGGCGCCGATGCGATTCGCACGCTCCTCATGCAGATCGATCTCCCCGCGCTCCAGCGTGAGCTCGAGGAAGCGATGGGCAACACGAAGAGCAAGCAGGTGCGCAAGAAGCTCTCGAAGCGTCTCAAGCTCGTGATCGGATTCCAGCAAAGTCGCATGCGGCCGGAATGGATGGTGCTCGACGTTCTCCCCGTCATTCCTCCGGATCTGCGCCCGCTCGTACCTCTTGAGGGAGGACGTTTTGCGACGTCGGATCTCAACGATCTCTATCGCCGGGTCATCAACCGGAACAATCGCCTCAAGAACCTGCTGCTGCTCAAGACGCCGGATGTCATCATCCGCAATGAGAAGCGCATGCTCCAGGAAGCGGTCGACGCTCTTTTTGACAACGGCCGCCACGGCCGGGCCGTGACCGGAGCCGGCAATCGCCCGCTCAAGTCGCTTTCTGACATGCTCAAGGGCAAGGGCGGACGCTTCCGGCAAAACTTGCTCGGCAAGCGCGTCGATTACTCGGGCCGCTCGGTCATCGTGATCGGGCCGGAACTCAAGATCCATCAGTGCGGACTACCGAAGAAGATGGCTCTCGTGCTCTTCGAGCCCTTCATCATCCGCCGCCTCAAGGAACTCGGCTACGTGCACACGGTGCGCAGTGCTAAGAAACTCATCGAGAAGCAGACCACAGAAGTGTGGGACATCCTCGAAGAGGTGACGAAGGGTCACCCGGTTCTCCTGAATCGCGCTCCCACGCTCCATCGCCTCTCGATTCAGGCTTTCGAGCCGGTGTTGATCGAAGGCGAAGCCATCCGCATCCACCCCCTCGTTTGTACCGCTTACAACGCGGACTTCGACGGCGATCAGATGGCTGTGCACGTTCCGCTCTCGATCGAAGCGCAGATGGAAGCGCGCCTGCTCATGCTGGCGCCGAATAACATCTTCAGCCCTTCGAGCGGCAAGCCGATCACCACGCCGTCGCAGGACATTCCGCTCGGGTGCTACTACCTCACCCAGGAGCCGCGTACCGTGGAAGGCGAGAAGCCGCCTTCGCGCCTGCCACTCTTCAGCAATGAGAGTGAAGTCGAGTTCGCGCTGACCGAAAAGGCCCTCAAGATCCACGACCGCATTCGCTTCAAGAATCCGGACTACGGCATCACCACGACGATCTACGGCAATTCCGAAAAGAAGACGCTCGAGACCACCGTGGGCCGCGTGATCTTCAACGGAATCTGGCCCTCCGCGCTTGGGTTCTTCAACAAAAACGCCGGCAAGGAGCAGCTCTCCGACATCATTCTGCGCACCTACCAGGCCGTGGGCCAGGCGGGCACCGTCGAGACGCTCGATAAGCTGAAGGACCTTGGGTTTTACTGGGCGATGCGTGCCGGTGTTTCGATCGGAATCACGGACATGATCATCCCGGAAGGGAAGAAGACGGAACTCGACCGCGCCTACAAGGGCATCGCCGAAGTCGAGAAGCAGTTCCGCCGCGGTATCATCACCGAGGGCGAGCGCTACAATAAGATCATCGACATCTGGACCCACGCCGGTGAGGAAATCACCAAGCTCACCTTCAGTGCGCTGAAGTACAACGGCGGTCGCAAAGAGGCGAATCCCGTCTTCATGATGGTGGACTCGAAGGCGCGCGGTAACCGCACGCAGATCAAGCAGCTCGCCGGGATGCGTGGCCTCATGGCCAAGCCCGACGGCTCGATCATCGAGCAGCCGATCACATCGAACTTCCGCGAGGGCCTAACAGTGCTCGAGTACTTCATTTCGAGCCACGGCGCCCGCAAGGGTCTGGCCGATACCGCGCTCAAGACCGCCGACTCCGGCTACATGACCCACAAGCTCGTCGATGCGGCGCAGAATGTGATCATCACGACGGACGACTGCGGCACGACCAATGGCATCACGGTCAATTCGATCTACGACGGCGATACCGAAGTGGTCGATCTCGCGACGCGGATCTTTGGGCGGGCCAGTTGTGAAACGGTCAAGAACCCCGTCAGCGGCAAGGTTGTCGTCAAGGCCGGCGAAATCATCGAGGAAAAGGTCTCGCATGAAATCGTCGCGCTCGGCGTCGAGCAGCTCAAGATCCGTTCCGTTCTCACCTGTGAAACCGAGCGCGGCGTCTGCGCCCAGTGTTACGGGCGCAATCTCGCCACGGGCCGCATGGTCAAGCTCGGTGAAGCGGTCGGCATCATTGCCGCCCAGTCCATCGGCGAACCCGGCACGCAGCTCACGATGCGCACGTTCCACGTGGGTGGCGCGGCCAGCCAGACCTTCAAGCAGCCCATCATCAAGGCGAAGAACGACGGTCTCGTCACCTACCACGACCTGAAAATCGTGCGCGACGTCGAAGGCAACTTCATCGTTTTGAACAAGAACGGAGCCGTTTCGATCTCGAGCAAGGACGGCCGTGAACTCGAGCGCTACACCATCGTGCTCGGCTCGGCGATCAGCGTCGATGACGGCGGCAACGTCAAGAAGGGCGATACCTTCGTGCAATGGGATCCATATAACGTCCCGATTCTGACCGAGAAGGCCGGCAAAATCGAGTTCCGCGACATGATCGGCGGAGTCACGATCAAGACCGAGACCGACAACGCCGGCAATCGCCAGACGGTGGTCATCGAACATAAGGAAGACTTGCATCCGCAGATCGTCCTGGTGGACGAAAAGAAGGGCGACATCCTCGCGAGCTACTCGATTCCCGCCGGCGCCGTCGTCGTGGTGGAAGAAGGTGCTCGCGCCCAGGGTGGCCAGCTCCTCGCCAAGACGCCGCGGAAGATCGCGAAGTCGAAGGACATCGTCGGTGGTCTGCCCCGAGTGGCGGAGCTCTTCGAGGCGCGCCGTCCGAAAGACGCCTGCGAAATCGCGAAGATCGATGGCGTCATCGAGATCGGCGGGACCGTGCGCGGCAAGCGCAAGATCATCGTCACCGATCCCGAGACGAATAACGAGGAAGAGCACCTCATCCCCGCCAACCGACACATTATCGTGGCCAAGGGCGACTTCGTGAAGAAGGGCCAGCAACTTACGGAAGGTGCCGTTGTGCCGAGTGAAATCCTCGACATCCTTGGGCCTCAGGCGCTCCAGGAATACCTCGTCAACGAAGTGCAGGAGGTTTACCGCCTCCAGGGTGTCGAAATCAACGACAAGCACGTCGAGATCATCATCCGCCAGATGCTCCGCAAGGTGAAGATCACCGATCCGGGTGACACTACGCTCCTCTGGGGTGACCAGGTGGATAAGCTGAACTTCGACATCGAGAACAAGCGGGTTATCGCGCAGGGCGGCAAGCCCGCCGAGGCTTCCCCGGTTTTACTTGGCGTTACCAAGGCTTCGCTCGAGACCGATTCGTTCATCTCGGCCGCCAGCTTCCAGGATACCACCCGGGTGCTGACCGAAGCCGCCACGCTCGGCAAGGTCGACAATCTCCTTGGCTTCAAGGAAAACGTCATCATGGGCCATCTCATCCCTGCCGGCACCGGGTTCCCGCGCCATCGCGCCACGAACATCGTGGCCCTGGGCGAGCCGATTCCAGAAGCGCCCGCCGAGACCGAGTACGAAACGGCAGTTGGCTAGGCTCCTTCACTTCCAACGTTTTTCCTGCGCGCATCCGTTGCGGTCCTGAAAAACACCTCTATATTCCCGGCCCGCTAAATACCCCGCCCGCATGACCTCTGTTGCTCCCACCGAAGCCCTCACCGAACTCCTTGAAGCCGGTGTCCACTTCGGCCACCAAACCAAGCGTTGGAACCCGAAGATGAAGCCGTTCATCTTTGAGAAGCGCAATGCCATCCACGTCGTCGATTTGACGAAGACGGTGGAGCAGCTCGAAACCGCCTGCGAATTTCTCGGAAATCTCGCGCGCAGCAAAGGCAAGGTGCTCTTTGTTGGCTGCAAGAAGCAGGCGCAGGAAGCAGTCAAGGAAGCGGCCCAGGCCTGCGGCCAGTTCTACGTGAACCAGCGCTGGCTGGGCGGCACGCTGACCAATCTCGCCACGATCCGCAAAAGCGTGCAGAAGATGAAGTTCATTGAGGGCATCGATACCGCCCCCGAGGCGAAGAAGATGAGCAATCAGGAAATCTCGGCCGTGAAGCGCGAGGGCGTGAAGCTCATGCGCAATCTGGACGGAATTCGCGACATGGAGCGCCTTCCGGACGCAATGATCATCATCGACACCGCCCGTGAGACGAACGCCGTCGCGGAAGCCCGCCGCCTCGGCGTGAAGATCGTCGCCATCGTCGACACGAACGCCGATCCTTCGCTCATCGACTATCCCGTCGCCGGCAACGACGACGCAATCCGTTCGATCCGCATCATCCTGCAAAAGTTCGTGGACGCGCTCGTTTCCGGCGGCCATGAAGCCAGCAAGACCGAGCGCCGCCATATGGAAGCCATTTCGGCTTGATCCATCGAGGCGCGCCAGACGCCGCGCCCCTTCTTGTCGAGGCCCGGCCCAACCGCCGGGCTTCGTCTTTTTTACCCATCCTCTCGTTTTCAATCCGCAACCCGTTCCCGAAATCCTATGTCTGAGATCAGCGCCACCACCGTAAAGACCCTCCGCGACCGTACCAACGCGGGCATGATGGACTGCAAAAAAGCGCTCGCCGAAGCGGGCGGCGATATGGAACAGGCCGAGACGATTCTGCGGAAGAAGGGCATTGCTTCCGCCGGCAAGAAAGCCAGCCGCACGGCGAACGAAGGCATTATCGCGGCTTACATCCACATGGCCGGTCGCGTTGGCGTGCTCATCGAAGTCAATTGCGAGACCGACTTCGTGGCCAAGAACGAGATTTTCCGAGAGTTCGTGAAGGACCTCACCCTGCACATCGCGGCGGCGAACCCGAGCGTCGTGCGGCGCGAGGATGTGCCCGCGAACGTCATCGCGAAAGAGCGCGAGATTGCCGGCGGTTCCGACAAGAACAAGGGCAAGCCCGCGAACATCATCGAGAAAATTGTCGAGGGGACGATCGAAAAGTACTACACGACCGTCTGCCTGATGGAGCAGGCCTTCATCAAGAACGACAAGCAGACCATCAAGGATCTGGTTGCGAGCAAAATCGCGGAGCTCGGCGAAAACATCGTCATCCGCCGCTTCGTCCGCTACCAGGTGGGCGAGGGGATCGAAGGCGAGGGTGCACCTCCGGCGGCGGAATAATTCCAGGCCGAGCGCGCGCTCGACGTCTCTCCCGCTCCTGCAGCCGAGTCGCGGAGCGACTTTCGATGGTAGCCGTGGGCTTTAACCCACGGTCTTTTGGGCGTGCGTTTGCGTCGCGGAGCGACGCTTGAATCGAGCGGACTCGGCTACATCGCAATGAGGTTCAAGTGTCGCTCCGCGACGCACTTTTTGGGTCCGAACATTCCGTGGATTAAAATCGCACAGCTACCTTCGGGTGTCGCTCCGCGACAAAGAGCAACGAATCTCTGCGCCTACTACATCCGCTCAGGCACTTCGATTCCCATCAAGGTCAGTCCCAAGCGGAGAACGCGTGCTGTCGCTTCACAAAGAGCCAGGCGCGAATCCTTGACCGCACCTTCCGCTTTCAGCACGGGACACGCCTCGTAGAAAGCGTGAAAAGCGTTGGCGAGTTCGTAGAGGTAGTTCGCCAGGAGATTCGGTCGGAAATCGTCCAGGACGGCGGGCACAGCCTCGGCAAATTGCGCGAGTTTCTTCGCTAACTCTTTCTCGGTGGGCTCGCCCAGTTGAATCTCCGCCGACATGCTCCATTCCGCCCCCTGCCGCCGGAAGATGGAACGCACGCGTACGTAGGCGTTCTGCAAGTAGGGCGCCGTGTTCCCTTGGAACGAAAGCATCCGGTCCCACGAGAAGACATAGTCGGTCAACCGATGCTGTGAGAGCTCGGCATACTTGACGGACCCCAGGCCGATGATCCGGGCAATCGCCCCGCGTTCCTCTCCCGGCATTTCCGCGCTCCGCTCCGCGATCACGGCGCCGGCCCTTTCTTCCGCTTCGTCGAGCAGGTCACGAAGAGAGACGTTGTCGCCGCTGCGCGTCCGCATGATTTTGCGGTCCTCCCCCAGGATGCTGCCGAAGGTGATGTGCGTGAGTGGCACGCCAAGGTTCATCTTGCGAGCGATGGCATTGAGCTGCTCGAAGTGCAGCGCCTGTGGCGCCCCGACTACGTTCCACATCGCATTGCATTTCCATTCGTGAACTCGCAGTTCGAAGGTCGCGATGTCTGTCGTGGTGTAATTGTAGGCGCCGTCCTTCTTGCGAATGATCGCCGGCTTGTCCGCGAGCCGAGGATCGTCCTCGAAGAATACACAGATCGCGCCTTCGCTTTCCCGCGCGATTCCCTGCGTCAGAAGACGCTCCACGATCTCCGCCAGCCGGTCGTTGTAGTGCGACTCGCCGTAGACATGATCGAAAGCGATCCCGAGGCGGGCATATGTCCGGTTCAGGTCCTCCAGCGAAACGCGCACGCATTCCTGCCAGATCCCCGTGTTCTCCGGATCGCCCGACTGGAGCCGCGCCAGCTCATCGCGGCAGGCGTCGGAGACCGGCGGCTCGCGTACGGCCGCGTCGTTCGCCAATTGGTAGATGCGCACCAGTTCCGCGGTGGCATCCCGCTCGAGCGCCGCCCGATCCAGATGCTGCTTCCACCCGTAGATGACCTTCCCGAACTGGGTGCCCCAGTCACCAAGGTGGTTATCCGTGATGACGGTATGCCCGGCGAACCGCGCCACGCGGGCGAGGCAGTCGCCGAGCAGGGTCGAGCGCAGATGGCCGACATGCATCGGCTTCGCAATATTGGGACTGCTCATGTCGAGCGAAATCCGGCGTGGTTCTTTCACCAGCGGGACACCCAGCCGGTCGTCGTGCAGTATCGCGTTGAGCCGCTTTGCGAGGTGCCCCGGTTGTAGCGTGAAGTTGATGAATCCGGGCCCCGCGATGGTGGGCGCCGCGCTGATCGCGCCCAGGTCGGAATCCGCCTTTAACGCCGCGACGATATCCTGGGCCAGGGCGCGCGGGTTCGTCTTGCGTTCCTTGGCCAGCGCCATGGCGGCGTTCGTCTGGTAGTCGCCGTAGCGCGTGTCCGCGGCCGGCATCACGACGGCCGCGAACGACTCCGGCGGAGCAGGGTCCAGCGTGCGGAGGGCACGGGTGAGGATCCCGGAGAGTTCTTCGGCGATGGTGGGCATGAGCGGGCTGCGAAGTGCCATTGAACCCGCGTTCCTGCAACCTCCCTCACCGAGCGGGAGTTGGGGGAATGCGGTCCGGAAAGGGATCGCGCAGGTCAATCACGCCGCGACCTTGCCGGAAGGCAAGACGCGGTAAGGAGGGCTGATCTTGCCTGCCGAGCGCAATCCGGTATCGCTGCGTGGGTGAACGAGCTGACGCCAAAAGTCTCCGGGAAAGGCCAGGCCGAAGACGTCGTCCGCTATTACACCGAGGCGGGCCAGGATTATGAGGCGTGGAGCCGGGAGTTTCACATGCACTTTGGCTATTTCCGCCGCGGGCTGAATCCCTTCGTTCTCGCGCGAATGCTGGACGAAATGTCGCGCCAAGTGCTCGCCCGGCTCGGTCTCGAGTCCGCGAGCGACGGCCGGGTGCTCGACATGGGCTGCGGTTTGGGAGCCACCATCCGCTTGGCGGCCCGGGAGTATCCGAATTTGGGGATCGACGGAATTACGCTGGTGCCATGGCAGATCTCGCATGCCGAAAAACTCATGCCAGCCAGTCTCCTGCGTGGCCGGGTCAGGTTCCATCAGGGAGACTATACCGGCACCGCCTTCCCGAACGCTTTCTTCGATGGCATCTACGCGATCGAAAGCGCGTGCCATGATGCCGGGTTTGCGAAGGAAGGGTTTATCCGCGAAGCCGCGCGGATGCTAAAACCCGGACGGAGACTCGTCGTCGCGGATGGTTTCATTAAGGGGACGCAGGCGATGAACCCGCCGCTGCACTGGTGCTATCGCCGGGTCTGCGAGAACTGGGCGCTCGATACCTTCGCCGAGATCGAACGATTCATCGCCTGCCTTCGGGGGAACGGCTTCGAGGAGATCGTCGTCCAGGACGCCTCTTTTCGGATCGCCCCCTCGGTCATGCATATCCCTTGGGTCACCCTGCGATTCTTCGTGAAACAATTGTTCGAGACGCGGCTCCGACTGAATCGAGTGCGTTGGGGGCACATCCTGGCCTGCGTCTTGTCACCGATCGTCGGGATGGCGCGATCCCGCTTCGGGTACTACGTGATCTCGGCGCGGAAGTCCGGGCAAGGGGACTGAATTGACGCAGATCGCAAAGCCGAGAGCGGGGCGGAATCTGGCAATTTATCACGAACAAATACAACCTGCCGTGACGGTCGGTCCTCCCCGCCGCAGGACTGCTACCGCTGCTTTTTCACGTCGGCCCGGCTCACTTCGTCCCCCACGTTGGCAAACTTCCGGCGCACGTGCATGACCACTGCCGCGGCTTCTTCGTCAGTGAGATAATCCGTCGCCGGCATGGTGCTGTTCAGTTTCTGGCCGTTCACGAGACTTTTCCCGCGCTGCCCTTTCAGCACGACTTCGATGAGTCCGGCCGCGGGACCCGAGACCACTGCCGAGCCGCGCAACGCCGGCATACCGCGGTTGCCCGCGCCGTCTTGATGACAATTGGCGCAGGACTCGGTGTAGACCTTCGCGCCGAGGGCCGCGATTTCGGGGTTCGCCGGAGGTAAGGGTGGGGGCGTCGCCGTGGCGGTGGGAGCGGAACTGGGAGGCGAACAGCCGGCCAGCAGGGCGAGAAACCCCGCGCAAAGCATCGTTTGGACACCACGCCAGTTCTGGAGACCATTGGCCGGATGAGAGCGATCCTTCATGTGAAAATACGGGTGGGAGGGTTCAGACGATCCGCCGCAGCTCTGCGCAATTCGCGGCTTTTGGTCAAGCAGAGGAAAGTCGCTTTCTCAGGCGCGAACTCGCGGGAGTGAGATGCCACCATCAACATGCTGCCTGCGCGTTCCATCTGGTGTGGTCTGGCGCTTTGTGTGCTGCACCTGCGGGTAGATGCGCAGGACGCCCCGCCCGTGATCGTGCGCGGAACCGCGTCGCGGGATGCCGCTGGAGAGGAAAGCGGGTTGGCTCGTGTCACGGTCTCCCGAATGGAATTGGCCGACGCACCATCTTCCCGGCTCGATGAAATCCTTCGCGCCAGCTCACCGGGTTTCGGTCTCTTTCGGCGCACGGATTCGCACCTTGCCAACCCCACCGCGCAGGGGGTGAGCCTGCGCAATATCGGTCCGAGTGGGGCGGGTAGATCCCTCGTGCTCCTCGACGGCATTCCCCAGAACGACCCCTTCGGCGGCTGGGTCTATTGGAGTCGATTACCCTCGGCAGCCATCGAGTCGGTCGAAATTACACCGGGCGGCGGGGCCGGGGCGTGGGGAAACGCGGCGTTGAGTGGAACCATCGAGCTCTCGAGCCGGGTGCCGGCTTCCAATGGGCTGCGCTTCGAGACCACGATCGGGAACGGCCGTGCGCTCGAGCTTGGAGGCGACGGCGAGCGCTTCTTCGATCTTGGCGAGGGCCGATCTCTCGCCCTCTTCGGCCGGGGAAGTCATTTCAGCTCGGATGGATTCCCGGTCGTGCGCGCCGATCGACGCGGTCCGATCGATGTGGCGGCCTGGTCGGAAGCCGATCTGCTCGAGGCCGGAATCCGGCTGGGCTTGGCGCGCGACTCGGCGCTCACCCTTAAGCTTACGGGCTTTCGCGAGCGGCGCGGAAACGGCACGCCTCTGACGGAAAACTCGACGCGCGCGCTGGATGCCAGCGCGACGCTTGACGGCCTGCTCGCCGCCCGGGACGCCAGCTATCGCGTCCAATTCTACGCCCAGTGGCGGGAGTTCCGCAGCTTTTTTACGAGTGTCAACGACACCCGCACGGCCGAAGTTCCGAGCCTCGATCAGTTCAACGTTCCCGCACACGCACTCGGCGGCAGTCTCCTGGTGCGGCTTGCTCCCAGTGTCGGGCATCGCCTGGTCGCGGGTTTCGATCTGCGCGAGGTGGAAGGAGAGACACGCGAGCGTTTCCGCTTCTTAAATGGCCAGTTCACCCGCCTGCGCGCGGCCGGTGGAACGCAGCGTTTTCTCGGACTCTTCGCCGAGGACGCTTGGACCCCTGCACCTGGCACCATCGTCACGGGCGCCTTGCGGTTCGATGCCTACGCCAGCGACGCAGGGCATCGGCGCGAGTCCAGGCTCACCGATGGAGCGGTGCTGCTCGATCAGCACTTCCACGCCCAGCGTGGCGTGGTGGCAAATGCGCGGCTGGGTGGCACGCACGACTTCACTGCCGATCCCGGGCAGCTGCGCTTGCGGGGCGCACTCTATTCCGGGTTTCGCGTGCCCACGTTGAACGAGTTGTACCGTCCGTTCCGCGTGCGCAACGACATTACGGAAGCGAATCCAGACTTGCAGCCCGAGCGAATCTACGGAGCGGAAGCCGGACTCGATATCCGTCCGATCCGCGCGCTGCGGATTACGCTTACGGGCTTTTTCAACGAGTTGCTACACCCGGTCACCAACGTCACCCTCGTGCGCGGCCCGGCGACCGCAGCGTTGTTCGGTGTCATTCCGGCGGGGGGTGTCGGGCGGCAGCGCCGCAACCTGGGGCGCGCAGACATTCCCGGCGTTCAAGCCGCGCTCGAATGGCAGGCGAGCCCGGTTTTGACCTTTTCGGCTGCACACCTCTACTCGCGCGGCGTGATCACCAGCGCGCCGGAAGCGCGCGCGCTGGAAGGTCGTCGTTTCGCGCAGGCGCCCGAACACCAATTCGTCGTGAGCGCCCGCTGGCGTTCCGCCGGCGGCTGGCATGCCTTGCTGCAACTTCGTGTCACCGGTCCGCAATTCGAGGACGATCAAAACTCACTCCGGCTCGCCGCCGCCGTGACGGCGGAGGCCTCCGTTGGCTATCGCTTCTCGCCCGTCTGGGACGTGCGCGCCTCGATCGGGAATGCTTTTAATCAACGCGTCGAGACTGGCCGGACGGCGGACGGACTGGTCAGCATTGGGGCGCCTCGAACGTTCTCGATCGGCCTCCGCGGTGGGTTTTAGGTTTGCACTCGATTTCGTTATCGGCCCGGGGGAGGCTCGGGCGTCGGTGTGGTTTCACCTCCGCGCGGCGGCAATCGGCGTGGTTCCCCCAACGAGGCCCGGGTGGGCGAAGGCGTGGGCGCGACCGTCGGCACCGCCACCGGAGCGCGAGTAGCGGTCGGGATGGGTGAAGGGACGCTGGTTGCCGCCGCGGTGGGAGCAGATGAGGGAACGATTTTCTTTGGCGTCGGGGTGACTTGCGGAACGGAGGTCGGCTTCGCCGTGGGGACGGCGGTGGGTGGTGGAGTTGGCACACTGGTCGGGGCTACGGTCGGCGCCGCCTTTGTCGGTGTCGGCGCCGCGGTCGGAGGAGCAGAAGTCGGCTTCGCCGTGGGAACGGCGGTGGGAGGTGGCGTTGGCACACTGGTCGGGGCTACGGTCGGCGCCGCCTTTGTCGGTGTCGGCGCCGCGGTCGGAGGAGCAGAAGTCGGCCTCGCCGTGGGAACGGCGGTGGGACGTGAAGTTGGCACACTGGTCGGGGCTACAGTGGGCGCAGCCTTCGTCGGCGTTGGCGCCGCGGTCGGCGGAGCAGACGTCGGCCTCGCGGTGGGAACGGCAGTGGCAGGTGGCGTTGGCGCAATGCTCGGGGCCACGGTGGGCGCAGCCTTCGTCGGCGTTGGCGCCGCGGTCGGCGGAGCAGACGTCGGCCTCGCGGTGGGAACTGGTGTGGCGGGTATCCTCGGTTCGCTCGTCGGGGCAGCAGTGGGCGCGACGGAAGACGGAGCAGAAGTCGGCCGCGCGCTCGGGACGGGCGTGGAAGGAGCGGGCGGATTTTGCGCGAGCGGCGTCGCCCGCGCCGCTTCCGGCGATTCCGCACGCATTCTCGCTCGTACTTGCTGCGCCGTCTGAGGCTCGCGCAGCTCGGACCAGCCACGGTCAACCTCGACACGCGTTACGCGTTCCCGGACACGCTCCGGACGGTCGGTTCGTTCCGCGCGGCGGATTTCCGGGGCGAAAACGGCTACCGCCCCGGCCACGATGGTGGCCGCCGGTCCGGAGGACTCCGAAAACTCGCCACGCCGCTCGAGACGCATGCGCTCGATCGGCTGTTCCAGGCGGCCATGGATGGTGTCATAGCGTGGGCCCTCATTCACGATCACGTTTTCCTGCACCGCGATGTTCGTAACGTTGCGCGTCTCGCGAATGATTACGATGTTTTCGATAGGGTCGATCGCCACTGCTCGTAGCGAGGGCGCGCCCAAGCGTTCGACCGTCACGAAGGAATATTGGGACGGACCGATGTCATATTCGACGTCGGCCGCGGCGTGAATCCCGCGTCCGCGCTCAAAATGCGCTTCGGGCGGCAACGGGGCCCAGCCCACATAACGATCACTGGTGCGCCAGGATACCCAGGCGGGAGCCCATTGCTCTCCTGGCACCCAGACCCAGCCGGTGCCCCGCAGGCGCGTCCAGCGGCCGAAATGATAAGTGGCCCAGCCGAACCGCTCGGTCGAAATCCATGTCCAACCGGCGTCCGTATAGGCCCAGCGGCCTTCGCTGTAAGGGCGCCAGCCTCCGTTGCGGCTCACCGTGGGCTGCCAAACGAAACCGTATTGCTCGGATTCAATCCAATCGCCGTCTTCCGCCAGGCGATCGTAGAAAATTTCAAAGGTTTGCGGTCCTTGAGCGGCGGCGCGCCGTGGACGGGCTGTTCCATTTACGCGGGCGTGAGTGGCTTCACGCCGTCTGACAGCGAGAGCAGCGCGTTCATCCAGAATAAGCTTTGCCTCGGCGGCGCGCTCGCGCTCCGAGAGCGCACCTTCGCGCTCACGCAGTTGTCGTTCGCGTTCAGCAAGGGCTCGCTCTTGCTCGGCCAAGCGCGTGTCGCTGGCAGTCGCAACCCCATCAGCCGCGCCGACCCCGGGGGCCGCAGGGGCAGGC
This sequence comes from Chthoniobacterales bacterium, assembly GCA_038226705.1. GTDB lineage: Bacteria > Verrucomicrobiota > Verrucomicrobiia > Chthoniobacterales > SZAS-18 > SZAS-18. The sequence goes on along the minus strand of JBBRQH010000005.1, from coordinate 55,169 downwards.
GTCGTCTGCGCCACGGGCGCCGAAGCCTGAGGCGCACGATCACAAGCAGCGGCCCAAAAGACGAGCGGCAGCAAAAACAAAGAATGACACTTCATAGCCGACTTTCGCGCGCCATGGGTCGGGTGGGGGCATGCGCCCGCAATCCTGCGCGTTTCAACGGGAATAGACCCGGGAGGGGCGCGCGCAGGCGACAGATCCATCCGTCCTTTCAGGCGCCGAGGGCACTGCCTTCTTCGCGTGGGATCGCCCAAAGCGCGACGGCGCCCCTGTATCCGGGGGGCACGGTCAAACCGAAGTTTGAGACGCGGGCCGTCGCTGTCTCATCCGCGGGACCGAGAAAGCCGAGACCGAGCGCCTTGAGCGCGGCTTCCTGGCGCGTCCAGGCGACGAAAAATTCGTCTAGCCGCGCCGCAGGTTCAAGATTCAGCCACGCCCGATAGGCTGCCGGTCGGAACACTTGGCGGGCGATGCTCTCCGTGTCCGCATCCTTCACCTCTTCCACGTCGATGCCCACCGGGTGCGTCTGACTGAACGCCAGGACGACCAGATCGCCGGCATGGGAAACATTGAAATGCGGCGCGGGCCTCCCGGGCGGAGCGACACTTTCCGGCTTGCCGAAGGGACCATACGCGATCTTCACCTGGGCCGCCGGCAGGTCCAACTCCGCCCCGAGCAGGAGTCGAAGGAGTCCCCGGCCGACCAGAAAGCGCAATTGATCGAGGGGTTGGAGGAAGCGCCTCAGTCGATCAAGCTCTTCCGTGGAGAGGAGCGGGGTCAGTTCGGCGCGAATAAGATCCGGAGAGGCCGTCGACAAGCGAGCCTCCCAAACCACGGGAGGAAAAGGCGCGTCGGCCGCCGAAAGATCCGGTTCGAAACAGGTTTCGGTCCAGCTCCAGGGCCTTGGCTTCAGCTCCTCGCAGGGTGCGGATAAGAAGCTCATGAGTGCGTCGAAGAGATTGCTTCGCGCAACCTCTCATGGCGAGGGCGGACGGAACGAGGCAGAATGCCACCCTTTCACTGTCATGGACACTTCGCCCGCCACCCCACCCAAGGTCATTATGTCGGACTCCGATGCGACCCTCCGGCTTTACCGCACCGATTCGTATCGCACGGAGTTTTCCGCGCCCGTTGCGCAAACCCGGATAGTCAAGGGGCGCCCGGAAGTGCGCCTGGAACAGACGGCGTTTTATCCGACCGCCGGCGGCCAGGCTTTCGATACGGGCTGGCTGGGCGGCACGGCGATTATCGAGGTCCGTGAAAATGACGGCGGCCAGATCTGGCACCTCTGCGCGGGTGAAGTGCTTGAGGAAGGGCTTGAAGGCCGAGCGGTGAAGGGCGCGATCGATTGGGCGCGCCGTTTCGACCACATGCAGCAGCACACGGGCGAGCATATTCTCGGACAGAGTTTTTTCCGCCTCGAGCGGCAGATCGCTGCGGTAAACATGGAGGGAAAGATTTGCACCGTGGATCTCGAGGGCGAAGTCGGCTGGGACCTCGCGATGGCGGCGGAGCAAATGGCGAACGAAGCGATCTGGGCCGCACATCCGATCCGCGCCTACGAGATCGATGAAAGCGAAGTCGCGTCCGTAAAGCTGCGGCGCCCGCCCAAAGTCAGCGGTCGCATTCGGATCGTGCAGATCGGCGAGTTCGATTTCAGCGCCTGTGGCGGCACGCACCTGCGCTCCAGCGCCGAAGTGGGTCTGCTAAAGATTCTCAAGCTCGAGCGCGTGCGCAGCACCGAGACCCGCGTCTTTTTCAACTGCGGCGGACGGGTGTTGCCGGACTATCGCTACAAGCACGATTTCGTCGCCGCGCTCGCACTCCGCCTGAGCAGTGCGCCCGAAAGTGTCCCGGAGCGAGTGTCCGGATTACTCGATGAATTGACGGGGGCGAAACGCGAAGCCGCCCATCTGCGCACGCGCCTCGCGGAGGAGATCGCCGCGATGGCGCCCGAACGCGTGGTCGTGCGCCAGATCGACGACGCGGCCTTGCTCCCGGAGCTCGCGAAAGCCTTTGCCGCGCGCCCCGGGGCCATCGCTCTGCTCGGGGCGAGACAAGGCGAACGGGCGCTGCTCGCGGTGGCCTGTGGAAGGGGAGCTTCCGCCAAGGCCGGCGATTTGCTCAAGGTGGGACTGGCGCTGGTCGAGGGACGCGGCGGCGGCAAGCCGGATCTCGCCCAAGGGAGCGGGACGAAGGTCGAAAATCTGCCGGCCGCTTTGGAGGCGATGCGCGCCGCGGCTGCCTGAACAAAGCCCACGCGAATCATCGAGCAAAAGTCACGAACCTGCGCTCCAATGGGCATGCCCAATTCCCCCGTCGTCCGAAAGCCGGAATCGACTCCGGAAACCGCCGCGAAGGTGCCGGATCTCGAGATCAAGGACGCGCTGCTGATCTTCACCCAGATCTGGCATGATTTGGAGGACGAGTTTGGCCGCGAGAACCTGCGCTTTCCGAAGGAGATCATCCTGCTCGGCGGTGCGCCGGGTTCCGGCAAAGGAACCCAAACGGAGTTCATCGCCAAGACCCGTGGCCTCACGTGCTCCCCGGTTGTCATCAGCGACCTGCTCGACTCGCCGGAAGCCAGGCGCCTGAAAGATGCGGGAAACATGGTCGGGGATCGCGAGGTGATCGGCCTGCTTTTCCGACGCCTCCTTGCCCCGGAATTTCGTGACGGCGTGATCCTCGACGGATTTCCCCGCACGAAGGCCCAGGTTGAATGCCTCAAGCTCTTCGTCACGAAGATGCATCAGCTTCGCAGCGAATATTACCGCACGCCGCTCAGCATCCATTTTCGGCAGCCCACGATCCATATCATGGTGCTTTTCGTGGACGAGCCCACCTCGGTGGAGCGCCAGCTGCATCGCGGGCAGGAGGTCAAGGCTTTCAACGAAGAGGTGCGTCGCACCGGCGTGGGAACTCTCCTGGAGGAGCGGGTGACCGATTACGATGCCGCCCTTGCCCAACGCCGCTACCGGGTCTTCAAGGAACAAACTTGGGACGCGCTCCAATCCCTCAAGGAACTCTTCCACTATCACCTGATCATCGCCCAGGCGCCCATCCAAGAGGTCGAGCAGAACATCCTCCAGGAACTCGAATACCAGAGCACGCTCGAACTTGATCCGCGCACCGTCGATCGCCTCCGACGCATCCCCGTGGCCAGCGAGATCATCGTCCACGCCCGCCAGGAAATGGTTCGGCGGCTCGACTGTTACGAGCTCGAGCAGGCCGAGCTCTTCGAAAAGGTGACAAGCATGATGGAGAAGAAGATCGTCCCGATCGTCCTCCGCCACGCGATCTCAGGTGTCGCCCTGATCAACACGGAGGACGTGGTGCTCGAGGATCCGCTCGCGCTCGCCATGCTTATCGATGTGTTTTCGGAACGGGGCTATCACGCGGCCGTCGACATTCACCGCATCGAAATACCCGAACGCTTCGATCTCGCCACCGGCCAGATCACCTGCCGGGTGAAGAAAGTTTTCCGGATCCAGGTGCGGTTTCAAGGTTCGGAGATCCGGCGCGGCTGAGATTCCGAGCAGGATCGGACCAGTCCGCGCCGATCCAGTCGGGGAAGCGCTTTGGCACGGTTCGCGCCGCGGACGCGAGCGAGCAGCGCTCGCCCTCCGTTCGCGCAGTTATTCGCCTCTTTCAGAGAAGTGGTCCCCCGCAGCGACGGGATGGCCCGTTTGCTTCGCACCGGGCTGACGCGCGCCGAAGCGGTTCGAGCCGGGAACTTTCCAGACTCGCCGAAACTGCGGCTTTCGAATCCCACTGGCAAAACGGATCGACGCAAAAGCGGTCGCGGCTCGATGTTGTGTCCACTCTGTCCATTAAGACCATGCGCCTCGCCACTGCTCTCTTCTTCGCTCTCCTCCTCGTCGGCCGCGCCGCGGAAATTCCCGCGGCGCGCTGGGAAGGGACGGCGCAGATTCCGGGACGCGATCTTCAACTTGTCGTCGATCTCGCCAAGGACAGCACCGGCGCCTGGATCGGCTCCATCATCATTCCCAGTCTGGGGCTCAAAGGCGCTCCTTTGACGGAATTGGTAGTGAAGGGCGCTGAAACCTCATTCACGATCAAGGACGCCTTGGGCGGCCCGCAGGTGGGGCCGGCGAAACTCAAGGCCCGGCTCCTGCCGAATGGAAAACTTTCCGGCGAGTTCCTCCAGGCGGGCAATTCGGCGCCGTTTGTTTTGGAGAAGTCCGGTCCGGCGCAGGTGGAGTTGCCGAAATCGAGCACGGCGGTGGGTCCCGACTTTGTCGGGGAATGGAAGGGCGAGTACGAAATGGGCGGGTATCCCCGGCAGGTCACGCTCAAGCTTGCGAACAAACCCGGCGGGCCTGCCGTGCCGGACTTCGTGATCGTGGGGAAGAAGGTGAACAACGTTCCCGTCGATCTTTTGCTGGAGAGCGGCGGCTTTCTGAGTCTCGAGTCGAAGGTTTTCGGAATCACCTTTGAAGGCCGGCTCCAAAAGGAGGCCGGTGAGATCCGGGGCTCTCTCACCCAGGGACCGTATGAAGCGTCCCTTGTCTTGCATCGGACTCCCTGACGTTACCTTCATGAAAAACGCCCTCATCCTCTTCGCCCTGCTCGGCTGCACGGCCGCAGGAAATTGTCCGGCCCAGTCCATGTTTCGTGGCGATCCTGCCCACACGGGAACGTTTGCGGGAGTGGCTCCGCGGAAATTCAGCCGCATCAAGTGGAAGTTTCCCACCGGCGACCGGATCGTTTCGTCTCCGGTTCTGCAGGACGGCGTCATCTACTTCGGGGGTGATGACGGAAACATCTACGCTGTCGATGCCGAGACGGGCCGGCAGGTTTGGAAGCAGACCACCAAGGGCCCGGTTCCCTGCACGCCGGCCGTCGCCGGCGGAGTCGTCTACGCTGGCAGCTACGATGGAAAATTCTACGCACTCGACGCGAAGTCCGGGGCCGTGAAATGGAAGTTTGCCACCGCGGGGGAGAGACGCTTCGAAGCCAAAGGACTGCATGGCATGGAGCCCAAAAATCAGACCATCGCAGACGCTTTCGACCTTTATCTCTCCAGTCCCGTGGTCGCGGCGGGAACGGTGTATTTCGGCAGTGGCGATGGACACGTCTACGCGCTCGATGCCGCCACGGGAGAACTCCGCTGGAAATTCAAGACGGGAGACGTCGTGCACGCGTCCCCGGCTTGGGCGGATGGCGTGCTCTATTTCGGAAGCTGGGACAGTTACTTTTACGCGGTCGATGCGGCCACCGGGGCTGAGAAATGGCGCTTCCATGGCGGAGAGGATCCGCTGATTCACAACCAAGTCGGCTTTCAATCGTCGGCTGCTGTCGTGGACGGAGTTGTCTATGTGGGTTGCCGCGACTCGAATCTCTACGCGCTCGATGCCGCGACCGGGCAGGAGAAATGGAAGTTCAACAACGAGGGAAGTTGGGTGATCACCTCGCCCGCGGTGGTGAACGGCAAAGTTTTCTTCGCCACCTCGGATTCCAGCCTGCTGCACGTGGTCGAGGCGAAAACCGGCAAGACGATTCTGCGGCTGCAGGGTCACGCGTATATGTTTTCCTCGCCTACGGTAGTGGGTGACATCTTTTTGATCGGAGTCATGAACGGAACGCTGGAGGCGCGCGACGTCGCCACGGGAGCGGTGCTTTGGAGTTTTCAATCGCCCTCAGCGAAGGCAAACAAAGGCTGGGTGTTGAGCGCCGACGGGAAATTCAACAACCCGCTTTTGTACGCCTCGAACTGGCGCGAAGCCCCGCTGGTGGCCGCCGATCGGCAGTTCCGCATCGGCGCATTCTTCTCGTCACCCCTGGTGGCGAAGGGCGTGGTGTACGCGGGCAGCAGCGACGGATACCTATACGCCCTCGAGTAACTTCAGCGCTTCCACGTGAACACGATGTTCAGGTGATCCTTCTCGCGGCGAATCCGCCAGGGATTCCACTCGAAGACGAGATCCTTCAGCAGAAATCCAAGCCCGAGCACGAGAATCCCACCGAGGCACCAACCGGTCCGCGTCATTGGGAATTGAGCGCCGAAACCGGCCCCCAACAGGATGGTACCCGCCACGAGGCCCGTTACACCCAAGGCGGATTCCACGCACATGCAGCGCGCTTCCCGGCGCGCGGTGGGAGCGGACGCCTGTCGCCGCGCCACCGCCAGCAAGCAGACGTCGCGCACCAAGCCCTGGAGCAGCAGCAAACCCGCCGCAAAGACGAAGACACGGCCGATTCCCAAACGGTCAGTGAGTACGGGCGCGAGCAACCAGATGGCTGCGCCGGCAATCGGGATCGACCCGAGTTCGATTTTCTCGGCGCGCGTCATGGCCGCGACGTTCCGCTTTGCGCCGGGAGCGCCGGCGGTAGTTCGGTCGCCGGCGGCGTCGATGGCTCCGTCACGGGAGTCGTCGGTGGGACGGGCGCCGGTTTGGGTTTCCGCATGCGGCGGAAGAATCCGCCTTTGCTGAAGTTTTCCCAGCCCCGGCGCAGCCAGCCGATGAGGGAAGCCGCCAGCCAGAGCGCCCAGGCCAGCATGAAGAAGCGATACCACCAGATCGAGACCGAGAAACAACCGGGCTGGGGGAGCAGGGTTTCGCAGCGGGCCTGGAACCAGCGGAGAGCGGTGCGGCTGGAACCGTTTCCGATGATGAACATCTTCGGATTGCCCAACAAACCTTCGGCGACCGCGCTGACGAGCGTGACGAGCGCGATGGCCGTCAGGCCGATGAAGGTTAGTTGCAAAAGATTGTAGCGGATGCTGCCGAGCCGCTGGAAAGAATCGCTGCCGCGCCAGGCGAGGAAGAACAGCCATCCAATCACGAGCATCGCGGCCGGCAGCGGCACCTGCGTGAGTCCAATGACGAGGAGCATCCATCCGGTTGCGACCAGCGGGGAGAGCGGCAGCCGGCCCAGCGCGAAGGCCGCCAGGAGGGAACAAACCAGTATCCCCCAGAATCGCACGGCGGGTCCCCGTTGCGGCCCATAGGCCCAGAGGATCCAGCGATTCTCCGTCACGGAAATGGTCGTCGCAATGTTCGCACTCTCGACCGGGAGTTTCACCTCCTCCGCCCGGGTGCGGAAGCCGAGCGGCGTGTTGATTTTCCACCCAACCACCACCGCCTGTTCGCCCGGACGCACCGGTACGATCACCTTGGTCCCATCTTTACGGACCGGCAGCGGTCGGCCGTTGTGCGTGAGCAGCGTGATATCCGCCTCGGCGGGCAGATCGATGAGGAAATCCTCTCCCAGGCTGCAGCGGAGCGAGAGCGTGAGCCTGGAGGTGCGCTGCCGCTGCCCAACAGAAATATCCAAGGCGCCTTTGTTCACCGTGATCGTCGCGCCCGCGACGGCCTCGGGACGACTGATCGCCAGCTCGACGCTCTCGCCGGGCCAAGGCTGCCAGACCGGCACGAGTTCCGGATTGGCCGGCTCGAAGATCGGCGGGAGGCCGGCCAGCGCGACATTCCAAACCGGGGACGCCACCAGGCTCCAGCGCTCCACCCAGGTGTCGCCGGGACGTGTCGCCAATTTCAAATGTTCGGAGACGTCGAGGCCGCTTTCCCACGTAAACGAATCCTGCTGGGCCCCGAGGCGCACCTCGATGAAGCCGTCTTTCACCACTGCATTCGCGGTCAGGACGCTTTCGCCAGGGAGCAGCGGCACGCGCAATGCGACGGCTTTTCCGGCCGGGGAGATGCGGCTCACCGTTGAACGCACCTGCCAAAGGAGTCCGAATTCCACCTGGCGATCGATTTGCAGCATCGACTGAAAATCCTTCCGGTCGTAGCTGGCTGCGCCTGCCGTCGTCTTTTGGGTGAGTGCAAAGAAGACCTGCTGCTCCGGCACGCCGTCCGGACGCACCCCTGTGAAGGTCCAGCCCGGCGCCTCGATCTTCACCTGGCGGGGCTTGAGCAGAAACGTCCATTCCCACTCCGTCACTTCGGCCAGGGCGCCCTCGACGCGCACCCGGTGCACTCCGGGCGCGAGCACGACCCAGAGGTACCCATCCTCGCGCCGCAAGGCCGCCTCGGGCTTGCCATCCACCAGGATCGTTCGCGGCGACCAGGCGGGCAGGCGGCCGGGGAGGGGAACGGCCGCACGCGTCGCCACGTGGATGTCTGCTTCGATGGCGATCCGACGCTCAGTCAAAGTCAGCGAGACGAATGGAATATCGGCTGCGGTGGGGAACGCGTCTGACGGCTCGAGCAGCCGGTTGCGCAGGGCGTCGAGCATCGGCTGCTCCGGGAACTGCGCCGAAGCTGGGCTCGCCACCCCAAATCCGAGGGCGACGAGGAGAACTGCGGCAACTTTGCGGGTGCCGCGGAGGAACGAGCTGCCCCAAGTTTTCGCCTGCAAAAGTATGGCCGCGAGCGCGAGCAGGAGCGAGATCCGGAGTAACGTGAAAAACCGTTCGAGCCCGAGGGGAATGAGAATGGGACGAACCTGCTGGGGCGCCTGCACGGGGCCGCTCCAGCCAAATGATACGCTCCGCCACGACCATTCAGGAACTCCCGGACCCGTCTGTATGCGCGCCTTGGCGTCGTAGTTCAGATTGGCGGACTGATCGGCCGAGCGTTTCTGCGCGATGCCACCATCTTTCCGCATGGCGTTTTGTGGCATGCTGCGCGCATTTTGCGTGATGGGTGGGGCAGCCGGCGCAGGGGCGTTCATTTCGCGTTGGTCGCCATCCGCCATGCCGGCTTCATTCAACAGGATTGGCGCTTGCTGTGCATAGGTGCCGCCTCGGGAGAAACCCGCAAACGGACTCGAACTTGAACCGATCCGCTCGAGCTGCGGATAGAGCGCCTGCTGCACCTGCTGCGCCACAAACGGCACGAGGACGAGCAGGAGCATCCCGATGCTTATCCACTTTATGGCCGTCACGAACCGCCGCGCCTTCCCCTCCGGAACTGCGCGCAAGATCGCCAGCGGGACGAGCAGGATCAGCCAGGTAAAGATCGGTGCATCGGGCTCGTGATACGAAAGTCCAAAGGCCAGGAAGGCGATCAGGCCCGCGACGAATCCCCACAGCCGGAAGACAGCGAGGGTGAAGACGAGCAGGAGGAACAAATCCAGCAGCGTCCACGCCGTCAGCCAATCCCCCTGCACCCAATCCGCGCCAAAGAGCGCGAAGAGCCGCCAGCCCGGCGGCAGGTTCAGCGTCACCCGCAAGGCGTCCGCATCCGATCGCCACCCGGCAGCCGAGAACTCCGCCGTGCGCTTCATCCGCCCGGTCGCGTCGAGATTGATGTCGCGCGTGCGAATCTCCACCCCGGGTGCCTTGGTTTGGGGATTGAGCGTGATGAGCTGGCCTTGGCCCGCGCTGCGGACCGAGCCGAGATCCTGGCCGGGTGCCGCGTCCAGCCGCCAAATCCGTTGCATCTGTCCCGTGATCTGATCGCGAAACGTAAAGCCGCGCCCGTCCTCATCGAGCCACAAAACCCGCGCGATATGCAGGCCGGCCGGCTTTTGTTCGCCCATCCCGCGCATCCGTTCCTCGAGGCGGAATGGCGTGGCTGTCTCCCACCGATAGACCGGCAGATCGCGCCACTTCTGCGGAAAAGTCGTCTGCGAGACGTCGATCGCATTTGCCCCGGTGATGTCCAGCATGCGAAAATCCGGCCGCGAACGAAATGCGACGAGTTGTTCCGTGGCAGGCAACTTGGCGTCCGCGGCATAACGGATCTCCTTCGGATTGTCGGACCGGAAGGCGGCGGCCTGGATCATCCATTTTCCGGCCCGCACCTGCACTTTCATCCGACCCCCATCCTCGACCGCGACCGGCAGTGGACTTTCCACCGCCGCGAGTTTCCAGCCTTCCGGCAGGATCGTGCCCAGATCCTCTTCCCGACTTTTGCCGGAAACGATGAGTTCCACTTCGGTGCGCCACCAAAGCGGAATGCCGTCCTCGAGCGCCGCATACACTTTGATGGCGAGGAAATCCTTGTCGGCTGCCTCGGCGGAACCTTCCCGTTTCAGCCAGAGGAAGCCCTGCGCTTCCCAAGCGGGAGCGTCGACCGCCTTCCCGTCGACGGTAAGCGCGAGAATCCCGATTTCGCGTGGTAATGGCACGCCTTGGGGAATCTCGGACCAGCGAAAGGCGCCCTCAATCTGGTAAGTGCCGCCGGGGAGCCGAACCGAAGGAAATCCGGCGTGCTCGACCACCACGAGCGGTGCGCCGTTCGCCTTGACTTCGAGCGGCCAAGTATTTGCGCCCCCCGGCAGCGGCACCCAAGTTTCATGGAACACGGTGACGCCAAAATCGAAACGCCCGCCGGCGCGGTCGACCTGAAGGCCGAGGCGCGAAGGCCAGAAGCAAATGTGTTTGTTGGCGTCCGAATAAGGCGTGGGGCAGAAGCGGTGCACATCGCCCCACAGCACCCAGTTCTCCCAAACCTTAAGGGGCTCGGGAATCGCTTTCTCGCGGGGGATTTCGACCGGCGGCGCCGCCGCGGTGAGGAGCGGGAGGAATGCCGCGGCGACGAAAGTGACGAGGCAGGCAGAACGGGACCAGGAGCGTTTCATGAAATTGGCGCGGGGGAGCCGCCAATTAGATAGGACGGCAAGACGACAGTCGAGCCTCCCGGATTTTTCCGTTTCGCGCGCGTTCCGCTTCCGCCCGCAGCGTCAGGATCGGGTTCATGCCAGCCGAACTCGTGCGAAACAAAATAGCCCGGCCGTTTCCGGCCGGGCTTATCTTGAATTTTACGCGGGGCTAAGAACGCCTCCGCCATCTTGCTTCCAGCGCTTAACGCGGAGGCGTTGGCGTCGGCTCAGCCTCGCCCTTCTTTTTTGACTCGTCGGGCTTGGCCGACTTCGCGGGAGGGGCGGCCGGGGCATTTGCTTCCCGCGGCACTGGAGCCTTGGGTTCGCGCATGTCGGCCGGCTTCTGCGGCGGAGGGGCGGCCGGCTTCGCTTCGCGTGGAGGCGGCGGGGCCATTTCGCGAGGCTTTGGTTCGGCTTTGGGCTCGGCCTTCACCGCCGAGGCTCTCCGCTCGTCCGCGGCCTGTTTCGCCTTTTCGGCGTTGGCCCGCTCAGCGCGGGCCTTTTCGGCTGCGGCATTCGCGGTGGGTTCCTTCCGGGCCGGGGCATCCGGTGCCTTGGTGGGTGCCGGGGCTTCCTTTGGCGCCACGGTGGCCGCGGGTTTCGCCGGGGTCGCCGGAGCCTTCGCTGGTGTTTCTTTCGGCATTTCCTTCGGCGGCGTCGCCTTGGTTACGGGCGTCGGCGCGGGGCTTGCCGCCGCCGGCGGAGCTTTCGAGGGGGCAGGCGTCTCCTTCGGCATTTCCTTCGGCGGCGTCGCCTTCGTTACGGGCGTAGGCGCGGGCTTCGCCGGGCTTGCCGCCGGGGGTGTAGGAGCCGGGGTCCCGTTCTTGGGTGCCGCCGTCACGGCAGGGGAAGCGGCGGGTGCGGCGCCAGGTGCAGCGGTCGCTGCGGCTGGAGCCGGAGTCGCGCCACCGGGCGCGGGCGAGGCAGAACTGGTCGCCGGTGTCGCGGCTCCAGCGGCTTGAGGCTTCACCACCACGGTGGCTTTCTGCGTCTCGGGAGATTCGCTTTTGACCTTGGCGCGGAGGCGTTCAACGGCGCCTTGGTCTTTTACATCGGACCAGCCTCTTTCAACTTCCACGCGTTCGATCCGAACGCCAAGTTGGGCTGGGCGGGCGGACTCGCTCCGGACGAATTGAGGCGCAAGGGCGACCACCGTTCCGCCTGAAATCTGCGTCTCAAAGGAGCCACTGAGTTCCGTGCGACGTTCGAGTCGGAGCTGCGCAAAAGGAGTGGAGACCCGCTGGCTGACCACTTCGTAGCGGGGCCCTTCCACGAAGACCACGGAACCGTCACCGTAGCGGATGTTGGTGACGTTCCGGGTTTGTTCGACGATAACGATGTTTTCATCCTCGCGGACGATTACTTCTCGGATCGAGGGTGAGCTAAATCGCTCAACTTGGACGAAAGTGTAAGAGGTGGGTCCGATGTCATATTCGACATCGACCGCCGCGTTAATCCCGCTGCTTCTCTCAAAACGGGCTTCTGGCGGAAGAGGCGCCCATCCGACGTATTTGTCGTTCGACCGCCAAGAAACCCAGGAAGGCGCCCATTGCTCGCCCGGTACCCAGACCCAACCGACACTCCGAAGCTTGGCCCAGCGGCCATAGTGATAGGTGGCCCAGCCGAAGCGTTCCGTCGAGATCCACGTCCAACCGGCATCGGTGCGGGCCCAATGGCCCTGGGTGTAGGGACGCCAACCCGTGTTAACGCGGGGGTGGAAGACATAACCGTATTCAGCCGATTCACGCCAGTCACCGTCAGTGGCGAGACGCTCGTAAAACACGGAGTAGGAAGGTTCGCCCCCAGCGCGACGTTCTACTCGCGGGGGACCTGCTTGACCCAGAATCGCGGGCGCGAGTCCCAAGGACAACGCGAGCGCGAAGGGTGCAATAATTAGGGAGGATTTGCTCATGCCCCCTCTTCGAGTCTGCGCTCTCCCGCGGCTGTATGTCGGTGGCGGAAACGGCTGTGCCACTGGATATTTCGTGTGTACCTAAGCGCGTCAGCGTCGCGTTCTCAATCAGGCCGCAAGCCGGTTCGAAACGTTCCCGTGAACTTCGTCCGCCCAAACTTTGAATTCGGTGAGCAGATGCGGTCCGAAAGCGGTGGAGAGCGCCACGTCGGCAGCGTCCCGCCCGCGGGCCATCAGCACCCGTCCGATGCGTGGCGTATTGAAACGAGCGTCAAACGTGTACCAGCGATCGTTGAGGAAAACCTCGAACCAGGCGCTGAAATCCATCGGGGACGGCAGCGGCGCGATGCCGATATCCCCGAGATATCCGGTCGCATACCGCGCGGGAATGTTGAGCGATCGGCAGAGGGTAATGGCCAGATGGGTGAAGTCGCGACAAACGCCGACCTGCTCGAGAAAAGCCTGACCGGCGGTGCGCGTCGGACAAGCCTGCCCGTAATCGAAGCGCAAGTGCCGGTGCACGAAGTCACAGACCGCCTGCACGCGCTCCCACCCGCTCGTGATCGCGCCGAACTGTTCCCACGCGAAGGTATTCAAGGCGCTGTCGACGTCGCAGTACCGGCTGGAAAGGAGGAATTGGAGCGCGTCCGCAGGCAGGTCCGCGATCGCGTTTTGCGCGGCGCCGGGCGACTGCTCATCCGGGGTGCCCACGTCGAACACGGTCGCATCGAAGGCGAGTTTGAAATCGCCCGGCGACGCGACAATGCGCGAGACGAGATTGCCGAAGCCATCGAGATACTCGTCGATCGGCAGCGCGGGCTCGACCCCCAGCTTGCCCCCGGAAAAGACCGAGAGTTGTCGGCTCGGATGCAGGTTGAGCAGCAGCAGCATCGGCAGCTCGGCTCCAGCCCGGAACGAGATTTCGTAGCCAACCCGAATCAACATGGCAGCGGGGAAAAAGGGAGCTCCCCGCAAGCGCGCTTGTGGGGGTGAAAAAGAGGTCGAACCAATTAACGACGGATCAGGAGCCCGACGATGAAGCCAGCCGCGAGCGCAGTGAGCAGGGACTGCCGGGGCTGGCGGCGTACGAATTCCTCGGACTCGGAGTGAAGCGACCGCATCTGCTTCGTGATTTGCTTGCCGGTTTCGGAGGCTTGGTTGGAGAGACTCGTCGCCATCGACTCCACCTTTTCCTTCGCGTGCGCCAGCATCGAGGCGGCCGCCTCGCCGACCCCGGAGACTTCCGGACCGAACTCGGCTTTAATCTCGTTCAGCTTGGCGTTCAGTTCGGCCGCGGTGAGACCGAGCTTGCTCTGGAGACGACCGAGCAGCTCGTCCAATTTTCCCTCGGCAAAGGTGAGGTCGGAGTCGGTCAGTTGGCCGTACGTTTGGCGCAGTTTGCCTTTCACCTGATCCCAGGTGCCGTCGATGGTGAATGAATTCATATTGGTCGTGGTTTGCATGGAGTCGGAGAAAATTAGCCCGGAGAGGTTCCGAGGGGGAACCGGACTCCTGGAAGTGAAACAGGGGGAAGCGCGCGCGACGCTTCCTGCCAGGCCCAACGCGGGGCGATGGGCGGGAGGCAGTCGAGTCCGGCGGCAATCGGGAACTTCCAGCGCATCCGGCTCCGGCGCCGAAACGCCATGGGGCGATCGAAGGAATTCCGGAGGGCTGATAGGAAGCTCATGCGTCTTAGTTTCGCGCGCCGACTCCGCGGTGCATGGGTCTTGCGCAAGAAAATTCCCCGGAGTGGGGGCACCCGACTTGTCCGAAGCAGCCACAGGGCGCATTCCCCCCGCCGGCCGCGCTCCCGCGTTACGCCTTCAGCTTGGCCGCGGTCTGCACCAGTGCGCTCGCGAGCTTTATGACCTGCTTGGCCTTCCCCGCGTCCTGCAAGGTATTCCCGCTAAACGCTTCGTAGGCGTTCGAGATGCAGACTTGGTCGGGCAGGAGAATCACGCCGATGTTTCCAAGGATGGAGCGGAGATGGGCGAGCCCGCGCAGCCCGCCGAGCGCGCCGGGTGAAGCCGAGAAAAGTGCGGCGACCTTGCCGCGAAAGGCGGCGAGCGGGGGCTCGTCGTCTGCTTCGGCCCGGGAAGCCCAATCGATGGCGTTCTTCAACGCGGCCGAGATGGAGCTGTTGTACTCGGGCGACGAGATGAGAAATCCGTCGCATCCGCGCAGCATCTGCTTGAAGCGTTTGGCGCCTTCGGGCAGGCCGCTGGCATCTTCGAGATCCTGATCGTAGAGCGGGAGCGCGAGCTCGCGCAGATCCACCAGCGTCACCTCCGCCCCGGCGGCGCGGGCGGCTTCCGCTGCGATGGCGGCGAGCTGTTTGTTGCAGGATCCGGCGCGCAGACTTCCGGCGAAGGCGATGATTTTAGTTTGGCTCACGGGCGCAGCATATCAGCGGAGCAGCGATTGTTCGAGCCGCAAGAATTCCGCCAGCGACCACGCTTGGAAGGGGCACCCTCGTGGCGTGTAGGGCGGCTCCGCGTCGGCGATCTCGGAAATGTGACCGATTCCGCCGACCGCCAAATGCTCCCGCAGCGGAGCGAGAAATCGCTCCCTCGCGGCGGCCTTGTTTTTCGACGTCGCGCCCCGGGAGCGCAGCCACGCCTCCACAAAAGGTCCCATGAGCCAGGGCCAGACGGTCCCTTGATGGTAGGCGCCGTCGCGCTGCCGCACGTCGCCTTCGTAGCGCGGCTGGTAGGCGGGCTCGTCCCGGGCGAGCGACCGGAGGCCGAGCGGCGTCAGGAGTTTCGCTTCCACGGTCTCCACCACGCGGCGCGCTTTGTAGCCGTTGAGCAGCGCAAAGGGCAGCCCGCCGACTGCGAAAATCTGGTTGGGACGGACCGAGGCGTCGTTTCGGCCGGGCTCATGATCGCAATCGAGAATATCGAAAAGGCCGCCCGTCTCCTCATTCCAAAAGCGCTCGTGAAAGGCGGCCACGCCGCGCGCGTACAGCCCGTCCCATTTGGTCGACCATTCGGCCCCGATGCGCAGGGCATTCAACCAAAGCGCCTGGACCTCCACCGGTTTTCCGATGCGGGGCGTGACCACCCAGTCCCCTGCCTTTGCGTCCATCCAGGTCAGTTGTACTCCCGCCTGTCCGCACGCGAGGAGGCCGTCTGCCTCCGCCCGAATTCCGAAGCGCGTGCCTGCCGCGTAGCCGGCGAGAATTGCGTCGATGGCTTGTTTCAGGCGCTGGCGGTGCCCATCCGCAAAGAACCCCGCCTTCCGCTGCATGCGCGCGACCGCGAGGTAATCGTGCACCGCCACGATATACCAGAGGGAGGCATCCACCGAGTTGTACTCGGGCGCGTCGCCGCTGTCGGGGAAGCGGTTCGGCAGCATGCCTTCCGAAACTGTCCCGGACCATTCGAGCAGGATATCACGCGCGTCCTCCATCCGGCCGAGCGAAAGACACATTCCCCGCAGCGCGATGAAGGTGTCGCGACCCCAGTCCCCGAACCAGGGATAACCCGCGATGATCGTGCGCCCGGCGCCGCGCCGCACAAAATAGGCGTCCGCCGCGCGATGCAGGGGCGAGGCAAATTGGGCGCGGCGCAACGCTTCTGTCTGGCGTAGCGAGGAGAAAAGCGCCGCCGCGGAGGCCGCGTGGGGCAAATGGGCCGCGGGCGTCGCGAGGATGAGCACGGCCGGTGCCGAAAGGAGATCCCACTCAAAAAACCCGGGCGAAATGAGGTCCTCCGTCTCATCGAAGCCGCGGGCCTGCTCTTCCGTGTAGAGGAAGTTCCGATACCAGCAGGGTTCGCCGCGGTAGCTGCCGTTGTGATGCGCGCTTACGGCCGGCGCCTTCGCCCCCAACGTCCACTCCACCACTTCCAGGCTCTCTTTCGCGCTCGGGGAGAAGCCGCCGTTCTCATGGCCGAGGGAATGGAAATCGCGCCCCGCGAGAAAAGGCCGCAGACGCAGCCTGGCCACGGCCGCGCCGGGCCCCTCGATCCGCCACCCGACGGCTACAGCCGGCTGCCCATGGACGACGAAAATCTCCTGTACGAGGCGCAAGCCATCGCCCAGCAGCCACGTCCAGCAGGGCCAGGGCTCGGCGCAAAAACGCACGAGTCGCGAGTCCCCGTCGGGGTGGATGACTTCGGGCGCGTAGCGCTGCGCGGAAATGGCAAATGTGCCGGCCGCCGTGTCGACCCACGCATCGAATCCGCTCACGAGCACCATCCTTCCGGCCGGCGGTTTCGTCGCCGCAAGGAGAAGCGCATGATAGCGCCGGGTCCGCACGCCTGAAATGGTCCCGCTGGCAAAGCCGCCGAGGCCATCGGTCTCGAGCCACTCGGTGGCCGCAGGAGAGGTGGACATCGCTCGAAACTAAGAGACCTCGCGGGAATGTCGAACGTTGGGCGCAGCAGGGTAGCGGGTAAGTTGGCAGCGGAGAACGAGCTGGGAAGCCGGCGCCGCAGTGAATCCGGTCGGTTCGCCGGAATAAGCGGAGCCCGCTCGCGCTCCTGTACCGACATGCTCGCAGGAGAAGCGTTCCCACTTCCAACCCAGCTTGCGGAGGAACCTCTCCCGTGAGCAGGAGTGCCATCCTCGCGGGAGCGGCGGAGATTCTCGCGCAGGGGCAGGCGCTCCTCCGCGCGCTCGATGCGGCCACTTACGCCGCGCACCTGCCGCAAGCGTGCAACGCCAGTATTGGAAGTCACTACCGCCATTGCCTCGACCAGTTCGAGAGCGTGCTCGAAGGCGTGGATCGCTCCGAGCTCATCTACGAGCGCCGGCGGGACGATCCGCGCCTGGAATGCGACCCGCTTCACGCACTGGCCCAGACGGCGCGGATCCTCCACGGCGTTGAGTCGATCCCGGATTTCTGGCTTCCGCGCATCCTGCGCGTGCGGGTCAAAGTAAGTTATGCCGCGCCCGAGTCACCCTTCGCAGTCTCGACCATCGGGCGCGAGATTGCCTGCGCCATCGGATCCGGGATGAACCACTTCGCTTGGATTCGCGTGCTGTGTGGATTCGCCGGCGTCGAAACTCCCCGCGATTTCGGAGCCGCGCCGGTGGCGCTCGGGCAAGCTCCAACGCTCGCCCTGCCCCAGCCCTGCTGCGCTCACTGATCGCGCGTTTCCCAAAAACACCGCTTGAATCGGACCGTGGGTCCGGTTCGCTCGCCGGTGGGTCGCCGCCTCGCCTTCGTCCATTTTAGTTACCCGCCCGTGATCGGCGGCGTGGAAACGGTGCTCCGTGCCCACGCCCGGCTTCTCCGCGAACGCGGGCACGAAGTCCGCGTATTCTGCGGTCGCGGTGATTCTGATGCGCAGGCGTCCGTCGAGCTCGTGCCGGAGCTCGCCCCCGATCATCCGCTCGGGGCGGAAATGCGCGCGGAACTCGCCGCGGGTGCTCCGGGCGTCGCGTTTGCCGAATTGCAGCGCCGGCTCGCCACCTACTTCACCACTCGTCTGCGAGATTTCGACGTCGCGCTGCTGCACAATGTCCTCACCATGCCGTTCCACCTTGCGGCCACCGCGGCGCTCTGGGCCTGGGCGGAATCGCGTCCGCCCGTGCGCATCGTCCATTGGATCCATGATCTCGCGACCCTGAATCCCGATTACGCGGCGGGAATCCGCCCTGGCTTTCCCTGGGATCTGTTGCGCACGCCGGCCTCCGGCGTGCGTGAGGTCGCGGTCTCCGCTTCCCGGCGGGAGGAATGGTTCACGCTTTCCGGCCGCGACGCAGCGGTCATCCCCAATGGGGTTGAACCGCGGGAAATCCTGGCGCTCACGCCGCGGGTCGCCGCCTTGCTCGCGCGCTTCGCCTGGCTCGAGCGCGAGCCGATTCTCTTCCACCCCACGCGCGTGCTGCGCCGCAAGAACATCGAGCTGGGCCTCGCGGTCGCCACCGCTTTGCGCGCGGCCGGGCACACCCCGCTCTACCTCGTGAGCGGCGCACCCGAGCCGCATCATCCGGCCTCCGCCGCTTACGGTGCGCAAATCCGGGCGCAGGCGCAGGAAAATGCCGACGCCGTCTTCGTGCGCGATCATTTCGAACCCGACGAGTCCGATATTGCGGCGCTCTATCGCGCGAGCGATGCGCTGTTTTATCCCAGCCGACAGGAGGGATTCGGGCTCCCCATTTTCGAGGCCGCGTTGAATCGGCTGCCGATCGTGTGCGCCGACCTCGCGCCGCTCCGCGAACTCGCGGGTGAGGGAGCCGTCTTGATCGATCCGGACGGAGATCCCGCGGAAGTGGCTGGTCGTGTCATGACTGCGCTTGGGGCAGACTCTGCCGTCCGTTTGCGGCGCCACGCGCGAAGACACGCGTGGGACCGCATCGCCGCCGACCATCTCTTTCCGCTGGTCGAGGATTGATGCTGGCTTGCCGGGTAGTGCCATTCCTTGTTTTCTCAAAGCGTTCTCTTTCCCCTCGTCATGAAGATTGTCGAACTGACCTACGCCCCGCATGAGATCGAGCGAATCCTCCGCGCGACACACCACGATCCTTTCTCCTTCCTCGGACCGCATCGCCTGACGGATGGACGCTGGGTGGTCCGGGTTTTTCAACCCCGGGCCGAAAGCGTGCAAGTGCGGCGCGCGGAAGGTGACGTCACGGCGGAGCGCGTCCATGTCGGCGGACTTTTCGAGGCCGTCTTCGAATCGCCCCAGGCGCCGCTCTACACGCTGGAGATTACATTCGCCGATGGGACTCCCGCGCACGCGCAGCCCGATCCCTTCAGCTACGGCCCGATCCTCGGCGAACTCGATCTGCATCTCTTCTCCGAAGGCAACCACCATCGGCTTTACGACGAATTCGGCGCGCAGGCCCGCACGCTGAATGGCGTGGCCGGCACGAGCTTTGCCGTCTGGGCGCCCAATGCGCGGCGCGTCAGCGTGGTAGGCGATTTCAACCAATGGGACGGGCGTATTCATCCGCTGCGCCGGCTGCTGGGACGGGGCGTCTGGGAGATTTTCCTGCCTGGCGTCATGCCCGGGACGCACTACAAATTCGAGGTGCTCGATGCCCGGGGGAATGTGCGGCTGAAAAGCGATCCCTTTGGCTTCTTCAGCCAGAACGGCAAGGAAACCGCTTCGATCGTTTACGATTTGGGGAAGTACGTCTGGCGGGACGACGAGTGGATGGAAATGCGGGCGCGGACGAATTGGTACGAGCAGCCCATCAGCATTTACGAGGTGCATTTCGGTTCGTGGCAGCACGTGGTGGAGGACGGCAACCGACCCTGTTCCTACCTGGAGCTGGCCGACCGGCTGATTCCGTATGCGGTCCAAATGGGCTTCACCCATCTCGAATTGATGCCGCTGGCGGAGCATCCTTTTTACGGCTCGTGGGGTTACCAAATCACGGGCTACTTTGCGGTCACGAGTCGCTACGGCACCCCGGATGAATTCCGCACGTTTGTCGATCGCTGCCACCAGGCTGGCCTGGGCGTGATTCTCGATTGGGTGCCGGGCCATTTCCCGAAGGACGACCACGGCCTGGCGCGCTTCGACGGCACCGCACTCTACGAGCACGCGGATCCGCGCCAGGGGGAGCACTCCGAGTGGGGTACGCTCATCTTCAATTACGCGCGGAATGAGGTGCGCAATTTTCTCATCGCGAACGGACTCTTCTGGCTCGAGATGTTCCACCTCGACGGCCTGCGCGTGGATGCGGTCGCGTCGATGCTCTACCTCGATTACTCGCGCAAACCCGGGCAGTGGGTGCCGAATGCCTTCGGCGGACGCGAAAATCTCGATGCGGTCAATTTTCTCAAGCGCTTCAACGAGGTCGCGCATGCCGAGTTCCCGGGCGTGCTGACGATCGCGGAGGAATCCACTTCCTGGCCGGGCGTGAGCAAGCCCACCTACCTTGGTGGACTCGGCTTCGGCATGAAGTGGAACATGGGCTGGATGAACGACACCCTGCGCTATTTCAAATTCGATCCGATCTTCCGGCGCTATCACCAGGGCGTGCTGACGTTCTCGATGATCTATGCCTTCAGCGAGCATTTCGTCTCCGTCTTCAGCCACGACGAAGTCGTCTACGGGAAGCGTTCGCTGCTCGAGAAGATGCCCGGCGACGACTGGCAGAAGTTCGCGAACCTCCGGCTGCTTTACGCCTACATGTGGGCGCATCCCGGCCGCAAACTGCTCTTCCAAGGCTGCGAATTCGCGCAGCGCCGCGAGTGGAATCACGACCTGAGCCTGGACTGGCACCTCATGAACGAGCCGCGCCATGCCGGCGTCTCCAAGCTCGTCCAACACTTGAATTATTTGTTGAAACAGAACCCGGCGCTCTACGAGCAGGACGACAGCTATGACGGCTACGAGTGGATCGACTTCACCGATAGCGATAACTCCGTCATCGCGTTCATGCGCCGGCCGAAGGCGGGCAGTTTGGGGGAGCACGCGCTGGTTTTCGTTTTCAATTTCACGCCTGTGGTGCGCGCGAACTATCGCCTCGGCCTGCCCGGTCCGGGCTCATATGCTGAGATCCTGAATACCGATTCAAACATGTACGGCGGCACCGATGTGGGCAACGCGGGCTTGATCGTGAGCGAGTCGATCACGTGGCAGGGCTGGGATCATTCCGCCGCGATTTCGCTCCCGCCGCTGGGCGCGGTGGCGTTCAAGTGGTTGGATGGTTGAGGGGCTAATTCCTCTTCGCCTCAGCGCACGCCGGCTTCGTCCGCTGGTACGTCTCAGTCGCGCCGCTCTGCGTTCTCCCGGCGCGATTGATCTTCTCGTAGCGCGTGAAAGTGCACGGTCCCGTCTGCCGGTACTTCTCCGTCGCCATTTGGTGGTGCGAGGCGGTCGGATCCCAATTCACCGCGATCTCCGGGCCGGTCTTCGTATACCTGCCGCTGACCGGCGCACCGTTCATGTTTGCCCAGGTCTTCACCACGGCCCGATCCGAAGTGAAGACCAGCGTCGTCCCTTCCGCCTCGTACGTCTGCGCGGTGACCTCCCCAAAGTCCGTGCCGGCGGGATTCAGCGAACTGGCCGATTTGCCGCAGCCGAGAAGCGCGAGCGCCGCGAGCACAGGGAAGAAGGGATGAAGTCGCATGAGCGGCGGTCACTTTGACGACACTCCGGCTCTTCTTCGATTCAAATCTCAATAATTTGCTGCGAAAAATCCTTACATCCCTGCGTCCGTGACCGCCCCCTCGCTCGCGCTGCTGACGAGCCGCGCATATTTCGCGAGCACGCCGCGCCGATAACGGGGCGCTGGTTGCCTCCACTTTTTTCGCCGCACCGCGAGTTCCTTTTCCGGCACGTGCAACGTCAGCGCGCGTGCGCCGGCATCGATCGTGATCCGGTCGCCGGTCACGACCAGCGCGAGGGGTCCGCCTGCAAAGGCCTCGGGCGTGATGTGGCCCACCACGAAGCCATGACTGCCGCCGCTGAAGCGTCCATCGGTGATCAGCGCCACCTCCTGGCCGAGTCCACGCCCCATCACCGCGCTGGTCGGAGAAAGCATCTCGCGCATGCCCGGTCCGCCGCGCGGACCTTCCGAGCGGATCACGATCACATCGCCTTTCACCACCGTGCCGTCGAGAATCCGCGCGAGGGCTTCCTCCTCGCTTTCGAAGACGCGCGCGCGGCCGGTGAAGCTCAGCCCTTCCTTGCCGCTGATCTTCGCCACGGCGCCGCCGGGCGCGAGATTGCCGCGCAGGATGACGAGATGACCCTCCGGTTTGATCGGATCTTTCCGCGAGCGAATGATGGTCTGCCCCTTCGGGTACGGTTTCACGCTCACGAGATTCTGCTTCAGCGTCCGCCCCGTGACGGTGAGGCAGTCGCCGTGGAGCAGCCCGGCCGCGAGTAGCGTTTTCATCAGCGGTTGAATGCCGCCGATGGCGACGAGCTCGCTCATGAAATGTTTGCCGCTGGGCTTGAGATCCGCCAGCACGGGCGTGCGCCGGCCGATGCGCTCGAAGTCGTCGAGCGTAAGCGGCACGTGCGCCGCGTGAGCCATGGCCAGGAGATGCAGCACCGCATTCGTCGAGCCGCCCAGCGCATTCACCATCGTGATGGCGTTCTCGAAAGCTTCCAGCGTGAGGATGTCGAGCGGGCGAATATTCCGCCGCAGAAGTTCCACCACCTGCGCACCGGCCCGGCGGCAATCGTCGAGCTTCGCCTTGCTGATGGCCGCCTGGGCCGAGCTGCCAGGCAGGCTCATGCCGAGAGCCTCGATCGCGCTCGCCATGGTGTTTGCCGTGTACATGCCGCCGCACGATCCCGGGCCGGGAATGGCGCAGGATTCGAGTTTGGCGAGTTCGCGGTCGGTCATTTCGCCCTTGGCGTGTTTCCCCACTGCCTCGAAGACGCTGACGACATCCACGAGTTTTTTCTTCGTCCCGATTTGCAGGCAGCCCGGCAGGATCGTGCCGCCGTAGACGAAGACTGCCGGACGATTCAGCCGCGCCAGCGCGATGAGACAGCCCGGCATGTTTTTGTCGCAGCCGCCGATCGCGACCAGCCCATCGAAGGCTTCGCCGCCCGCGCAGGTTTCGATGCTGTCGGCGATGACCTCGCGTGAAACGAGCGAGTATTTCATGCATTCGGTCCCCATCGAGATGCCGTCGGAAACCGTGATGGTATTGAAGATGATCGCCTTGCCGCCCGCCGCGTCCGCGCCGCGCGCGGCTTCGTAGGCGAGACCATCGATGTGGACGTTGCAGGGAGTCACCTCGCTCCACGTCGACGCGATGCCGATTTGCGACTTTGCGAAATCCGCCGTCGTGAAGCCCACCGCATGCAGCATCGCGCGGCCAGGGGCCCGCTCGGGCCCGTCGAGAATCATCGCCGAATGCGGACGGGGAGACGGCTTCAGGACGGGGCGCTTCTTCGTGGGCATGCGCGAAAAGATAAAACGGGAATGGGACCGTGGCGACCGTTGATCTCGGCGCCGAAGGCGCGCGAACCAATTCGGGCACCTTATCATCGCGACCCCCCCTTTGACACAACGCCTCCCAATCGCGCTTTGACGCCGTCCCCATCCCCGCCACTTTCGCTGCCCACTTATGGCGGAAAATCTCCTGGTCCTGATCGCGGATCCCGTTTCTCCTCGCACGGTCGAGGAACTCACGCGGGGGGGCGGCATCGAGGCCGTCGTGCAAACGGGGCTCAAGGAAGAGGCACTTCTCGCCATCGTCGACCGTTTCTCCGCCATCGTGGTTCGCTCGCAGACCAAGATCACCAAACGCGTCCTCGAAGCCGCCACGAAGCTGCGCGCGGTGGGGCGCGCCGGCGTGGGCGTGGATAATGTTGATGTTGAGACCGCGACCCGACGCGGTGTCATCGTCATGAATACGCCGGACGGAAATACCATTTCCACCGCCGAACACGCGTTCTCGCTTCTCGTCTCGACCGCCCGCAATATCCCGCAGGCCCACGCCTCCATGGCGGGCGGACAATGGGATCGCAAGGCGTTCGAGGGCGTGGAACTTTACGGCAAGACGCTCGGCGTTCTCGGCATGGGCCGCATCGGCACCGAGGTCGCCCGGCGCGCCATCGCCTTCGGCATGAACGTGCTCGCGTACGATCCGTATCTCTCCGCCAGCCGCGCGCGTTCGCTCCAGGTGGAGCTGGTCGAACAGCTCGACGACCTGCTGCCGCGCGCCGATTTTATCACCCTGCACATGCCGCTCACCGCGGAGACGCGCCACATGCTCGGCGCGGAACGGCTCGCCAAATGCCGGCGCGGCATCCGCATCGTGAACGCCGCGCGCGGCGGACTCATCGATGAGACCGCGCTCGCGGCCGCGCTCGCGAGCGGCCAGGTCGCGGCCGCCGCGCTCGATGTCTACGAGCAGGAGCCGCCTGCCGCCGATTTCGCGCTGCGCAAGGCGCCGCATCTTACCATGACGCCCCACCTAGGCGCCTCCACGGCGGAGGCGCAGGAAAGCGTCGGCATCGAGATCGCGCAAGCCCTGCGCTCGCTCCTCATCGACGGCGTGGTGAAGAACGCGGTGAACATGCCGAACCTCGATGCCAAGACGCTTGCGGTCGTCGGCCCGTATCTCGATTTCGGCCGTAAGCTCGGCCGCTTCCTCTCCCAGATCGCGCCGAGCAAGCGCGCCGATCGCGTCACGATCAACTACAGCGGCAAGGTGAACGAATCCGATACCGGCCCGATCACGCGTTCCGTCGCGATGGGCTTCCTCGAGGCCGCGGAAGGCAGCCAGGTGAATCACGTCAATGCGCTTGCCACCGCGCGCGGCCTCGGCCTGGAGATCGACGAGACGCGGCACAGCGCCAGCGGCGCTTTCACCGATGAACTCGAGCTAACCGTTGAATGCGACAACCGGCGCGCGAGCGTGGCCGGCGCGTTTTTTGGGAAGCAGCCGCGCATTGTCCGCATCAACGATCAGCCGGCCGAGGCGCGACCCGAAGGCGCGATCGCGCTGATCGAGAATCGCGACGTCCCCGGCATGGTCGGCCGCATCGGCACGCTCTTGGGCGAGCTCCAGATCAACATCGCCACGATGTCGCTGCACCGCGACGTCGAAGGCGGCCGCGCGCTCACCGTCCTAAATCTCGACACGAATCCGAGCGATGCCGCCCTCGAGCGGATTCGGTCGGAACACGATATTCTTTCGGTGCGGGTGGTGCGGGTGTGAGGGGAAAACGCACCCAGGCTCATCGATGGCACCGGCCGCCTCGCGGTGGAAGACACCACGATCGTCGTCACTGGAGCCCGCGGTCAAAGCTGCACCGAAAGTGGCGGCGAATTAGGCGGAGGACGCTGGCCGGGGGGGCGAGGCCGGCACAGGCTGCCGACCCGATAAGACATGGGCGGATTTGGTGCCGGCTTCTACGGGCTGGTAATTGTCTGTCTTGCCCGAAGAGCAGACCAAACCCAATTTCCTTATGAAAATCTCCGGCCTCCATCACGTCACCGCGATCGCGAGCGATCCGCAGCGGAATCTGGATTTCTACGCCGGCGTGCTCGGCCTCCGGCTCGTGAAGCGCACGGTCAATTTCGACGACCCGGGGACCTACCATTTCTACTTTGCCGACGCGCGCGGTACCCCCGGCACCGTGCTGACGTTTTTCCCCTGGCCCGGTGCCCGCCCGGGGCATCGTGGGACGGGCGAAGTTGAGGCGACCGCGTTCGCCATCGCCCCCGCTTCGCTCGCCTTCTGGCGTGAACGCCTGAAGACCCACCGCATCGGCACGGCGGAAACGCCGGAACGTTTCGGCGAGACCGTGCTGCGCCTGGCCGATCCCGACGGCCTGCCGTTGGAATTGATCGCCTCGGCCTCGACCGCCCCGATCGAGCCGTGGACCGATAGCGACATTCCCGCCGAGCATGCGTTACGCGGTTTTCACAGCGTCACCGCCGCGCTCGAAGGCTATGAACGCACCGCGAAACTGCTCACCGATCTCTTCGGATATCAGCTCGAGCAGGAAACCGGCAATCGCTTCCGCTTCACTGCCGCAGGCGCCGACGCGATCCCCGGCAAAGTCCTCGATCTCCTTTGCCAGCCCGGTGGTCGGCGGGCGAACGGCGGTGCGGGATCGGTGCATCATATCGCCTTCCGGGCGAAAGATGACGCCGAGCAAATCGCCTGGCGCACGAAGATCGCCGAGCTCGGTTTCAACGTCAGCCCGGTCATGGACCGGACGTATTTTCACTCGATCTACTTCCGTGAGCCCGGCGGCGTGCTCTTCGAGATCGCAACCGATGCCCCCGGCTTCACGGTGGACGAGGCACCGGCCGAGCTTGGCCACAATTTACGCCTTCCGCCCTGGATGGAAGCGCAGCGCGCCGAGGCCGGACGGCTCCTGCCCCCGATCGTGCTGCCGACCCGGAGCGCGCCATGAACGCCGAGCTGAACTTCCTCCATCGCTTCCAACCCGGGACTTCGGGCCGCACGCTCCTGCTCCTGCACGGCACCGGCGGGAACGAGGACGATATGCTTCCGCTCGGCCCCCGACTCGACCCGGGCGCCGCCTTGCTCAGTCCGCTAGGCAAAGTGCTGGAGCAGGGCATGCCGCGTTTCTTCCGCCGTCTCGCGGAAGGCGTCTTCGACGAAGCCGATCTCATCGCGCGTGCTGCGGAGCTGGCTGATTTCATCACCGCCGCTTCGGCCAAGTATACCCTCGACCCGCAAAAGATTGTCGCCGTCGGCTATTCGAATGGCGCCAATATCGCGAGCGCCCTGCTTCTGCTCCATTCCGGCCTCCTCGCCGGCGCCGCGCTCTGGCGCCCCATGGTCCCGTTGCTCCCGGAAGCGCTGCCCGCCCTCGGCGGGATTCCCGTCCTGATCGCCGCCGGAAACCAGGATCCCATCGTGCCGCCATCAAACGTGCGCGAGCTGATCGCCCTCCTGGAACGCGCCGGGGCGAAGGTTGCGGTCCAGCTCGAAGAAACCGGCCATGGCCTGACCAATGCCACCCTCGATCGAACGAGGAGCTGGCTGGCGGGGCTCTGACGAACGCTCAGAGGTTCGGGCGCTCAGCCCCTCTGTCCTCTGCCTGATTATCACCGCCGATCACGCCACCCGCGCAGGAGCAACGCGAAGGCCACGCAGCCCAGCATCCACCAATGAATCTGGTGCCCGATGAGACCGACGAAATCGGGCAGCCACTGGGTCTTGACCCATTCCTGCGCAGTCGCGGTGCCCGCTTCATTTGCGCTCGTCAACAGCCCCACGGCGTAGTCGCGCGCGATCGCAGCTAATCCGACGGCGCATTTCACGCCCGCAGCGGCGAAACCGAGTGCCCACCAGCCAAAGGCCAGGCTGCCGAGAGCGAGCACGCCCAAGGCCACGCCCCACAAACTCAGGCTCAAGACGCCGACGGTGATTCCTCCGATCGCGATCGGTGCGATCGCGAAGCCGCCGAAAGCAAGGAAGGGACTGACCACGAAGTCTCCCATGGCCACCCACCCGTAGACAGCGCGCACCCGATATTGATCGGAGCTGTTGCCACCCCAGGCCATCGCAAAGAGCGGCAGGCCGAGAAAGCGAGTCCGGGATTCATAGAGCTTGGGCACGCGGAGTTTCTTGCCCTCCGCCGCCAGCGTTTTGGCGTATGCCGCGTCGGTGGTGTTGGTCGCAAGGCGAATGCGCTGCACCGCGCGATCCATCCGTCGCACAATGAGGAAAATTCCCCCGAGCAGGACGCCAATCCAGGCGCTCACTCCCAGCACGAACCAGCCCGCCGAGGGCGTGTAAAGCGAGCCGGCCTGGCTCAAGACTGCGAGCAATCCGCCGATCATGACGAAGCAAAAAGTCACCGCTCCGGAGCGGGCGTGGCGGAGGATGCAGGCGCGCTCTTCCGGGGAGCGCGCGGTCGAAGCAGCGATCTTCGTGCTGAAGTAAGCGGAGACCAGCCCGATGAGCGGTCCGGCCCAGGCGCCCAGGCCGAGCTTGGTGAGGATTCCCTTCCCGGCGATGCCCGCGCTGCCGCCCGCGACCGTGCTGACGGCGGCGGCCGCCGAGGCGCTCGAGGCGGAGACCATCGGCAAGGCCACCAGCACCGCGAGCTTGAACGCCGCCCCCGGCTTGGTGCGGGTGAGGGTGGATTCCACCACATGGGCGAGCCCTTCGCGGAGAAGGGCGCGTCCGCGGGAGAGCCGCTGCTTGACCGCGTCCTCGGAAAGTTCGAGGGCGCTCGCGACTTCGGCCACGGACTGCTCCTGGCGGTAGAAGAGCACCATCGGTTCGCGGTAGATTTCGGGCAATCCGGCCAGCGAGCGCCAAAGAAGTTGGGCTTCCTCGGTCGAAACCGCCTGCGCCGAAGGATCCGCTTCCGGTGCGGCATGCTCGGCGACATTCTCCAACGACTCGGGCGGGCCACCGCGGCGTTGCTCGCGCCGGGCTGCGTTCGCGCAGAGGTTCCGGACGATTCCGCAAAGCCAGGCACGTAACTTGGCCGGTTCGCGCAACTCCCCCAGCTTTTGCCAGGCGGCGAGGAACGTCTCCTGGGCGAGGTCTTCGGAGCGGGAGAGGTTGCCGCACGCGCTGTAGGCGAGCGAGCAGATCAGGGATTGGTGGCGTTCGACGATCGTTCCAAAAGCCTCCCGGTCACCCGCCAGGGAGAGATGCCAGAGTTGGTCGTCGGTGATCACAAACAAGGGAGCAGTATTCATCGCTCCCATCCGTGGCCGCGAAAATCGAAAAGGTGACAAGACCATCGCCGAATTCGCGCGGCGTCCCCCCGAACTCCTCTTTCTGGATCGGCCGGGCCAGCACGGCGGCGTAGAATTGGATGGCGCGGTCGAGGTCGAGCGCAGGAATGTCGAAATGGGATGGGGGGAATGGGAAGTATGGGAGGAATAGGGTGGCAAAGGGGACAAATCGCGGGTGCCGCGCGTTTGAGTCGGTGAGGTGGGAGGCGAAGCCGCCATGTTGCGGTTTCGCGTCGATTACATCTTTTGCGCGCGCTGATGCCCAAGCGAGACGGCGATAGTAGGAATTGTCCCGTTTTTCTGGCAACGCGGTGCACGCACCACGCAAAGCGTCCCCCTTTTTGCCGCAATGCGGCTCGAAAAAGCGCGAAGCTTCACGCTTTTTGCGCGAACGTAGGTCGAAAAAACGCCAAGCTTGCCCCTTTGCGTGCGAGCGCGTCTCAACGAACCGCGAAGCTTCAGGCTTTTTGCGCGATCGCCTCTCAACAAAGGGCGAGGCTTGACGCTTTGCGTGCGAACGCCTCTCAACGAAGGGCGAAGCTTGACGCTTTGCGCGCGAACACGTCTCAACAAAGTGCGAAGCTCGACGTTTTGCGTGCGAACACGTCTCAACGAAGTGCGAAGCTCGACGCTTTGCGTGCGAACACGTCTCAACAAAGTGCGAAGCTCGACGCTTTTTGGGTGAAGCTTCGCGCTTTTTTGCGATGCGAGATCGCAGCGCATTCGAACGGCAGACCTCACGGACTCGTGCGGCGAAACTCCGAGCCCGGGGTTGATGCTGTGTTGGGCTAATAAAGCACTTTCTTGGCACGCTCATTCCCCTCGTACTCCAGGCGATTCAGGTGCTCGCCAAAGTCGCAGGCCGCCCGGCAGATCATGTCGCCCAGTTCGAGAATGGATGCGCTCTTCATCTCGCCCAATTCGGGATAATGCTTGGTGGCGATCGCCGTCAACGCGGCGGACGCCTCGTCGATAACGGCGTCGATGATCGCGTTCTCCTTGTCCGCCGCCTCCTTCATCTTATCGAGGCGCGCGAGTGCCTTCCGGAGCTTGCGCCGGTCGGCTTCTGTCATGGTGCTCTTCTTCATGGAGCGAGTAAACTATTGTGTTCGATTGAACGCAAGATTAAACTCTGACTGACTCTACTCCCGGCATCCAAACGCTGCCGGCCCCTGCGCCAAAGCGGAGGTGGATTGCCGCACTCCATCTCCCGCTCCAATCCCTCATCGATAATTCGACATCGTGCTCGTCTGGCGCTGGCGCATTTCATAAAGCGGCGCCTTGACGCCGAGGACGAGTTGAAAGCAGGCGGGCGCCGGATCGCCGTTGGGCAGCGGACACGACCGGTAGGTGAAATCGAGCCGATACACCGACGCCACGAGCATGATCGTGACGGGTTGCGCGAGGGTCCCTTCGCTTTGCAAGATCGAGAAGTCATCCCGCGCCACCCAAAAACGGCCCGTGAGTCCGTTCATGGCTTTTTCTTCCTTGGTGTCCGCGCGCTGGCTGACTCGCGGTCGGTAACGCACCACGTAACACGCCCGGCCATTACTCTCCCCATCGGCCTCCCGCGACATTTCGAAACGGGGCGCAAGCTTCTGGAGGTCCATCACGGCCAGGAACTTCTTCGCCTCCACCGCCTCCTTGTCGTTGGCGCCACTCGCGACTTCCCCTCCCACGGCGATTTCTCGGGCCGGGCGCATCACCACGGCGAGCGTTTTGGTGGAAACGACCGCGTCGGTCCCATCGAGTTTTTCGGTCGTGACGCGCAGGTCGCATTGGTAGCGCTGCCGCTCGCGCCGCAGTTGTTCGTCGCGCAGCGTCGCGCGGCGGATGATCTCGTCGGCCGAGATTTCGGGCGCGCTGGCGAATAGGGATGGGCTCGTCAGGAACGCGAGCGAGAAGGCGGCGACGAGGTGACGCGGGCGGAAGGATTGCACGAGGGGGGAGCCCGACGATGCTGAAGCGACACGGATTCGCAACGTGTCACCGCATGAATCCCCCGATCGCCAAAGAGAGACCTGACCTGCGCGCGAAGCTCGACGATGCGCCACATCAGCCAGGTGTGTACCTCATGCGCGACCGGCTCAACCGCGTGCTCTACGTGGGGAAAGCGCGCGACCTGCGAAAGCGATTGAGCAGCTATTTCCTGCCTTCCGGGCAGGCGCGGGCCAACCTGAAAACACGGGCGCTGCTCGACAGCGTCTGGGATTACGAATGGAACGTGGTGCGCACCGAGCCGGAGGCCGTGCTGTTGGAGGGTCGGCTGATCAAGGACTATCGGCCGCGTTACAACATCATGTTCCGCGACGACAAGCGGTTCCTGCTCGTGAAAGTGAACCTAAACGATCCCTTTCCGAGGTTCTCCCTCACGCGGCTGAAGAAGGATGACGGTGCGCGCTATTTTGGCCCGTTCGCGCATTCGGGCGCGCTCCGCACCACCCTCGAACTGATGCGGAAAAAGTTTGGTGTGCGCGCCTGCCGTCCGCTGGTGCCGGGCGAGGCGGACTACAAGCATTGCCTGAACGACATCATCAAGAACTGCTCCGCCCCGTGCGTCGGCAAGATCGACCGGGACGGCTACCGGGCGCGGATCGAGCAGGCGGTGGACTTTCTCGATGGCCGCTCGCACGAGATGGTGGAGGCGCTGGAAGCCGAGATGCGCACCGCCGCGGAGCGGCTGAATTTCGAGCGGGCGGCCGAACTGCGCGACATGGTGGACGACCTGCGCCGCACCACGGCACCGACGCGTCGTTTCACTCGCATGGCGCCGCTCCCGGGCTTGATCGATCCGGCCGATGACGTGCGCGCGTTAGCCGGCGCGCTCGATCTCGCCACCCCGCCGGAAGTGATGGAATGCTTCGATATCTCGAATATTTCCACCACGCACATCGTGGCGAGCATGGTGCGCTTTCGCGGCGGCGTGCCGGAGAAAGCCGGCTATCGCCGTTACCGAATCAAGACGGTGCCGGGGCAGAATGACTTTGCCAGCATGGCGGAGGTCGTGCGGCGGCGTTACTCCCGCATTCTGCTGGAAGCGCGCGCCCTCGATCCGGCCGCTGCCGATGCTACGCAGGAGAACGCGCTCGAGGCGGCCCGCCGCCTGGAACGCGAACTCGCCGTCGAGGCCGAAGTCGATCCCGAGGAAGCAGAGGCGCCCCGCGCGACCACCTGGGTGCGACTGCCCGATCTCGTGATCGTGGACGGGGGCAAGGGTCAGCTCAGCTCCGCCTACAAGGAACTGCAACGGCTCGGCCTGGGGGAATTGCCGATCATCGGGCTGGCGAAAGAGTTTGAGGAGATTTACCGCCCGCAGCGTCCGCTTCCGCTGCGGCTGCCCGAGGATTCAGGGGCGCTGCGCCTGCTCCAGCGCATCCGCGATGAAGCACACCGTTTCGCGAACAGCTTCCATCAGCTCCTGATGAAACGGCGCGTGGCCGAGAGCGTGCTGGACGATTGTGCGGGCGTGAGCACAAACCGGAAAAAGCTGCTCCTGCAAGCCTTCGGCTCGATCGCGCGACTGCGAAAGGCGACCGCAGTGGAGATCGCGGAAGTCGAAGGCATCGGGCCGAAGCTGGCGGAAGATATTGTCGCGTTTCTCGCGACGCATTGAGGGTGGGGCGCTGGGCGCGGTGACGCGCAAACGTATAGGACCTAGGCGACCGATGGGACCTCTCTGAAATTACGCGCGTTCGCCGCGCCTCACTTTGCGGCCGGTACCGCCGCTTCCACCAATTTCCCGACGCCCAAATGTGCGATCGAGTTCGCGTAGTAGCGGAGCACAGGGAGATCCGCGGGATTCACGCGGTAGCGGCCTTCAGGATCGAGCAGGAGGAGATGCCGCAGCACGAGCATCCGCAGGCCGGCCTCGAGCGCGTAGGCGCGGTCGTGGCGAGGGATGTATAGGTGCGCGCCGTCGGCCTCGAGCGCCTGCATCGCCTCGGCCGCGCGCGCCTTCCAGGCGAGATCGTCGAGCGTGGCGCCTTCGCCCGCTTCCAGAAAAACTCGCGCCACGAGCGCGACCGGCACCACGGGCACCACCGCGCCCACCGCCCGCATCAGGGCGCAAGCGAGTTCCTCCACCCGGGCGATCCGCTCCTCCTTCCCGAGTTTTTGAAAATCAATCCCGCGCTCCGCGACG
The DNA here is from genome assembly GCA_038226705.1 of Chthoniobacterales bacterium. Lineage (GTDB taxonomy): Bacteria > Verrucomicrobiota > Verrucomicrobiia > Chthoniobacterales > SZAS-18 > SZAS-18. The sequence goes on along the minus strand of JBBRQH010000005.1, from coordinate 22,473 downwards.
AAGGCACGCAGGGAAAGAGGCCGGCCGAAATTGACCACCGCATAGCCGAACCGATGCCACCCGCCGCGCAGCCGCTGCCAGACATTGCGCAGGAGCCAACGCACGAAGGTCGAGATTGTCTGCAGCTTCGAGCGGCGCGGAGCCGCCTGATCGAGTTCGGAGAGAAGATTCCGATCCTCCAGCACACGGTCGTAGTTCACCCCCACCGGCACAAAGACGAGATCGCGCGGTCCATCGGGATCGAAGCCGCGGGCCATGTAGTCGAGCAGACCGAGCTTCGGCGGACGAAGCAGTCCATCCCGCGAAAGGCCGCCTTCCGGGTACACGACCTGCACAATCCCGCCTTCGGTGGCGAGCTGGACGTAGCGCTCGAGCACGCGGCGGTAGAGTTGGTTGCCGGAACCGCGCCGCACGAAGAATGCCCCCATCGCCCGCACGATCTGGCTCACGGGCCAGATCTGCGCCCATTCTCCCACGGCGTAGCTGAGCGCCACCTGATCGGCGGCGAGATACGCGAGGAGGATGTAATCCATGTTGCTGCGATGGTTCATCACAAAGACGACCGAAGCCTTGGCGTCGATGCGCGAGAGTTCGTCGACGTCGCTCTGCCCGAGGCGCACGCGGTAGAGCGACTTCGCGATGCTTTTCGCGAGCAACGCCCCGACCCGGAAGTAAAAGTAGGGCTTGAACGCCGGCACGATCTCGCGCGCATAATGGTCCACGCGATTCGCCACGATGCCGTGCGCCTCGCCGGTCTTCTGCCGCTCCTCGTCGATCGCATCCATGACGCGCGGGTCCGCCACGAGCCGGCCGATGAGCGACTCGCGATTCGCCATCTTGTAGGTCGGAATGCGCAGCTTCAGCCGCTCGTTCAGGTGCTCAATCAGCCGCTGCGCGCGGCGGCGGAAGTGGTCGCGTACGAAGGGCCAGATCGTGAGCGAGAAGACGGCCCACGCCGCCAGCGCGCCGCCCAGCCAGACGAGCCAGAGCGGGACCGCGACAGGTTCAGTCAATCCGGACACAGCAGCGACACTGCCGGGAGAACGCGTGGCTGCACAGCGCGATTTAAGCCACGGGAACTTCCGCGAGCGCGTGGGCGAACCGGCCATGCGCCAGGAAATGCGCCACCTGGTGGTGCACGTCCGGCTTGTCCATGACGAAGGTGTGGGTGTACGGCACGGCCAAAAAATCGCGCATGCGCGCGAGTTTCGTGCGCTCGAGCGAGACCACGCCGTCGCTCGTCGTGCCGCGCAGGAAGGGTCCGAAGACAGGATTCCGATTCACCGTCGCGGCGATCACGCCCAGTTCGAAATCCGGCTCGCCGAGGCGCGCTGGCAGCGCATCGGGCGCCGTGCCCAGTTGCTCCGAGGCCGGTCCGAAAAACGCGCGGAAGAAGCGGGCCAGCAGCGGCGATTTGCGGGCGACTTCATCCACCACCTCGCTGCCCTGATTGGGCGGACAGAGCATGACGACCCGCCCGAGTTCCGGCCGCGGATGGGCCTTGAACAAAGCCCGCACCACGATGCCGCCCATCGAGTGCGTCACGAAGTGGATCGGTTCCCCGGGGTGCGCGGCGGCCACCCGTTCCACGCTGGGCAGGAGAGCCTCGCGCGCCAGCTTTTCGATCTGATGCGAGCGCGAGGGATAGTTGAGGTTCTCGACGCGGTATTCCCGCTCCGCCAGGGCGCGCGCCATGCGCCGCATGGAAAACCGCGTGCGCGCGAGGCCGTGAAGGAGAAAAATGGTGGCCATGGGCGGATCCACCCGGCCACCCGGTGGGGCAGGAGCGAATTCCGGCACCATCGGCTAACTCGCCGCACATTTCACCTGCAGAGAGTCGCGGCCCATTTTTTCGGCTTCTTTTTGCAAATCCCCCATCCCGTTCTGGCGCGGTCCGCCCAGCCGCGATACAACTCGTCCAGCATTATGGCCACCTACCCGAGCAAATTGCAGGTCAGCCTCACGGAACGCATGCGATCGGACCCGGATTCCCCCGAGATCGAGCACGACGAGACCGAAACCGGGCTCACGCCGGAGCAACTCGCCAATGACGTCCAGCGCACCCAGGAGAAGCTGGTGGCGCTCAAACGTGAGCAAGAGTCCCTCGAGCGGCGCAAGCGTGAGCTCGAGGAGCTCGCGAGCCGCCAGGCGGAAGTTGAGCAGGGTCGCAACGAACTGGTGGAAAAGCTCACGCGCGCGCTGGTCGTGCTGGAGCGTCAAACCGTCGATTCCCGCCGCCGGGTGGAGCAATTGGAGGGTGCCGGCATGACGCTGCAAGAGCACCTGCAGAGGCTGGAAGCGATCAATGTGAAGTCGTGGCCGCAGGGCGAGGCACCGCGGGAATTGACGCGCGCTCTGGGCCTCCTCGATGCGGCGCGAAACGACTATAACGGCGCGCGGGCCCGGGTGCTCAGCGAGCAAACCGATCCGGAAACCGGTGTGGCTGCCCAAATGGCTGCGGCGGAAGCTTTTGCCCCCGGGACAAGCCATTCCTTCAAGTATTGGCTGAAGTCCGGTTTCGCCTTTACCCTGCCCTTGCTGGTGGTAGGCCTGTTTATCTTTTTCATTTTGTGCTGGCGGGCCGTGGGCACGCCGTAGAAAGTCCGCCTCTCCCGCATGCCGAAGAAGAATTCCCCGCTCCGTCCCGGTGACGAAAAGCCGGGTGAACGCGCGGCGGTATCCGAATCGCTGAACGCGCTCCAGGAAAAGGAAACAAAACTGCGCGAACAGATCGAGGAAATGCAGCGCAAGGTGGCGGATGCGCCGCGAAAACTGGCCGAAACCCAGCGCAAGCAGCAAGAGCGTCTCGAGACCGAACGGAAAGAGCGCGCCCGCGCTGAACGGGACGAAATCGTCTTCGATCATCCGCGCGCGCTGAGCGGCTCCCGCTCTTCCGGCCCGCGCCGGGCCGTGAAGTTGAAGGTCGAGCAACGGGCGGTGCGCCAGCAGACGTGGGCGCTCGTCATCTTCCTGCTCGTGCTCATCTTCATGTTGTGGAGCGCGCTCACGTGATTCACGCTGCGCGCCGCCATGGCCGCACCTGAAATCGACGTCCGTTATGTCGCGCAGCTCGCGCGTCTCCAGCTCACTGAGGACGAGGTGCGCACGTTTCAGGACCAGCTCGGTCAAATCGTCGATTTTGTCGCTTCGCTGGGCCGGGTCGACGTCAGCGGCGTGGAGCCAACCGCGCACACCAGCGACGTTTGGAATGTTTTTCGCGAAGACGTGGCCAAGGACAGCTTCACTGCCGCCGAGGCGCTCGCGAACGCACCGCGCCAGGCCAACGGCCTTTTCTCGGTCACCAAGGTCCTCGAGTAATCGCGTCCGCCGGACCGCTTCATTTCCGCTTCGCTTCATGAGCCCGCAGGAGATCCCGTTTCTGACCGTTGCGGAGCTGCGAGACGCGTATCGCCGCGGGGATTTCACGCCGCGGGAAGCGTTGGACGCGTTGCTGGCGCGCATCGAGCAAACGGAGCCCGCTCTGCAGGCCTACCTCGATCGGAATCCCGACGCAGCGCGGGCGGCAGCCGCTTCGGCCGATGTCCAGTTGCCCCTCGGCGGCGTGCCGATCGGAATCAAGGACCTGATCAACGTCCAAGGCGAACCCTGCGGCTGCGCCTCGCGCATTCTCGCCGGCTACCGGGCGCCCTATGATGCGACGGCGATCGCGCGGTTGCGGGGGGCGGGCGCGATTCCCTTCGGCCGGCTGAACATGGATGAATTCGCGATGGGTTCGTCGACGGAGAACTCCGCTTTTGGAGTAACGCGCAACCCGTGGGACCTCGAGCGTGTGCCCGGCGGATCCTCCGGCGGGTCCGCCGCCAGCGTGGCCGCGCACAGTGCGTTTGCGGCGCTGGGCTCCGATACCGGGGGCTCGATCCGGCAGCCGGCGGGATTCTGCGGCTGCGTCGGGTTGAAGCCGACTTACGGCCGCGTCTCGCGCTACGGGTTGGTCGCGTTCGCGTCCTCACTCGATCAGATTGGGCCGGTCACCCGGACCGTCGAGGATGCCGCCCTGTTGTTGGGAGCCATGGCCGGGTGGGATGAACGCGATTCCACCAGCCTGAATGCCCCAGTGCCGGATTATGGCGCGGCCCTGTCCGGAGTGAAGGATCTACGGGGAATCCGCCTGGGTCTGCCGAAGGAGTACTTCATTGCCGGGATCGCCCCAGCCGTGGAGACCGCGGTGCGGGCCGCCGTGCAGCAATGCGAGAGTCTCGGTGCGGAAATCGTCGAGATTTCGCTCCCGCACACCGAGCACGCCGTCGCCGTCTACTACATCATCGCCACCGCGGAGGCGTCGGCGAACCTGGCGCGTTTCGACGGTGTCCGTTACGGCCACCGCGCCGACAAGCCCAAGGATCTGCTCGATCACTACGGGCGCACGCGGGCGGAAGGATTTGGGCCGGAAGTGAAGCGCCGGATCATCCTCGGGACGTATGTGCTCTCGAGCGGCTATCACGATGCGTTCTACCTGCGCGCGCAGAAAGTGCGCACGCTGATCCGGCGCGATTTTCTGGCCGCGTTCCAGCAGGTGGATGCGATCGTTTGCCCGGTCTCACCCGTGTCCGCCTTCAAGATCGGCGAGCGCACCGCCGACCCGCTGCAGATGTATCTCGCGGATATTTTCACGATTGCGGCGAATTTGGCCGGATTGCCGGGGATCAGCCTGCCGTGCGGGTTCGATGCGAGCACGGCGCCGGGAAAGACGCTGCCGATCGGCTTACAATTCCTCGCGCCGTCCCTCGGGGAGGACCGCCTCTTGCGCATCGCGCACGCGTACGAGCAAAGTACGGACTGGCACCGGCGCCGCCCCCCGCTTTCCGTCTGAAAATGACCGAACACTTCGTTCCACCCGGGGATTGCCCGATCTGCGGGGAGTTCGTGCCCCGCGGGGCGAAGGCCTGCCGGGAATGCGGGTCGTGCGACAAGACCGGCTGGAATGAAGATGCCGCCTATGACCATCTGGATCTGCCGGACGAGGCTCATGAAGAGGAATCGCCCAACCGTCGCGCCCCAGCGAAAATCCTGCGCGCGACCTGGTGGCGCTGGGCGGCCCTCGCGCTCGTGATCGCGCTGGCCTGGCTCTACTGGCTCGAGGTCAGAGGCGCTCTGCCCCGCGTTCCCGCGCCGACCGGGGAACCGCGCCGAAAATGAGAGGAGAGCGGGAACGCCATGTGATCCCGCTCACCGATGCGCCCGGCCGCAACCGGCCCGCCGCTGCTCCGGAAGAAGCGGCGGTAGAATCTGGGCCACCGAGGGTCGCGATTCGCCGGTCAGTTCCCGCGCTGCGGCCTGCAGTGCGCGCCAGCGCGCCCAATCGCAATCCGGGGCATTCGCCACCTGCCGCACGAGGCTCCGCCATTCCGTCACCACCCGCTCGATGTCCCCGGGGCGCAGCGTGTCCGAGACGAAGGCGTGCCGTTGCGACGGGTCGCGGTGCAGAATGCGGACGACCTCGCTCGCGCCTTCGCCGTAGTCCGTCGGCACGCCGCTTTCGAGGTATCCGGGGTGTTCGGCCCGCTCATAGGAGCGCGCGCAAATCCAGCCGAGCCGTCCGCCCGCGGCATTTTCTCCTTCGCCCAGAAAGCGGTGGCCCGCGCGCAGGTTGGCGAGATCGAAGACGAGGTCTGCGACCGGATACTTTTCGTCTTCCAGCGCGGCGGCGATGGCGAGGCCTTCGCCATGATAGAAGAAACTGAAGATCAGGCCGCGGCGCGTCGGAGTGCCGTCGCGTTCCACCAGGCCCAGGCGGCGCCAGGCCAGGGACGGGGTCATGCCTGCTTCCGCTCGTTCGCAAACGGGCAGAAGCTCGCAGGTCTTGCAAATTGGCGGATGGTTCTTCCGCAGCGGCGGATTCACCAGTGCGACGCCATGGGCATCGACGCGAACCCGCACGCGGAACGCCGAAAGATCCGATTGCGCATAGAGCACGCGCCCGCGTTCGACGAAGCCCAGCAGCTCGCCTCCACCGGTGAGGGCGGGCACGTGGGGGCGAATCCACGCCTCCACGTCCGCCCGCGGCATGCGCCCGCCGCGCGGGGCTTCGGGCGCCTCCTCGCGCTCGCGCAACGCGGCCCGCAACGAGGGGGCGAGACGGACTTCGTCGCCTTCGTCGCGCGTGGCGACGGGAAATTCCCGACCGTAGAAAAGTGGCTCGCGCAGCCGGCAAAGTGCGCCGCGGCCAACAGAGCGATCGTTCCAAAAAGACGCATCGCGAATCGCGCGCCGGATGCGCACGGGAAACGGCACGCCATTGGGCGGGAGCTGCTCGATCAGGCGGGCTTCGAGGAGAGGCACGTCGACTTCCTCGGGCGCGGTTTGCCACTCGCCGCGCGAGTTCAACATCTCGATCGAATGCGGGCGTGCAAAGCGGGCCCGCTCGGCATCCACGCGCAGGCCGCACGGGCGCTCCACATCCGTGGCGCAGCCCTCGAAGCCGAGCCGGACCGGCTGGGTGCTGAAAAGGCTCTGGGTCAACTGCCCGGCGGCAGCGAAGGGATTCTCGTTCCGGGATGCGGCCTCATGCATTACGGCGAGCAGGGAAGGCCAGTCGACATTGGGCGGACGCCGCAAGGTGCGCGGATGCGCATCGCCCAGGCGGGGTTTGCCGGGCGCGACCAGCACCCAGCCCGAGTCGTCGAGCCCACGACGGCCAGCGCGCCCGAACATTTGCAGCAGTTCCTCCGGCTGGAGGTGCCGCTCGAGGTGATGGGCGGTGTAGCGCGTGTCGGTCACGAGCACCGAGCGGAGGGAAAAATTGACGCCCGCGGCCAGCCCGTTGGTGGCGACGACGGCGCGCAGTTGCCCGGCCTTGGCGAGCGGCTCGATCAAACCGGCCCGCACCGCATAGCCGAGACCGCTGTGATGAAAGGCGACCCGGCGCCGCAGCAACTTGGCCAATTGCTCCCCGGCGAGAGCCGCCTGCTCCGTCGAGAGGGTGAGCGGTTCGCACGGTGGCAGGCCGCTGGCGAGTTCACGGGCCAGGTCCTGGGTTGCCTGCCGGCGCGGCGCAAAAAGCAGCACGGGCCCGAGATCGGCCTCGAGCGCCCGGGCGACGTAGCGAGCCCATGGGCCGCGCATCTGCGCTTCGCCGCGCACGGCCGGGAGGTGTACCAGGTCCGCTTCGTCGAGCGGCACCGGCCGCTCGTGGGTAAAGGCCAGCTCGACTTCGCGGCCGAGCCGTCGGAGCCAGTCGGCGACGACTTGCGGATTCCCCACGCTCCCGCTCAGGAGAAGAAGCTGGGTTGAGCGCGGGGCCAGCGCGAGCGCGAGTTCGTAATCGGCGCCGCGCGCGGAGTCGCCGAGCATCTGGTATTCATCGATGGCCAGCAGCCGCGGGCCCTCGCGCCGCAGGAAGCGGCCCTTTTGGGTTTCGAGGGTCGCGACGAGTATACGTGCCTGGGGATTTTCTGAGGCATCGCCCGTGCAGATTCCGACATCCCAGCCCCGAGCCCGCCATTCGGCGAGCTTATCGTTCGCCAGCGCCCGGGTGGGAACAGTGAAGATCAACTGGCCCTTGATGGCCCCGTAGAGCTGCTCGAAGACGAACGTTTTGCCGGCGCCCGTGGGAGCGTGGACGACGACATCGCGCCCCGCTTTGAGAGCGGTAACCGCGCGGGTCTGCCAGAGATCGGGGATGTGGAGCGACGACGACAACCCTCCGCCGGATCCAAATCCGTTCCTTCCCCCTATGCCGAAGGCAGCGGGTGCAAGCACAAGACAGACGATGAGTAACTCGCGGCTTCGTGCAAAGAAAAATGATGTCGCAATGCGCGGAAGACGCGGAAGACACTGGCAGGCCGCGGATGGATTGGACTGTGCGGAAGGAATGAACCGCGTGGACGCAGATGCGGTGGGCCTCGCCTGATCGCACTTCGGCAGACGCGCTCACTCTGCCTATCCCGCCCACCCCGGCGATGGCCCGGCGATCGCCCTAGGCCCTGCCCAGGTAGTTCCCAGTGCGCGTGTCGATTTTCACCATCTCGCCCACTTTGATAAAGAGCGGCACCGTGATGACTTTCCCGGTCTCGAGCGTCGCAGGTTTCTGCACGTTGTTCGCGCTGTCGCCGCGCACGCCGTCGGCGCTCTCGGCGATCTTCATCGTGACCGTGGCGGGAAGCTCGAGCTCGACCGCCTTTTCCTCGGCGTAGAGCACCATCACCTTCATGTTCTCCGTCAGGTAATCCTTGGCGCTCCCGATCAGGTTCTCATTGATCTGGACCGTCTCGTAGGTCGTCGGATCCATGAAATAGTAGCCGTCGCGATCCTTGTAGGAGAACTCCACTTCACGGCGCTCCACGTCGACCAGCTCGACTTTCTCGGTCGAGGAAAACCGGATATCGGCCGACTTGCCGGTCTTGATGCTGCGGATGATCGCCTGGACAAAGGCCCGCAGATTTCCAGGCGTCCGATGCATCACCTCGAGGACGATGGCGATGTCGCCGTTGTAGCGGATGGCTTGGCCTTTGCGGAGATCGTTGGCGGCGGGCATGGGACGGTCGGGAATTTTGGGGGTGGAACTTGTGCCACCAATGCCGCCCGAACGCAACCGCGACCAGAGCCAACTCCCTACACGAGTTTCATCCGCGCCAGGTCTTGCGTGTCCACCAGGCCCACCACCCGTCCTTCGCCATCCACGACAATGAGATCATCGATCCGGGAGGTTTGCAGTTCCCGCAGCGCCTCGGCGGCGAGTTGATCCGCCCGAATCGTCCGCGGATTGCGCGTCATCAAGGTCTTGAGCACGCGCACCCCGATCCCCGCATCCCGCTGGAAATGCCGCGCAAAATCCCCGTGCGTGAAGACCCCCTGCACCCGATCCGCATCGTCCACGATGACCGCCGCCCCGGTCCGGTGACGGGTCATTTCGTGCAGGGCATCCATCACCGTGGCTCCGGCTGGCACGGCCGCGACCCGATCGCGCGTGCGCATGACCTGCTCGACCCGCAAAAGGAGCGCCCGGCCCAGCGATCCTCCGGGGTGAAACTTGGCGAAGTCCGCCTTGCTGAAGCCCCGCGCTTCGAGCAACACCATGGCCAGAGCATCTCCGAGCACGAGGGAGACCGTGGTGCTGGAGGTTGGTGCGAGGTTTAGCGGACACGCCTCCTGCGCCACATTGGCATCGAGCACCACGTGCGCGGCCCGGCCCAGGGTGGAATCCGCCCGGCCGGTAATAGCGATCAGCGTAATTTCAAAACGCATCAGCCAGGGCAGCAGGCTCACGAGTTCGTCGGTCTCGCCGCTGGCGCTCAGGGCGATCACGGCGTCGCCATCCGAGACGATGCCGAGGTCGCCATGCAGCGCATTCTGGGAGTCGAGTACGACCGCCGGCGCTCCGGTGCTCGTCAGCGTAGCGGCGATTTTCTCGCCGATGTGCCCGGATTTGCCGACGCCCACCACGACGATTTTTCCCCGCGCCTCCACGACGCGGGCGAGCGCCTGTACCGCGCGGGCGAACGAATCGTCGAGGCGGTCGTGCAAACGCTGGAGTTCGGCGATTTCGATCGCGATGACACGGCGGCCGAGTTCGAGGGCATCCATCCCGGGGAGCGTAGCCGGAATGTGGGCAATGAAAAAGAGCTGTTGAGTCCGCCGCCAAAAGTAGCTTACCTTTCCCCGCCATGAAAATCCTCCGTCTCGCCCTGGTGCTCGGTGCCGTTGCCTTTGCCCTGCCGCTCACGGCGCAGGAGTTCCGCGCTTCCCCGCGCAACAAGCTTTCGACCACGCTGAAGAAGCCCGCGGACGAGCCCGGCATCGACCAGGGCAGCCGCACCGGCGGCGTCGTCGCCCGGGTGCAGCGGGCGGATAATCCGCTTCAACTCATCAATCCCTTCGCTCCCCTGCGTTACGGCACCGGGGAAAGGATGACGATGAGCGCGAACTCGCAGGGCACAAACCAATCCGGCGAAGAAGAGCGGCCGACCGCGTGGAAGCTGTTCTCCCTCGATTTTTGAATCGGGACAAGTCGGACGGATAGGCGGCGCGCGCGCCGTTGGCGTGAGGTCATTTCTCGATGAGAAAGATGCCGCAGTCGGTTGGGCGGCGCAGCGTCTCCACCCAGTAGATGGTGATGCCCGATTGCTTGAGGATCGGGGTGAGATTTCCGCCGGCGCTTTCGAGTCCGCCCCGGGAGATGGCGACGCCGAAGGCTTTCGTCTCGGGCGGCTTTCGGTAAATGACGGTTGTATCGGTGTTGTTGAGAAACTGCAGTATGACCGGTGGGCCGCCCAGCGGCTCGAGATCCGTCGCCTCACCTTTGCGCAATGTAATCTCGAAACGCGTCCGCTCCGTCTTGGCGCCGGGTGCCGCGGGATCCGTCGGGGCGGGCGCTCCGCCGCGTTGCGCCGCCGCCTGCAGCTTTCGAAGCAGGATGACTTTTTGAAGATCCTCGATCGCTTTCCGCTGGGCCTCATTGGTCATCTGCTTCCGCTTTAGTTCCTCTGCCTCTTCCTTGGCGCGTTCCGGATCGCGCAGATAACGCCGTTGCACGGCTGGGGGCATGACTTCATACGGCACGCGCGCCACGCCTCCATCGTGTTCGACCACGAATTCCGCGCCATTGAAACTGACGATCCGCGGGTGCGTCAGGATGTCGCCGCTGCGCGACCGGATCGGCGCACTCGGTGGGGCCGGCGCGGTGAGACCGGTCGCGGCTTCCTCCGCGAAAGCGCTCGGCTCGAGCCCAAGAGCGAACACGAAGAAGAGGGCGGCAGTTCCCGGCAAGCGCATGGGTCGATCCTCCGCCGCCGCCGGAACTCAGGCAAGCGCCGTTCGAACTAGGTTTCCAGAATGCGCGCGGTGGCGCGCGCCGCAACGGCCCGGGCGGCGCGGCTCGCCTCCAGGAGTTGCGCGGGCGAATCGAAATCCAACCTGCGTCCGAGGCGCGCTCGATCTTCCTCCGCCGCGGGCAGCGTGGAGACCGACTTGTTTTCTTCCCGCCGCAAGGAGGACTCAATTCGCCGCAGGAAGGTGTAGGCCATGGCCAGTCCGCTGCCCTCGCTCTCATCGAGGAAACCTCGTTCGATGATTCCCTTGATGGCCTGCCGCGTGTTGGGTTCTGCGAAGGTATGCGTCATCTGCAGGGCCTGCACCGCGAACTCGATGGCCATCAATCCACCGGGGCCCGTCTTGAAGTGTGGGCCGGCGACGTCGCTGTCGCTGCGCTCGCGAATGACGCGCGCCAGCATCGCGCGGATCTCGCGCCGGGATTCGCCGTGGCCGGCGCCTTCGCGCCAAAGTGTGTCCAGCAGGACCGAAGCTTCTTCACGCCGTGCACCCGCAATCACTCGCGCTTTGGTCAACGCCTGCCGCTCCCAATGCTGCGCGCGCCCGCCCCGAAAGTAACTCGCATACTGCGCAAAGGAGCAAACCAGCGGACCGTTCGCTCCTTCCGGACGAAGCCGCGCGTCGAGCGGAAAGAGCGCGCCGCCGACCGCCGTACGAGCGAGCGAACGCGTGAGCAGCTCGGCCGCCTGCGTGTCATCGCCGAGCAGCACCACGTCCAGATCCGCGCCGTAGCTCAATTCCGCGCCGCCGAGTTTGCCGAGACCAAGAATCGTCACGCGTTCACCCAGCCCGAGGATCTCGAGCGCCCGCAGGACTGAGGCCTCGGCGAGCTGGCTAATCTCGGCAAAAGGCGGGTCGGCCCCGGCCAGGCCGAGAACATCGCGCATGACAATGCGCAGGAGCGCCCCTTGCTGCTGTTGCCGCAGACGCGTCAGGTCATTGGCATGCGAACGCAGGATCTGGAGCTGGGCCGGGGCGTCGAGCGCGGCCGAAAGGGCGCCGTCGTCCACGAGTTCCTCCAGCCAGGAAGGGCGCCGAATCAGGATCGAGGCAAAGTACTCGCTGGCGTCGAAGATCCGGACCAGCAGCTCGAGCAGCCGCGGATGCATGATGAGCATCTCCAGCAGCAGGCCGCGGATGCCGTAAGCTTCCACAAAACGCGCGAAGCGGACCAAGGCGGCATCTGGGTCGGCCCCGCGGGCGAGCTGCTCGATGAGGAGCGGCTCGAGACGCGAGAAAAGGCGCCGCGTGCGGCGCGCGGCGTGCACGCCCGCCGGCGGCTCGGCAATGCGCGCGAGTTGTTTCTGCGCACCGGCGGGATCGCGAAAGAGCGGGAATGGACAGGTCGCGCCCTTGCTGGCTTCGCCCGAGTCGACGAGCTCGCGGAAGACGCTGCGCACGGCATTCGTGTGAGTCCGCAGCGCGTTGAAGAGCGCTTCCGTGTCCGGAAAACTCAGGCTGCGCGCGAGCCGCTCCAGGTCGGCCGCGTCCGTGGGGAGCGAGTGCGTTTGCGCCTCATCTTCGATTTGCAGGCGGTGCTCGACGGAGCGGAGGAAGGAATAGGCTTCGGCCAGCGCGAGGAATTGCTCCGCGGGCAGAAAGTCGAGACGCGCGAGCGCCGCCAGCACCTTGGGCGTATTCGCCTCCTGCAGGAAGGCCTGGTGCGAACCGTGGAGAAGCTGCAAGGCGCCGGCGACAAATTCGACTTCGCGAATCCCGCCGGGGCCGAGCTTTACATTCCCACCGGGCGACGCGATTTCCGCGCACCTGTGCTCGCGCTCGATGCGCGCCTTCAATTCGCCGATCTCCAGCAGCGTGTCGGGCGCGAGCGAGCGCGGGTAGACGAACGGCTGGAGCCGCTGCGTGAATTCGTACGTAGTCTCTGCATCCCCCGCCACGTGCCGCACTTTCCCGAGCATGAGCCGCTCCCAGGTTTCGCCGTGCCCCGCATAGTAATTCTCCGCGGCCGCCAGCGAGGTGACGAGTGGACCTTCCTTCCCTTCTGGACGCAGGCGCAGATCCAGGCGGAAGAGCGATCCGGCCGAGTCCTTCCTCGCAAAGCTCGAGGTCAGCTTTTCCCCCAGGCGCGCGAAGTACTCCAGGTTCGTGAAATTCGGCCGGTACTGCGCGTCCTCGCCGTAGAGGAACATCAGGTCGACATCGGAGGAGAAATTCAGGTCGCGTCCGCCCAGCTTGCCGAGCCCGAGAATTGCGAAGCCGGTGGCGGGGGCGCCTCCCCACCGTTTGGCGCAATCGGCCTGCCAGCCCGCCAGCGCTTCCTGCAGCATGACATCCGCCAGCGCGCTTAACTCCGCTGTGGTCTGGGTGAGGGTGGCTGCGCCCGCCACCTCCCGGAGGGCGATCCGCAGCAACTCACGCCGATGCAGACGGCGCAGCGCCACGAGCCGGGAATCGAAGACGGGCTCGGCACCGCGCAGGGCGGCGAGCTCCGTGCGCATCCGGCGCGGTCCGCGGTCCGAGGCGGAAATCTCGGGGCGGGCGAGCCATTCCATCAACTCGGGCTCATTCCGCAGTTTTTCGACCGAGATCGGCGACACCGCGAGCAAATGGGCCAGCGCCCCGGCCCCGAGCGGAAAGCATTCCAACAACGCGTCAAATTCCGCCGGCACACGTCCGGAGTTCCGCCACGCCGCCGCCGAACTTTCGAGCGCAGCCTCGGCCCGCTCCGGATCGGGCGACTGCGCAGTCGCCGCAGCGCAGACGTCGTTCACTTGAGCATGGCGCTGGCGCGTTCCAGCCGCCGCCGCTCGTCCGGTGTGAGACTATCCATTCCGCTGGCGCGAATCTTTTCGAGGATCGGATCGATCGAGTCCCGGATGAAGGCGTGCGGATCGGGCTCTTCCTCCTCCTCCGGTATCGCCACCGGCGGGCTGGCCGGACGGACCGGAGGCGAGGCTGGCGAAGGCCAGGCGGGGAAATCGGGCCGGCGCGCGAAGCCGAGCGCCCGCGCATAGGTCCAGCCGGCCAGGCAGGCGATGAGATGCGCCAGCGAACCCGTGTAAAGCATGTTGGGCGAAACCGCCGCGCTGTTTTCGACCAGGAAGGAAACGATCAGTGTCCCGACGATTCCCGCCGCGAGATGGCGCGCGCGAAACGGCACGGGCAGCCAGGCGAGCGGCGCGATGCTGCGGAGATCATGGGCGCCCCGGATCGTCAGGGCCGCGAAGAGCACGGCATACGTCGCCGAAGACGCCCCGAGCAGCCGGGCATGGGGCTCGGCCAGAAGCTGAAAGAGTCCGCCCGCCCAAGCGCCAGCGAGAAACATCCCGGCCAGGTGCCGGCGTCCGATGATGGGTTCGATCGACTTTCCGGCCGCATAAAGGAACGCGAAGCTGAAGACGGCGGGCAGGATCCCGTCGTGCACGAAGAGATGGCTGATGGGCTGCCACCAATAGCCCGCGCGCAGGCCTTCCAGGGACCAGGCGCCGAAGATGCGGACGGATTCCGAGTCACCGAGCCCGGTTAGAATCGTCTTCCACGCACTCGCCGGAACGATGAACGTGCGCAGAAAGTCCGACTCCGTGAGCAGGAACAGCGTCCATTGCCACGCGAGCGCCGCCGCACCGAGGGCGACCAGGACGTTCGTCGCCGGCGGCGGCCAGGGGGCGAGCAGGGGACGGGTCTTGTTCGCAGCTGCGGACATACGTGCCGGTACAAAACGATACCCGCGCCCCTCACGCCAGTCCGAAAACGCGCGGCTTTCCGCCGCGGGCAATCGCGCCAGAGTAGTCCATGCATTTCGCGGCAAACGCCGTTCTCTTCGGCTCCGACCCTCTTTCCGGCATTATCGCCGTCGAGCCGACGGGCGACGCGGAAGTAACGGTTTACCGCCGTCTGGGCGATGGCACTCGCACGGCCGAACGGGAAGAGTTCACGCCCTACTTGTGGCTGCCGCAAGCCATCGAAACGAGCGCGGAACTCGTGCCGCTGGCGGGGGAGGCCTTTTTCAATTTTCTCGCACGTTGCAAGGGCTGGCGGCACTTCCAGAATCTGCGCGCGCAACTCAAGCGGGACACGGTGCCGCATTTCGCCTGGACCGATGCCGTCCAGCAATACCTCGCCGCCACTGGGCGAACCCTCTTCAAGGGCATGGTCTTCGAGGATTTGCGCCGGATGCAAATCGATATCGAGACCTTCTGCGCGGACGACTACGAGTTCCCGCATGCGGAGCGGGAAAGCGACTGCATGATGGGCATCGCGGTGAGCGATTCCAGCGGCTGGGAAGAGTTGATTCTGGTCGATCCCGCGGACCCGCTTCCAAGCGAAAAAACGGCCCTGGAGCGGCTCGGCGAGCTAATCGCCGCCCGCGATCCCGATGTGATCGAAGGGCACAACCTCTTCAAGTTTGACCTGCCTTATATCCTCGCTCGCGCCAAGCGCCATAAGGTCAAGCTGGCCTGGGGCCGGGATGGGACCACGCCGGGTTCGCGGGCCTCCCGCGTGCAAATCGCCGAGCGCACCATCGCATATCCCAAATGCGAGATTGCGGGCCGGCACGTGATCGACACGTATCTCCTCGCGCAGTTCTACGACGTGGGGACGCGGGAACTGGAAGGCTTCGGCTTGAAGGAAGTGGCGCGCCATTTCGGGATCGCTGGCGGTGCGGGCGACGCGGACGCGCGCACCTATCTCGGAGGACGCGCCATCCAGGAAGCGTGGCAACAGGAGCCGGAGAAATTCCGGGCCTATGCGCTCGAGGATGTGCGCGAGACGCGCGCGCTCAGCGATTTGCTCGCGCGGAGTTATTTCACCCAGGCGCAGATTTTCCCCTACAACTTTCAGGACGTGGTGGTGCGCGGAAATGCGACGAAGATCGATGCGCTTTTCCTGCGCGAGTATCTGCGCCGAGGACACGCGATCCCCGACTATCCGGAAGCGCGTGGATTCGATGGCGGTTACACGGACATCTTTTTCTCCGGCGTGGCCCGGAACGTGTGGCATTGCGACGTCGCCTCGCTCTACCCGAGTGTAATGCTTCGGTTTGGTTACTTCCCGGTCTCCGACGCGCTGGGAATCTTTCGCGGGCTCCTCTCCGATCTGCGCACGTTTCGACTCGAGGCGAAGACGAAGATGCGGGAGAGCTCCGGGGACCCGGTGCGCCGGCGCGAGCACAACACGTTCTCGGCGCTGCAGAACACGTTCAAAATCCTGATCAACAGCTTCTACGGGTATCTCGGTTTCTCGCAGGGGCATTTCGCGGACTTCGACGCTGCCTCGGCCGTGACCGCGAAGGGGCGCGAACTACTGACAAAGATGGTCGAATGGCTGCGTGAGCGCGGCGCGCAGGTGATCGAGATCGATACGGACGGCATATATTTTGTCCCGCCCGCCGGCGCGACCGAGGCGGAACTCGACTCCGGATTGCAGGCGGAATTGCCGGACGGCATCGAGGTCGAATTCGATGCGCGTTACCGGGCGATGTTCAGCTACAAAGCGAAGAACTACGCGCTGCTGAAGGAGGATGGCGGGCTTCTCCTGACGGGTGGGGCCCTAAAATCCCGCGGACTCGAACGCTTCCAGCGCGACTACACCGAGCGGTTGATTCGCCTGTTGCTGGAGGAGCGGACCGGGGAGATCGCTGAATTGCACGACGAAATGGAACGGGCGATTCGCGAACGGCGGATGCCTATCGAGGATCTCGCCAAGACCGACACGCTGCAGGACTCCCTTTCCCAGTATCAAAAGAAAATCGGCGGCGGAGCGCGCAATCGCTCCGCGGCGTACGAGCTCGCGCTCAAAAGCGGCCGCTCCTACCAGCCGGGCGACCAGATTCGATACTACATCACCGGGACCAAGAAGAACGTCTCGTCCTACCAGGCCGCCAAGCTATTGAGCGAATGGCGCGCCGAGCGGCCCGATGAAAACCTCGAATACTACCTGGCCAAGCTGAGCGACGCGGCCGAGAAATTTGTCGAATTTCTACCCGCGAGCAGGCGGGTGCAGGAACCGGAGCAAGGGATGCTCTTCTGACGTGAAGTCCGCCTGCTACGCCGCATCCGCATCCTGCTTCTTTCGGAGCATGGGCGATGATTTTCCGAGGACGGCGGAGCGATTGATCGTGACGCTCTCGACATCCCCGCGGCTGGGAATCTCGTACATCACATCGAGCATGAGCCGCTCCAGCAGGCTGCGCAGCGCGCGGGCACCGGTCCCCTTGGCGAGCGCCTGTTGAGCGAGCGCGCGAATGCCTTCCCGGGTGATGTTCAAGCCCACGCCTTCCATCGCGAAGAGCTTTGCGTACTGCTTCACCATGGCGTTCTTCGGCTCGGTGAGGATCTGCACGAGCTCGTCTTCGGTCAGCGGCAGGAGCGACGCCGCTACCGGGAGCCGGCCGATGAACTCGGGAATCATGCCGAAGGCCAGCAAATCCTCCGGTTCCACCGTGAACTCCGCGTTCGCGTTTGCGCCTTCTTGGGACGCGGGATCCGGGGCACTGAAGCCCAGCGTCTTCTGACCCCGGCGCCGCGAAATAATCTTATCGAGGCCGACAAACGCGCCGCCGCAGATGAAGAGAATATTTTGGGTGTTGACCTGGATGTACTCCTGCTGTGGGTGCTTGCGACCGCCCTGCGGAGGAACGTTGCAGACGCTGCCTTCCAAGATCTTGAGCAACGCCTGTTGCACACCCTCCCCGCTGACGTCGCGCGTGATGCTGACGTTTTCGGTCTTGCGGCCGATCTTATCGATCTCGTCGATGTAGATGATGCCGATCTCGGCCCGTTTCACGTCGTAGTCCGCACTCTGGAGCAGGCGGAGAATGATGTTCTCCACGTCCTCGCCCACATAGCCCGCCTCCGTCAGCGTCGTGGCATCGGCAATGGAAAATGGCACATCCAAAATCCGGGCCAGCGTGCGGGCGAGCAGCGTCTTGCCCGAGCCGGTCGGACCCAGGAGCAGGATGTTACTCTTCTCGATTTCGACCTCGGCGAGGGGATCGAGCGGCAGCGTCGCCTTGGCCGCGTTCGCCTCGAACAAACTGATCCGCTTGTAATGATTATGTACCGCGACGGAGAGAACCTTCTTGGCGGTGTTCTGGCCAATGACGTAGCGGTCGAGCTCCCCCTTGATTTGCGCCGGTTTCGGGACCCGCAGCACGGGTTGAGGCGCGCTTCGGCGGGTCTCCTCGTTGAGCTCCTTATCGAGGATGTTTTTGCAAACGGTGATGCAGCTATCGCAAATGTACACGCCCGGCCCGGCGACGAGTTTGCGCACCTCTGCGTGGCTTTTGCCGCAGAAGGAGCACATGGTTAGATTCGTGGCGCGGGCCATGGGAGGGAGGGACTTGGATCAGGGCGTCGGACCTCGGAACCAAGCAGGAGCCTGCGACAACACAAGACCAAAGCAGTTTTCGTGACACGCTGCGATTGCTGGCGTGGCGGGCGATTCACGCTAACCTCGCCTCGCTTAGTGAAGACTTCCACCGTTGGCCCTCGGCCCAAACCCACCCGCCGATTCTGGACGCGGCTCGTCCGCCTCGCACTGCTGCTTTTCGTGGGGGTGCCCCTCGCGATCTTTGCGCTCTATTTCGTGCGCTCGCTGAAGTACAGCATCGATGACATCGGGACGATGGCCCAACGGGCCACGGTCCATGACATGGATGGCAAGCCCTACTCGCGCCTCTATGGCGAGAACCGGATCGTAGTCCCGCTCAAGGAGGTCTCCCCCAGGTTCGTCGACGCCCTGATCGCACGGGAGGATTCGCGCTTTTTCTCCCATTTTGGGGTGGACCCCATTGGGATCGTCCGCGCGGTCGTCCGCCGCTTCACCTCCTCGAGGAAAGAAGGAGCCAGCACCCTCACCCAGCAGCTCGCCCGCAACAGCCTGCCGCTGGGCGGCCAGACCCTCGACCGGAAACTGCTCGAAGCCTGCATCGCGCTCCGCATGGAACGCCGGTATTCGAAGGACCAGATTCTCGAGCACTACATCAACCGGATCTACTACGGCACCGGCCTGCTCGGCGTGGAGTCTGCCTCGCTCGCTTACTTCGGCAAGCACGCGAAGGAGTTGAATCTCTCCGAGTCCGCGCTCATGGCCGGCTTGATCCGGAGCCCGAATCGTTTTTCTCCGCTCCGCAACCCCAAGGGCGCCGCCGGGGAACGCGATGTCGTGCTCGGACGGATGGTGACCCTGGGGAAAATCACCCAGCTCGAAGCGGATGTGGCCAAGGGCGAAGAGGTCGCCACGACCGGCAAGCCGAAGGTCAAGTTGTATCAGGACAACTACGCGATGGACGCGATCAAGCGCGACCTCGACACGATCCTTGAGCAGCAACAGCAGGAAGATGGCGGCCTGCAGATTTATTCCACCCTCGATCCGGAGTTGCAGGCATTGGCGACGAAGGTGCTCGACGAGACGCTCACAAGAATTGAATCGCAGCCCGGATGGGAACACCCGCGCAAGGCGCAGTGGGCCCCGGAGGAGGACGGCACGGAAGCACCCACGGAATATCTCCAGGGTGCGCTCGTCATCATCGAGAACCGCACGGGCGCCATCCGCGCGCTAGTCGGCGGGCGCGATTTTGCCCAGAGCAAATACAACCGCGTGATCCTCGCCAAGCGGCAGGTCGGCTCCTCGTTCAAGCCCTTCATTTTTGCGGCCGCGTTTCAGCGCGGGATGCTGCCGGGCTTTCTCGTCAGCGACGCGGCCATCGAACCCGGCGAAATGCACGATGTGAACGGCGCGCCGACCAACTGGACGCCCGGCAACAGCGACGATCGTTACGGCGGCATGCTGCCCGTCGCGGATGGACTGATTCGATCGCGGAACACGATGTCGGCCCGAGTTGGCGAAATGGTCAGCCTGCCGGAAGTCATGAAGATCGCCACGGCGGGCGGCCTGGCGCGGGAGCTGCCGAACTCACCGACAATGTATCTGGGCGCCTTCGAGACGACCCTCAAGGATCTCACCGCCGCGTATACGGCGTTTCCCAATGCCGGCGTTCGCCGGCAGGCTTATCTGATCGAACGCGTCGACGATGCCGAGGGTGCGACGGTCTACAAAGCCGCGCACCTGGAGCGGGAAATGTTCACGCCCGCGGCGGCCTGGCTGACCAGTGTGACCCTCGAGAAGGTGCTCACCGGGAGCGGAACCGCCGCGCGGGCGCGGGGTGAACTCAGTTTCAAGCTTCCGGCCGGGGGGAAAACGGGCACGACGAACGATTTCAAGGATGCCTGGTTCGTGGGCTACACCTCGAGCCTGACTTGCGGGGTGTGGGTGGGTTTGGACCGCCCGGACACGATCATGCGGAAGGGTTATGGGAGTGCGCTGGCCCTGCCCATCTGGACGCAAGTGATGGCCAAAGCCTCGCCACAACGTTATCCCGCGGTCGCATTCAAGGCGCCCGAAGCGCAGCGGAAAGTCCGGGTTTGCGCCGACAGCAATCGGCTGGCCGGTCCCGGCTGCGAAGCGGCGGGAAGAGCGTACCTCGTCGAGTTGCCCGAGAGCCTGATTCCAAAGGAAGTGTGCGGAACCCACATGGAAGGCGGAATGCTCGTCCGTCCAGCCATCCGGGTGGACCCCAACGCGCCGCCAGACGCGGAAATATCGCCGCGCCCTGCTCAAACGCCCGGGGATCGGTTCGATCAGCGGGCGATGCGTTCGCTGCGGAAGCTGTTTGGCGGAAAGTAGAGGATCCGTCGTGACGCTCACGTATGCGCCTTGATCTCAAGCTTGCTGCTGATGATCGAAAGGGTGTAACAGATGATGAAGTAGATAAGGGCGACCGCGAAGAGCATCTCGAGAATGACGGGCGGGTGGCCGGGCTCACCGCTGTAGAATTCGTAAAGAGTCTTCCCCTGTCGGGTGAGTTCCTGCACGCCGATGACCGAGGCGAGCGAGGTATCCTTTGTGAGTGTGATCAACTGGCTCACGATGGCCGGAACCATGCGGCGGAGCGCTTGCGGCAGCACGATATGAACGACGGTATGGCGGGGTTTGAGACCGAGGGCATAGGCAGCTTCGAACTGGCCTTTTTCCACCGAAAGGATGCCCGCCCGAAAGATTTCCGCCATAACCGCGCTCGTGTAGAACGTGAGCCCGACAATGGCGGAACACGTGTAGATCGTGAGACCTATTTTTGCCATCCAAGGCTTGTCCATGGAAATGCCAATCTTTGGAAACACGATGAAGACGTAGAAGATGATCAGATACGAGGGCAGAGCCCGCATCAACTCGATGTAGCCGGCGCTCATCCACGCCACGACCTTGTTATTCGCGAGCCGCCCGAGTGCGAGGATAAAGCCGACGATCGTACTGATCACGACGGAAAAAACGCCCACGTAAAGCGTGATGCGCAATCCTTCCCAAATGAACTCCCAAGTCGTTGCGATGCTGAAATCTTTCCAATAGCCAAAGCGGATCGCGGGAATGACCAGAAGCCAAAGCATCAGGCCCAAGACGATCCAGCCAATGGCGTTGAAAACGCTCGTGACCGTAAAGAAGGGTGGCGGACGCTTCGCAGGTCGGAGGACGATGGCAGCGGAGGGAGAAGACATGGACGCGTGGTGAAGGTCAGACCCGGGCGCCACGCAGACGCAGGGTTTTGGCACGAAGTGGATTGAACTTGTGCTCAAGCACATGCACAAACCAGCCCATTGGCAGCGTGAGTACGAGGTAGAAAACCACGACAGCCGTGAAGACCTCGAAGGTCCGGAACGTGCGCGAGTTTACGAACTCACATTGATACATAAGTTCCGCGACCCCAACGTAGCAGAGGATGGCCGAGTTCTTCAGCATCGCGCTGTAAAGATTGCCCAAAGGTGGCAACACCAACCGGACCGCCTGCGGCACAACGACGAACCGAAGTGTCTGGAGCAAAGACAGCCCGAGCGAACGAGCGGCTTCCCCCTGGCCCTTGGCAACAGAGAGCAGACCGGCGCGGATGGCTTCCGCCACATACGCACCTGTATATAAGCCGAGCGCCAGGGTGCCAGCAGCGAAGGAATCGCTCACGGATAAGCCGAAGATTTCAAACTTGAGGCGGATACCCACCTTCGGAAGTCCAAAGTAAAAAACCATCACCTGTACGAGAAGCGGAGTGTTCCGGAAAAACTCCGTGAAGGCAATCGCGACAATCTTTAAGCCGCCACTTGGCGTGACGCGCAAAAGCGCAACCACCAGACCCACCACAAAGGAAATCAAGGCAGCCCAAAACGAGATGTTGATCGTCATCAACAATCCGCCCACGAAAAACCCGAAATTGTCGATGATGCCCTTTCCAAAGTAGTCGGCGTCAGCAAGAAAGAAGACGTGCATGGGCGCAAAAAAAGAAGAGCTGACGAGTGAATTTTGGGGGCTAGGCGGTTCAACGTCTGGCCACCGAAGATCGAAGGGCGCAGCGCGCGAAAGACTGCTTCGTGGAAAACGTCGTCACTCGAGGAGGTCGATTTCGCGCGCGCACTGGGGAAACACCTATTTGGGCGGTGCCGGGGTGGCGGTGGTTGCGCCGAGCTTGAGGTGCTTTTCGTAAAGCGCCTTCCAACGCCCGTCTGCCTTCATCGCCGCCAGTTCCTTGTTCACCGCCGTCAGCAGGTCTGGCTTGCCCTTCTTCACGCCGATCCCATACGGCTCCGTCGTGAAGAGTCCGCCCACGAGCTCGAACTTGTCCGGCGCAGTCGCCTTCCAGCCCAACAGGATGATGTCGTCCGTCGTGAACGCATCGGCCTG